>JAQYWR010000004.1 GCA_029379225.1 Nostoc sp. S4 | reverse complement strand
CTGTTGCTTAAATCCTTTACCTGTAAGCCTTTCAAGACTTAACGGCAAAAGTCAGCTACTTAATGAGTCACATGAGCATATTTATTCTTGACATATTTTTGTAACCAAGTCTCTTGAATACAAGCATCACGAGCAATACATGCAAGAGGTATCAACTCATATAAAACTCTATCAATCAGTTCTATATTATCTTTATTAGTGGGATTTTCTCTAAACTTTATTTTTCAGTTTTGACACTGATATTTTGGTTTTTGATTATAAATATTGCCATTTTTGACAGTATGTTAATAACCACAATTTGGGCAAGTAGGTCTGGAAACTAATATCAGTTTTGAGACAGTCAACTTTTCAAATACTTAAGATACTTTAATTGTACATTTTTATATATACTTAAAATAAATAAGTCAATATTTTGACCAAATAATTAAATATCAAATTTTCTCAAATTTAGACACATCCTTTAGGATGATGATCTGTAAACATAGTACAACTAAATTAATTTAGTACGTTGTTAAGCACAGCAATTATTTAGGTTTGGTTTAAAGCCAAACCTTTTTTATTAATAAGCAGAAAATGATATATCAAACTTTGCAATATTTGGACACAGCCCATAGGAAGATGAACTAAAGTAAGAGTAAGTCTAAATTAATCTTGGTGTAGTAAATGCTTGGTATATATAGGGGCTTGGTTTAGCCAAGCCTTTTATTATAACTTATTAAGTAGTTATCTATCAGTTTTTATAATACTTGGACACAGCCCATAGGAAGATGAACAAAAGCAACAGTAAGTCTAGATGAATCTGGATGTCTTTTTAAGCACTAAATACAGCAGTTTGCAACTAAATGAGGTACACAACTAGAGAATTAAAAATAAAAATTCTTCTTCTCCCTCCTGCAAGAACTGCCCTCTGCCTCCTGCCTCAAAACCAGTCAATTTGTACCTCATGCACTTGAAATATGCTATATATGCAGGTTTAGCACTTAGCTAAGCCTTTTTTCTGAAATAGATTGCAAAATCATCATCAACGTTATGCTTTTATTGCATGAGTGCCTATGTATCATAGCCTGACAGATGCGATTGTAGTATCAGGGAATAAAGATGGATACCCCTGGTGTTAACTAGACCGGGGGTTTTTGTTTGCCTGTAAAGTGCAACGATCGCATTGTTGTCTGTACACTTATTGTCCAGTTAAAGGTAAAAAGCGAGCGCCTAGATTATCTATCAAAAATAACTGGCAAAGACAAGTCAGATGAGCAAAAAGTTTTTTTCCATCTTTTTTGTCTCTTCACATGCCTAGTCTTTTTTATCGTTTATATAATGATGCCTATAATAATTGAAGTATATTTAGCTTAGCTAATTATTAGTTTTACAGAAGTTAAAACAATCATATATTTGTTGTTTAAGGACTTGAATTTTACTGAGAGCTATGTAATACTCCGAAAAAAAACACCTTAAAATAGATAGACAAACAGTATTTTATAAAGGGGCGAGTACTATACAGCTAAGTTATTCACATCCTGGTAATTAGCGATCGCCTTTTAGCTTCAGTCGTAGTGTAACGACCTTTGGTAACAAATCCGCAACAGCTAAGCCCCGGATGATAGCCAAATTGTCCCGGTCTAGGAAACTGCGGAGATGGTTGCCACTCACGGCTAGATGTAAAACAGCAGTTTGCAACCTCAATAAACCAGAGGAACGGACAAAGTTACAAATGGTATGACTTATGAGCTTAAATAACCAAGTTCTAGACAGACTGATTTTTGAGGATTTGCCATTTGTAGAGGCTAACCTTAGTTACCTGCTGCCAACTACAGACCAGCTTTTCAGCTACGCTTATGAACCACCATCAGGTGTCCTCCGTTCTAATGGCAGCTATCAGTCATACGCTTATTACAACAACGGTTTGCCATTATCAATGTTTGGCGAGGAATTGGCGACACAATTCAAGAATCACCATTAACACTATGTGATGCCCAAACTGTTGCACCAACAGATCTGGTAATTAATGACCTAATATACCGCGATCGCACCTCGCTTGGTGTAAGGTATTCTCTAGACCTATAATGCTTATTGGCTTTGCGAATGGGGAGCGGTGGCCTCATTTAATTTCAGGGGTAGTGTCCGGTGTACACGGTATATTACGGACACTAACCATTCTCCCAAATCCCGATAACTTCGTGAATAGCCGCAGCGTTTTTGGATCGGTTAAGTCAAACTTATCTTTCAACCGTCAAAAAATTCTCTACACAAGGCAATTGATAATTCTGGCTTATATAAAGTGGTAAAGAGCTTGACCCAGATATTTACTGCCCAACGTAAACGCAAGGGAGGCGATGTAAGCGCGACAAGCCGAAGAAGCGTCTATGCACAGATAGAATTGCTGCTCCCTGGGCAACTGTTCTGGCACGTCGAGAACACGGGGACTCTTTAGCCGCGATCGCACTTGATTTGGAGATGAAACTTGAGACAGTCAAAACTTATGTCAAGTTGGCTCGAAAAGCTCTTAAGGAAACAGTTGAGGGGGCTATCGGTAATCAGTAATCGGCGTATTATGGCTTGGTACAAAGCACAAGGGAGCAATAGTTTTCGTTGAGCATAAAGTAAATATAATAATTGCTATTTTTCTGAATATTGCTAACAGATGTCTACTCGATATATTCATATTGAGTAGTAAAAACATTTAGCAAGTTTGGAGAGATTTAATATTAAAAAATCTGGTTATTCAATAAATATCTTCTAGCTAAAGTTATAAATATATTCATGACTTTAGTCATGGTTAATGCCTACACAATATATAAATTGATTGTTAAACTAATAAGAGTTAACAATAGCTAAATTCGGACAATTGAGATGAAGTTTTTAGCTAAATTTGCTGACTTTTACATCATTTTTCTATGTGTAGATTAATTGGATATCTTGGCAAGAGTATTTTATTAGAGGAATTGCTATATAAACCAGAACACTCTCTTGCTCAACAAAGTTATAATCCTCAAGAATTGAAGTCTGGAGTAGTATGTGCCGATGGTGTTGGTATAGGCTGGTACGATGAAGCGGGGAAATCGTTTATTTACCGTAACACTATTCCACTGTGGAACGATACAAATTTGCAAGAATTAAGTCAATATGTACAGTCTCATTGTACCGTAGGTTATGCTCGATTAGCAGGAATAGGCGAAGCACTTGACATTAGTAACTGTCAGCCATTTCGCAGTGGGAAGCTTTTGTTTGTTCATAATGGTGAAATATCCAGCTTTCAACAAACTCTCTATAGACCGATACGTGATAGTCTTTCTGATTCAACATACCATCTAATTAAAGGTATGACAGACTCAGAGCATATCTTTGCTTTGTTAGTAGAAATGTGGCAGTCATCTCCAGATAGCAATCTTTTGTCAGCCCTAAGCATGACGCTGCAACAATTGACTGATTTAGCTCAAAAGTACGATACCAATTTTAGTGCCAATATGATTGTTAGCGATGGTCAAGTGATTGCCGCAGTCCGCTATGCTTATGGTACACAAGCACCTACTCTTTATTGGTCTGGTAATCAGCAGGAAAATTTCAACGGAGTTCTTGTGGCATCTGAACCTTTATCTGGGCAAAATTGGACTCCCTTTTTAGAACAAAGTATTCTATTGGTCGAAGCAGATTCGTTGGTGCCGACAATTATACCCCTGGGTAAAAAAGGAGATGTCAAGCTGGAATTAGCTGTGACGAACTGATGAAAATATGCTGGTTCAACGCATTGGAGAACTGACCGAGATATGAAAAGCCCAGTGCAAATGCAAGGGGGGCGATGTCTCCTAACAAAGCTGTTTTTAGTCAAGCATAAATACTCACTTACGCTCTAGCTTTGTTCCATCCTGAAGGTGCGCCCCGCACATGGGTTGCTAACGACAAGCCGCAAAGCGTCTACACACAGCCTAGATTGCCACTTGGGCAACTATTCTGGCTTGTCGAGAACATGGGGATTCTTTAGCCGCGATCGCTAAAAAAGATATTCTCATCTCAAAGTAGAATGAGGACACACGAAGCGTGAAACTCAAACCAAAAATCACGATTGCTGACTATTTTTGAGGAATAGAAAATCCACGAATAGATCGCACCAAACGGCATAAATTAATTGATATCATAACCATTGCTGTATGTACAGTGATTTATGGAGCAGATGGATGGGTAGGAATCGAGACATCCGGATGTGCTAAACATGAATGGTTACAAACATTTATTGAAAAAGTCGTTGGAGGGGATAGTATTCATCAGGGTAAAACACGCCGTATTACTGCGATCGAAGATGGGATCGATTTTGCAACTTTGGTCACTTCCTCAGATGCACGGATTGGTATCAGGCTTCTCAGTAAGAAAGGACTTGCACAAGGCAGAGCAAAAGGGCAGATTGTACTGGAAGTTGCTGTTCCTCTTGATGTTCCTAAAAATCAGGATTTTAATCTCACGGTCAAAATAGCCCCAAACCTTTATTACTCTAAAGATAATTGCCAAAAACCTATATCATGCCACTGACAAAATTTATAGCCAACTCGACACAAGACAACTTTAGGCAAAAAACCAACAGCTTCATGTATAGCCACACTGGGTTGATTGGGTAAAGCGATCGCAGCCATAACATTATAAAATGCAGTAACTTAAACAGCGTCATACACAAGGCTTTGGCAACTCCTTTTCGGCGATGATTCTCACCGACGTACACAGATGATTCTACAGACCATTGGTAAGCTGCACGGGTACGATAAGGAATAGCGTAAAGCAGGGGAAAGAGGTCTTCCTGGTTTTTGCACAGATGCGGGAATTATGGCTAATTAGGCGGACATGATATTACTGTATTATGTTTCATAACTCAATCTCCCACCCATATTAAATAAGGAATACTGAGTGCCTAGATAAAACAAAGCACATCAGTAGTCTTTGAGCAGGAATTTGAAATCAAGTTTGCCATGCAAATTCAAACTGTTGGTATTTTAAGTCCGGGCGACATGGGGCAGGCGATCGCCACCCTACTCAATCAACATGGATTGAAGACGATTGCGGCGTTGGAAGAGCGAAGCGATCGCACTCGACAATTAGCCGCCGCCGCCAACATCGAGGATGTCGGTTCGCTCAAACAATTAGCGATTGAATCTGATGTGGTGCTGTCAGTGCTAGTTCCCGCCGCCGCCATAGAGGCAGCAGAAAAAGTAGCTCAAGCAATAGGCAGCGCTGGGAAAAGGATTTTATATGTGGATGCCAATGCGATCGCACCCCAAAAGGTTAGAAATATTGCCCAAATAATTGAATCAAACGGCGGGCAATTTGTCGATGCATCAATCATTGGCTCGCCTCCACGAGTTCCCAATCGCACCCGCATCTATGCATCCGGAAAACAGGCAATTGAACTCGAACAATTACGAGACTATGGATTAGATGTGCGGGTAATTGGCGATGAAATTGGTCAAGCTTCTGGGTTAAAAATGTGCTACGCAGCACTGACAAAAGGATTAACAGCGATCGGTACAGAATTGCTGATTGCAGCCCATCGTTTAGATTTAGACCAAGAACTATGGGATGAAGTGTCCAGTAGCCAGCCAGAGCTAGCAAAAATACTTACTCGTTCCCTGCCATCCATGACACCAAAAGCACATCGATGGGTGGGAGAAATGGAAGAGATTGCAGACACCTTTGAGGCCTTAAATTTGACAGAGCAGATTTTTCAAGGAGCAGCCGATGTTTATCGGTTAGTCAAAGAAACATCCTTAGGCAGGGAAACTCCAGAAGAAAACAATGGCGATCGTCCACTACCAGACATAATTACTACCCTTTCCCAAGAAACTTTATAAATTAAAGGCTTTAGGCTTTAAACGTCAACACCGGACTCAACTGCGCCACAACATCAACCATTCCTGCCGCAACCTGGACATCAATCACAGACTGAATCGGTTTGTAAGCTGCGGGTGCTTCTTCAATGCGGCGTTCTTCACGTAAGGTGATGCAGTCTACTTTAGTTAATCCCAATTCTGCCTCACATTGAGATGCACCTCTGCGATTGAGGTCAAAACGAGAACGAATTCTTCCTGCCCCATGTGAAGCCGAATTACAAAATGCTGGATTACCTCTGCCCACCATTAAATAAGAGTAAGCACCCATTGAACCAGGGATAATCACTGGTTGCCCTGGATATGCAGGACAAGCGCCTTTACGTGTTACCCATCCTTCACCTTGTGGCAAAGTGATGTTGTGGGGTAAGTCATAAATTAGAGGTGCTTCCACATCTTTGTATATTTCTCGCAAACGCAGACGTAGCAATTCTGCTAATAGTAGGCGATTGATAAAGCCATAGTTAGCGGCTGTTGCTTCAGCTTGCAGGTAACTCGCAACTAGTTCGGGATCGTAAGAAGTTGAAAGAGGAAAAATCTGAGAATCTGGGTATTTCAAATTTTTTGGCCAAGCTGCCTTGGCTTTATCTCGCCACATTCCCCCGATGTACTTACCCACATTTCGAGAACCAGAGTGAATCATAAAAGCCAGCTGTCCCTCGCGCACTCCCCAGGTGTGAGCAAGTGCGCGATTCTCGACTTTATCAACTCGCTGCACTTCTACAAAATGATTGCCGCCGCCGATGGTTGCCAGTCCGCCATCGCGCACCAGTCCAGCATCGGGAACCAATTCTTCAGGCGCAAGTTTCCAGTTACCATCCATTGAACCACCTAAGAAGATGGCATCGCTTTCTTCGGCAAGTTGTTCTAAATCTGACTTAACTACACTCCCCATAGGCTGATTTAACATGGCATCTAACCAACCAGGAACTCCGTACTGAAATAACGCTTGCATTGCTTGAGCAGTCATCGTTACATCACGCGTACCGAAGAAGTAATCCCCCTTCATGCGTTCTACAAATTGGTCGCGCTTTGCAAGAAATTCCTCAATTGTCAAATCAGCTACATGCAGGCGCATCCCACAATTGATGTCAGAACCGACAGCACTAGGGATTACCTGATTTACAGTTTCGACGACTGAACCAATAGCGACCCCTGCATCGCCAGGATGAAAATCAGGCGTAGCACAGGCACGGCACACGCATCCGCCCGACGGGTGGCTAACACTTGCCAAATTCGCTAACTGCTTGAGTGCCTTAGCTTCTACGGGGAAACCTTCGGGTAGTAGTACTTCTGCTACAGGAGCATCAGGAGAATTAGCTAGACAGACAGAATAAGTTTGATTGTTGTAAGTTACATCCAAACCCTGCCGTCCTAAGGCACGCAGGAGACGTTTTAAATTTTTTGGCTGCATGAAAACTCCAAAATCGAGTCTTAAAAAAAGACTCTTGGTTGTGAAGAGGTAAGGAGACTTGGTTCAGCAGCCGCGTCTCGTGTTGGTGCGGGGGGTCGTTTTCCCAGAATTGTGGGGAAAACAACGGATATATCACCTTAATAGCACACAGTTTCATCTGGTGACAAGTTTTTGTAGTGCATTGTATTTTTGAAACTTTTAAAAAATCTCTAGACTCTCCACCCAAGTGGAGAGTCTAGGATAAATTCAAGGCGATTCTTCAGCCAGAAATCAGAAATTTCTGAGGTGCAAGGTATATGTCCCAGTCATGCAGCTTGGCGTGGCGAGGTTGTTCATTTTATCCCGTAAATCTATGACTTTCCAACTCACAGTTCCCAACATGGCTTGTTCTGCTTGTGCAAGTACAATTACCAAAGCACTTCAGGCGGTCGATGCCAATGCTAGCGTTCAAGCCGATCCAACAACCAAGCTTGTCAGCGTAGAAACTCAAGCATCAGAAACAGCGATTAAGGAAGCCTTAGCTGCTGCTGGCTATCCAGTCGCGTAAACGGGGACTGGGGACTGGGTACTAGGTATTGGGTACTGGCAAAACTGTTACCTAATTCTCAAGACCTAATCCCTAGTCCCAAATCCCCAGTCACTAGTCCCCAATCCCCAATATGGATACTCTCACACTCAAACTTCGAGGTATGAGCTGCGCTGCTTGTGCCAACAACGTCGAAAAGGCGATTCGCTCGGTTCGCGGGGTGATTGACTGCAACGTTAATTTTGCAGCAGAGCAAGCCGCCATCAATTACGATCGCTCTCTCACTAATTTAGAGAAAATCCAAGCGGCGATCGCGGCTGCGGGTTACTCTTGCTACTCACTCCCAGAAGAAATGCTGTCTCAAGAAAACGATCTGGAGATAGCAACTAGACAAGCAAAACAACGCGAACTATCCCGGAAAGTAATAGTGGGAGGTGTAATTAGCAGTTTCCTATTTTTGGGATCGCTACCCATGATGAGTGGAGTAAATTTGCCTTTGATTCCCAGTTTCCTGGAGAATCCTTGGCTACAGCTGGTGCTGACAACACCGGTTGTGTTTTGGTGTGGTGGCTCTTTTTACCACAATGGCTGGAAAGCTTTCAAGCGCCATACGGCGACAATGGACACGCTGATTAGTTTGGGTACAAGTGCGGCATATCTATATTCTTTGTTTATTACTGTTTTCCCGGGATTTTTTATTGCTCAGGGCTTGATTGGTCATGTTTATTATGAAGTTGCCGTCATTGTCATTACCTTAATTTTGTTGGGGCGATTATTGGAAAACCGTGCCAAGGGACAAACTTCTGAAGCTATCCGCAAACTTATGGGACTCCAAGCCAGAGATGCCAGAGTCATCCGTGATGGTGTAGAAATCGATGTTCCCATTGCCGAAGTCAGAATCAACGATGTGATTTTGGTACGTCCTGGTGAAAAGATTTCAGTAGATGGCGAAATTATTGCAGGTGTTTCTACGGTAGATGAAGCGATGGTGACGGGTGAAAGTTTGCCTGTGAAAAAGCAACCGGGAGATGAGGTGATTGGGGCGACAATAAACGGTGCAGGTGCATTTCAGTTTCGGGTAACACGAGTCGGCAAAGATACGTTTCTGGCTCAAATCGTCAAATTAGTGCAACAAGCACAAGGTTCCAAAGCACCAATTCAGCGCTTAGCAGATCGAGTCACGGGATGGTTTGTACCAGCTGTGATTGCCATTGCGATCGCCACTTTTGTCATTTGGTTTAGCTTTACAGGCAACCTCACCTTAGCAACAATGACAATGGTAGGTGTATTGATTATCGCTTGTCCTTGTGCTTTGGGTTTAGCTACCCCAACTTCTGTAATGGTGGGAACCGGCAAAGGTGCAGAAAATGGGATTTTGATTAAAGGCGCAGACAGCTTAGAATTGGCACACAAAATTCAAACCATCGTTTTAGATAAAACTGGTACTTTAACTGTGGGTAAACCTACGGTTACAGATTTTATTACTGTCAACGGCACAGCCAATGGTAACGAACTCAAGCTTTTACAATTAGCAGCAACGGTAGAACGAAATTCGGAACATCCCTTAGCTTCAGCTGTTGTCAGATATGCCGAGTCTCAAGAGGTGACTTTAACACAGGCGAAGAACTTTCAAGCAATTGCAGGTAGTGGCGTGCAAGCAGTTGTTGACGATCGCTTGGTGCAAATTGGTAGCCAACGCTGGTTGGCTGAACTCAAAATTAACACTACGACTTTCCAGCAGTATAAAAATGCATGGGAAACCGCTGGCAAAACAGTGATTTTCATTGCTGTAGATGGCGAAATCCAAGCAGTAATCGGTATTGCCGATGCCCTTAAACCTTCATCCACAGCAGTAGTCAAAGCACTACAAAAGTTAGGTTTACAAGTAGTCATGCTTACTGGGGATAATCAGAAAACAGCCCAAGCGATCGCCGAGCAAGTTGGCATCAAACGAGTATTTGCCGAAGTCCGTCCTGATGGAAAAGCGGCAATTATTCAATCCCTGCAAAGGGAGATAGGGAAGAGGACGCGGGAACAGGATGATGCGAACAATTCTTTCACCGCGTCACCGCGTCTCCCCCTCCCCGCGTCTCTCTTACTCCCCAATCCCCAATCCCTGGTAGCAATGGTAGGTGATGGCATCAATGATGCGCCAGCACTAGCACAGGCTGATGTGGGGATTGCCATTGGTACGGGAACAGATGTAGCGATCGCTGCTAGCGATATCACTCTCATTTCTGGAGATTTACAAGGAATCGTGACGGCTATTCAACTCAGCCGCGCTACTATCAACAATATCAGGCAAAATCTCTTCTTTGCTTTTATTTACAACATTATTGGCATTCCCATTGCAGCTGGAATTCTCTTCCCAATCTTTGGTTGGTTACTCAATCCCATTATCGCCGGAGCCGCGATGGCTCTTTCTTCGCTTTCTGTTGTTAGTAATGCCCTAAGATTGCGTAAGTTTCAACCAAAAACTATCTGAATTTTGGATTTTAGATTTTGGATTGGGAGTAGTCTTGGTGAATCTGAGTTTGTGCAATTCCAAATCCCCAATCCCCAGTCCCTTCTTTGGTATTAATACAATGTTCAGCAAAAAAATACTTTGGGGAAATTTGGCTGCTTTATTTCTGCTGACTGGAACATCAGCCGTAGCCTTAGCAGAAATGCCAGTTCATTCAAAGCCAAACAGCCAATTTTACCACATACAGCAACCTTTGAGCTTGAAAGTTGGTGTGGCGATCGCTGGTTTAGCGTTAATCGGGCTAGAGTTGTGGTGGTTTCTTCTCTATGCAGCCGAAGAATAACCAATTCGACCTTGCATAAATGCCGAGTGAATTGAGATTTTTGACAAAACCTAAAAGTAGATTCTTTGTGCCTCAACCCAACCTACTCATCTAACTTCAAGCATTGCTGAATTGAGAATTATGAATTCTCAATTCTCTTTTACTTACCAATATCTTCGTTCCAAAGTTCGGGACTAGTTTCAATAAATTCATTCATTATTTGTTCGCATTCATGAAGATTGAGGTCGATTACTTCTACACCGTGAGATACCATAAAGTCTTTGGCACCAGGAAAAGTTCTGGATTCTCCGGCGATAACTTTTTTAATCCCAAATTGTACCACTGCCCCAGCGCATAAATAGCACGGCATTAAGGTTGAATATAGTGTTGTACCTTTATAGTTGCCAACTCTTCCAGCATTGCGGAGACAATCAATTTCGGCATGGGTGATAGGATCGCCATCTTGTACGCGTTTATTGTGTCCTTTACCAAGAATTTTGCCATCTTTGACAAGAACCGAACCAATAGGAATTCCACCTTCTTGTCTGCCTTGTTTTGCTTCTTGAATTGCTGCCTGCATAAATTCATCCATTTTTTATTCTTCTTAATATGTCGAAACAACTTGTATTAATGGATCGTGATGGCGGTATAGATGATTATTTAGCAACTATGCTGCTGTGCGATCGCATTTAAAACCTCAGTCCTAATTAACTATTCACAGCAGCAATATCACTTAGAAAGTCGTAAAGTCCCATATGCTCACTATAAGCTTTGTTCATGGCTGGTGTTGTGGAACGATCTTCGTCGTGCTTTAATTCAGCCGCTACCGCTACCCAGTTGGTCATCATCGCTCCTGCTTGTGTCAGACGTAACATAGTCGCCATCTCTGCTTGAATCGTCCATGTTCCAGATGCATCAATCACTGCGTAAACATCATACCCTGCCTTGAGTGCTGATAATGCCGGAAACGCCAAACAGACATCGGTTGTGATTGCAGCCATAATCAGCTTTTTACGTCCAGTCACCTCCACAGCCATACGAGAGTTTGAATCGTTCCACAGGTTAATCGGTGAGCGATCAAAAATTTTATGTTCGGGAAACAGCTCGACTAATTCTGGAATAGTAGGGCCATTGGGGCCTTTTGCAGAACTAGTAAATAAGACAGTTGGTAAATTGAATGCTTTTGCCGTTTTTGCCAAGCCAATCACATTATTTTTCAGGATTTGCTGATCGATACTGTGAACACCTAGAAACAACCCAGCCTGATGGTCAATTAGCAACATAGCAGCATTATCAGGCGTGAGTGGTTCGTAAAATGCGTTGCTCTCACCTATGATGTTATTCATTCACACTTTCTTGTAGCAATTCTAGGCTTTATTTTTAAATGAAGCCGACAGTTATGCAAGTAGGCACACATTTGTACGTACCATTAATTTTGAAAGTGGATCGATATCCTAGTATTCTCAACTCGCATCCTTATTTACGACAAACGCTTGAACTCGTGAGTGACAAATGGGTTACAGCAGTCGTTTATGTACTTTCCCACGGGACGAAACGCTATGGCGAGCTGCAAAGAGAAGTTGGAGACGTTTCCCAGAGAATGCTAACCCGCACCCTCCGCAATTTAGAGCGAGATGGTCTTGTAAAACGCAAAGTGTATTCTACTATACCTCCGACAGTTGAATATTCTTTGACAGCTTTAGGAGAAACACTTGTTGAGCCACTGCGATCGCTTTGCCAGTGGTCAATAGTTCATTTTCATGAAGTAGAAATAGCTAGAGAAAGTATGGATAATCAGATGGAGTGATGAATATAATTTTGAGAAAAACCGTTATACAAAGTTGTTTAAAAAGGTTGATAACACAATTTTTCTCAACTTTATTCTGACAAAATATCAAAAAGTTGTATAGGACTCATATTTGATTTTTGAAATACACGTAGGGGAGCCAGCTGCGTAGGTGGGTTTCTGAGCAGACTGGCATTGTGTTATGCGGTATGCTAACACCCTAAAACTTTCAGGTGGTGTGTTACAGAAACCGTAACCCACCCTATATATACTGATAAAATCTTAAAAAGCTATATTAATTTTTATAATTAATTAAATTTAAACCTAATAAAATAGCCGCTACAGTACCAGCAACAGAAATTTCTCCTTGAGTAATTCTTTCTAAAACTGATTCTACAGGAATTAATACAATTTCAATTTCTTCTGTAATATCAAGTTGTTGTTCTCTAACCTTTATCACATTTTCTGCTAAAAATAAATGTATTTGATTGGTATCTTTGCTTGGCTTATCGTATAAAGTTCCTATTTTGATTAACTCTTGGGAAATATAACCAGTTTCTTCTGTAAGTTCTCTGATTGCTGCTACTTCAGCACTCTCTTCTGTAGAATCGAAATTCCCGGCTGGCAGTTCTAAGAAAAAATCACCGACGGCGTGTCTGTATTGTCGAACAAAAATAATTTCTCTACTACTAGTTATAGGTAAAACCATTGCAACGTCAGGTCTAATACTGACAAAATAATCATCGATAATTTTGCCATTGGGCAGTTCTATTTCATCTTGCCTGACCTGACACCAATAATCATCTAAAAGCATTTTTGATTTCAAAGTTTTCCATTTTTTTAAGTTGCTCATAAGTTAAGTAACAAATAAAATAATGAGTCAAGCAGTGAATGTAAAAAAGTATAACAGATACCTCCGATAGTCTAAATTTTGAAATTACACTGGCTTTTGCTATAACATAATCAGCTCTATATTTATGCAAATAAATATAAATTTATTTACAGTTAATAAGAGATTCCCATTGACTATTAGTCGAGGGACAACGGCACAGACAACAAATGTCTGGGTGAGAATTTCAGAAGATGGCATCGAAGGCTGGGGGGAAGCGTCGCCGTTCGGTGTGGGCGATCGTCGACAAGCAACTGATACAATCAAAGACGCATTACAGCAAGTTATACCACTGTTGCAAGCATTCAGTCCCTTACAGCGGCAGCAAATTGAGCAAGTGTTAACCCAAAACCAGGTTCCTTCTGCGGTGAAAGCAGCCTTGGATATGGCAATGCACGATTGGTTCGGTAAGCGCGTAGGGTTACCCTTATGGCAAATTTGGGGACTCGATCGCCACGCTATTGTGCCGACTTCTGTGACAATTGGGATTAATTCACCAGCAGGGGCGATCGCCAGGGCAAAAGACTGGTTAAACTTTACGGATGTGCGTGTTTTCAAAGTCAAGCTAGGTAACCCAGATGGCATAGAAGCAGACCGAAAAATGCTCTTAGCAGTGCAAAAAGCAGCACCAAAACTAGAATTTTTTGTTGATGCTAACGGTGGCTGGAGTTTAGCAGATGCGATCGCCATGTGCAATTGGCTGGCTGATTTAGGTATAAAATATGTAGAACAACCATTGCCACGGGGGCAGGAAACAAGCTTAGCAAAACTCAAGCAAAATTCTCCTCTGCCCATCTTTGTCGATGAAAGTTGCTTTACAAGTTCTGATATTCCGGATTTAGCAAACTACGTGGATGGTATTAATATCAAACTGATGAAATCAGGGGGACTAACCGAGGCAATGCGAATGGTACATGTAGCTCGTGCCTATAAGTTACAAGTAATGTTCGGTTGCTATTCTGACAGCTCGTTAGCCAATACAGCAGCAGTACAGCTAGCACCACTAGCTGATTATTTAGATTTAGACAGTCACCTTAACTTAATTAATGACCCCTTTACAGGTGCATTGATCGAACAAGGGAGAGTTTTGCCAAACGAATTACCAGGTTTGGGGGTACAACACAGTGCGTCTAGGACTTAATCAACGAATAGCTATTTTACTTCATGAGGGAATTAGGGGGCTTGATGGCAAGACAGGGCTAGCAATTTTACGTTATAGTCAAGCCCCAATCGTCGCAGTTATAGATCGCGACTCTACTGGAAAATCCCTACCAGAATTAACAGGTATCAAGCGTGAAGTGCCAATTGTAGCATCAGTAGCGGCAGCCTTGGAGTATAAGCCAGAAGTCTTGGTAATAGGTATAGCCCCAGGAGGTGGCGTCGTACCAGATGATTACTGGCTGGAAATTAAAGATGCTCTACAAGCTGGAATGTCCCTAATCAATGGTTTACACACGCTGATGGCAAATATGCCAGAGTTAAACGCACTCCTCAAACCAGGGCAACTAATTTGGGATGTGCGGAAAGAGCCGTCTAATATAGGTATTGCTAGTGGAATGGCACGCACCCTCTTGTGTCGGCGGGTATTGACTGTGGGAACTGATATGGCGATCGGTAAAATGTCAACTAGCCTAGAATTACATTGGGCGGCAAAACTGCGTGGATGGAATTCTAAATTCTTAGCCACAGGTCAAACTGGTGTGATGCTAGAAGGTGATGGTGTGCCTTTGGATGCTGTGCGGGTGGACTTTGCCGCCGGTGCTGTCGAACAGATGGTGATGCGCTATGGCAAAAACTACGATATTCTGCACATTGAAGGACAAGGTTCGCTGCTACATCCTGGTTCCACAGCAACCCTACCCTTAATCCGCGGTTCCCAACCAACTCAACTGGTATTGGCACACCGAGCCGGACAAGTTCATATACGTAAACATCCCCATGTAGTAATTCCACCTTTACGTAAAGTAATCCAGCTTTATGAAACTGTCGCCAGTGCTGGTGGTGCTTTTGCAAGTGTGCCTGTAGTAGGTATAGCGCTAAACACAGCTCATCTAGATGAATCTGCGGCTCATGAAGCGATCGCTCAAATCACAGTAGAAACGGGGCTACCTTGTACCGATGTCGTCCGTTTTGATGCTAATGTGCTATTGGATGCAGTAATGAAGAATTAGGTGCATAGAATCCCTTGAGAAAATTTTAGCCATTTTCATCACCCAAAATGAAAATGACTATAAATTATTATTGATTACAAAAACCATTCTGTTCGCTTACTACACCTTTTATAAGTAGCGATCGACTAGGCAGGGGTCGATTTCTAGAATCGTCTATAGTTATAACCTCGCTTGACTTTTAAAACAGTTGCTACAAATCTACCTGCGTAGCTAATTTAAATGAAAACTGCTATAAATCAAAAAATTTGGCCTTACTTGATGAAAAAATAGTGTTAGCTAAAATGTTTATTTTATTTAATCTATGTAAATTAAAATTATTGAATTAGTTTTAATATTAATCTTTTAAATACATCTAAAGATAGAGAAAAGTATATATATCCAAACTTAAATCACTTCTCAAGATAGTAGATTGTAACTGAAAACCAGCCTACTCTAGTTCTCGAATGTTATTTAATACATTTTTTAATGAGGACATTATTTATGGCTGAAGCAGCTAAAAAAGGTATAGATTCATCCGAACGCGCAGAAGAAGATACATACGATCGCGGTATTATCCCCGCTGAAACAGCTGCTCGGAGAGAAAGAGAAGGAGATAAGTACAAAACAGTTCCTACAGAAGAAAGAGAAGCAAGTTCACCTACCGATGACCAAACTGATGCCGAAAGTATACGTACTACTGACGGTTACACTGTAGACAAAGAAGGTTTGTTAAATAACTATGCAGTTGAACCTGAAATGTACTACGAAACACCGGGTGATGCACGTCAAGAAGCAGTAGAAGATACAGCAGAACGTGTTGAAGAACTTGCAGAAGTTAACCAGGATGATGAAGAAGGTAAGTTGACAGAAAAAGGTGACCAGCGCGGTAGAGGGCCAGGAGCAATTTAATAAAATCAGTGAACAATAAACAGGCGTCTGGTGTGGTATTACCTCACACCAACGTTTACCACCAAATTTTGTGTGGAACTTTAGACCAAGTGACGAAACTGACAACTAATAACTGATAGCTGTTAAAAACCATTATTTTTTCCTGGGTACAATTACACGTAATAAAGGCTAACGAGAAAGTTTGTAGAGACGTAATGGTTACGTCTCTGTTTTTATGGTTAAATTAATCAGTAGCTGTACAACAATATTTATGATTATTGCTTAAGTCTAAATAATAAGTTTTCAACTGCACATAATATTAGTTAATCTCCAGTCCCTTTTTCGGATTTCTTAGTTTTTGATAGATTGGGTTTAGAAGAATTTATGGCAACCTATGTCAGAAATAAAGCCTTTAGTTGTCACTAAAGAAGATGATCTACTCCCACTATTCCCACGTCTACCAATTCTCACGAGTATTCAAGCAGGTTGGCATGGAATTTCACTTGCATACATGTGTCAACCTGCTTGTGCATTTCCTGAAGTTTCCACTCCCCAATGGCACTCTCTACTTATTTTCACTCATGGAGCGCGGGTAATTCATGCCGAACGGAAAATGGATGGATGCAGACATCGTGATGCTGCACTTGGAGGCGATATTCTTATAACTCCTGTTAATGTAGGTCATCAGGCGGCTTGGGACGCTGAAGGCGACTTTATTCTACTCGCCATAAAACCAGAGATTTTTGCTCGTGCAATTGACGAAACAGCAGATAGCAAACAAATTGAACTTATACCCCACTTCAGCACACCTGACCCTCTGGTTTATCAAATGGGACTAGCACTCAAAGGCATTTTGAAAAGTAATCCCTTAGGCAGTCGTCTTTATGCAGAGACGATGGCAAATGCCTTATCAGTACATCTGATGGAACACTATTCTACACGCAAACCAATATTAAAAGCATATAAAAATGGTTTATCACAGCGTCAATTACAGCAAGTTATCGACTACATTCAAGAACATCTTGACCAAAATTTAGGTTTAGCAGAATTGGCGGCATTAATACCAATGAGTCCCCATTATTTTTCCCAGCTTTTCAAACAATCTACAGCAATGACTCCTCATAACTATGTAATTCACTGTCGGGTGCAACGAGCCTATGAATTATTGCTCAACAGAGAAATGACAATAGCTGAAATAGCTCAATTGGTTGGTTTTGCTAGCCAAAGCCATCTAAATTTTCACTGTAAGCGGTTAATGGGTATAACCCCGAAAGCTATTCAACAAAGATAGGAAAAATCTGCAAAAAATCGGACGAATTTGCAAGATTCCAGCTTCCAAATTCTCTAAAATTTTCCCAAATAGTATCTTATTTAGAATTATTAGGGATTAGGGAAACTTTTGATTTATGGTAAGAATTGAAACCAAAACCGAGCCAATGACGATTAACTTTGGCCCGCATCACCCCTCTATGCATGGCTGCTTTCGGATTATCGTCACCTTGGATGGCGAAGATGTGGTTGATTGTGAACCTGTGATTGGCTACCTACACCGAGGTATGGAAAAAATTGCTGAAAACCGTACCAATATTATGTATGTACCTTATGTAAGTCGATGGGACTATTATGGCGGCATGTTTAATGAAGCCGTAACAGTGAATGCTGTCGAGAAACTGGCAAATATCGCGATCCCCAAACGTGCCAGCTACATTCGGGTAATCATGCTGGAGTTAGCCCGAATTGTCAACCATCTGTTGTGGTTGGGGCCTTTTGTCGGAGACACTGGCGCACAAACTCCAATATTTTACACTTTGCGCGATCGCGAAATGATTCTCGACTTGTTTGAGGCTGCCACAGGCTATCGGATGGTCAATAATAATTATTTTCGCATGGGTGGGGTTGCTGCTGATTTACCTTACGGTTGGGTAGATAAATGCCAAGACTTCTGTAATTACTTTCTACCAAAGATTGATGAATATGAAAGACTGATTACTAATAACCCAATTTTTCGCTGTCGAGTTGAGGGTGTAGGGGTTTTAAGTCGGGAAGAAGCAATTAATTGGGGGATATCTGGCCCGATGTTACGGGCTTCTGGCGTGAAGTGGGATTTACGAAAGGTTGACCACTACGAATGCTACGACGATTTTAACTGGGAAGTACAGTGGGATACAGCAGGAGATTGTTTTGCCAGGTATCTCGTCAGAATTGGAGAGATGCGTGAGTCAGTTAAGATTATTCAGCAAGCACTTGAGGGATTACCTGGTGGTGCATATGAAAATTTAGAAGCTCAACGCATGGTAGCAGGTACTAAATCTGAGTGGAACGGGTTTGATTACCAATTCATTGCCAAAAAAGTCGCGCCCACATTTAAAATTCCTCAGGGCGAAAACTATGTCCGTGTGGAATCAGGAAGAGGAGAATTAGGAATCTATATTATTGGAGACGATCGCATTTTCCCTTGGCGTTGGAAAATTCGTCCAGCCGATTTCAATAATTTACAAGTTTTACCTCAATTAATTCGAGGTCAAAAAGTAGCAGATATTTTTGTCATCCTGGGAAGTATTGATGTTGTGATGGGATCGGTAGATCGGTGAATGGAGAATGTGGAAAGCACAAAGCCGTAGCGTCTCTAGTTCTGCTCAACAGTCAATACTTCAATCCCCCATTCCTGAAACGATCAACGGTTCAAGTTCGCTATTATGCCATTGTCGTTGATACCATTCGGCAACCAAGGGACGAACAATAAACTTGGGATGACCTTCGCCTTTGACATCAATGCGTAAACCTGAATAAGGCCGTCGTTTCTGAGAACGGTAACCGTTGCGGCCAATGAACAAATGCGATCGCGCTACTAATTTATTCTCCTCCATCAAATCTGCTCCTTCAATTCGCTGGCGTCGCAGACTAAATCCGCTACCACCACAAACAAGCCAGTGGATATGAGAATCACCGTGTCCTGTATCCGTTGTTTGGAGATATTCTAGACAGTGGGCGTGTCCATTTAATACCAAATCTATTAAAGGACGCCCCTGATTGAGAGAACCTATTTGTTGAGCTACTCCATCAAGAACATCACGTAGGTGGTTGCGAATCGTCAAAGTTTGTGCCTGTTGCCACTTCGTCGCCTCAGTCACATAAGGAGGATGGTGGAAATAAACCACTCGTCCCCGAACTTCCTCTGTGTTCCAAGATTCAATTAATCTCTGCTTGAGCCAATCGAGTTGTTCAATATCAGTCTCGGTTGGTCGGTCTGTGGCTAGTTGCTTATCAATATCAACAATAATTTCTTCAATTTGCGACAGCTTGGCTTGGAAGTCCTCTAACTCATCGACTTCGATCGGGTTTTCGGGATTGAGCTTAGTTGAGCTTTCCATGATTTGCAGCTTTTCTTGCTCTAAATCCTGGCGACGTTTTTCCAAGACTTGACGGTCGGCTTCACCTTGCCTTGTTTTTGGCAGGGGTGGTGGATCGTTAAATGTATTAGAATCCAAGGCAAAAAAGTCAATACCGCCATAGCGAAAAGTATAGTAGCGATTGGGGAGGCGGGTGAAGTGCCCTGGTTGATAAGAAAGACAACGACCTGTGTGTGTCTTAGCAGTATAGTAGCGATTCAAATGATCGTCTAACTCTCCTGGAAGCCTAAACGCTTTGAGATAGTCTAAAAACGCCCGTGCGTAGGCATCACCCGTATCTGAGCCATGCAAACCTACATCTAAATCTAACCGCGATCGCAACAGCTTACGAATAGGTAATGTTGTCACAGATACTAAGCCTAAGAAAATCGGTAAGTCATAATAATCATGATTTCCCAGTACAGGTAAAATCGGCAGCTTAAAAACCATCTGGTCGTAAGCAATTTGTCTGGGATGCTCTCCACTCAAGAGAAACTCTCGGTAAGGTTCAATGAAGTTCTGCTGGTAGTACTCACTCGACCCCACTAAATAGATTACATCCCCGGTATGTAGCATAAAACGACATTCATTGTGATGGGGGAGCATCAGTTCGGCTACCTGTCGCTGGGGATTCTGTCCCCCATGCCTTCCAGAACCACTATCACCTACAACTAGAAACGAAAACTCTGAATCCTCTGCTTGGCCATCATTTAGCACTAATCGAGTTTGGTCGATGCTGCGTTCTACAATCAACGGGTCTTGCCATCGTACCCGTTGATTCATTTTGCGAATTTTTTTAGCAATAGGTGGATCGGATACTAGTTTCAATGCAATCTAACTCCTGAATCTTCAATTGTAAGGGAGCAGGGGGGGGCAAAAAGGCAAATCATAAATTCTGGTTCAACAGTCAACAGTCAACACTTCCTAATGCCATACCCTCACTCTTCGACTGGATTTTTCATCTCAATAATCAAGTTGGGGAGTCCCTCTAGTTTTTCTGTTGGCTCTACTTCTTCTACTAGTGGCACAAAAATTTTTAAGCCTGCTTCTACACACTTAACTTCTATTGGTGTTGTGCCAATGATTTCGCCATCCAAAACAACTTTTTGGGGTGGGTCTGTAGTAATTTTAAATTGTTTGGATCGCAGGTAACCAATGTCATTGCGTTCTGCTGCGTTACCTGTAGAAGCTGTTTGAAACAGATGGAATGTAGCAGCGATCGCTCCAGCTTTTGTAGTTGGAGCTACAATCGTTAAATCTAGTAACCCGTCATCAAAAATGATCCCTGCTGGCCCCTGTGCTAAAACTGAAGTGGCAGGCGCGGCATTTGCCACCGTTACTGCACAAGCACTTGTTTTAATTATTCTGTCTTCGGTTTCAATTTCAACATCAAAGTTCTTTAAGTTTCTTAGTTGCTGAAGTCCTGCGAGGACGTAAGCCATCATTCCAAAACGATTCTTGGCTTCTCGGTCTGCGAGTTCTACAGTTTCAGCTTCAAAACCAACGCCTACTAGTAATACCATTGGAAGATTGTTGCAATAGGCTACATCTACATTGCGGGTTCCTCCGTGCAAAATTGTCTGACATGCAGATGCGATCGTGTCAGGAATTCCTAAAGCTGTGGCAAAAGCGTTTGCTGTACCTCGGGAAATTATCCCAAATGGAATATCACTACCCACTATTGCGGCCGCTGCTGCCGAGAGAGTGCCATCTCCCCCAGAAGCGATTATCGCATCTACCCCTCGCTCTACTGCTGCATACGCCAACGCGTCTGCACCAATTTCTTCCGTTGTTAGATAAATATCTAAATCGATTTCTGGCTCTAATATTGCTCGAATTTCTGCCAGTTCTAATTCTGGGTCACCTTGACCCGCTACTGGATTGAAGATGAGGCAGGCGGAACGATTCATAGAAAATTACAACTAAGCTTGGATCGCTAGAGATATCAAATTATTTTTACCATTTTTATCAGGCATCGACTTCCTTCTACTGGCTTGATTGCACTTACCCGAAAACTATTTTTGAGTAAATTTTACTGTCTTAACTAGCTTAAAAAATGCAGTAGGGAATAGAAAGTAGGGTTATAAACCTTTTTTATGTTTGATTATGAAATTTTCCTGTAATTAGGTAGCTTAAAAATAGAGAGTGAGGAGTCGGGAGTAGGGTAATTTTTTTATCGTTGGTTGTACAATTTTTTCATCATTGACTGTCTTAACTGTATTGTAATTATTTCAACTAGATTTTTACCTGTCTGTTAACAGTCTTATACGTTCTTGCTTTTTCTCTCAAATACTGAGATTATTAAATGTGAATTGCTTGATAGAGCATAATTTATTAATTCAGGAGCCTCGCAAAGACGCTCTGCCAAGGCGTCAGAATTCAGAAGTCAAAAAGGTTTGACGTTAAGCTACCAGACTTAGGTTGTATACTTCACTGATTTGAAATTTGCTGTATAATCGGCACTTTCATTTCACTAAATTAATATTAGGGATAGGTCTGATTGACGAGTCACTCATTTTGGTATTATTGCTTTTTCTTCTTCGTTATCACTCTTGCTCGATATTTTCTGATAGCTGGAGGAGCATACTTGCTCTTTTATTCAGTTATGGGAAAGTCTCTCGCCAACAAGAGTTTGCGTTTGAAACCGTTGATGAATTCTTCCATTAGAAAAGATATTGAATTATCGATACTCTCCGCAGTGATTTTTGGTATTTGTGGAGCGTTTATAATTTCAGAGTATACTTGGGGAGCAACGCTATTATACACTGATTTACACCAGTACGGATTGTGGTATTTGATAGCTAGCTTTGGTCTGGTGTTAATTCTTCAGGATACATACTTTTACTTTATCCATCGGATGTTTCACCACCCTCTAATTTTTAAATGGATGCATTATGGACACCACCGTTCAGGAGAACCAACGCCTTGGAGCTCTTCTGCATTTGATTTGCCAGAGGCAATTATGCAAGCACTTTTTTTTGCAGGTGTGAGCTTCATAGTTCCACTGCATTTTATTACCTTAGTTGCCGCACTTATAACTATGACAGTATGGGCTGTGTTTACCCATCTTGGATTTGAGGTATTTCCTACTTCATATAAGAACTATTGGATGGGAAAGTGGCTGATTGGTTCTATGCATCATTCAATACATCATCGCAAGTATAAAGTACATTACGGTTTGTATTTTAGGTTCTGGGACAAGCTGCTTGGCACTGAAGACCCTAGTTATCTAAATCAAACTCATACATGAGGGAACTCGAAGAAATAAATTATCCCGTTTTAAGTTGATGACTGATGACTGTTAATAATGGGATATTTTTATTTTGAAGTCCCTGATAAAGTACAGGTGATTCTCAATCGTGTGATTCATCTTTGTTTTTTGTTGGTTGATGGTCAAATCGAATTCCTACAAAAATATCGTAAATAAACTCTAAAAAGTCTTTCTTTTGTAATAATCCTGAAGTTTGATAACAGCCTTTTTCATCTAATAAAGGCTTCATCACATAGTATGTGGACTGATATTTATACCAAGGAATACAAGTCCATAAATGATGAATTAGGTGGTAGTTCTGTCCTAAAATTAAGATATTAAGAATTGGACTAGGATATACACGAGCATTTTTCCAGCGATCGCGTTCTCTAAAAGGACGATGGGGCAAATAGTCAAAAAAGAAACCCAGTATTATTCCTACTATCCCAGAAGGCACAACCCAAAAATTAAGAACGTACATTAAAAAATGATATTGAATTGCTATATAAAAAATTGCAACGACAATTAAACGGCTAATAAACCATTCCCATAGCTCATATTTACGCCACAATCGTCGTTGAAAGAAAAACACCTCATGGTACAAAAACCGAAACGCAATTAGCCACAGTGGGCCACCTGTAGAAACATAATGATCTGGGTCATCTTTAGGATGGTTTACACGAGCATGATGCTGCAAATGCACTCGGGTAAATACTGGAAAAACAAACCCTAGCATCAAGGCGCTACCATGTCCTAGCATGGCATTAATTATCCGATTGCGATGAGCAGATAAATGACAAGCATCATGAATTATTGTCCCCGCACAATGCAAGGCAATAGTATTAACGCTAAAGCACAACCAGTGCGGCCATTGCCAAAGCCAGTAACCAAAGTTAGATAACACCAATATTGCCACAGATGCTAAAAATAACACTAAAGTGGGATTGAAATCACCAGGAGGCGCTAAAAGATCCTTAGGCGGGAGTTTTAAGAGCTTGTGGGCTTTAGAGGCGAGCGTTTCTAATTCTGTATTTGCTACGTCTTTTAAGGTGACTTCCAAGTTATTGCCATTTAGCTTTTTATAGTCATCAACGGCTGGGTCAATGATGATTAGGCTTTTGGCTGGAATGTCAAAAAAATTAGGATCTAAAGAGGTCATAATTTTTTACTGGTCGCGGTTCCTTGATAAAATGAGCTTGAAATCCCTTTTTTGAGCCAGCACAGAATAGATTTCTTGCCCCGATTAGAGAGATGAAACCCTGAAAATCTAGCCGATACTGTTCTTGATGATTAGGTAGGGACTGTAACAGGTGTAGTGTAGGAAATATACTACATAGACCAACGAAAGATTGGATTTTTCGTTTTTAGGTTAATTCTGTTACTAATGATGTCAATAGCAACAATACACACATTTTGGTTTGATATCGAGATTTCACGATTCACCAAGGCAATGCTTTTTTCTATATGCGGAACTTGTCTTTTCTTAATTGCTTTTGTGAGAAACAATTTTCAACAATATAAACAATACAATTTTTTGATTCCTTAACGCAAGACTTTGGTTGTAATTTTATATATAAGTAGAATGTTTTCGACAAAAGTATTATAATTTTAAGAAAAATTTATATGTTATTTATTTATAATGTTTAAATTTTTGATGATAATTTCTAAATTTTATATTTTATTTAAGCAATACTTCCTATCCAATCCCATAAAATGGGATTGATATTAAAAAAGCAAATATTTTAAATATTTTAAATTTTCAAATACTTAAATTTATATTGAAATAAGTAAATCATGTCTGTCATCAGAGTAAAGAGTAGCGAATAAAGAATGAGGTATTTTCATTGTGATTAGTCAATTATAGTTGTTTGATATCTCTTGCAAAAGTAATTTTTGCACATTTGTACGTAAAGAGCAAAGGAAAATTTTCCTTACTGACTTTTACAATAGTATATGGATAAGCGCAGCTAACTGTACACTTTGGATTCGCTAAAACATACCCAGGCTTTACATCCTTGCCTACAGCAGATTTGCACACAGACGCCATTTTTTTAGCTATCGCTGTAAATTCTAATCATTTATGTTTGTCAAATTAAGATTCTTGACTTAATAACTAATTTATGCTTGTTGTTAGGATAAAGTCGTGGTGAAAACTTACCCAGTATCCAAACCAACCATAACTTTGAATTATTAGATTTAGAGATTTCAAGGGCTTTTCTCCAACCTTGATTTTTTGTGGCTAGGTGGTGTTAGATGTTCGACCGATTGAAAAATGGCTAAAATTGCCAAAATTATTAACGTATCAGGGAAAAGAAATGTACTATTTATTGCCTTTATTAGTAAATATACTAACTCTCAACAGTTCATACATTCCTACTACGACAACAGCAAGTACAACGTCATCGGATTTACCAAAAATACATTTAGCTCAAAAGCTAAACTGCAATAATGCTCAAACTCAAGTAGCAATTAATGAATGTAGTAGGTTATCTTATCAAAATGCTGATAAAAAATTGAATGCAGTTTATCAACAACTGCTGCCTAAGTTAGAGAGAAATAGAAAACAAAAATTGATTGCTGTACAACAAGCATGGATTAAGTTTCGAGATAGCAGTTGTGAGTTTGAGGAAAGCCAATATGAGGGTGGAACTATAGCCCCTACAATTTACTTTGGTTGCCTAGAAAATACCACAAAAGAGCGAACCCAACAATTACAGCAATATCTTAAATCTGACCTTTAACGTCTATCAATCCTAAATCAGAAAGTGAAAATTATCTTATGACCATCCTTGGTCATTTGTCCTTAGTCATCAAAACCCCCTCCAAGCCTGTGGCAAAATTTATTAGAGTCCTTCCATAGTTAGTTTGCCCCGCATGACTGCAACCATTCTCAATCTCCCCAGTCTCTACGACCCTTTTTCCACTGAAGCCAAGTGGCAAAAATTCTGGGAAGATAACCAAGTTTACAAAGCTGACCCCAACAAAGACGGCGAACCTTACTGCATTGTCATTCCGCCGCCTAATGTCACTGGCAGTTTGCACATGGGTCACGCTTTTGAAAGTGCCTTGATTGATACTCTCGTGCGCTACCACCGAATGCAGGGACGTAATACGTTGTGGCTACCTGGAACTGACCACGCCAGCATTGCTGTGCATACTATGCTGGAAAAGCAACTCAAGACAGAGGGTAAGACTCGCTACGAATTGGGGCGCGAGAAATTCTTAGAACGCGCTTGGCAATGGAAGTCGGAGTCTGAAGGAACGATTGTTAATCAATTGCGACGCTTGGGTGTTTCGGCAGACTGGTCACGGGAAAGGTTTACCTTAGATGAAGGTTTATCCAAGGCTGTTGTTGAGGCATTTACTCGCCTTTATGAGGAAGGCTTAATTTATCGTGGTGAATATTTAGTTAACTGGTGTCCAGCTTCCCAGTCGGCTGTGTCTGATGTAGAGGTGGAAAATCAAGAGGTTAATGGCAATCTGTGGCACTTCCGTTATCCGCTTACAGATGGTTCTGGTTTTGTGGAAGTGGCGACGACTCGACCAGAAACGATGCTCGGCGATACAGCAGTGGCAGTTAATCCTAATGACGATCGCTACAAACATCTCATCGGCAAAACTCTGACTCTGCCCATTCTACAACGAGAAATTCCCATTATTGGCGATGAATATGTTGACCCCACTTTCGGCACAGGCTGCGTGAAGATAACTCCTGCCCATGACCCGAACGATTTTGAGATGGGTAAACGTCACAATTTGCCGTTAATAAATATTATGAATAAAGACGGCACTCTCAACGCCAATGCCGGAGAATTTCAAGGACAAGACCGCTTTGTGGCTAGGAAGAATGTGGTTTCTCGCCTAGAAGCAGATGGTTTTCTGGTGAAGATAGAAGATTATAAGCATACCGTTCCCTACAGCGATCGCGGTAAAGTACCCATTGAACCCCTGCTTTCAACTCAGTGGTTTGTCAAAATTCGCCCCCTAGCTAACAAAACTTTAGAATTCCTCGACCAGCAAAACTCCCCGCAGTTTGTCCCCCAACGCTGGACGAAGGTATATCGTGATTGGTTAGTAAAACTCACTGATTGGTGTATCTCTCGCCAATTATGGTGGGGGCATCAAATCCCAGTTTGGTACGCTGTTAGTGAAAGCGATGGACAAATTACCGATAACACGCCGTTTGTGGTGGCGAAATCGGAAGCCGAAGCTTGGGAGAAAGCTAAGGCGCAATTTGGCGAAAATGTCAAGTTAGAACAAGACCCAGATGTACTAGATACTTGGTTTTCTTCTGGACTTTGGCCGTTTTCAACTTTGGGCTGGCCGGAACAAACTCAAGATTTAGCGACTTACTATCCTACCACTACTTTGGTGACAGGCTTTGATATCATCTTTTTCTGGGTAGCCAGAATGACAATGATGGCTGGACATTTTACTGATAAAATGCCTTTCCAAACCGTTTACATGCACGGCTTAGTGCTGGATGAAAAAGGTCAGAAGATGTCAAAGACCAAAGGTAATGGTATTGACCCATTGTTATTAATTGACAAATATGGTACTGACGCCCTGCGCTATACCCTAGTTAAGGAAGTGGCGGGGGCGGGACAAGATATCCGGTTAGAATACGATCGCAAAAAGGATGAATCACCATCTGTAGAAGCGTCGCGCAACTTTGCTAACAAGTTGTGGAATGCTGCCCGGTTTGTGATGATCAACTTGGATGGACAAACTCCTGAACAATTGAGTCAACCAGTCAGCACAGAATTGAGCGATCGCTGGATTCTTTCCCGCTACAATCAAGTTGTCAAACAAACCAGTAATTACATTGACAACTACGGTTTAGGAGAAGCCGCAAAGGGATTATATGAGTTCATTTGGGGCGATTTCTGCGACCAATATATTGAATTGGTGAAATCTCGCCTCCAGCCAGATGCAGACCCCGCATCGCGACGGGTAGCACAACAAACCCTCGCCTACGTACTGGAAGGGATTTTAAAACTGCTTCATCCTTTTATGCCTCATATTACCGAGGAAATTTGGCAAACTCTCACCCAACAATCAGCAGATTCCCACCAAACTCTAGCTTTACAACTTTATCCCCAAGTAGATGCAAATCTAATTGATTCAGCTTTAGAAGAACAGTTTGAATTACTAATTGATACTATCCGCACAATTCGGAACTTGCGCGCTGAAGCGGATGTCAAACCAGGGGTGAAGGTGACAGCTAATTTACAAACTGAAAGTGAAAAAGAAAGACAAATTCTTACTGCTGGACAGGTTTACATTAAAGATTTAGCGAAGGTTGAGACTTTAACTATTACTGATAAGCAAAAAAGCCAAACTGTTACTAATAAAAAACCTCAGAGGGGTTTAAAAATAATTGGTTTAACTATTTTGGCGATTGTCTTAGCTAAGTTAGGTTTTAATGTGGCGAATACGATTGATGAGACTCCGCTGGTTGGAACTTTCTTTAAAATGGTTGGTTTTCTGTACACAGCCTGGTTTGTCAGGCAAAATTTCCTGACTGCTGAAGCTAGACAAAAGCTATGGAGACAGTTTTTTCAAGCCACAGAATTACAACAAACACAAGAACCAGAAAATGCGATCGCTGGTGTAACAGGTACAATACAAGTACTAATTCCCCTCAGTGGCGTGGTCGATATCGAAGTTGTACGCGCCAAACTAGAGAAAAGCTTAAGTAAAGCCGAAGCGGAAATTCAATCTTTGAGTGGCAGATTAAACAATCCGAATTTTGTTGATAAAGCTAGAGCCGACGTGGTTCAAGGAGCGAGAGATACCTTAGCAGAAGCCGAAAAACAAGCAGAAATTCTGCGCGTACGCCTGAAGGCGTTGCCGTAGATATCGCCTGCATGGATTAGGATAACTGTAATCATGTAATGGGTAATGGAAAAGTGATTAATTCCCAATTACCCATTACCTACCTTCAAATAAGCTGTTGTACATTTTTTCAAAGCACAACTTATCTAGCTAAATTTCTGACTATGACTCAATTTCATTATTTTAACTTTTGAGTTACTTATTAATATTTGTACTTTTTTGATGAAAAATAATTTTTTAAATTTTGAATTTTGAATTTTGAATTGAAGCGGAGTAACTCTCATGCTATATCTAGCCCAGGTACGTAAAAACGATTTTTTAGACCAACACCAGTTACGTTTATTGGCGCGTCAGGAAGTTGATAACTTGTGGGCGATAATTCCAGAAGAGGCTTTCATTCTGCTAGGAAAGGGAAATACCATGAGCGAGAACTTGCTTGTTTTAATCGAACTTTCCCCCACAGGCGATATTCAAAGAATAGAAGATGCTACTAATTGGGTACTCCATTTAGTACAAACCTACCTCACCACCGGCATTACACCAGAATTCTTGCTGCATGAAGCTGAGCGAGCAGAACATTGGCGACAATCACTGACGTTGCAAAACCAAGACTTAGCACGGCGTTCTCTGGAATTGGAAGCCAGACGCGAACAAATTCAAGCTTTAGAAGAAAGCCTCAAACGTGAGAAAAATGGTTATCACAAAGATGAGGAATGAAATTTTATTGAGCCTGTTACTGCTCCCAGCTCAATCGTGGAGCCTAATTCACAAATTCTCAATTCTAAATTCTGACTTCTTTTTATTGTCAAATAGAATACTCTCGACATCGTAGTGTATTTAACTTTTTAGTCAATTTGATGGCTGCTTTAGCTGCTTACACCTATCTGCCCAAAAAACCTTCGATTGACATTTACCCAAAAGATTTGCCAGCACTACCTCCTGCCCTTTTTTAGTTCCGTCGAACTCACGTTTAATAAATAAATGCTCAATTTAGTGGTGTCATCACTGATCGATCTGAATTCTTATTCAATTGCTTCTCAGTGTTTCTGTGGTTGAATGTCTAATTCTAATGCTATCTGTTGACGCATTTCCTGGAAAGGTTTATTCCATACAGGGCTAGCATTCCAGTTCCATACTGCTACAGGAATTAGTTCTTTCTGGGCAAGATAAGTTAGCAGACGGTATTCATCTTCTGGTTCGCGAGAAAAGGAGAAAGGATTGCGGTAGCCTGTATCACACAGTTTATAACAAGTAATTTGACCGTGACTAATACGTTGTATCAGTTCCTTACCTTTATTGAGTAAATAATCAAAAAAAACTAAGCTAAAAGGCTCAATTTTTGCACGATTTTTTGGATCTTTTTGTACCCATCTTGCCCAATCAAACCCATACATAAAATCATGAACATAACGGAAGCGAATTGCTGTGTTAATTCCGAACATTTCCATCAGGTAAAACATCTTTTCACCAAATATTTTTAAAAAATCAACAGCACCTTCTTCTGCTACTAAAGCTTGTCTGAGCATACTACTTACCAGAAAATCAAAATCCCAGAAGATGTTTTCTGGAAAGTTTTGTAACTGAGTACAAACTATACATTCCAAGGTTTCCTGAAGAGTTGTGATGATTTTGATGTCGATATTTTGTTCAGTAATCAAATTTCCTAATTCTGTAAAACTGGTGATTATTTTTTTTTTCGGATTAAGTGATAAAAGTTTAACACAGTGCTGGGCAAGGATTTTATCAATAAGTTGTAAAGTATGAGTTGGTGTTAGTTCTTGCTTCATAGTAATTGAAATAGCCCAGCCAGCTGACACTAAATATTAGCTTATATTGAAACAATTCAATTTTTAAATCCTTATAAATAAACTTAACTTTTAATTTACAAACTGATACATAATATTTTACATGTATATCTTGTCGATGCTGATATAGGATTAGTATTTGATTTTTGAAAAAAACTCAGTACTACTTCCAGAGCTTTTTACCTATTCCCTGTTCCCTTCCTACACAAATAATTTCAGGAATCAAACCAGATTCCTATATTTTTTGTCAAATAGGTATTAAAGCTAAATTTACAGTATTATCCTTAATCGATAAATTCTAAAAATAGAGTATTTAAATTGTAGAAAACTACACCTTGAAGAAATTAAATTTGAGAAATTGCTATCCAGAAATGTGGACAACTAATTCCCTTGAATGACTGCGTTGGCGGTGTTCCCAAATATAAATTCCCTGCCAAGTTCCTAATACCAAATGACCGCGATTAATAGGGATATGTTCAGAAGTGTGGGTGAGAGCTGTACGAATATGGGCTGGCATGTCATCAGCACCTTCAGCATCGTGGATATATTTAGCTGATTCTGGCACGAGTTTTGCCATAAAATTAGCTAGATCTACAAGAACATCAGGATCGGCATTTTCTTGGATAACTAAACTGGCTGAAGTATGGCGTAAAAATAAAGTACAAAGACCAGTTTCAACACCCGACTCTGCAACGATCGCTTCAATCTTATTAGTAATATTGGAAAAAGATTTGCCAGCCGTGGTAATTCTTAATAGCTTTTGGTAGTGATTCATTTTCAACAATAATATTGATGTTAATAAAAACTCATTAGCAGTTCCAGCTACTTGATTTTGTTGTTGTTTTGTTCCATGTTGCTCGTTCGACTGAGTATATTTTCTTCCAAAGAAGCTTAACAATGCATTTATAGATTATTTTAGGACATCGGGGATGATAGGTGTGTTAGGTAGATTGTGAAATCAAGCTGTAATGTTACCTAGATTCGGTTCTGCTATTTCTAGACTCTTTTGAGAAGATACGGTATTGTCTTGCTTGCTGTTCATAATTGTAGATAGTCATCAGCCATCAACTTAAAACGGGATAATTTATTTGTTGGAGTTCCCTTATTATAAGTCTGTCTCAAGTCACTAACATCTGTAAATGGTATTCTTGAAGTGAAAGCATCAAATAATCATCTATTAATTTTAGTTTTTCTTTTTTATAGTCTTTTTGCTTTTTCTAAATTAGGGTTGAGTAAAAATTTACGTGGCAATCAAGCCCAGATTAGTAGCAAAAAATTGATGCTCAAGAAAAGTACTTGTAAAAAAATTAAGATACTAAATCTTGTGACAATTAGAAAAATTGTTATAAAACTTAGTAATACCGCGTTACTCGCAAATAATATATTCATCTGAGTGATTAAAACTTGACATTCTTGCTTTTGTCTTTCAAGCACTCAACGTATATTTTAAGCGGCTAATTCCAACGTTACGTCTATTGTTGGATTTCAGATGATTGATTTTAACTTGATTGTAAATAATTAATCACAGCCTGGGCAATCGCCTCATTACCATCCTTAGAAATTGGTTGGGATTGCTTTGCTGCTTGGGGTAACTCAGACAAAAAATCCCAAGTTCCTGCAAAAAACTCGGCAGGGGTGACAATTTGATGTTGGTTGTAATTAGTTACACCTTCTATTAAGAAACTTGCTTCAGCAAAGTCTTCCCGGGGAAGAGTAACAATCGGTACTCCTAATTTTGTAGCTTCAGCAAAAGTACTGTAACCAGGTTTGGAAACCACTCGCCCACAAATAGGCATAAAATCTACAGGGCGGTACTTATAGTCATTAATTTTTATTAAATTTGGTAAATCAGGGGCAAATCGATCGAAGATAATAAATTGCCAATCTGAAAATTCCTTAAGGCGATCGTAAGGAATTTGCTGTAAACCCAAGCCACCAAAAGTCAATAAAATTGTTTTTTCTACTGGTGTAGTTATTCCCCAAATAGAGCGCAAATCATCCAGAGAATAATGGGGAGAACCACCTGTTAAACCAACATCTGTAATATTGTTAAAAGCCTTCATTGGTTCGTGGAAAGGGAGACGAAACAGGCGATCGCACTTTGAATACCAATCACTAATCCAGTCTGCAACTGCGTTCCATTCACTTCCCCAATCTCGGTAGATAAAATCCCAGCCAAAATTACTCATCATCCAGCAGGGAATATTTGCAGCTTTGGCAAAGCCAGGAGCAAGAAAAGGAATATCTGCCAAGATGAGATTAACGCGATTTTGACGGATAAAATTGGCTTCTGAGGTAATTAAGGAATTTTGATGTTTTTTAATATCTAGCAACTTTTCTAAAGTCGCTGCTTTATCCATTGTCAAACTATCAGCTTGCACTACACCTAAATCAAATGCACGGGGACGATAGATAAAATCGTTTTCTATATAGCATTCTAACAACCAGCGTGGCGCAGTGGTTACTATAATTAGCAGAACTTCTGGACAGAACTTTTGAATTGTTGCAGCGACAGAAGCCATACGGGTAGCATGACCAAAGCCGTGATTAGTTATGGCTAAATATAAAATTGGGCGTTCCATTTTTAAGTTTAAAGTTTTCCATTGGTCATTAGGAGTTAGAATGATAATTCCAACTCCTAATTGTTAGTTATTAACTGTTAATTAGTTTGGCAAAAACTTTGAATTGTCTCAATTAATTGGTCGATTTCCGATTCTAAAGTAAAGTAATGGACAGTAGCCCGGATACAGTTTGGATTGGCAATTGTCCGAGTTAAGATTTTTTGCGACTCTAAAAATTGCACTAATTTGAGATTAGCTTGGGGCTGGTTACTTGTCAGTTGAAAAGAGACTAAACCGCTTTCTGGTGGGGAAGTTCGCAGACATTTAACATTAGCTAATGCTGTTAACTGTCGCCAAAGGTACTCACTGTTGTGACAAATTTGCTCGTAACGTTCCTGTGAGGTTCCCCATTGTTGATGGATAGCGATCGCTGACTCTAACCCGACATACAAAGAAGAAGCTATGGTAGAGACTTCATATCTTCGCCCATCTGGAAGCCAATCCACAGGCTGAGCTTGACTATCGACAACAATGCCACTATAGCCAATAAATGTCGGTTTGAGGCTTTCTCGCGCTTCTGGTCGTACATACAAACCACCTGCACCAGCAGGGCCGCATAACCATTTATGACCAGTAAAAGCATAAAAATCCACCCCCAATTCGGTCAAATTTAAAGGTAACGAACCAACAGATTGGGCAGCATCTATTAACAGTGCAGAATGATTATTTCGACATAATTGGGCAATTTTATCTAGAGGTAAAACTTGACCTGTATTCCATAAAACATGACTCAAGACTACTAGGCGGGTATTGGGACGCAAGTGTTCGCTAATAACTTTTACAGGGTCGCCTTCATTTAAAGTCGCCTCCAGGGGACAAGTAGTAACTTCTGTAGCGAATCGCCTACCGATTTCTTGGGCTGTGGCAATCACGCCTGGGTGTTCGCAGTCTGAGAGCAGTATGTGGTCGCCAGCACGCCACTCTATACCCCACATAGCAATATTACAGCCAACAGTGACATTCTCAGTCAGGGTTATTGTCTCAGTTGGTATCTGTAACTCCGAAGCGATCGCAACTCTTGCAGCTTCCACTTGTGGTTTGATCCAGCGATACACCTCATAACCAAAAGGGCCTATATGCTGAATATGAGCTTCAGTTTGAGCGATCGCATCCATAGCCCCACGGGGCATCGGCCCTTGTCCTCCATAATTAAAATAAGTCTTATTTGCTAAAGCGGGAAATTGCTCTCGATGGCGATGCAACCTGGTTAGTGCAACAGAACTAGTGGTCATACCAATTTTGGATTTTAGATTTTGGATTAGTTATTAGTCATTGGTCACTTGTCGTTTGTCATTGTTTCCCCATCTGCTCACCTCCCCCTCTACTATTAATTATCTGAGTCACACCCAGAGAGTGCTAATTGTTGTTAACTTAAAGAAATGCTAATTAATGCTGAACTCCTACTGCAATACCAACGCTGTAAACGCCGACCTTTTTTAGATATCCACGGTGACAAAAGTCAGCGTGATGCTCCTAATGAACTGCTTTTTAAACTACAACAGGACAAAATCGCTCATCAACTGAGTAATTTGGCTCAGCTGACTTATCACCAGCCAGATTATCCATCTGGAAACTGGAAAGCCGCACAAAAAACAACTTTAGAATTGATGCAACGAGGGGTTGAGTACATCTACAAAGGAGTGTTGTTAGCAACTTATTCTGAAGGATACACCTTACTGAGTCGTCCAGATTTACTTGTTAAACAGCCAGGACAATCTCATTTTGGAGATTGGATGTATGTCCCGGCTAATATTGAACTCGGTAAGCGTCCCAAACAAGAATATCAAGTTGTGGCCGCGTTTCATGCTCAAGTGTTGGCAACAGTCCAAGGAATTATACCCGAAACAGCTTTGCTGATTTTGCGAGCTAAAAACACTAGTTATGAGGTGGATCTGTTTAAATGGACGCCCCAGATGCAGCAAATTCTGGAGGAATTTATTCAAGTTTTAGAGTTGCCAAATCCGCCAGAAATGTTTATTTCTCGGCAAAAGTGCAATCTTTGTCATTGGTATAGTCAATGCTATGCGATCGCTCAAACTCAGCAACATCTCTCACTGTTACCAGGCGTAACACCCATTCGTTACGCTCAACTGCAAACTTTAGACATAACTACACTCGAATCTCTCGCCAACACTAGTCCCACCATTCTCGAAAACCTGGTTGGTTTTGATAGTGAAGTAGCACCAAAGCTGGTAGTACAAGCTCAATCTGTACTCCAAAATCGACCTTTAATCTTACCGTACCCCCTACCAAAGGAAAATATTACATTCACAGCGCCCATAGAGCTTTACTTTGATATTGAGGCACAACCAGACTTGGATTTAAATTATTTGTTGGGGGTTTTAGTGGTTGATAGACTTGCCAACACAGAACAATTTTATTCTTTTTTAGCAGAAAAACCAGAAGACGAAGAATTAGTTTGGCAGCAATTTTTGAATTTAGTTTGGCAATATCCCCAAGCACCAATTTATCATTTTTGTGTCTATGAATTTGATACAGTCAAACGGCTCGCAAAGCTTTATAATACTCCCTACTCCAGTGTACGTCCTGTACTGAATCGATTTGTCGATATATACGAACAATTAACCCAAAGTGTCGCATTACCTGTAGAAAGCTATGCCCTCAAAGCGATCGCTCGTTGGTTAGGATTTGAGTGGCGCAACAAAGAAGCTAGCGGTGCTAAGTGTATTTACTGGTATGAGCAATGGTTAAAAACAGGCGATCGCACTTTATTAGAAAGTATCCAAAGCTACAACGAAGATGACTGTTGTGCCACCAGGGTAGTCAAAGACTGGCTGGTTCAGTTTTTTCACGATGAATATGCTTGGCAACTTGCTTAGTTAATGATTCATAGTAGGCAGTGGGGAGATGGATAGTGTAGAAGAAATAATCGATGAATAATGACTAATGAGCAATTTGTAAGTAGGCAGGAAAATTTATTGTTGAGGTAAAGCAGTTCTTGCTGGAGGCAGGAGGAAAAAGAGTTTTAGTCTAATTAATTTTTCTTCACATAGTTTAGTTTTATTGTGCGGACTTACTTATCTCATTTAGATAATTTAGAAATTTTTACTCTCCACTCCCTATTTTCCCAAAGTAAAAGGTACAAACTACTGAGTACTAGGAAATTGTGACAAAATTTGTCTGTGGGTAATACTCTCGGACATAATTTTGGATATGATTACCCAGTCCATTTGATAATTTAGCAATAGCTTTCTATGCGGTTAATTAAAAAAGTTTTTGTATTCCCACGAATTATTTACTTTTTGATCCCAATTCTAATTATCAGTCTCTTCTTCACAAACTTACCATCAAACGCTGTTGAAATCAGTAGTATAAAATTTATTGGAGAAGTTACTTTACCAAAAAAATTAATTTTCAAAAAAACTGAAGTAGGAGGTTTATCTGGAATCACCTATGATGCGAAAAATAATCTTTATTATGCTATTTCTGATGACCGGGGACAAAAAGGTAATACCCGTTTCTATACTTTAAAAATTGACTTAAGTAAGGGTTCTTTACAAAAAAATGGAATTGCTATTATTAATGTTACCAGCTTATTAAATAAAAATAGTGAAAAATTTCTACCTGGTCAAACTGATACAGAAGGCATAGCTTTAACTAATAAAGATTCTGTATTTATTTCTTCTGAAGGCGATGTTAATAAATTAATTAATCCTTTTATTAAAGAATTCTCACTCTCTTCTGGTAGAGAAATTACAACACTTCTCATACCAAACAAGTTTTTACCAGATAAAAATCGTCAACAAGGTATTCGTAACAATTTGGCTTTTGAAAGCCTCACCATCACACCCGATCGAAAGCATCTATTCACAGCCACAGAAAATGCTCTAATTCAAGATGGTTCAGCTGCTCAACCTAACATCGGCAGTCCTTGTCGGATTTTGCAATATAACTTATTTAGCAAGCAGCCAGAACAGGAATTTCTTTACCAAACTCAACCAGTAGCACCGTTTTTGAATCTGACAGGTAAGTTTGCTAGTGGATTACCTGATTTACTTGCTCTTGATAATCAAGGACACTTCTTAAGTTTAGAACGGTCTTTTACTGGTATAGGATTTGCTGTTTCTCTGTTTCAAGTTTCTTTAGATGGAGCCGATGATATTCACAATATTAATAGTCTTTTAGCAGTTGACTCTAAAAATATTAAACCAGTTGAGAAAAAACTTTTATTAGATTTGAGAACTATAGATGTAGTCCTAGATAATATTGAAGGCTTAACTCTTGGCCCTAAATTACCTGATGGACAGCGCTCATTAATTCTCGTCAGTGACAATAATTTTAACTCCATTGAACGCACCGAATTCTTAGCTTTTAAAATCAAAATTGAAACACCACTAATTAGATTTTTACGCCGTTTCCTGCCAAATCTCAATCGTTAATCGTACAGAGTTTAAGTAATTACTTTTACTGCTATTTAGTTTTTCCTGGTTGTTACTGTGTATTCACGGAATATACCAGGTAATTTTATCTAGCTTATTTATACTTTCAGTGTAATTTCTCAGCCGTGTTTCTTAATAAATATGTTACATAATGTGTAAGAGCTTTTGCAGATAGGCAATCGATGTTTAAGAAAAAACTTTTTACAGGATTTTCTGAAATTATTATGTTGTGTATTTAAATAAATAATCTCAATTTTATAATAAAATTTTTAATTAATTAAACTGATTTAAGTATTTTGCCAACAATATTTTTAATAATTTATTTTTATGAAACCCAAAGAAATTGAGAATATGGTAGGGCAAAAAGTAGAATTAGACAATTACATTGGACAACTTTTAAATAATCGCTATTTAATCAGAGATTTAATTGGTAAAGGAGGAATGGGTAGAGTTTACCTAGCAGAAGATACTGCTAAAGGCAGGATGCCTATCGCAGTCAAAATTTTATCACTCAGTTTAGCTAACCAGCAAATGTCTCAACGCTTTGCCAGAGAGATTTTTATTGGTGCTCAATTGGGTCGTAAGAGCAAACATATTGTTCGGATTTTAAGTTACGGTGTAACTGAAGATAAAATTCCTTTTTATGTAATGGAATATCTTCAAGGCAAAAATCTCAAACAGATTTTAAAAGTCCAACCTTTAACAATATCGAAGTTTTTAGAGATTACTCATCAAATTTGTTTAGGTTTGCAATGTGCCCACCAAGGTATTAGCCTCAAAGGAGAAATTTATCCGATTGTTCACAGGGATATCAAACCAGAAAATATATTTCTGAATCAAGATGGAAAAGGAGAAATTGTCAAAATTCTCGATTTTGGGATTGCCAAGTTTTTAACAGAGCGAAGTGGCATGACTCTGACAGATTCTTTTATCGGCAGTTTGCCTTATTGTTCTCCAGAACACATGGAAGGACGCAAACTGTTGGATATCCGCTCTGATATTTATAGTTTGGGAGTATTGATGTTTGAAATGTTAACAGGTAAACATCCATTTCAGACAAAAAGTAACTCATTTGGTAGTTGGTATCAAGCACATCGTTTTCAAATACCGCCTCCAGTTGAAGAAGTAAATCCTCAAGTAAAAATTCCCCAGATATTACAAAAAATTTTAATGAGCTGTTTAGCTAAAGAAGTAAGCGATCGCCCTCAAAATATCAACCAAATATTAAACGAATTAGCAAAGGTAAATAGCCAGATTAAAGATAGTGATACTGATAGTAATGATAATATTGAAATCTCATTACCTGTACAATTAGTTCCTGCTACATTTTTATCAGAAAAAGAGTGTTTACAGAAAAATTGGCCGAAAAATAAACCAGTCGCACCAATTGGATTTCCTCATTTATTACATACTCCTCAAAGAACTATACCAACTTTTTGGGCAATGCTGCCAAAACAAGAAATTGCAAAATTTTTTGATAAAGTACATGGTACAGAATTTTTAAGTAAAATAAATATATACCCAATGTTATTGTGGGTAACAGTCCTGTATGATACTGAACCTTCTCTAACGAAATGGTTACCTTATTTTTTGGATTTAAAAGATTATAAAGGGCAGAATATAGCGCGTAGTTTAGCAGAAGTAGGTTACTATCATCTACTATTCTTTCCTTTAGAAGATCCTAACTGTTGTTCTCATGTCAGAACTTTAAGTCTCACAGCTAACCAACGGCAACAACTTATAGATTGGTTAAATGTCAGTCAACAAGTAAATGAATCAATTTTACCTAAAGAAGCTAAAAATCTTCTCAAAATAGAGTATGAAAAGCTAAAAATAGATATTTTAAGAAAATTAATTTCAAAGCAAAAAGCTGAAAAAGAAAGTTTAAAGAAGAGAATGACAAAATTTTGGGAAATAATTTTAAAATTTTTTTATTTCATTAATATTTAATTTTTAAATTTCTAAAAATATTAACTAGTTTTATTAAGATGTTTCTCTGCATATTATTTATTATAAATAGATTAAAGCTCAGAGGTTATTAAAGTGAATCAAAGCCCATTTACATCTTCTATTAGTACGGGCTTGCTTGCCAATCGTTATCAACTCAAGCAATTAATTGGCAGCGGTGGTATGGGGGAAGTTTTTTTAGCAAATGATATTTTGTTAGGAGGGACGCCAGTTGCTATCAAGTTTTTGACTCAAACTGTTGTTGATAGTAAAATGCAACAAGATTTTGCTCGTGAAGCTTTAATGAGTGCAGCTTTGAGTCAAAAAAGCGTACATATTGTGCGGGCGTATGATTATGGTGTTAGTGACAAAGGAAAACCATACTACGTCATGGAATATCTATCCGGGAAGAGTTTAAAGGATTTAATTCCGTTATCCTTGCCGATGTTTTTGACTATCTGCCGACAAATTTGTTTGGGTTTACAGTCTGCCCATCAAGGCATTAATATTGATGGCAAAATTTGTCCGTTAGTTCATAGAGATATTAAACCTGCAAATATATTAGTTATTCCCGAGCCAATATTAGGCCATTTAGTTAAAATCTTAGATTTTGGTATTGCTAAATTTTTAAATTATACATCAACAGCCAGTACCAGTAGAGGGTTTAATGGAACTTTGCCCTATTGTTCTCCAGAACAACTAGATGGGGAAAAATTAGATGGTCGCTCTGATATTTATAGCCTGGGTGTGATGATGTTTGAAATGCTCACAGGCAAAAAACCTTGGCAACCGGAAACTGACTACTTTGGTGCTTGGTATAAAGCCCATCACTTTGAACCACCAAAAACGCTCGCAGATGTAAAACTCACTCTGAAATTACCTCAAAAACTCAATAGTTTAATCATGGCTTGTCTGGCTAAAAAAGCAAGCGATCGCCCACAAAATATCGCTCAAATTTTACAAGTTATTAATAGTTTAGAACAATCTAGTTGTCCGAGTTTACCTACAACTCTAGCTTCTAGATCCATTCTCAGCCGTCCCTTAGATTCTGGCTTAACAATCATATTAGAACAAACCTGTCGCCAACTTTCCTGGCCTGAGAATAAACCAATTCAAGAAATTGTTTTTCCCCAGCTTGTAGACACCGGACAAAAATCTGTAGCAGCACTATGGTTAATGCTGCCAAAATTAGAAATCAAAAACTATGCTCTTGCTACCCGTTACAATCAATTTATTTTCATCACATCCCCCCACCCAATGCTGTTGTGGGTGACTGTACTCTATCATCGGGAACTAGCCCCTAAGTGGCTACCTTGCTACTTAGATATGCAAAATCTTCAAAATCGTAGATTGGTGAGTTTGCTGGCCGAAAATGAACGTTACCCGTTGATTTTCTTTAGTCTGGAAGCACCACATTCCTGTGCTAATGTTCTCAGCAGTCGCATTGACCCGACTCAGCGGCAAATCTTAAAAACTTGGGTGGAACAGAGCCACAACCTACCACCCACTTCTCAACCCCACTTGAGTAAACAGCTATTAAAGCAGCAGTATACACAAATCCAATCCCGGATATTGCAACATCTAGAATCAAAGCCTCAGGTTGTATTGTCCGGGTCGGTTTAATAGTTCCTCATTGTTCGCTGAAAAACCCTTGACAATTACAAATAAAATAGCGACAATAGCAAAGTTGCCATCAAGGGACTGTAGTTCAATTGGTTAGAGCACCGCCCTGTCACGGCGGAAGTTGCGGGTTCGAGCCCCGTCAGTCCCGTTATAAATTATAAATAAAGAGTGTTGACTGTTGAGTGTCGGAAGATTTCAACTGAGTTATCTGGTATTACGATAATTTAGTACAGAGGTGAGCAATCGTATCTCTACGGACTCAGGGCTTAGAGTTTAAATATAAGCTACATTTATTCATGCTTTGTAAAAGAGAGAATTAACTGTGACTGTTAGAGTCCGAATTGCGCCGAGTCCGACTGGAAATTTACATATTGGTACAGCGAGAACGGCTGTATTTAACTGGTTATTCGCCCATCACCACGGCGGGAAGTTCATTCTTAGAGTAGAAGACACAGACCTAGAGCGATCGCGTCCTGAATACACTGAAAATATCCTTCAAGGACTGCGCTGGCTAGGATTGAACTGGGATGAAGGGCCATTTTTTCAATCCCAACGCCTGGATCTTTATAAACAAGCAGTACAAAAACTGCTAGATGAAGGATTAGCTTATCGCTGCTACACCACCCCCGAAGAACTAGAGGCTCTGCGAGAAGCTCAGAAGGCTAGAGGTGAAGCTCCCCGCTATGACAACCGTCATCGCAACCTCACCTCAGAACAACGCGCCGCTTTTGAAGCAGAAGGTCGTTCTTCTGTGATTCGCTTCAAAATCGAAGATGAGCGGGAAATTATCTGGAACGACCTAGTGCGCGGAAAAATGTCTTGGCGAGGTAGCGATTTAGGTGGTGATATGGTTATCGCGCGCGCCTCAGAAGAGGAAAGCGGTCAACCTTTATACAACTTTGTAGTTGTAGTGGATGATATAGATATGCAAATCACCCATGTGATTCGGGGAGAAGACCACATCGCCAATACAGCCAAGCAAATTTTGTTGTATGAAGCTTTGGGGGCAAAAATTCCAGAGTTTGCTCATTCGCCACTGATTTTAAACAAGGATGGACGCAAGCTTTCCAAGCGGGATGGCGTCACTTCCATTTGTGACTTTCAGCAAATGGGCTTTACTGCCGAAGGCTTGGTGAATTACATGACATTACTTGGTTGGTCGCCACCAGATTCAACCCAAGAAATATTTACCTTAGAAACAGCAGCTAAGGAGTTTAGCTTTGAGCGCGTCAATAAAGCAGGTGCAAAATTTGACTGGGACAAGTTGGATTGGTTGAACAGTCAGTATATTCACAATATGCCTGTAGAGCAACTCACAGATTTACTCATACCCTATTGGCAAGCATCTGGGTATAAATTTGATGGTGGACGCACTCGCCCCTGGTTAGAACAGCTAGTAGCTTTAATTAGCCAAAGCTTGACTCGATTGGTAGATGCTGTAGGTATGAGTCTATTATTTTTCAGCGACACAGTTGAATTTAGCGACGAAGCCAATACCCAACTCAAGCAAGAAGGTTCTGCTGCTGTCCTGGAGGGGATTGTCACAGCTTTGCAAAATCAGCCACAACTTTCGGAGGAATCTGCTCAAGACATTATTAAACAAGCGGTCAAAGAGCAAAAAGTAAAAAAAGGCTTAGTAATGCGATCGCTTAGAGCAGCTTTAACTGGAGACGTTCATGGCCCTGACCTCATCCAATCTTGGTTACTACTCAATCAGATTGGTTTAGATCGACCGCGCTTAAGTACAGCAATAACGCAAGCCAATTAGCGATTCTAACAGAGTGGGAAGTAGGGAGATGGAGAAGCACAGGGAAGTGTGGGGAGTGTGGGGAGAGAGGGGGGAAAGATTTTTTCCCCATCCTCCCACACCTCCCAGACTTCCCTATCTCCTCATCTCCCTACTCACTATTCCCCCTTTAAACTCAAACAGGTAGTCAATTCTCCTCATATTGGGAACTTGGTGTGTAAAATCCATGTCTTCAAAAACACTTAGAAGCAAACCTAATTACAATGCCGACAAAAGCGCTCAAAAGAGGGATGAGATTATCGTTGATGATAGTTACGCTCTTCATCACTTCAGTTAATGTCATAACTGATGCCCAAGAAGCGCCAACGATATTTGGAGACCTTACTATTAGCCCTCAGTTTTCCCCAGACCCACTAACAGTTCGTGGCATGAGTGGTGGCTCAATATCTGCAAATCAAGTAGCTGGTAGAACTGAAACAGTCACCGGTCCTTGTACTGGATTTGTTGATGAAACAACAGACCACACATTAGTATTAACAAGTAAATTTGACTACCTAAAGCTACAAGTTGAAAGCCCTGAAGACACCACCATAATTATTAAGGGACCCGGTGGTACTTGGTGCAATGACGATTTTAATGGTAAGAATGCTGGCATTGTTGGTGAGTGGCTAGCTGGAACTTACCAAATTTGGGTTGGTTCCTACGAGAAAGGCAAGTATCTTCCTTACACTTTACAAATTACAGAAGTTAAGTAGGGTATTGAAAGTATTGACTGTTGACTAATGAACGCCAGTTGCTACCCTACAAGAACGCTAAGAGCAAACAACGGAGGGAACCACCGCAACGCACTGGCTCTTGTTGAGCCTCGCCAAAGATGTTTGCTGTCTTTTTCGGTAAGGAGTTATTCTCCTTATTCTCGATATCGCTGCTCTTAGGTAAGCTAGCAAGAGCATCTGTCTTAACAGAAGTTTTGAGTGCCACAAGTCGGCGGTAACGACTTATGTGGTTATCTCCTTGTGTGTTTACTACCTTTGCTGTTTCTTTTCTCGTGCAATATTGTATTAAAATTAAGTTAACTTTAATTAAGATTCTTCTTGGCATAGCCATAATAGCCTAGAGCTTGTATGACAGTGCATATCAGAAGTCAAATTAAACAAAATGGATTTATGAACATCCGTTTAAGGCCTCAAAGTGACACAATGATAAACCATTCGGTTACTAAGGCTAATGAGTTGTATAGGCATCTAGAGGCAAATTAAGATGAAATTCTCTTGGAAAGTCCTGGTACTCTGGACCTTGCCTGCTTTGGTAATTGGCTTTTTCTTCTGGCAAGGGGCTTTTGCAGGTGCGCCTGCGGACATGAGTAAAAATGCAGCCAATACCCGGATGACCTATGGTCGCTTCCTGGAGTACTTGGATGCCGATCGCGTCACCAGTGTGGATCTGTATGAAGGCGGTAGGACAGCAATTTTAGAAGCCCGCGACCCGGATATTGAAAATCACATTCAAAGGTGGCGCGTGGATCTGCCTGTTAACGCCCCTGAGTTAATTAGCAAGCTTAAAGAAAAGGGAATTAGTTTCGATGCTCACCCCATGCGGAATGATGGCGCAATTTGGGGATTATTGGGCAATCTGATATTTCCAATTTTATTGATTACTGGGTTATTCTTTTTGTTCCGGCGTTCTAGCAACCTTCCTGGCGGCCCTGGTCAAGCAATGAACTTCGGCAAGTCCCGCGCCCGTTTCCAAATGGAGGCAAAAACTGGAGTCAAATTTGATGACGTAGCCGGGATTGAAGAAGCCAAGGAAGAACTCCAAGAAGTTGTCACCTTCCTCAAACAGCCAGAAAGATTTACCGCTGTCGGCGCCCGTATTCCTAAAGGAGTGCTGTTAGTCGGGCCGCCCGGAACTGGTAAAACTTTATTAGCAAAAGCGATCGCTGGCGAAGCAGGCGTACCTTTCTTCAGTATTTCTGGTTCGGAATTCGTGGAAATGTTCGTTGGTGTGGGTGCATCCCGCGTCCGCGATTTGTTCAAGAAAGCTAAAGACAACGCCCCCTGTATCATCTTCATCGATGAAATCGACGCTGTAGGTAGACAACGGGGTGCTGGTATCGGTGGCGGTAACGATGAAAGAGAGCAAACCCTCAACCAACTGCTGACTGAGATGGATGGGTTTGAAGGTAACACAGGCATCATTATTATTGCTGCTACCAACCGTCCCGACGTATTAGACGCTGCATTGTTGCGTCCCGGTCGCTTTGACCGCCAAGTAACAGTAGATTCACCCGACATCAAAGGGCGTTTGGAAATCTTACAAGTTCATGCGCGCAACAAGAAACTAGATCCTAGCGTATCCTTAGAAGCGATCGCTCGCCGCACTCCTGGATTCACTGGTGCTGATTTAGCCAACTTACTCAACGAAGCGGCAATTCTCACCGCCAGAAGACGCAAAGAAGGTATCACCATTCGCGAAATTGATGATGCGGTGGATCGGGTAGTCGCTGGGATGGAAGGTACTCCATTGGTAGACAGCAAAAGCAAGCGCTTAATTGCTTACCATGAAATTGGACACGCTTTAATAGGGACTTTGTTAAAAGACCATGACCCAGTGCAGAAAGTTACCTTGATTCCACGCGGACAAGCACAAGGTTTGACCTGGTTTACTCCCGACGAAGAACAAGGGCTAATTTCTCGTTCCCAATTAAAAGCCAGGATTACTGGTGCTTTGGGTGGTCGCGCCGCTGAAGAGGTGATTTTTGGCGCTGCGGAAGTAACCACTGGCGCTGGTGGAGACTTGCAACAGCTTTCAGGAATGGCGCGGCAAATGGTAACCCGGTTTGGGATGTCCGATTTAGGCCCACTGTCGCTAGAAAGCCAACAGGGAGAAGTGTTCTTAGGTCGTGACTGGATGACTAGATCCGATTATTCCGAAGCGATCGCTTCTCGGATTGATGCTCAAGTTAGAGCGATCGTCGAAGATTGCTACGAAAATGCTAAGAAGATTATCCGCGACCATCGTACCGTCACCGATCGCTTAGTCGATCTGCTCATCGAAAAAGAAACCATTGACGGCGAAGAATTCCGTCAGATTGTCGCTGAGTATGCTGAAGTGCCTGAGAAGCAGCAGTACGTACCGCAACTGTAATAGTTGACTCTTTTAGGTTAATACCTACAAATAAGCAAAAAATCAAATGAGGATGGTATGTGCCATCCTCATTTTTTTATGGAATGCGATCGTATAAATTTTGATAATTCACGCTTAATGTCAGGGTGTTGTCCTACTATTTTATTTATTTTTTGACTTTTACCCTAATTTTTACTGCTAGCTTTTTTTATGTATATTTATATATTAATTTTTACTATATTTCTTGATTTACTTACTGCTGCCTCTGTATGCCAGTTTTGGGTGCGGAATGTGGGTTCATAGTAAATTTGGGTCAATTCCTTGTTGTTGCAATCTGGCTAAAAGTTCTTGAAGCTGCTGCTGAGTTTGTTCTAGCTGTTGTTGCTGTTGTGCATTTACCTCTTCTGGAGTTTGGTATTTGTTACCATCTTGGTCATACCAAAACAGCCATTCTCGTATTCTTCCTTGATAAGTACCTTGTTCTCGTCCTATACCTAAACCAATTTCCGGCATCCAAATTTGATCGCCTAATTGTAAAATATACCTGCCTTCAACTAAGCGATAAACTTTTAAACGTTGACGCTTACGACGTAGCCGCGTTGGTGCATAAATGGCATAGATAAAATGCCTAATTGAGCATAATCTGTTTTCTTTTGTTCATATTCGCCATTATAAGTTTGAGAAACCACCTCTAAAGCTAAAATGGGCGCAATCCCTTCTTCTTCCCAGAAAACGTAACTAGAACGTCCATTTTCTCCCACAAAACGTTCAACATCCAAACTCAAAAACCCATCGGGGACTATGGCAGGTTTTAACGGTGTATAGTAAATCCCCATATTGATACCGAAAAACCAGTCATCACGCGTTTGCCAAATCGAAGCTAAGATGGCTAACAATAAACTGGGAATTAATATTTGCAGTTCGTTATCCACAGGGGTATCATCAGAATCTGGTAATTCTGCCGATGAAGGTAGGCAGTCTAAGGGATTGTAATTATACATAAAACTTGGTAGTTGGCAGTTATCAGTTAACAGTCATCAATAGACGGTTAACCATTTTGATAGAAGCAATGCTTTTCGATATAGTTTAACCGCTTGTGTTTGATTAGTTTCACAGCTCATTTGTCCCTATTGATTTAAAAGTAACTCAGGTTGCACATAATTCACCTTCTCAAACCTCGACGCGGTTGTGGTGATAGCTACCTAAAAATAGACAACTTAGCTTAATAATGTGATTATAACCAAATAAAAATCCGAAACTGGCAACATAGCTCTTGTAGATAAATATCTACCCGTTTTATTTCCAGCAAATGAATAGTAAAGCTAAATTATTAACTCTTGCAACCTTAATTCTTGCTTTTTCATCTATAACTGTAGGAACAGTCATCGCTCAGACAAAACTGACAAATCAATCAAAATTATCCATTAATGGTATTGGTTCGATTCAAGTTGGAATGACTGCCTCTCAAGCAAGTAAAGCTGCTGGTACTCAACTAGTTGGAGATTCACCGAATAACAGTTGCTATTACCTAAAGCCAGAATGGGAACCAAAAAATCTTGGATTTATGTTGACAGAAGGTCGTATTTCCAGAGTAGATGTGTGGAAAAATAGCAAAATTACTACTTTAAAAGGTGCAAAAATTGGTGATACGGAAGCGCGGATTAAATCCCTCTATCCAGGACAAATTAAAGTTACTCCTCACAACTATGTCCAAGGTGGCCACTACTTGACATTTGTACCAAAAGAGCAATCTGACCAAAAATATCGTGTAGTATTTGAGACTGATGGTAAGCGTGTGACTCAGTTTCGGTCTGGGAAACTGCCTGAAGTTGAATATGTAGAAGGATGTAGTTGATTTTAGATATCATCCTACCTCCGCTTTTATGATGGTTAATTGCCAGAACATTTATACACATCAACTAAAATCGAGTTTCATACTCGACTGAGAATAGACTCTCATCATCCAAATTAGTTGAGCCGCGCATCAGAATTTCGTCATTGAGACGGTAAAGCACATTATAACGGAAAGACTCATTGGTAGAAAAAGCGCGTGATAAAGAGACAGAAAAGTTCCGACTGACATCAAACACACCCTCTGCTGACAAATCAAGAACCGAAGATCTCCTTGATTCTTCATTTGTGGTAGGGGTAGGATATATCCGAAATTCGCTAAAACCAACAGTTCGTCCGATCGCTGTTATAGTTCCTTGCAGACTTCCTAAAATAGTAGAGCTGGCGAAATTAGTCAATCCTTGTGTTAAATCTCCTGGTTGACTCAAAGAACCTAGAATCGAACCACCCAGTAAAGCAACGATTTCTCCTCTGCTTCGGCTAGGTTCGCTCGTCAGTTCCAGATTATCTGCTAATTCACTAGCTTTTCCTGTCGCCCTTGCTTGCACGCGAACAGTACGTAAAGTACCAAAGTTATTTACAGAAGCATCGCTGATTTCCGCAGACAAAGGTGATTCCAAAATTCGATTGCTCGTTGCCGATGCCTCAGGTACAATTGCCTCCAATCGAACATCGAGGGTAGGGTCAAGTCCTTGACTGGGAGTAAACCGCGCTGTTTGTTCGTAGCCCCGCGCCAAGGTAAACTCAGTTGTAAATAAGCTCAGCCGTCCTCCTGTTAAACGGATGAGTCCTTGAGGGAGGGGCTTGGCTAAAGTACCATTGATAGTCAAGTCGCCTTTGGCGTCAAAGCTGAGTAGAGGTTGACTCAATGCCGCTCCTCCGGGTACAAAGCTAAATAGAGACTGACTCGTAACCCGAACATCCTTGGCCAAAATCAACTTTAAATCTGCAAACTCCACAGGTAACTTGGGTATAGTCTCTGGTGTAGTTGCTGGATTACTGCTAGTCTCTGGTGTAGTTGCCGCATTAGTGTCAACCTCTGGTGTATTCAGAGTAATAGAAGTAGGCTGTGGTGTAGCTGCTGCTTTTGAGCTATCACTAGCAGATTTTCCGATAATCACTTGACCATTACTCAGTTCAATCTCTCCCCCAATTACCGGTTTTAGTGCTGTTCCCCGAATTACGGCATCACCGCTGACATCACCTTGATATAATCCTGGAACTTTAAAATTGAGTTGTTTTTCTATCGATACAGTCAGTGGATTAGATGCACCTTGCTCAGGAGTAAAAATCGGCAAGATTCCTGATGCAGCCACTAGCCCTTGATTATAATTACCTTGAATATTTTGTACATTTACTGTACTACCATCAAATAGCAATGTTCCTGTGACATTTGTTAAGGGATCGGATAAAGCTTGAGCGGTAAAAGTTGCATTGTTGACTCTGGCAGTTCCATTGATAATTGGCTCGTTTAAAGTACCTTGAACGTTGACATCAACTTCACCTTCACCATTGACCCAACTAACTTGATTGTTAGTAAATACATTTAACAGTGACAAGCCTTCATTATTTACTTTGGCGTTAATGCTGATTTGATTACTATCCGGTTTTACTGCCACAAAAGGTAAGGGAGCGGGGATGCTACCTGTAATTGCAAGAGGTTGTGTGCCCGTCAACAGCAACGCAGTATCAAAATTCACGCGAGCATTGTTATAGTCAAACTTTACCTGGGCTGTTTGTACGGGTTGCTTATTTAAAGTCGCATTAGCTAGGGATGCCGAGCCGTTAACTTTAGGGTCTTTTAAACTACCTTGCAAATTAGCTGTAGCATTTAGTTGACCGGTAACATCTATCGGGTATTTGGCGATAAAAGGCTGTAAAAGTGACAGGGGTAGACTTGCTATATTCAAATTTCCAGACAGTTGTTCGGTTCCTAACTCTCCAGAAAAAGCGACTAATCCTTGATTGATGCCAACACTTAACGGTGAGAGTGTGACTACACCATTTGCAAAACCGCCTCTAGCAATAACTTGATTAATCGAGTATTGACCCCATTGCCAATTATCACCTTGAAAATTAAAGTCGGCATTCAGCCCAGATTTTAAGGAACCACTGGCTGTAATTCCCCCACTCAAAGCACCTGTTAATTCTGCAAGGCTGGGTAGAGATGGTACTTTTTGGGTATCTGCCTGCTTTTGTTGTGCTAAGGATGTTTCAATTTTGGAGAAATACTCTAACTGGGTTTGCAAATCTGCATTTGGTAAACTCACAGGTGTGGTGTTGAGTGCTTCTGCTCCAGCTAAAGTTGGAGATTCTAAACCACTACCAAGGTCTTGAAAGTCGAAGATATTAAATGCTTGTAAGAGTTGCTCGATTCTAGTTTGATTTAAATTAGCTTGTACTTGAAATTTGGGGTCATTCCCAGTTTGCAAATTTCCACTTAAGGCTATATTGCTGCCTCCTAACCGCAATTGACCGTTAGTTAAACTTGCAGCCCCATCGGCATAGTTGATATTACCGCGAAATTCGTCTGCCCGGACTCTAGCAACACGAGGATTGGCGATCGCTACGTCCCCAGCAACTGCATAATTATTGAGATTAACAACTAAATTTCCCGATAATTGCCCTGCTAAAGGTTTCAATCTATTATCAGGTAAAAAGCTGCCAACAAGCGCTATGGGGAACTGTTGGGCATTGATAATTAAGTTATCTCCCTCGGTTGTGCCTGTGGTAACTGCTCCAGCGCGTTTGACTAAAAATGATGTCGGGCGATAATCTGCACCCAGATTTACTGCTATTCTGTCTTGTTTGCCTGCAAGTTGCAGTCTTGCACCTTGTCCGCCTTGAAAATTCACGTCTCCGGTTAAAACTGGGTCGAATGCCAAGTTACTAACATTAAAATTCCGCAGCCGAATATTACCCGTGGCTTGAGGAGTTTCGAGAGTACCTGTAACTTGCCCATTAAAATCTAGTAATCCTGCTATTGCTATATCTCCAGGAACTTTAAAACCTGTATTTTTCAGGTTAAAGTTCTCTGCGATGACATTGAAATCAAAGCCAGCAATTTGGGGTGTACCCGTTTGCGGTAATTGTACAGCGATCGCCCCACGAGCGATCGCTCCTGGAGTTGTTGCCCGTTCAACTATAATCTGCTGTCCATTCCAGAGAAATTGTGCTGTCACTGGTTGTGCTAACTGTGCTAACCCTTGTGAAGCCCTAATTTCTCCGGCGGCTCGAATATCTGCAAGCTGGAAGGATTCTGTTGTTCCTGTCAACTTGACATTACTACTAAGCCGTCCCCGCAGTTGGGGTGAAAATCGGTTGAGTTGAATTTGGGAAGCATTAGCAACTGTTTGCCAGCGACCGCCATCCAGGTTAATATTCCTCAGATTAACTGTACCTCCCGCCACATTCAAGTTTGCTTGTCCTGAGGCTTGAATGTTTGAGGGTTGAAAAGAAGCAGTAGTTCCTGACAAATTCAATGCCGCATTGCTGAGAACTCCCTGGAACTGGGGTGGTATCTGCTGCAAACGATTTAATTGCAACTTTTGGGCGTTGACAAAAGCTTGCCAGCGTTGTTGTGCAACTCGACCTGTGGCTGTGATTCTACCGCCTAGTACGTTGAAAACAGCACTTGGCAATCGGATATTCTGCCCTTGTTGAGCAATCACAACTTGTCCACTAGTGGGATAGCTAGCAGTAGGCGCTTGCAGTTGCACTACTGTCCGCAGATTGCCGAGAGTACCAGAAACTCTAGCATTTGCCGATATCGTCCCAATTTTTAGCGAGGATGAAGTATTGTTTGTATTGGCGATCGCATCTCCTGGTAAATTTTGGGCTTGAATGTTAAATAAGACATTGCCTTGGGGTGCGAGCTGAATTCGACCACTCCCCACAATTTGCCCGCCAGATGGAGGCCGCACTTGAACGCTAGAAACGTTAAGTGCCAAAGGTTGTTTACCCAATGAACCAGTAATTTCTGCCTTTGCCGAGACATTGCCAACGCTAATTGGAGGAGTCAAGCCGTAGCTGCGTGCCAGTACATCTCCGGATATACCGTTAGCTTGAATATTAAATTTTACTTTATCGTTCAGCGCTGCTTGACCGCCTCCAGTAATTTCACCACCTGCTGCGGGGACTAATTTGAGATTTGAGACGGTAATCTGAGATGTCTTTTTAGATACGTTTAACCGAAAATCAGTGTTGACAGTTTTGAATTGAATGCGGTCAACTTGAATTGGTTTGGTGTTGTTTGCATTACCGCTAAGAACAGGCTGCACAAGTGACCCCTGTAACTTAATATTTGCTTGCACTTCACCAGTAGCTACCACTGGCGAATTTATTTTTAGCGTCTCTAAGAGATTTTTAGCAGTGACTGGTTTTACCTGGGCTAAGATATTGAAACCTGTTTGGGTATTAACCGCTCCGTTGGCGATGATGGGGACTTTGCCAAAGTTTGCAGTCAGATTATTTAAGGCGATCGTTTGACCTTGAAATGTTATTTTGCCATTAGAATTGACAAACTTTTGGGGAAGATTTTCAATTTGAGCAGTCACTCGATTAGGAGTAGCTGTACCAGTAATAGCTATTTGCGAAGCTTTTGATGGAATTTCAACTCCTAAATCAGCATCTATTTGCCCAGCTTGCAAAGTAATTGGCAACTCAATTAAACGAGTTATATCAGATGCTTGTAAACTTTGTGCTACAACTTTAAGATTAGTTAGTTGAGGTTTAAATTGTGTTTCACCAGAGATTTTAACTGCACCTCCTCTGGCGAGTTGACCATTTATTTCATAACCAGCCCCTTTATTTTCAGGTAAAAATCTTGCAACACCACCAAATTGATTTATAACTACAGAACCCTTCGGTTTAGTTGGTGCAGAAGCAGGTAATAACTCCACATTTCCATCAATTATCTGAAGTGTTTGTAACTCAGTTTGAATCGCACCTTTGCCTTCTCCACTCTTAACTTGAGCTGTAACCCAGCGACCATCTCGATCCTGTTGGATAAAAACATTAGGCTGGACTAATGTAACGTTTAGTGGTAGTTTTCTACTTAAAATAACTTCTAAAAGTGAAAACTGCACATCTACAGCTTTTGCTGTCAATTGGTCTGCATCGGTAGGAGTTGCTGGAATTGCCAGCGAAGCAAATCTCAAACTAGAAACTGAAAAACTTTCGACTCTTCCTAATTTTATGGGACGCCCAAGTAATTGTTCGAGATTTTGCTCGACTAAAGGTGCTAGGTCTTGATATACATAATTTCTAGCCCACCAAACACCAGCTGCAATTCCTCCAAGCGAAATAATTCCTAAAACCAGACCAGCACGTTTTAAAATGAGAAGATTCAAACGACGATTCCTTGGTTCTTGGTCATTTCCTGGATTTGGAGAGCTAGTCATTTTCGTTACTAGTAGTGCTATTGAGTAACAAACAATTTCTTAACCGACAATAACATAGTTGCTTATAGTAACTTGTAAAAACTTTCCCGAGATAGATTAGTAATTTATTCTCATGGGTAGTAATATGTAGACGCGGTAAATTATTACACAAAAATTTAATTTTAGTTACATAATACACCTGAAAGTATTGATAGTTTCCTAATTTGGACAATAAAATCTGAGAAAATATGATTTGATTAATAGAGCTTAAAATATTTTTATCCACCTACTTAGGAAAGATAAAAAAGCGAAAGTTATTTATAATTTCGTATAAATATTCTAATTAAATCTGAGATTTTTTTGAAAATCTTGCTTAATTTTATTCAATATATCAGTTTCCTTAATTATTCTATATTAAAACTGATTCTCAAACTTTTATCTTTCATATTTACCTGTAAAAACACAACACTTGTGTGGCATTGAGGACATCTTCATATAGACACTCAAAGCTACTAAAACTGTATTTTTGGGAAATTTCGTAAAAACATTGTTGAGTTTCTGGAAAATCACTTGTAGAAATATGATTTTTCACGATCAAATACTCTTGGGATGTGAGTAAAGACCAGTTTTTTTGTATATCCTCTAAATAACGTCTCAGGTAGGTTTCTCGGTCTTCTGCTTCTTGACGAAAAACGTCAATGAGAATAAAAACGCCACTAGATGTCAAAAGATTTTTAATGTGACCAATAATCAAGTCCTTTTGTTCAAGACTTAAGTGGTGGAGAGCAAAAGAACTGAGAATGGCATCGAAGCTATTGCTTTGAGTTAATATTAATTCAGGAACAAATTGAGAAAAATCACCTTGAATAAAGGTTGTGTCGCATTGAATCTTTGCCATGTTATCCTTAGCAATCTCTAGCGCAGGTATGGATAAGTCTATTCCTTGATATAAAGTAATAGTACTATTTAACAAAGCCTGAGCAGTAAAACTAGCATCGCCACATCCCAAATCAAGCATTCTAAAGGGTTGTTGGAAGTAGCCAAGCAGCAATTCCTGCAATATAGAATAAATTTCATGGTGTCCCATGTAATTGTTGTCGAGTATTTTCTGGTAGACTTTCCATTGGTCATTAAAGAATTCTTGAGGCTGGAAAGATTGATTTTCAGTATTTGTCAATATTTTTTTATCTAACATATTCTCTATTAGGTAGGGAGGAGCCAGTCTGGTCTTGGGGTTTCCATAAGCGGAGCAAGTGACTTTGGAGAGTAGGAAATAGGAAATTACCCTTTTTGAGTTGTATGGACTTGATTCAAAATCAAATAAGAGTCCTATAGATATGTAAATATATTAAAAAAGACAAAAAAGCAATACAAAAAAAGATATTTTATGCAAAGAACCGTTTTCGCCCAGCAGCTACAATCTGCCAAAAATGTCAATTGGGTCAGTTTGATTGCTGACATTATACTAGCGGGGATGGTTGTCGGCCCTATAACTGCCCCCTTTTTAGCTGCATCTGGAGTGTCTTTGCTTGGGGGAATTGCCAGCATCATTTACTTTATGGGTAATCATGTGTGTCCGCAACCGAGTATGGGCTTAGATTTAGCATCCCCATATATTATGGCTGTGTGTATGCGCTGCTACGGTACTGTCATCGGTTTGCTAATTACTCGTCTGTTGTATAGGGTAACAGGTGGTAAAGGTTTTTACTGGTTAAGTCAGTATGGTTGGAGTGGTGCAGCATTAGCTAGTGTGCTGATGATGGCTTATCCTTTGGAATTGGCTGCACAGGTTTTCGGTTTGTGGAGTTTTAATAATTATCTGGTTACACCTTTTGGATTGATTACAGGTTTGACGTGGGGATTATTTACCATGCCAATTTTACATAGGTGGCAGACTGCTAAAACCAGATAAAATTGATTGTACAGATATAATAATCTGCTTTGATTTTTGAATTTATTTGTATAGGTAGGGAGTAGAAAATCAGCCTTTTTGAGTTGAAAGCGAGTTTTTTACTGCAATCAAACAGAAGTTCTAAATAACGATTATTCAAATAGCTTGATGTATTTTATATTACTTTTATTGTGAATGACGAAAACACGGAATCACGCCGTCCCAATCAGCTAAAATTTATAGCAGGAGGCTCAGTTGGCAGTTCTTGCTGGGGGCAGGAGGTAAAACATTAGTATTCATAACATCCAGGCTTTCAAGATGTCCTAACCTTTAATTCGATTACTATACTACAAAAACGGAAGGGAGAGGCTACCAACAGCACCCTCTCCCTTCAAATGATTTATCATTATACGCCTTATGTGAATTAAAAATGTTCAAGCGATGGTAAGAGTTTTAGGCTATGGTTTAGCCAAGATGTTTAGCCATGTTGACGTATTTACGCTTTTCCAGACTACAACTCACATAAGCCGTATTATTATCAATTGTATATTTTATTTCCTGGAAGTCCCTTAATGAATCGATATTCAGGTTGCTCTCCAGCATTGCCTAGTAATTTCGACACTGAGTAGAACCGCCGAGACCGGGGCGGGTTGTTGCAGCTGCGGACACTCCAACATATGGGCTTTGGGACTTCGCAATCCACGTCGTCGGATACCATATGCGATAACCAGAATTAGAAATGTCGCCACCAACTCCACGTTGCACAATGGTTCCACTGGAGTTCTGCCATCGGTCAGTGACAAGCGTAATCGAGCGGCCGGTGTAGTTATAAATGCTCACCGATATCGGTTTAACTGAGGCACCCGAGCTGCTGTACTGCCAAGAAACATTTACCTGGACGTAGCCAGAAGATTTACTCCCGTCCGATGCAGTGAGATAGAAGGAACACGGTGGCTGTGCCGCTTTGACAAGACTTCCGGGGAGCAGCATTGCTGCGGCAGCGAACCCTGCTAAGGTTTTCTTAATCATTGGTGTCTTCGATTTTCTTAATAAATAATAATTTTGTATATTAATTGAAAAAGACTTAAATTTCTATTTTAAATTCATACTTATTAATAAGTAGTTTTGGACTTATAAAAAAACTTTGTTCGGAGAAATATCCTGCGAACAAAAAGAATAATTAACCTTATTTATATTTTTCAAGCTCTTCTATCAAATCTGCTGAACCTAAGAGTAAGTAAGGTATCTATAGCTCGTTGCAGTGCTTCAATTTTGGCTCATGTTGCTCTTAGCCTGCTTCTAATAAAGATTGACCGAGATAACCATCCTTTGTGGAAACTCCTGGTAACGCAAAGAAATATCCTCCGCCAATCGGCTTGATATACTCTTCTAAAGGTTCTCCATTCAAACGTTCCTGTACTGAAATAAAACCCTTCTCCAAATTGGACTGGAAACAAACAAACAGCAATCCCATATCCAACTGTCCAGATTTGTCAAATTCGCGCGAGTAATTGAAGCCACGACGTAATATTAAACTCGATTCGGACTTGCGAGGATTTGCAAGGCGAATATGAGCATCTAAAGGAATTTGTTTACCTTGGGCATCTTGTTGATAATTAGGAACATCATGCTCGTTTTTCATTCCCAAAGGTGCGCCAATATCTTTATCACGCCCAATAATTCTCTGTTGTTCTTGCAAAGGTGTTCTATCCCAACGTTCAACAAAGTTACGAATCACCCGTACAACTTGATATGTACCACCAGCAGTCCAGGCAGGTTCATCAGTGTTTGGTTGTACCCAAACAACTTTATTCATTAAACGATTGTCGGTAACATCCAGATTTGCTGTACCATCTTTGAAGCCTAATAAATTACGTACTGTATCTTTGCCAAGTTTTTTAATTGTGTGAGGTGGGAGAAACCCTTGAATTTTCCAGCGCAAACTTAGTAAACCTGGAAAATTTTTGATAATATCGCGTAGTGCGTGAATATTAGTTTCTGCTGTATTTGAACAAAACTGAAGCAGTAAATCTCCATGACACAAATTAGCATCCAAAGCATCATTACGAAAGCTAGTCATAGTTGTTAAATGCTTTGGTTTAAGATTATTTAAACCATAGCGATTATCAAATAATGATGCTCCTACTGCTACTGTGATAGTGAGGTTATCTGGAAAAACTTTCGTACCTAAAACACCAGAGTCGGGAGGTGGAAGTTTTGGATCTACAGTTTTGGGAGTTCCTCCAGCCATTAAAAATTCAATTCGTTCGGTCAGAGTTTTAAAGAGTCTGACCAAATCTTGTTTGGTACTGGCTACCACATCAAAGCTAACCATTAAAGCCGAAGCAGGTGCGGGTGTGAGAATACCCGCTTGGTGAATGCCAAAGAAAGGTTGTTTTTCTTGGGTAGTGTCTTCGCTATTTCCTAAAAACGTGCGAAAACTAAGTGTTGTTAAAGCTGCGACTCCCCCGGCTGCGGCCATACCAATTAAGAGGTCACGACGACTAATGCGAGAGGTAATATGTAAATCAGGTTTTTTTATAGTAAATGACATTATCTGTATTCCTTATTGAGATTGAGTATAAAAAAGTCAAAAGTCAAAAGTAAAAGCAAAAGATTATTCTTTTACCTTTTGCTTTTTACCTTTTTACTTCCTTACTGCTAAGTTTTAATCAATACCAAGGGTTCCCCGTAGTTGCGAGAGGTCTTCGGCTAAGACGGTAATTGCTGCTTTTAAGTCTTTTTTATCGGGTTCAGTAAGTTTGTCATAGTTAACAAAACCACCTCCGGGAGCTTTGTACTTCGCTAATCCTTGATTTACTTTGGCAAAATTATCATCTACACGCTTAAGTAATTCTGGATTGGCTTTTTGGATTTGTGGACGCAACAGTTCAACTATCTTTTGAGAGCCTTCGACGTTAGCGTTAAAATCCCACAAATCAGTGCCACTGTAGCGGTCTTCTTCTCCAGAAATCTTGGTTTTAGCAACTTCTTCAATCAAATCGGCAGCACCACCAACCATATTCTTCGGCTCAATAGTTAGTGTAGAGATGCGTTTTTGTAATTCTAGGCAATCATTTCTTAACTTTTCGGCTATAGGCTTCATCCCTTTGGTCGTTTTATCCTGGAATAGTGCTTTTTCTAGACGATGAAAGCCGATAAATTTGGGGTCAGCTTCTTTCTTTTCAAAGTCATCGGGACGGGTATCTATACTACCATCAAGGTCGGAGAAAAGTTCGGCAATTGGTTCTGACCGTTCATAATAGACACGACTAGGTGCGTATAGCTTCTGGGCTTTGGCGAGGTCTCCTGCAATCACTGCATCAGTAAAGCTTTTGGTCTTGTCTGCCAATTGGTCAGTTTCTTTAGTAATGTAGACTTTGTATTCTGCTATAGCACCGATTAGCTTGTTCTGGTCAACTGTGGTACTTGCCTGGGTGGCATTGTCTGTTGCTTTGACTATCAGTTTGCCTTTGGGGTTGCTGCGTAAACCACAAGTCATTTCATATTCGCCTGGATCTAACTGTTCTTTGAGTTTTTGGACAAACCCAGGCGCAATATTTTCTCGCTCACCGATAACCTTGACGCCAGATAAAATTTCCCACTCTAGAGGTTGGTTGGTTTTATTGGTAATCACAAAACTATTTTTACCCGCTCCAACTGAAAGTTGATTAGGTTCGCAACCTTTGTCTGTGACTGTTACCGCAGTTTCGGGGACATTTTTGGTATCAGTGTTGCTGACATTTTGTGCTGGGGAAGAATTATTGCTTTCTTCACTGGCTTTGTTGGAATTACAAGCAGTTGCGGTTAAGGCAATTAAACAAGCGATCGCAGGCAAACACATCCACTTCCAACTATAATTAACTTGACTTTTCATGATTGCATTTCTAAGTAAAATTACTAAAATTTCAGGTTTGAAACCGATAGCTTAAAACGCCTCTCTATTTACCTCACAGGGGTTACAGGAGTTTTCTGTCTTGCCTTACTTCCAGAAAAGAACAGCACCATTGTGGGAATCAAATAGCCAAAATAAGCGATCGCTTCACCTAAAGTTGGAGCCTCGTTGTAACCAAAAATACCTGCTAACACTGAACCGATAATTCCATGTGTCGGCAGAGTTCGACTGGCATCAAATACGGTGTTTTGTAGGGAATTCCAAATTCCAGCTTCGTGAAAAGCCCGGACTGCACCTGCAAAAAGTCCAGCAGCCACTAGGATAATAAAGGCTCCCGTCCATTGAAAAAATCGTCTGAGGTTGATGCGAACACCACCTTGATAGATCCCTACTCCAACTGCGATCGCCCCTACATATCCCAATACCGCACCCAATGGTACGCCAAACCCTAAGTTTTGTTGAAAACTAGCAAGCAGAAAGACTACTGTTTCCAATCCTTCACGTAGGACAGCAAAAAACGACATTCCTACCAACGCCAAACCCCAGCGATCGCCTTGGGAAATTGCGGTTTCAATTTGGGAGTGCAACTCACCTTTAATCGAACGTGCAGCACGTCGCATCCAGAAAACCATCCAGGTAAGCACCCCAACTGCAACGAGTGAGATTACGCCTGCAAATAATTCCTGTTGTTGCTGGGGAAAATCGCCGCTTGTTGCTTGCAAAATTATTGCCAATGCCAAACACAGTAGAGTCGCAAGGATAACTCCAATCCAGACGGCTTTCATCAGATAGGTACGTCCAGTTTGTTTAAGATAACTGGCAATAATACCAACAATCAAAGCCGCTTCCACCCCTTCCCGGAACATGATTAGAAAGGTTGCAAGCATAAAATACTTTGTTGATAACTTTTAGCTTTTAATTTAGAACTTACTTTAGAACTAATTGATATTTCTTGTCAAACCTCTAATCAATACGTCTAAGATAAAAAAGGCCTTGGAAGTAGCTCTAGCCGTAGAGGAGTAGAGGAGAAGTTGTAGTAAGTATTTTTATCCCCTCTGCTTTTGGAACTTGCCTGCTGCTTTAACGATAATTGTTTCACCGGACACCCTCTAAGATTGAAAACGCGGGTACAACAAAGGTTTTGATAGTTACATTCTTCTGGGAATCTGTATATGATTAAATTTATTTATCAAAAAATAAAGGCACGGCAATGCCGTACCTCATGAAAATCTATAATTCAATTAACTGAGAAAATGGCTTTATACTACCTTCACTTTCTTTGAGCCTTTAACAATTTGATAGAGTTTGTCTTCAAATTTCTCCATACACGCCGACCAATCAAAATCGATTATCGAGGGGCGAGCAAGTCTTGTCATATCTGCCTTCAAGTCGGGATTTTCTAGAATCGCGATCGCTTTTTGGGCAAAGTCTGCTGGATTGTTGGGTTGAGCAAGGAAGCCGTTGCGACCAGGAAATACTTGTTCTGAGGTTGATGGTGCAATAACAGCAATCACAGGCGTTCCAGAAGCCAGCGCTTCGTTATTTGTGGTGCAGAAGTTTTCGGTAATCGAGGGGTTAACAAAAATATCTGCTCTGGCAAACCAACCTAAAAGTTCTGTACCGTGGGACTCACCCCAGATGGTAATACCGGATGCAAACTTTCGGGCACGCTGACGGATTTCTTCATCTTGAGGGCCACTACCAACAATCACTAAATGGACATCAGGGATTTTGGCGGCGATGAGTGGATATATATCAATCAATTGGTTGACATTTTTTTCGGCGGTGATGCGTCCGACAAACAACAAAGTTGGTCGGCGGTCGTTGGGAATTGGATCGTAACAAATATTTCGCGGGTGAAATTTTTCGCAATCTATACCTTGATAAGGGAGATATTCAGCACGTTGGCATTTAAGATGCTTGTATTTATTCAGTTGTTCTTGAGAAGAAAAGTAATTGAAGTCATAAGAGTTGCTAAACTGTTTCACCAAAATGGGAATGATTGGACGAATCAAGCTGAAGAATTTTTTTCCAAAGTAATATTTTATGTACTCAACAATATCAGTATGAAAAAGTGATATTATTGGCGTACCCGTTCGTCTTGCGTATTGCGTCCCCACAGAGCGACCGTAACCTTGCAAGAAAAGTGAGTATAAACCTCTCATTTGTGGTGCTTCTTCAACCACTATAATGTCAGGTTTAAACTTCTCCAACAGCTTGGTATCACTCCAATATATATAATGCAATGGTTGAGGAAGAGACTGGTAGAATATTAATGGTTTTGTGGGGAATGCATAAGTAGATAGATTAGGAAAAGATTGAATTTCATTTAATCCTGGCATGGGACGAGCGCCAACATTTTTTGGGTAGCGATCGTTAATTTGGGGATGTATCAAAAAAACCTCATGTCCCTGTTGCAGCAACCAACGAACTCTTTGATGTACTGCCACAGAAACTCCAGTTAAGAAAGGAGCGTACAATCCAGTAAATAGGGCAATGCGGAGTCGTTGTTTAGTCATATAAAAAAGCAGTTATTTCACAAAAGTGCTGGTTTTGGATTTAGAATTTACGCAGCAATGTTTCATGAATAGTAAGAATTCATAATTTTGAATTCTGACTCAGAAGCTCCAAATTTATCTGTCACAATTCCCCTTAATATATTTTATTAAACCTTTAATAAGGCAAAGATATGTATTGTACAAGGGTATAGTTAATCTAGTTTACTAAAAATAAAGTAAGATAAATTCAGTAACACCGAATGTTTAGTCTGATAAGTTTTATGCCCTAGTTCAAGCAGGCAAAAAACAAGACTTCAAAGCAAATCGGTTTCTAGCGATCGCTTCAAAGAGAAACTTTACTATCAACAGGCTGATCCAACCATTGATAAGGGCGATATTCCACTAGGCGGATATTCCAAGCCCCTCGAACCCGATAGCTGACACCACGCCAAGTAAGTGTTGAAATCCACAGAGATGAGAGCATCGCTAATCCATAAACCCATTGTGTTAGCGGAATCCCAATTAACATTTTAATGATTGTAGTGGCTGATAGTTTGACTATTGCTTGGTCATTTAAGCGAACTACTTGCTGTATGCATAATTCTAAGACGAGCATTAGCAAAAGTAATCCTACAATATAAACGCCATAGCAAACAAACAATAGCGTTGCGGCTTCCCATTTAGCCTCTAACAATGACTCTAAAATTAACATCACAACTGTAGTCGGGAAGACAATACTAGAAACAGCTTCACTAACTATAGCCAGCCAACGTGGGTGATACAGTCGCGAACAAAGTATCAAGCGCTTGAGAGAGTCTAGTAAACCGACTAAATCAGTTTCTTCACGATTAACTATTAATAAAGAAGGTACAAATTTCACCTGTAACCCATGTATTTTCAGGACATCGTGAATCATGAAATCTTCGCTTAAAGCTTGTGCCCACTTATCTAAAAGTTCTGCTTTGTGAAGCACTTCTGTTTTCACAGCCAAAGTTCCACCCCAAGGAATTTGGAAGAGAAACATTTGGACTACTGTGGATACATTGCCTATATATCGCACTAAAGATCCCCAATACTTAGCTGTCGGTATATACCAACGGTTACCAGTTGTTGCACCGACATTAGCATCGCCTAAAGGACTGACTAATTCTCGCAGCCAATTGCGATGAACTATAGTATCAGCATCTACTAAAGCAACCACCTTATAGGAATCGTCCAACTCACGCACAGCCTGCACTAAAGAACTGCATTTGAGACTACAATTATTGCGTACTATTCTCAAAGGGCTGATTTGAACATTGGTTGCTTCCTGCTCGATGATAGTTTCACTGGCAATTTTCCAAGCAGGATCTTCTTGACTATCAATAATTAGCTTTAAATCATAATGTGGGTAGTTCTGATTTATGAGCGATCGCAAACAGCTAGGTAAAAACGGATCGGCTCCCCGCAAGCAAAGAATCACTGCTGTTTTAGGCAACTGCTCATCTGGCAATAAAGTTTTTGCAGATGAGCGCAGATACCAAATAAAGATTAGTGTTAAACACACCTGAATAACTAACCAACCCATCAAAGACTTAGACAGAAATATTGCCAAATCTTCCATTAAATTCTCCGGGAATAGGGCATTGAGGATTGAGAGGGGTGGGGTGGTGGGGTGGTGGGGAGATGGAGTGTAATTCTCTCCCCATCTCCCCATCTCCTCATCTTCCTATCTCCTTACTCCCCTTTTCACTTAAGAATCCAGCGAGTATTTCATCTTAATGTTGACAGTGGTATTTTTGTTGACTACAAAACTGGCATCACGAAACTTAGGTGTGCCTGTTTGTATTGACACAGTTGGATTTTTAGAAATACCAAAACCTTCTGTGGGAATACCGAAAAAGTCTTTATTGAGTTTGCGATCGCCATTTTGATCGTCAACTACAGCAACAGCATATGTTCCTGGTTTTAAACCAGAAAATTCTTTTTTTACAGAAGTGCCTGTAATCTTAGCGCAGCCACTTTGAACTTCACTAGTATTATTCATCGGGAATCCTTTTTCACCTCCGAAAACTCGGAAGCAAATCTCGCCTTTTTGGTGATCGATTCCATTAACTACAACAGTAAGTTTTGCAGTTGGTTCAGCGTTTACTGTTTTTACAAAGCTAATGCTTAGTAAACTAGCAAGCAAAAAGTAAGGTAATTGGGATAGTTTCAGCATAATTTTGCGATGAAATAGGGAATTTTGACACAATATCGGTCAATTCAGTCCAGATGTATAGATGCAAAACTTTTATGTCTCTACATGCCAAAATCAATGCCAATAAATTCTGAGCTGTATTGACTTTAAACATTGAGAAAAAACTGTCTAGGTCTAGCCCATTGTAAACATTGCCAGTGAGCTTTACAGTAGAAGTCAGGTATCAGAACTGAGGATTTCCAAGTGTGGCTTTCTGTTTTGAAAAGAATGCTTTTTGCCAATTTATTACAAACATTTGCAACACTTTAAGTAAATCTTTGACTAACAGATATTCTCTGCCTTTTAATTTCTGGTATAAACTTCTATGACAACATAACCGCTCATACAAACTTAGGGGATTATACCAGATTGAGAGAATATACTCCCATAATATTCTCCAATGTGGTAATAAAATCTTTCCTTTCTTTGCTGAATCAAACCACACTGTATATGCATAAAAATCAGGTAACACACTCAATGATGATGCTTGATTGTTGTTTGTCAATGATAAGTAATTAGGAAAGAACATACTCATTGATTGTTGCGGATGGCTTCTAGCAAAGAACAAGTATTCTGGAATTTCATAAAACCTACCCAGAAGACCAAGCCTTAACAATAAAATTCCATCTGCATTGCCGTAACCACCCATAGGTGGTATCTTTTTTAGAGCGCTAGTACGAATTACCCCATAGCACTGATAACATAAATGTTTAGCCAGTAATTCGTCAAAGCGAGCTTGTGGTTTGAGAGAATCTGCCTTGAGTTTAATATCGTAATTTTGAAGAAATTTTCCCTGTTCATCAATAAAATATACCTGAGTATGGCACAAAATAATCGTAGGGTCTTTATCAAGTACCTCAACACATTTACTGATAAAATCAGGAGCGTGTAAGTCGTCATAGGCTGCCCATTTAAAATACTCACCCGAAGACAATTCAAAAACACGATTAAAGTTACGAGCGCAACCAATATTATAGTCATTGCGGTAGTAACGAATACGTTGGTCTTGCTTGGCGTATGCTCTACAAATTTCTTCAGTTTTATCTGTAGATGCATTATCTGAAATAATTAATTCAAAATCTTCAAAGGTTTGAGCCAAGAGTGAATCTATGGCTAGTCGCAGAAATTTTTCCCCATTGTATACAGGTAATCCAATGCTCAATCGTGGCTGATTGTTACTCATATTAAACAAGTGTTTACACAATCTCTGAATTATTTTAGGCAGAATTGCAGTTAATTGTTAGTCAAATGCAACATCAAAAGTCAAAAATCAGAATTACGATCTCGGAAGAATTTGATACCAAAACTGAGTAATTTCGAGGAAATCAGTAAGCTATAGCAGTCCTAAATCATTTGTAAAAGATTACTTCTATTAACAGTCAGCAGCCACCACTGATATTTTTAGTTTCTCCTGCAAGGATTGCTATAACTCCCCACTCCTAAGAGGATGTTATTTCATTAAATTTTGGATATCCGTTTTTTGCAGCCATTCATGTGTACGCTGCATACCTTCTTCTAAGTCAATTGTTGGCTTATAATTTAACAGGCTTTGGGCCTTGGCAATAGAACAAGCGTAGGGACGAGTCATAAAATCTACAGATTCCGGTAAAATATCGGCTTTTTTGCGAAAAAGTTTTTGTCCTTGAGCGCGTAGCTTGAGAAACAATTTGATTTCATCCTTTGGTAATGAAAGAGGTGCTGGCAAACTTTCCATTGCTGCTAAGCGCATAAAATACTCTTTCCAAGACGTTTGTTGTCCATCGGTAATATTAAATATTTCTCCGTAAGTCTGTTTTTCTATCGCTAGAAAGATGCCATCAATCAAGTTATCTACATATACATGATTAATTACTCCTTTACCATCATTGGCATAGGCGAATAATTTTTGGCGCATCATCAAAATTGGTTTGACAATCCAAGGAATACTTCCAGGACCGTAAATATCACCGCCTCGAATAATAATAATGCCAAAATCTGGCGGAGTATTTAATTCTAAAAGTGCTGTTTCTGCTTCTATTTTCGTTTGACAATAAGGATTATTTTCGCCCGAAAGCAGCCCGGTTTCTGTAATACCATCAGGATAGTTAAAACCGTAAACCATTACACTAGAGAGATGTACAAAAGTCTTAATACCTGCTTGCTTAGCAGCTTTAGCAATGTTAACAGTACCACCAACATTGATATCACGAAAATGATTAATTGAACCAGCTTCTTGAGCAATTTGCTCTGTATGTAAAACGATATCTACTCCCTGACAAGCTTTTTGGGCAATAGTAGAATCGGTGATACTACCAGTAATCACTTCAACACCTAAATTTTGTGCTTTTTGGTTCTCTGTAGAACTTTGCAAACCACGAACTTTCATCCCCTGGGCTATGGCTAACTCGGCTGCACGCAAGCCAACAAATTCATTAATTCCGGTAATCAGGAGAGTTTTATTTTTCAGGTTCATATAGTATAAGTTATACTTTGAATTTTGGGTTTTATCTCACGCAGAGGCGCAGAGAGAAGTTTGAGCGGCGGCTTTTGCCGTAGACGCCCGGAGGGCGGCTTGCTGAAGGCATCAAAACTTCTCCTATCGGAGACGCTACGCGTAGCTTGCTTCCCCGTAGGGGTACGGTGAGCGCAGAGAGAAAGGGAGTGTTAGAAAATTTCTCCTGGGTCTGCCAAGCGGAGTTTATTGATAGCTAGTCCTCCGGAAGTTATACACATTAAAATTGTTGATGTTAAGACTAGTACTGCATTATTAATGGTCATAACAATTGGTAATTTAGTTGCTTCCATTGCAAAATCGTATAATAAGACAGAAGTCAAAAAGCCGGGAATATAACCTAAAATTGCTAAGATTAAAGCTTGTTGAAATACCACATTCAACAGATATGTATTGGGATAACCTATGGCTTTTAATGTGGCATAAGCAATGAACTGTGTAGCAATATTGCTGTAAAGAATTTGATAGACAATCACTACACCAACAACAGAAGCCATTGTCAACATTAAATTAAGTATAAAACCAATAGGTGTTCTGGCAGACCAATATTTCTTCTCAAAATCAATAAAGCCTTGACGTGTAAAAATCAGCACATCATTTGGCAAACTTGCCTGCAAATCTTTTAACACTGCTTGTGCATCAGTACCGAGTTTGAGGGTAATCAAACCAACATCTATCATATCTGCTGGACGAGTATTGGGATTTATCCTCAGGAAAGTTGAGTCACTGACAACTAAGTTACCATCGACCCCAAAGGAAGGCCCCAAACTGAATAAGCCACCAATCCTTACTTTATAGCCAATTAATGAATTAAAGGGAAATATTTCAATTGTTTGGTCTATATCTCCGGCATCAAATTTTTGAGCTATTGGTCCAAACTCTGGGCGAGAACTTCTGTCAAAAAGCATGACATCCGGTATTTTGAGTTTATCTAAATTTTGCTCAATTTCTGCAATATTCATCACAGGTTTACCTGGGTCGAAACCAATAACATATATTGAATATTTCTCACCAGTTACTGGATTTTTTAGTTTGGCAAATTGTAAATACATTGGGCTAACTGACTCTACGCCATTAAATCCCAAAGCTTGATATAAACGAGTCCTTGAAAAGCTTTGATTTGAGGTCAAAGATTTATATTGTGAACTAACTAAAAATAAATCTCCTTTGAGATTTTGATGCACTGCGGTTGCACTAGAATAAAGAGCATCTTGAAAACCAAGTTGCACAAACATCAGCAGTACAATAAAAGCAATCCCAGCAACAGCTACTAATAAACGAACTTTTTGCTGGGCTAGCTGTAGCCATGCTAAAGGAATTTTAAAATTCATGGATTTATTTGTTGTTTGTTGTTAGTCATTAGTCATTGGTCATTAGTCATTAACATAATTACCAATGCCCAATGCTCTGACTAAATATGAATGGCAACATCCACTTGTAAGTTAGTAAAACGAGCCACTCGTTTACTATCTGCAGGATTATCAATAGAGATTTTTACTTCAACTATTCTGCGGTCTGTATCTGAGCTGGGATTGAGGCTGAAGATGCTTTGTTTGTCAACTTGCCAACCAATTTCTTTGACAGTTCCCTTTAATGTTCCAGGAAATGCAGTGCTGGTGATGGTGGCTTTTTGTCCGACACGCACTTTCTGAACGTCGGTTTGATACACCTCTGCAATCACATACATTTGTGATGTCTTACCTATCTCAGCAAATCCTGTGTTAGTGCTGATTACTTCTCCGGTTTTGGCGTGAATTTTCAATATTTTGCCATTGATGGGAGATTTAATGTAACTTAAATCCAAGTCTGCTTTTGCTTGTTGAACGGAAGTCGTTGCACTGTTGACTTCAGTTTGTGCGACTTGAACATCTACGCCACGGACTTCGCTAATACTTTTGAGTTGGGCTTGTGCTTGCTTGAGTTGTTCTTGGTATGTGTCTTGGGTACGTTGCTTGGTAGCTTGAGCTTCTGTAAGTTGCTGTTGTGTAGTGTTGAGTTGCAACGTTTTGCTGTCTGCTACCGAAGCTGCGATCGCACCTTGTTTATATAATTGCTGATAGCGATCGTTCTCGGCTTGAGCATTGTTTACCTGAGCCTGCACGCGGGCAATTGACGCGTCTTGGGTAGCAATGTCTCCTTTATATTGTGACTCTAAACCGGCGATCGCTGCTTTTTGAGCATCGATGTCTCCGGTTTTCCCTCCAGACCTCACCTGTGCTAATTTAGCTTTACTAACTTGCAGTTGGTCTACAGCCTGTTGCAAAGCTGTTTTAGCGCGGCCATAGGTTTCTAGATATGCCAATATTTGCCCAGCTTTAACTGTATCTCCTTCTTTAACTAACAGTTTTTCGACTCGCACACCGTTATTAGCGTTGGGAGCATTCAAGGAAGTAACTTCACCGTCTGGTTGCAAACGTCCTAAGGCGGTGACAGCAAGTTTTACCGGGGTAGCAACTTTCGGAGGATTCGCTACTTGTGTTTCAACTTTAGCTTTCGGCCAAAACGCTGCCAAACTATATAAACTGATTAATCCGGCCGCTAACGCCAGCGAAGTTGCTAAAATTACTTGCGATCGACCTGTAGGTTTTGTGAATAATCGGCTTTCTTTATTTACTGCCATATTTTCATTCCAATTTTTACTAGGGGATAGCTCTGACGGCTATATTCAGTCGATAACAATAGACTCTTCCACCAATTAACTTTAGAGGGCTTTTCTTCTTATTGATGCTGTTACCCTAACTAGGCAGATAGGTCTAAGTGGTTTTATATGAATTGTTTTAGGAAGATGAATTCAAAACTCAGGAGTCAAAATTCAGAATTTAGAAAGAGTTTCGGATGATTGGTATATTGATTAATCAAATGTTTTACTGATTCTTTAACTATTCTCAACGGCAGTTGCTTTACTTAGAAAGACCCAAAACTGTACTGCCTCCTTCTGAATTCTGAATTATTATGGTTGTGTTACTTGAAAGCTTCTTTAGTTATATCGTTATTTGTCCTCAAATCTAGTAGCGTAAAATACAATAGCGCTAACCAGAAAATTTTACTTTCAAGAATAATGAAGCGCCGATAAATAAACTCAAAAAACTTGCATGAGCTTGCTTTTAAGTATGCCGAAAACTTTTTTGTTTGTCAACCATTTGACTGGGCAGAAATCTTGATTCTATCACCAGAATATTTATCATCTTAAGTTCTAATCATCGTAGGTATACACTACAATCAGCTTAACTATCAAGCTTTTCAGCATCAGTAAATAGTAATAAGGCTACAAAAGTATTAACAACTTATTGTTAGTAATGTTGTGTAATATCAGACATTATCATCAATTTTGCTAAGAATATTCTAATTTGATTGTACTAATCAGTTAGATCGGGCGATCGCTTATATCATACTGTATCTAGTTAATAGCTGCCTAAATTGGTGAGCCACTACGCTCTTAGCGTTTCCTGACTTTTACTCCTTCCCTACAACAAGCCAGCAAATAATCCGACCCCCAACCTACGATTATCCTCTCCTTGATTTAAATAAGCCGTTAACTTCCGCCTGGTGTAGTCATAATTATGTTTACTGTGCAACATACTCAAAATTAACAATTGCTCTTTAAAGAACTATTTTATTTTTTATTTACATCTATATTAAAAAATCATCAAAAACATTAGTTGAATTATGAGATTTTCCTAAAAAATCCTTGTACTCATTCCATTTATTCATATCATCGTTACTTAATAATAAACAAATTAATACTGTTATTTTTAGAGGTAACTTCTCTTTCAGTTATAGAGAGTTTTATTATTTAGATATTTTATAAGTCTCTAATTATACTAAAATATAGTATATTCGACAAAATACATATCAAAAATAACCTATTTGTATATAAAAAAAGTTTAAAGTAATCATTTAGTTTATATAAAGTATGCTATTGTTTTTATTAATTCAACGTTTAAAACTTGTGAGGTAAATTAGTTATTTAATTAAGATTTCGAGGAAAAATAACTAAATCTAACTGCTTGGCAATCACCTGCTGAAAGTTTTATTACTTTTTTATATGACATAAATTCAGATTAAAGGTGATGTTTTCTGTAACGAACTTGTCAACTTTTCTGGGTCGAATCCCATAGAATGTATTATCCTGGACGTTGAAACTGGCTATGACATTTATCAACACACAGAACGTTGTCATTATTACTAGCTACGTTGCTGCGGTCAAGCTAGATAATCAAACTCTTGCAGGCAAAAAAAGCGTTTCTGTTCTCTTAGCTACTCTTCAGTTTCTATCGATCCAAATATTAACCATTATCAATGGTTTGAATTTACTGGTCAAGCAGCTATTACACTCCAAGACTATTTTACTAGTTTCTACAAAGGCAATTTTGGATTTGGAATTTTGACTGACTTCTCATGAATGAAATAAATCTCAAATTGTAAATCTAAAATCCCAAATTAGTTGAGCGATTGCCAGAATCTCAAAACTCAAGCGTTGCATAACATTTTTACACGATCGCTGTGTGCCAAAATTGCCTATAAACCTAAGGCTTTATTAGGGCAGTATGTGTCGTGTGGTGTTGATTTGGAGAAAAGCATTTAGCGCAGATAAGATAGCTAATTGCTAACAAAACAAAACATTTTGATTAATTAGTAGGCAACAGAAATTACTGTATCTACACAATCCACAGTACTCACTATGCCCTATGTCTGCTCAAATTGATACTGCCTTAGCAGAGTTAGAGAGCCTGATTAATAATTGTGAACAGGCTGTAATTAGGTCTATAGAGGAAAAAAAAATGAACTCAGACAAATCAGTTTCTATCCACAAGATTAACAGACAATTACAACACAATCCTATAGCCATTGTTGGCATGGCTTCTCTATTACCCCAAGCCAGAAATTTACGCGAATATTGGCAAAATATAGTAAATAAAATTGACTGCATTACTGATGTTCCTGCCACCCACTGGAGCGTCGAAGATTATTACGACCCAAATCCCAGAACTCCTGAAGATAAAACCTATTGTAAAAGAGGTGGATTTATTCCAGAGGTAGATTTTAATCCGATGGAATTTGGCATTCCCCCCAGCATTTTAGAAGTTACAGATGTATCGCAACTATTAAGTTTAGTGGTTGCAAAAGAAGCGATGGAAGATGCTGGCTATGGCGAACAACGCGAATTCAACCGCGAAATGGTTGGGGTAATTTTAGGCGTAGCTATGGCCAAGCAGTTAGGAATGCCACTTTCTGCGAGGTTAGAATATCCGATTTGGGAAAAAGCCCTCAAAAGTAGCGGTTTATCTGACGAAGATACACAAAAAATTGTTGAGAAAATCAAAAGTGCATACGTCAAATGGGACGAAAACGCCTTCCCCGGAATGCTAGCCAACGTAGTTGCAGGTAGAATTGCCAATCGTCTCAACTTTGGCGGGATGAATTGTGTAGTTGATGCTGCTTGTGCTAGTTCCTTTGGTGCTTTAAAAATGGCAATCAGCGAACTAGTCGAATATCGTTCTGACATGATGCTGACTGGTGGTGTTGATACTGACAACACCATCATGGCTTACATCTCCTTCAGCAAAACACCAGCCGTTTCTCCCAGTGAAAAAGTTAAACCTTTCGATGCTCAATCTGATGGGATGATGCTGGGTGAAGGTATCTGCATGATTGTCCTCAAACGCCTCGAAGACGCCGAACGGGACAACGATAAAATCTATGCTGTGATTAAAGGTATTGGCACCTCCAGCGATGGACGCTACAAGAGCATTTATGCTCCCCGCAAAGAAGGCCAAGTCAAAGCCTTAGAACGTGCTTATGAAGATGCAGGCTTTTCTCCGGCCACGGTTGGTTTGATGGAAGCACATGGCACCGGCACAATGGCTGGAGATCCGACAGAATTCGGTTCTTTACAGGACTTTTTTGCTGAGCATGATTCTAAAAAGCAGCATATTGCTTTGGGTAGCGTGAAATCCCAAATCGGACACACCAAAGCAGCTGCGGGTGCGGCGAGTTTGATTAAAACAGCTTTGGCGCTACATCACAAAGTATTACCGCCGACAATTAACATTACTCAGCCGAACCCGAAACTTAATATTAAAAATTCCGCCTTTTATTTGAATACCGAAACCAGACCTTGGATTCGTGCTGAAGGCGAAGCACCTAGACGTGCAGGCGTGAGTTCTTTTGGCTTCGGCGGCACCAATTATCACGTCGTCTTAGAAGAACATCAAGCCGACCCAAATCACGCCTATCGCTTACACAGTGGGGCTAATGAAGTGCTGGTGTTTGCTGCTACCCCATCCGAATTGCTCACTAAATCTGAAGAGATTTTAGCAAAATTGCGTTCACGAAGTGACTCCGCAGGAGTATCGCCCCAAGCCCAGACACATTATGCACAATTAGTCAATGAGTGCAAAACTCTAGAGATTCCCCTCTCTGCTGCCAGATTTGGATTTGTAGCCCAGAACCTCGAAGAGACTTGCAAATTACTGCAAGTTAGCATTGACTGGCTGAAAAACAAAGGGTCAGCAACATCTTGGGAACATCCCCAAGGGATTTATTACCGCGCTTCTGGTGTGGAGTTGGGTGGAAAAGTTGTAGCCTTATTTTCTGGTCAAGGTTCGCAATACTTGGACATGGGACGGGAACTGGTGATGAATTTCCCGATGATGCAGCGTTTGCATGGCTATATGGATAGTTTGTTGCTCAAAGATAATTTGCAGCCGTTATCGGAAATCGTTTTTCCGCATCCTGTGTTTGAAGAGGCAGAAAAAAATGTCCAAATTGCTGCCTTACAACGCACAGAATACGCTCAACCAGCCATCGGGGTGTTGAGTGCAGGGATGTACACCATATTGCAACAAGCTGGATTTCGCTCGGATTTTGTGGCTGGACACAGCTTTGGCGAACTAACAGCCTTGTGGGCTGCGGGAGTTTTGACTACCGAAGATTACCTGTTCCTGGTAAAAGCTAGGGGTCAAGCAATGGCGGCACCCGAAGATCCAGACCACGATGCAGGTAGTATGCTGGCTGTCAAAGAAGACATCAGCAAAGTTGAAGCAGTAATCAGGCATTTTCCGCAAGTTACGATCGCCAATCAAAATTCTCCCAGTCAATTTGTCTTAGCCGGGCCGACCGCAGAAATCGCCAAAGTCCGTCAAGCATTACAAGACAAAGGATATACGGCTGTATTGTTGCCTGTATCGGCAGCATTCCACACACCCTTAATTGCCTTTGCTCAAAAATCCTTTGCCATCGCTACCAAGTCCGTCAAATTCCAAAATCCCAAACTCCCGGTTTACAGCAACGTCAGCGGCAAGCAGTATCCCAAAGAACCACAAGCGATTCAAAAAATCCTGGAAACGCACCTTTCTAATTCCGTGCTGTTCAAACAGGAAATTGAAAGCATCTATGCAGCCGGCGGTACTTGCTTTGTGGAATTTGGCCCTCGGAGAATTTTGACCAACTTAGTAAAAGAAATTCTTGGCGATCGCCCGCATCTTACCGTATCTTTGAACCCCAGCACCCAAAAGAATAGCGATCGCTCCTTGCGGGAAGCAGTTGTGCAGTTACGGGTAATCGGTATGGCTTTGAGTAACCTCGACCCTTACCATCTTCCCCAAACCATACCTGCAACTGAGCAGAAGAAGACTTTAAATGTACGTTTAAACGGCATCAACTACAGATCCGAAAAAACGAAAAACGCCTTCGCTCAAGCTTTGGAAAACGACCACAAAGTTACATTACCTGCTGTTTTATCTGAGAATTCAGTGAAACCAAATCCTGAATTGGAAACAGCGGCTCCTTTATTTACCAGCCTAGATGTGGCTCTAGCTCTGCCAGTCACAGAGACTAACGGACATAAAAAAACACCACCCACTGCTACCCCATCAATCAACCGTGTGACTTCTGACGCTACCCAACCAGAGCAACAAATGAATCCTGTGACCCTTTTAAGTCAACCAGCCCAGGAATCTAAGATGCAACCAACACCAGAAAAACTTGCAAATTATCAAGAACTTTTAAAAAGTTTAGAATACCTGCTGACACAGTTTCAGCAAAATCAATCTGAGAATTTACAAGTTCACGGAACTTATCTCAACCATCAAATGGAATACGCCAAAGCGTTCTTCCAACTGATGCAGCAACAAAATTCCTTGTTGAGTGAAAGTAAATCCACAGCCGAAACCACCAAGCTCAAGCAAGTTGTCATGGAAAGCTTAGAGCGCAGCATGACGCAGTTTCACTCCCAACAAGGTGAAACCCTACGCATCCACGAGCAATATCTCCAAGAGCAGCTCGAATATACCAAAAACTTTTTTCAACTCATACAGCAAGAGTATTCTCAAATCATCTCAGAAGACGGAGTCGCTGAACTCACAGAGAAACTCAGCAACGGTGCAGGACATAATTTTATCCCCTTCACCACACAAACAACTGTCACCGAAGAGGCACCAGTACCCGCCACTACCAAGATAGTAGAAGCTTTACCGTCCCCTGTAACTGAGCCAGTAGCGAAAAACGGTTCAACACATACCCAAGCACCCCTACCCGCTCCCGTAAAGCCTGTAATCGAAACTCCAGTACTCCCCCAAGTAGTACAGCCCATAGTCGAAACCCCAGTACTACCCAAAATAGTACAGCCTGTAGTCGAAACCCCTGTAGAGACGCGATTAATCGCGTCTCCCCAAATAGTAGAACCTGTAGTTGAAACTCCCCAGTCCCCAGTCCCCAATGCAACTATTGATATTGTTGACTTGGATAAAAACCTGCTAGCTATCACCAGCGACAAGACTGGCTACCCAGTCGAAATGCTGGAAATGGATATGGACATGGAAGCAGACTTAGGGATTGACTCTATCAAACGGGTGGAAATCCTGGGAGCGCTACAGGAAATGTACCCCAACCTACCCAAACCCAATTTAGAGGAACTGGCAGAAAAACGCACCATCGGTCAAGTTGTAGAATATCTGCAATCCTTTGCTTCTAAAAGTGTTTCTGTAGAAGTTGTAATTCACGAAGTACAACAAGTAGTACAGACTCCAACAGACGAAGTACAACAAGTAGTACAGACTCCAGCAGAAGTTACACCGGAAGTGAGCGTAGTTGTTGCATTCACTCCACAACCAGAAGCAGAACCCGCAGCCGCAACTAATGAATTTCCAGACTTAGCTCAAACCCTACTAGCCATCACTAGCGATAAAACCGGCTACCCAGTGGAGATGCTGGAACTAGAAATGGACATGGAAGCCGACTTAGGGATTGACTCCATCAAACGGGTAGAAATCTTGGGGGCGATGCAAGAAATGTACCCCGACTTACCCAAACCGAATATCGAAGAACTGGGAGAACTCCGCACCATCGGTCAAATAGTCGATTACCTACAGCAGCTAGCTGGAGGTGAAAAAAAAAAGTATGAGTCTGAGTTTGTCCAACAGCTACCAGAATTAGAGCATAGTATCCAGCGCTATCCCGCCAAACTCAGAACCCTACCAAAGCCAGATTATTTGGATTTCACGTTACCAGAGGGACACATCACTTTAATCACCGATGATGGTTCCCTGACTACTGCCAAATTAACTCAATCCCTAATCGCCGAAGGTTCCAAAGTAGTAGTTATCAGTTTTCCCCAATCGGTGATTTCCCAACAATCGCCCTTACCCGCAGGAGTAACCCGCGTCACCTTGGCAAACTTGAGTGAAGAACATCTCCAACAACAACTACAAGCGATCGCCACTCACTGCGGTAAGGTTGGGGCTTTCATCCATCTACATCCGATTTTTGTCGCAAATAATACTGGGAAAATTCCTTACATCGAACAGGAAAAGGCGATCGTCAAGCATGTATTTTTGATGGCTAAACACCTCAAACCCTCCCTCAACGAAACCGCACGTCATGGACGTAGTTATTTCTGCACAGTAGCTCATCTCGATGGCGCTTTCGGTTTAGATTACAAAGTCAACTTTGGAGCGATTGGGGCTGGTTTATTTGGATTAACCAAAACCCTGAGATGGGAGTGGCCAAAAGTGTTTACACGGGCGATCGACCTCAGTCCGAGAATCGATGCTCAACAGTCAGTAAACCACATTATCGCCGAACTTCACGACCCCAATCTTTATATTGGTGAAGTTGCCTACGGTTCACAAGGACGAGTCACCTTAATTGCCAATCCAAAACTAGTTTAATCCGTCCATCTCTTTTCTCTGCGGTTCGTTTTTTTAATAACCGCAGAGAAGATAAAAAACAACTTTTAACCAGGTTTTTATAGCATCTCTTAATTACGAATTAACATCAGAGGATTTATGACCCAAACAGCCCAGCTTAGTCCATCATCTGTCTTTGTCGTTAGCGGCGGTGCAAAAGGGATTACGGCTGAGTGTACTATCAAATTAGCCCAGCAGCAACCCTGCAAATTCATTCTTCTCGGTCGCTCTGAATTATTAGAAACCGAGCCAGATTTTGCTCACAATTGTGAAGAATCAGCATTGAAAAAACGCATCATGGAAAATCTTCTTGCTCAAGGAGAGAAACCCACACCCATGAATGTGCAAAAAATATATAACAAAATTACCTCCAGCCGCGAAATTCAAAAGACCCTCATAGCAATTGAAAAAGCAGGAGCTAAAGCCGAATATATTAGCGTTGATGTTACAGATACACAGGCTTTACAAGAAAAGCTGGCTAATGTTGGCTCAATTACAGGCATTGTACATGGTGCGGGAAATTTAGCTGATAAGTTAATTGAAAAGAAAACAGAAGAGGATTTTGAAAAAGTTTATACTGCCAAAGTTAAAGGATTAGAAAACCTGCTGAGTTGTATCAATCCGCATCAGCTTCAGCATTTAGTTTTGTTTTCTTCGGTAACAGGATTCTATGGGAATATTGGTCAATCTGATTATGCGATCGCCAATGAAATCCTTAATAAATCAGCCCATATTTTCAAACAACAATATCCCTCATGTCATGTAGTCGCAATCAATTGGGGAGCTTGGGATAGTGGGATGGTGTCACCAGAACTCAAGAAGGCTTTTCTTGAACGAGGAGTTGAAGTGATTCCCGTAGAAGCTGGGACACAAATGTTAGTCAACGAATTGCATCCCACCTATCAAGAAAATACACAAGTTGTCATTGGTAGCCCCCTAGTACCGTTAGCTCAAGAATTAGATTCTGAACTCCGTACCTATCGTATGCGCCGCCGCATGACATTAGAAGAAAATCGATTTTTATTGGATCATGTGATAGCTGGTTATCCAGTATTACCTGCTACATGCGCTCTATCATGGATGATTGACTATTGCGAACAACTTTATCCAGGATACAGATTTTTTGCTGCTCAAGATTTCAAAATTTTGAAAGGAATTACTTTTAATGATAGTTTGGCAAGTGAATATATTGTAGATGTCGAAGAAGTTTCTAAAACCAATGGTCAACAAATTACATTCAACACGAAAATATCGAGTAAAAATCCGGCTGGAAAAACATTTTATCATTTTAGTGCCCAAATCCAACTCTTACTAGAAATACCCATAGCCCCCATTTACGATGCAGTTAATTTAGAACCGGATAATATCATCACTCTCACTGATAAATCTTTTTATCAAAATGGAGAAGATACATTATTTCATGGCAAAGCTTTTCAAGAAATCCAAAAAGTTCTAAACATCACTACAGAAAAAATCACTACACAATGTTTGTGGCAAAAAATCTCACACCAACAACAAGGACAATTTCCAGTCCAATGGGTCAACCCATATACAACTGACCTCAGTATGCACGCACTGTGGGTTTGGACACAACATTTTCATCAAGAAGGTTGCCTACCCGGACAAGTGGAAAAATACGAACAATTTGCAGCCACACCACATAACGAACCCTTCTACGTTTCCTGCGAAGTAAAATCCAAAACCCCCAGTAGCGCAACGGCCGACATCATCATCCACAACCAACAAGGACAAATCTACTCACGCCTCCTGGGAGCCAGAGCAATCATCTGGTCAATGAAACTCCTCAGAAGCTAACTCTTCTCTCCTCCTCTGCGCCCACCGTACCCCTACGGGGAAGCAAGCTACGCGTAGCGTCTCTGATAGGAGAAGTTTTGATGCCTTCAGCAAGCCGCCCTCCGGGCGTCTACGGTGGAAGCCGCCGCTCAAACTTCTCTGTGCGTGACATAAAACATCTTTCTAGTTTGGGGAACAGCGTAAATCCTTCCGTCCGCTCGTCATCTCTAGCCTAATACCCAAACCTTGAGGATAAAATAATGGAAAAAATTGCCATTATCGCATTGTCATGTCTATTCCCCGATGCCAAAAACCCCGAAGAATTCTGGCAAAATATCATCAATGAAAAAGACTCCACCTCATCTGCAACCATCCAAGAAATCGGAGTAGATCCAAAAATCTTTCACCATCCACTCAAAGGTACACCAGATAAAACCTATTCCCTCAAAGGTGGATACATCCGCAACTTTCAATTTGACCCATCCGGCTACAATCTTCCACCAGAATTACTTGCGAGTTTAGATAACACCTTCAAATGGTCATTATACGCTGCAAAACAAGCAATTATCCAAAGCGGTTATTGGGGTAATCAAACTGTTCTTTCCAAATGCGGTGTAATTTTGGGAAACCTTTCATTCCCAACAAAACTTTCCAATCAATTATTTTCTCCCATTTACCAAAAAACCATCACACCTGCCCTGAAAGAACTTTTACAACTTCCAGATTTAGATTTACCCACTCTACCAACTGCCAATCAAGCATCTATATATAATGCGATGATTTCCGGCTTACCAGCAGCGATAGTTGCTCAAGCCTTATCCTTATCTCGCATTAACTTATGTCTCGATGCTGCTTGCTCCTCATCATTTTATGCCATTAAACTGGCCTCTCATTATTTGCGATCGCACAAAGCCGATGTCATGTTAGCGGGAGCAATCAGTAGTGCAGATTCCCTATTTGTGCGAATGTTATTTTCTGGCGTTCAAGGATTTCCAGAAAACGGTATTAGCCGTCCTTTAGATAAATCATCGAGAGGGCTAATTCCCGCCGATGGTATTGGCATGGTGATACTCAAAAGATATGCTGATGCTGTCAGAGACGGCGATAAAATTCTCGCCACAATCTGCGGCAATGGACTTTCAAATGATGGCAAAGGCAAGCATTTACTCAGTCCCAATCCTAAAGGACAAATTCTCGCTTTTGAGCGAGCTTATAATGAGGCAAAAATTAATCCTCAAAGCATCGATTATTTAGAGTGCCATGCTACCGGCACATTGTTAGGAGATACAACCGAATTCAATTCTATCGAAACATTCTTTGGCGAACATCAAGCCGCACCTTTGATAGGTTCTACTAAAGCAAATACAGGTCATTTATTAACTGCGGCTGGGATGGTTGGCTTGACCAAAGTAATTTTGAGTATGTCCCACGGTATCATTCCACCAACTCTGAATGTTACTGAACCGATAGCTAGCGAAAATAGTACAATTTCCGCCGATAAAATAGTTAAAACTGCTACTGCATGGCCGAATAATAATGCTGCAATCAAACGGGCTGCTATCAGTGCTTTTGGTTTCGGCGGTACTAATTCACATCTGATTTTAGAACAAGGAACTACAACTGAATTAGATAATTTAACTGAACCTATTGCACCTGTAAAACTTGCCATAGTCGGTATGGATGCCTTTTTCGGCAACTGTAATGGCTTAGATGCTTTTGAATGTTCGATTTACGATGGCATTCAATATTTTATTCCCTTACCGCCCCAAAGATGGCATGGTATAGAAAACCAAGAAAATTTACTCAAAGAGTATGGTTTACCAAATGGTAAAGCACCAGTAGGAGCATACATTCAAGATTTTGAAATTGATACTTTAGCGTGCAAAATTCCACCCAATGAAGTAGACAAACTAAACCCACAGCAATTGTTACTTCTGAAAGTGAGCGATCGCGCCCTCAAAGATGCGAAAATCCCAGAAGGCAGCAATGTGGCAGTTATCATTGCCGCAGAAACAGAGTTGTCTGTACATCAACTACAGCAAAGGTGGAATTTGCCTTGGCAAGTTAAAGAAGGTTTACTCGCTCAAGAAATCTCTTTACCTACAGAAGAGCAAACTCAACTGGAAACCATCGTCAAAGATAGCCTCCATCACCCAGTAGAAATCGGCGAATATGTGAGTCACATTGCCAACATTATGGCGAGTCGCATTTCTGCTTTGTGGAATTTCACTGGCCCAGCATTTACGATGACAGCAGGTGAAAATTCTGCTCTCAAAGCTTTAGAAGTAGCACAAATGCTACTGGCTACTGGAGAAGTTGAGGCTGTAGTTGTTGGTGCTGTTGATTTGGCTGGCGGTGTCGAAAACGTCTTACTGCGAAGCCAAATTGCTAAGGTAAATACGGGTACTACTACCTTGAGTTACGACCAAAACGCAGATGGCTGGACAGTCGGCGAAGGTGCGGGTGCAGTTGTTCTCAAACGCCATGACACCGCCCTAGAAAATGCGGAACGCATCTATGCAGTTATTGATGCTGTTAGCATCGGACAAGCCCATTCTACCGTTGTAGATGGCGAAACTATCAGCCAAGTCTGCAAACAAGCTTTCGAGATTGCAGGTATCCAACCCACACAGGTAAATTACCTGGAAGTTTGCGCTAGTGGTATTCCCCAGGAAGATGCAGCAGAAATCACAGGTTTGCTGCAAGCTTATCCGCCAGTGGGCGATGGGTTGCACTGTGCAATTGGTAGCGTCAAAGCAAATATCGGTCACACCTATGTTGCTTCCGGAATTGCCAGCCTGATTAAAAATGCTCTTTGTCTGTATCACAGGTACATACCCGCTACCCCCAATTGGTCTGGTGTAAAAACGCCGCAGGTATGGGAAGGCAGTCCTTTTTATGTGGCTACAGAATCAAGACCTTGGTTTTTAAGCAAAAACGGTACATCCAGAGTCTCAGCACTTAACAGTATTGGGTATGATGGCAGTTTTGCTCATGTCATCTTATCGGAAGAAGGTAGCCAAGAAGAACGCAGTAGCCGATATTTAGCAGAAAAACCCTTTTGTCTTTTTCCCATTCCGGCTGATGATAGCTCAAGTTTGTTTGCGGCTTTGGATAATTTCCAAAAAACCATTGAAAATTCTGCTTCTCTTAAAGCAACTGCAAGCGAATATTTTGAGAACTTTCAAAAACAATCAGCTGCAAAATATGTTCTAGCAATTACAGGACGCAACCAAAAAGAATTATTCAAAGAAATCGAGTCTGCGCGTAAAGGTGTAAATAATGCTTTTGAACGTGGAGGGGATTGGCAGACACCTAATGGTAGTTATTTCACATCTAAACCACTGGGTAAACAAGGTGAAATTGCTTACATTTATCCGGCAGCAGTCAATTCTTATCTTGGCATCGGTCGCACACTGTTTCGCCTATTTCCTAAAGTCTACAACGACTTAATGGTTAAAAGTATTTATAAACGTGCTGCTGATGTTGAACTCCTAGTTTTTCCTAGAAGCTTGAAGAAATTAACTACTAGAGAACTAGAAACGCTAGAAAAGAAATTGCTAGATGATTCTCTAGCAATGTTTGAAGCCGAAATGTTTTGCACCAGATTACTCACTACGATTATTCGTGATGATTTTCAAGTTAAACCTAAATATGTTTTTGGGTATAGCTTGGGTGAAACAAGCATGATGGTTGCCCAAGGAGTTTGGAGCAATTTTTATGAAGGTAGTAGTAGCTTCAATTCATCAGCTTTATTTGGTGACAGGTTATCAGGACCAAAAAATGCTGTGCGTGAGTATTGGGGACTACCAAAAATTTCGTCTGCTAGCGACAATAATCTTTGGGCTAACTATGTTTTGATGGCTAGTCCAGAGCAAGTTAGGGAATGTCTAAAAAATGAGCAGCGTGTTTACTTAACTCAGATTAATACACCGGAAGAGGTATTAATTGCTGGGGAACCAGAAGCCTGTCAGCGAGTCATAAAAGCCTTGGAGTGTAATGCTTTCCCGGCTCCCTTTGACCATGTGATTCATTCCGAGACAATGCGAACGGAGTATGGTGAATTAGTGAAACTAAACACATTACCATCTCAAAATATCCCTGGCATTGTATTTTATTCTGCTGCCCAATATCAGCCAATTAAACTTGAGAATGGCGAAATCGCTCGTAGCATTGCTACAGGTCTTTCGCAACAATTAGACTTTCCCAGGTTAGTTAATCGTCTCTATGGTGATGGTGCCAAAATATTCATTGAAGCTGGCGCTGGTAATGTCTGTTCTCGCTGGATTGATAAAATTCTTCAAGGTAAAGAACACATTACAGTATCCCTAAATCGTAGAGGTATGGATGACCATGCTTCTATTGTCAAAGCACTGGCCAAACTTGTTAGTCATCGGGCAGATGTCGATTTATCACCACTGTATAGTGTTGCACAAAGTGGCAGTCAAAATAAAGCAACTCTGAGAACTGTAGTTTTGGGCGGACAATCAATTACTGATAGCATTTTGACCCAAGATAATCGCCAAATATTTGGAGATTTAGTTGAGAAATGTAAAGGCGATCGCACCAAAAACCAACCTCAATTTTTACCTGAATCTTCCTTAGAAACTCGCAGTACAATCTTCTCCCAAACAAGTAATCCTGATAACGTCTCACCCTTGCATCTCCAGCCAGAAAAAGTTTCAGTGAAAAATATCATTGATAACGGTTTTGAATTTAAAGAAGAAGTAAAATCTTCTGAGTCAACCGCAATTGAACAGACAATCACTCAACCTAGTTTTTCTCCTCCAACCACCACTCGGAAACTTCGTAGAATCATCCACATGTCTGATTTAAATAAGTCTCAGTATCAAAAACTCAACGCTAACAACTCAAAGATAACTCAAGCACACACAGCCTTTCTACAAGCTAGACAAGAGTTTAGCCAGCAAATGAGTCAAATCATTCAACTACAATTAGCCTGCGCCCAAAACTTACTCGACGAAGAACCCAAATAAAAGCATTAGACTTCTTGCAAAACTCCTCATTTCATTTTTACCTTCTTGTTTGCGCCTTTGCGTGAGATCCCAATTTATTTATGCAAGAAGTCTATCGCATCAATCTGAAAATTCTCATCTCTCAAACTCTTACTCTCTGCGCCTCTGTCTTGGAAAGTTTTGATGCCTTCGGTAAGCCGCCCTCCGGGCGTCTGCGCTGGAAACTGGCGCACCCTGCGGGAAGCCGCAGAAGCGTCTACAGACTTTGTGCTGCGTCTGTGCGTAAAACAAATTCACACTTCCACAAAAACCAGACTTTAACTCTAACGCTTATAATTTGAGGGACAACTGCTGTGACAACCGTAGATACGGTACTAAGTAAACACGATAACGGGCTAAACTTCTCCCCTTGGTTTCATACTCAAAATCAAGTTTGGAAAGGTTCTTTAGAATCTATATCTTTTGAGCAAGAAGCCATCAAAAATAAATTGATGGTATTAGATAAACCTTGCTACATCGTGAAAGTTGCTGGAAAAATCGGTGTCACAAACGAGGGGTATTTGTCCTCAGTTGATAATACTACAACATCACAAGTAGAACTCTTAACATTTGTTGCACCAGTCAATATTCAACAATTAGGAGATCCTAATTTTCTCTCCTTTTATGGAGTGAAATATGCCTATACTACTGGTGCAATGGCCGGTGGAATTGCTTCTGAAGAAATGGTCATTGCCCTAGGAAAAGCACAAATTTTGAGTTCTTTTGGCGCAGGTGGTTTAAGCCCAGACCGTTTAGAAGCAGCCATTAAGAAGATTCAACAAGCCTTACCCCAAGGACCTTATGCATTTAATTTAATTCACAGTCCCAGCGAACCTGCAATTGAACGCCGCGCTGTAAATTTATACCTGAAATATCAGGTAAGAACGGTAGAAGCATCCGCATTTCTTGACTTAACTCCCAACATTGTCTACTATCGCGTAGCTGGTTTGGGATTAAATGACGCTAATCAAATTGAAATCAGAAATAAAGTCATTGCTAAAATTTCTCGCCGAGAAGTTGCTACTAAATTTATGCAACCTGCACCACCCAGAATTCTTAAAGAACTTCTGGAACAAGGATTAATTACTGAATTACAAGCAACTCTCGCCGCTAAAGTTCCGATGGCTGATGATATTACCGTCGAAGCTGATTCTGGCGGTCATACAGATAACCGTCCCTTGGTTTGTTTGCTACCTTCTCTTGTTGCTTTGCGGGACGAAATTCAAGCGCAATATCATTACCAAATACCCATTCGAGTTGGAGTAGCAGGTGGAATTGGAACACCAGAATCAGCATTAGCTGGTTTCATGATGGGTGCTGCTTATGTAGTAACTGGTTCTATTAATCAATCATGCATTGAATCTGGAGCTTGCGAGCATACCAAGAAATTACTAGCTCAAGCAGAAATGGCTGATATGATGATGGCACCAGCCGCAGATATGTTTGAAATGGGAGTCAAATTGCAAGTCCTCAAACGGGGTACAATGTTTCCCATGCGAGCGCAAAAACTATTTGAACTCTATCGCGCTTATAACTCAATTGAAGACATTCCTCTTGTAGAAAGAGAGAAGTTAGAAAAACAAGTTTTTCGCAAAACTATTGCTGAAGTTTGGGAAGGAACAGCAGCTTATTTGTCCCAAAGAAATCCGGAAAAATTGGGCAAAGCTGTCAATAATCCGAAGCTAAAAATGGCGTTGATTTTCCGCTGGTATTTAGGATTATCTTCTCGATGGTCTAATTCTGGTGAAAAAGGTCGAGAGGTCGATTATCAAATTTGGTGCGGACCGGCAATGGGTAGCTTCAATGACTGGGTAAGAGGTTCTTATCTGTCTGACTCAAATAATCGCCGGGTAGTTGATATTGCTGACCAAATTATGACTGGTACAGCCTTTTTATATCGCATCCAAAGTTTGAAAATGCAAGGGTTACAAGTCTCTAATTATTACAGTCAATATCAACCAGTACGTTCTACATTAGTGGAGATTTAAAAATGACTTTAAAACAGTCTTTTACCGCAGCAGATATTCAGAATTTTTTGGTATCTAACTTAGCTAAGTTGCTAGGAGTAGAAACTGCCGAAATAGATATTGAAGAACATTTAGAAAACTATGGCTTGGATTCCGCCCAAGCAATGATTCTAGTAGGTAAATTAGAAAAATTGCTAGGATTTCAACCATCTCCGTTACTGTTATGGCATTATCCAAATATTGCATCGCTTTCACAGCGTTTGGCTGAAGAAGTACAAGAAGATTCAACGATTCAAGATACAAAATCAGCATCTTCTAACGTCAATACTACCCCCTTGGTTTTAGATTTAGGTGCCGAGGCTGTTCTTGACCCTACTATTAATCCTGGTGCTGCTGCTAATTTACCTGTAGCTGAACCCAAAAACATCTTTTTAACCGGAGGAACCGGCTTTTTAGGAGCCTTTATCATCCGGGAATTACTACAGGAAACTAATGCGGATATCTATTGTTTAGTCCGTGCTGATAATCTGGAAGCAGGCAAGACTAAACTGCAAAATAATCTCGAACAATATGCAATTTGGCAGGAAGAGTATAATTCTAGAATTACTCCTGTTATTGGCGATTTGTCTCTACCATTATTAGGTCTTGGTCTAGAACAATTTCAAATCTTAGCTGCCAAAATTGATAGTATCTATCATAGCGGTGCTTTGCTGAATTATGTTTACCCCTATTCGGCATTGAAAACTGCTAACGTTCTGGGAACTCAAGAAGTTTTAAGATTAGCTTGTCAAATTAAAGTCAAACCCGTACATTACGTTTCGAGTGTTGCAGTTTTTGAATCACCTGTTTATGCTGGGAAGGTTGTTAAAGAACAGGATGAATTCAATCATTGGGAAGGTATTTATCTTGGTTACTCTCAAACTAAATGGGTAGCTGAAAAGTTAGTTAAAATCGCCCGCGACCGCGGACTTCCTGTAACTATCTATCGACCACCTCTGATTGCTGGAGATAGTAAAACTGGCATTTGCAACACCCATGACTTTATCAATTTGATGGCTAAGGGTTGTCTACAAATGGGAAGTTTCCCCGATGTAGAATATATGTTGGATATGTCTCCTGTAGACTATGTGAGTAAAGCTATTGTCTATTTATCACGTCAAAAAGAATCCATAGGTAAGGCTTTCCATTTACAACATCCCCAACCTGCACCTTTAAAAATCTTAGTTGATTGGATACGCTCTTTCGGCTATTCAGTTGAGATGATTCCTTACGAACAATGGCAAGCAGAGTTAATCAATAATGTGTCTTCTGTAGACAATCCTTTATATACTCTGCGACCATTTTTACTGGAACGCTGGTCTGACGAACAACTGACTATTCCGGATTTATATTTACAAGCTAGAAGACCTCATATTAGCTGCCAAGATACTCTCCATGCACTAGCAGGAAGTTCTATTGCTTGCCCCACTATTGACTCTCAATTGTTTATGACTTATACCGCTTATTTAATTCAAAGTGGTTTTTTAAATCTCGCTTAGTAGGGTGCAAAATTTAAGATTTTAGATTTTGGGTTTTGGATTTAATATTCAAAATCCAAAGTTTAAAAATCTCTGAAAACAAGCTAATTTATCCTTTTGAATTTGGAGAATAAGTATGAAATATTACTATTCTTAAACTTTACCCTTTTCTGGGTAGAATTTTCAATAATTTTGAATCTTGAAGTTTAACTGCTGTTTAATAAATGTAAATTTTAAAATTTACTTCTTAACAAAAAACAGTATACAATGGTTATTAGAGAATACAAAATTTGAATTACTTCCAAAAGTAAGTAGTTCAAATATATGTTGCAGATACAGGGATATTTCTTGACCAAGTAATTACTAATTCGTAATTCGTAATTCAATGGCTACAAGCCCTCACTGAATTTTTGATTTGGTGAGCCAGCGTGGTCTTGGCTGTTTTCCCCATGAGTGACTGGCAAACCTATAGGGTGGTCAACAAGATAGTAGTGGGTTTAAGCCTTTACTGATTGTAACTACGAATGACGAATTATTTTGACTAGCTCTTAAGCATCAACAGTTAATTCTGAATTAATAATTAAATTAAAGATTATTTTGACTCAAGACGTTTTTCGTAGTTTGAGATATTACGCATACTTAATTGTAGATGAATAACCACTGTCAATAAAAAAGACTTTCATTCATTTAAATTCACCAACATTCTTACATGAAAACAACACATCAAAAACAGAGCAAAAAAACAGCTCTCATTACTGGAGCAGCAAGTGGAATTGGCTACCAATTAGCATGTCTTTTTGCTGCTGATAATTACAATCTTGTCTTAGTGGATAAAAATGGGATAAAGTTAGCAGAAATTGCCGAAAAATTCCAGTTAAAATATGGAAATTTTGTCAAAGATATTGTTAAAGATTTATCCAGATCAACCTCTCCAGAAGAAATTTTTACAGAACTACAGCAAGCCAATATTAAAGTCGATGTCTTGGTAAATAATGCTGGATTTGGTACTTATGGATTATTTAATCAAACAGATTTAACTGCTGAGCTGGAAATGCTACAGGTAAATTTGGTGTGTCTCACCCATTTAACTAAGCTATTTCTCAAGGATATGGTCAATCAAGGTGAAGGAAAAATATTAAATGTCGCCTCGGCTGCTGCCTTTCAACCAGGCCCTTTGATGGCAGTTTATTTTGCGACTAAGGCTTATATCTTATCATTTTCAGAAGCGATTGCTAATGAATTAGAAGGTACAGGCGTCACTGTGACAGTTCTTTGTCCAGGTTCAACAGAATCAGCCTTCCATCAAAGAACGGGAATGGCAGACTCAAAGATGCTCAAAGGTAAGAGAATGATGGACGCACAAACAGTAGCCGAAATCGGTTATCGTGGCTTAATGAAGGGCAAAATCATTGTCATTCCTGGTTTTATAAATAAATTACTCGCAAAAATTGTCAGATTCGTACCCAGAAAAATGGTAACGAAAATTGTCAGAAATATGCAGGAAGAGAAATAGATAGGGAGATGAGGAAAGTTCCTAACTCAACACTCAACAGTCAACAATCAACACTTTCAATATTGCCAACATTTTAAATTCCAGCCAAAATTCGCTACAGCAACAGTGGCAACATAATTGTTAGCAGGTACTAATTCAAAAAGACTCCAGTCTTCAGATATTTGTAACTTGGCTGGTTCTGTGGGAGTCAGAAATACTTCAACTTCTTCTAGCTGTGATAGTCCGTCTCCGGTTGCTTTTAAATAAGCTTCCTTGCAAGTCCAGTAACGGAAAAATACCTCTTGCTGTTGGTTGGGAGATAGCGATCGCAACATTTCATATTCTCTCGGTAAAAAGAACCGTTTGGCAAGAGCTTCCAAATCTGAAACCGGACGAATATATTCTAGGTCTACACCAATTTCACGCCTACAATTCACCGCACACAAACCTAATTCTTGGGAATGAGACAAATTAAACTCTAGTCCCCTATCAGCCAATGCCTCTGCTAATAATGGTTTGCCGCGCTGTTGATAATTAAACTGAACTTCTGATGGCTTGATACCCAAGTAACGGCCTAGTATACTTCGCAGAATACCGCGACCAGCGATGAAACGCTGCTGATGTTGCTGAAAATGAAATCGTTGAGCACGAATCATTTCGTCATTGGAAAGGGTTGCTGCCAAATTTTGCAGTTGTGCTTCTGGTTGGTCGAGGTCTATGCGCCAAACATGAATCTCATCCGGTAATAGAGTTAAATCTATAGGTGCAGGTTGCCAAATATCATTAACAGCGGTCATTGAGTCAAAAAGTTAAGGGAGTTGTACTCTAGTAGTTTGTCTAATTACGACGAATTATTATCAGTGGATCTGGTTTGAGGCTTTAGCGCTACTATACTATACGCTAGACCAAGGCGATCGCTTCGCGGGTTCAACGCAAAGTTACAATTTCGGCTACGAACTGGCAGGGTTCCAGCTAACCGCACTCGAACAATCACGCTTTTGCTATCTTCAATCCTTTGAACGAGCTTTAGGAAATTTACAAACAAGATATAGGAGCTATTTATATCTCGGTAAAAATTCCAATCTTCTCAAGGATATATTTTTACAAAGATGTACTATAGCCAATTCAATTAAAAACAATCATCTCTCAATTTCTAGTCCAACTAATAGTCAACAAATAAGTAGGTCGGCATAAATAATTTTTGTTGGGATAAGGCAGGGAGTAAGGAGCAGAGGCACAGCAAAAGAGGGTTTAAGCTTTGTCTATTTTTCTTCATCTAGTTTAGTTTGATTGTGCCAACTTACTCAATTAAAAAACAAATATCAAACCTAATATTTCACACCTCCAGCAGAAGCGCTTGTCCTCACTATCTATACAAATACGCCTGTTTTTCCTAAAATCTGCCAAAGGAGTTGTTAAATGTTAAGTCTAGTTGTAAACATCATTACTTAATAGTGAGTTATAGGTAGCTGCGATTGCTTTTGCTGATTAATATCGTAATTTATTGCTCTATATGTACGTGCGCCGTTTATTACTCTAGATGTACGATTGTTGACTCCAGCTTAAATCCTCTGAAAGAGAGTACGTTAAAACCCTTGACAGAGAATTACAAGTTTTCTTTTAGCTACAACATTAGCTATTACGGTATTACTCAAAGGAATTACGAGGAATGTCTGCAAGCGTTTTGCCAGTACCTAAGTTTTGTTATGGTCAGATAGTCAGTTTTATTGGTGGAGAAGGCATTATCAAAAACTACCGATTTAAGTCAGGTTGCTGGGAATATTTGGTGGAAATGCCTATGGGCCCAGAGCCACAAATGGGTCGGGTTGGTTATGAAACTATGATTTGGCTATCTGAAGTAGATATTTCTTCACTAGTTAATAATTATTCCGAGAAAGTGTTAAATTGGAAACAAAAAAACCTTGCCAAAGCTTGTTAAAAACCTATTAGAACTACTTTTTTCTCGAGATAGTGAGGATGAATGCTCGTTAATTTGGAGTACTTTGCTTTCTTTGTGCTGCTACTGACAGCTCTATTATTAGCAATTAAGCAAATGAGCGTTGCTTTGGATGAAGTAGATATTGAGCGCTTTACTCTCTGGACAAGTATTGCTTCTGTGATTGCTGGTTTACCAAGCATATTGTGGTAGCTTCTCAATCAATACTATCTTTTCGACTAGAGACTGACAAATAAAAAAATATCCTACTGCTCACAGTCAACTGCTAACAGTCATCAGTCACCAACTTCAAACAGGATAATTTATTTCTTGGAGTTCCTTATTACTCCGTTCGCTTTTGCTCTAGCCATTGCAAAATCCGATTCCATGCCCACCAAGGGTCAGGGTCTTGTAATTGGCGTTGGCAATTTTTGCTACTCATATAACCAACATGACCGCCGTAACGGGTGAGCAACAAATCTATTGCCGGATTGCGATCGCAAGCAGCTTGCAATTCAGGTATGATGGCTGGGTCAAAAAGTGGGTCATCGGCAGCATAGATAATCAAAGTTGGTTTTGATATTTGCGGCAATATTTGTAAAGCGCTACTAGCTTGGTAATATGCTTCCACTGAAGGAAAACCTAGTCGCTTAATTACTAGTTCATTATCGAAACCCCAAATACTGTTTGCCCGCTCAATCGCTGCTGGGTCAAAGCTTCCAGGATGTGCATTATGGAGTCGCCACGCCAGCTTTTTTAAATTCTTTGTAATCTCCCTTTCCAAATATCTGCCGAAAGGTTTTGTGACTAGATAAGATAGCGATCGCTCAGAATCCAAACTCGGACAAATTACCATGCCGCCGCCAATGTCGCTATCTTCAAGTCCTAAATCTTGATGCTCTCTAATCACTTTACCAGCGACTTTCACCGCCCATAGCGCCAACTGCCCTCCTAAAGAAAATCCTGTAAACCAAAATTTTCCTGGACATCCCATTGCCTTAGCAGCAGCGGCAATGCGAACATAATCTTCCCCTTCATACAGTCCATCGGAAGTCAAAGTTGGCGACAAGTCAGCAGTTTTACCGTGGGCACGCCAATCAAATAATACTACGGCGTAGCCTTGAGCATAGGCTTTACGTCCCAGTACTCTCAAAGACCATTCTGTCTTTAACTCTCCAGTAATACCATAAGTTCCAATAATCGTGCTGTGAGCATTTTCAGGTATAGCAACCAAGCCAAAAATTGGCACACCTTGCCCACCGATAAAGATTTTTTCGTGATAAGACGGTTCTGGATTTTGATTAGTACTTTCCCAATAACGGCTTCCCCACAAAGCGGTGTGTACAGTCATAATTACACCGTTTTGTAAAAACCAAGACGGATTAAAACTAGGAGTATAACACATCATAGACTATAAGATTTCGTTTAGTTGAGTCTTGATTTCACAGTCATTTAATCTTAATATTTATGTAAGATTTAAAATCTTTTTTAGAATCGATTCAAAAATCTTTGTATCTATCAAAGGTTCTTAATTATCCTTAATAAGTAGTAATAATTTTTTAAGAATGCCGAGGATTCTTGTCATAGACGATGACCCAGCGATTTCAGAACTAGTTGCCGTCAACTTGGAAATGGCTGGCTACGATGTTAGTCAAGCTGAAGACGGCATCAAAGGTCAAGCGCTGGCTCTCCAGCTACAACCAGACTTGATCATGTTAGATCTGATGCTGCCCAGAGTAGATGGATTTACAGTTTGCCAACGCCTGCGTCGCGACGATCGCACCGCCGAGATTCCCGTGTTAATGTTGACAGCATTAAGCCAAACTCAGGACAAGGTGGAAGGCTTTAATGCCGGCGCAGATGACTACCTCACCAAGCCTTTTGAAGTTGAAGAAATGCTAGCGCGGGTGCGGGCACTTTTGCGGCGTACTGACCGCATTCCCCAAGCAGCTAAACACAGTGAGATTCTTAATTATGGCTCACTCACCCTCGTTCCCGAAAGATTTGAGGCCATCTGGTTTAACGAAACAGTGAAATTGACTCACTTGGAATTTGAGCTACTTCACTGCTTGCTGCAACGCCACGGTCAAACAGTTTCTCCCAGCGAAATCCTCAGAGAAGTTTGGGGCTACGATCCTGATGACGACATTGAAACCATTCGCGTCCATATTCGCCACTTGCGAACCAAACTAGAACCAGATCCCCGCCATCCCCGCTACATCAAAACAGTGTATGGTGCTGGATACTGTCTAGAGTTACCCAGTATACCTCCAGCCGCCGAGGGTGCTTCCGCAACAGTGGTGGAATGAAATCACCGCAGTAGTCCTGAGTAGTAAGCAAGATTTTTCAATTTGTAGAGACGTTGCAATGCAACGTCTCTATATTTTTAGCAATCCTAGAAAATGATATAAAAATTGCAGGATACATTGGTGACTCAGATGATAGGTCAAATCCTCAATGGACGCTACCAAATTTTGGAACAAATTGGCAAAGGTGGATTTGGAGTTACTTTCACAGCCATTGACACAAGACGACCAGGAAATCCTCATTGTGTTGTCAAGCAGTTTAAACCAATATCTACTGACCCATACAATTTACAAGTTGGCAAAAGATTGTTTGTCAGGGAAGCAGAAAAGCTAGAAAAGTTAGGCAAGCATGAGCAAATACCGCGTCTTCTGGCATACTTTGAAGAGAACCAAGAATTTTATTTGGTGCAGGAATATATTGAAGGTCACGACCTCAGCCGAGAATTAGTATCGGGTGTGCAACTTAGTGAAGCTTACGTAATTAAACTTTTACAGGATATTCTAGAAGTTTTAGACTTTGTTCATAAAGAAAATTTAATTCATCGGGATCTGAAAACCTCAAATATTCGCCGTCGTCAGGCTGATGGCAAAATTGTTTTAATTGACTTTGGTGCAGTTAAAGAAGTCACTACCCAGGTAGTTAATCCTCAAGGACAGGTCAGTTTTCCCACTCGCATTGGTAATCCTGGTTATATGCCTAGCGAACAAGAAAGAGGCGACCCAAAATTAAGTAGCGACATCTATGCAGTGGGAATCATAGCTATTCAAGCTTTAACAGGGATAAATCCCGATCCTCGGCTTAGTGGAGGACTACCTACACATCCACAAACAGGAGAAATCGTTTGGCGCGATGCCTACGGCGATAAACTACGCACCCACGTTAGCCCTAAACTAGCAAATATCATCGATAAAATGGTGCGCTATGACTACCGCCAGCGTTATCAGTCAGTAAATGAAGTATTGCAGGCTCTTAAAAGACTAACAAAAAAACAGCGATCGTGGAAACTTTGGCTAGGTGTGGGTTTAGCAGCCGTAATTACTCCGCTAATTTTCTGGATTTTATCTAAAATTATTCCCTCCCAGCCTACTCTTGAAACTTACAACGAACCTAAGTCTGGCATCACAATTAAATATCCCTCAAACGACTGGCAACCAATCGAACCACCAAAAGATAATTCTAGTGAGATAGTTGAAAGTAAGGTAGGTGAAAGTGAGATAGTTAAATTTACCCCTAAAAATCAAAATCAGGTAGATTCTTGTCCTTTAGTAATAACAATTAATGTAACTCAGAAATTGTTATCTCTAGAAGAATCTAAAAATGAGGCTGTACGAAAGATTAAAACAATTAATCCAAATTCAAAAGTAAAAGATGATTATCCATCAACAACGCTATCAAAGCTCAATGCTTATAAATTAACTTATACTCGTCAAGAAGGACAATGTAAGCTCAAAGCGATGGAAATTGGCACAGTCAGAGATGGTAAAACATATTTTATTACTTATACGGCTGAAGAAAAAGAATATAACAAGTATTTAGAACTGGCAGAAACAATGATTAATTCATTTGAAATTAAGGTTGAAGAAAACTAGTAAATTTAAGGCAGAGGTTATGGCAACAGTATCAATCAAAGATGAATACATTGAAATTTTAGCTGCTCTAGGAGATTTACAATAATCAAAAGCTAAGAGCTTATGCAAGGCGGTACTAAAAAGTTACAATTAGCGTAGTTGTTGGGTAACGCTTGCGCTCTAACCAATTTACAAGAACTCAGTTTGCGATCGCAAGAGCAATGAATACATTTATTCAGCCAACAAATTTACACATATCATCTGATTCCTTAAATCAAGGCGAACAGGCTATTCGTCTAGAATTAGCTCTACAGTTATATGCACAGAATATTTTTACTTTTGCTCAAGCGCGTCACTTAGCTAACTTATCTGTATGGGAATTTCAGCAGGTTTTAGGGCAACATAAAATTGAACGTCATTACATTATAATGAAACAGATTTAGCCCAGGATATTAAAGTAGGTAAGTCGTATATGTTTGAATAAATAAATTTGGTAGAGCTATAGCAATACTAAATCATTAGTGAGAAGTTAGCTTCTATTCCACAATTTTATTAAACTAGGTGTAATCAAGATGAGTACAGAACAAAATTTACTAGAAAAATGGCGGGAACTTCCGCAAGATAAACAACAACGGGTGTTAGAATTTGTGGAATTTATGCACTGGAAAACGAAAGAACAAGATAAAGAAAAAACAAAACCAACAACTCCTCAAGTTAAAGGCTGGATGCCAGGTTTTTTTGAAGAAGTAATTGGTGGTTGGGTAGGAGAACCTTTAGAACGACCAGAACAGGGAGAATATGAAACTAGGGAGCAGATCTTTTGACTTATCTTCTCGATTCAAATGTCTGTATTCGCTTAATAAATAATAGCAGTGCGGCAGTTACAAATCGACTGGCAGCAAAACAACCAGAAGATATTGTAATTTCTACAATCACTCAATTGGAACTTTATTATGGTGCTTACCGTAGCGTCCAATGGGAGAGAAATTTAGAAATACTGCAACGGTTTTTTAGTCAATTTAGCACTATATTTTTAGATTTAGAAGCTGCAAAGATAGCAGGTAGAATCCGTGCTGAATTGGCAGCTAATGGTACGCCAATTAGTCCGAATGATTTGCAAATTGCAGCAATTGCACTCGCGAACGATTTAATATTAATAACGCATAATGTTCGTGAGTTTAGTAGAGTAAATAGCTTAAAGATTGAAGATTGGGAAGAACAAGGTTGAGGCGTTAAAAGCCAATACGCTTGGATTAAAGCCAAAAACCTTAATCAACGTAGGTTGGGTTGAGGAACGTAGCTTGCTTCCGGCAGGGTAACCCAACATTAATTGGGGTGTTGGATCTCATACTTCGACCAACCTACAAAATTTAATACTTTTGACTGAAGTTTATTACTTATAATCTTAATTATTACTTTTAATATTAAAAAATACTGATTATGGAGTGGCGACAATACATCCATTCTGACCCCAAAATATTATTAGGTAAACCAATGATAAAAAGTACACGGTTATCTGTGGAATTTATACTTGGTTTATTTGCTAATGGTTGGACGGTAGAGCAAATTTTAGATAATTATCCAACTTTAACACCACAAGCTGTACAAGCTGTGTTTATGTTTGTTGCTGAGTGTATGCGAGATGAATTTTTATATATTGACCCCAAAATCTTATGACACCCATCACTAACTCAATCATTGCAGAAGTAATTTGCTGATTGGTAGCATCACTAAATCCTGAAGAAATTATCCTGTTTGGTTCCTATGCTTGGGGAAATCCCCATCAATACAGCGATTTAGATTTATGTATTATTGTACCGGATGATATACCAGATTTTGACCGTATTGAGTGGGGAGTGCGGGCAATAAACGCTGTTGACGACTTAATGATTGATGTCGATGTTCTCATCAAAACTAGAAATGATGTAGAAACATTTAAAACAGTTCCGGCATCTCTTACCAGAAAAATTGTAGAACAAGGTAAATTACTTTATGAACAAGGCAAAGCGCATTCTGGTACAGTTTTGGCTAAGAAAAGCGCAACGTGATTTAAATGCAGCACAAAAATTAGCTCAAGAATTACCGGATATAGCTATTTATCATTAGAGCAATGAATACATTTATTCAGCCAATAAATTTACAGATATCATCTGATTCCTTAAATCAAGGTGAACAGGCTATTCGTCAAGAATTAGCTCTACAGTTGTATGCACAGAAGATTTTTACTTTTGCTCAAGCGCGTCACTTAGCTAACCTATCTGTCTGGGAATTTCAGCAGGTTTTAGGGCAACATAAAATTGAACGTCATTACAATGAAACAGATTTAGCCCAGGATATTGAAACCATTAATGCAGGTTTTTAGCAATTGTGACAGTTGTTTGTAATGCTACACCTTTGATAAATTTTGCAGCTATTAATGCTTTATTAAGGGACTTCCAAATAAAAAATATACAACTTTTCTTGTGGGGTGGACATCTTGTCCGCCCCTGTCAACGGGCGGGCGAGACGCCCACCCCACAAGAGTGGATAATTTATTTCTTTGAAATCCCTAATCACGATTTACAAAATTGGACATCGCCGAGATATTTATAATTAATCGCCTGTTATTAAGGGAATAGCAGAAAATAGCTACTCAGACAGCCGCCAAATTTTGATAGTGGCGTCCCAACTACCACTAGCTAAAGTTCTGCCATCTGGGCTAAAGGCGACTGAATTAACATTACCAGAATGACCTTTGAGCATACTAATTTCTTGCCCTGTGGTGAGGTTCCAGATTTTGATAGTATTGTCGCTACTACCACTAGCTAAAGTTTTGCCATCTGGGCTAATGGCGACTGATTGAACTGTATTAGAATGACCTTTGAGGGTACTAATTTCTTGACCAGTGCCGACATTCAAGATTTCGATACTATTGTAAAAAATACCACTAGCTAAAGTTTTGCTATCTGGGCTAAAGGCGACTGAATAAACTACATTAAAATAACCATTGAAAATACGAAATAGCCTCCCAGTAGTGAGGTTCCAGATTTTTATCTTGTTGTCCCCACCACCACTAGCTAAAGTTCTGCCATCTGGGCTAATGGCGACTGATTCAACCCATTCAGAATAACCATTGAGCGTACTAGTTTCTTGCCCAGTAGTGAGGTTCCAGATTTTGATAGTTTTGTCATCACTACCACTAGCTAAAGTTCTACCATCTGGGCTAATGGCGACTGAATTAACCGAACCAGAATGACCTTTGAGGGTACTAATTTCTTGCCCAGTGTCGAGGTTCCAGATTTTGATAGTTTTGTCCTGACTAGCACTAGCTAAAGTTCTACCATCTGGGCTAATTGCGACTGAATTAACCGAACCAGAATGACCTTTGAGGGTACTAATTTCTTGCCCAGTGATGAGGTTCCAGATTTTGATAGTTTTGTCCTGACTAGCACTAGCTAAAGTTTTACCATCTGGGCTAATGGCGACTGAATTAACCGCTCCTTCTATGTCTGAATAATAACCACTTTTAATAACTTTTGTAGAATGTCCAATCAGGGTCTTCGCTAAAACAAATTTAGTGGATGAATTTACAGGTGGTGAAGTAATAGCTGGTGGTTTTGCTGATGGGGCAAGACTTAAATAAGTTTTCAACGGAATCCCAGACACAGTAACAGCATTTGTATCTAGGCGAGTTATGACGCGTCCGTGAATTCCTACTAATTTACCTTGCTCATCCAGTATCGGTCCCCCACTCATGTCTGGAAAAGCATTCACTGTATAAATAAAAGCGTAACCTTCTTTTGGATTTATTTCACGACTAGAAATTGTGCCACTCAGAAAGCTGATGCTTGATGATCCTTGAGGATAACCTGCTACATGAATAGTTGTCCCTAATTGTAAGCTTTCAGAATTTCCCTTTTCTGCAACCTGATAATTTTGATTACTACTAAATTTAAATACTGCCAAATCAACACCTGGAAATGGTTGAACTTGACTATGATTAAAAGTGTACTGTTTACCATCTGGTGCGTAGACTGTGTAGCTACCCTGTTCTTGAACTACATGTTTATTAGTGAGAATTGTGTAAGTATTGCCTTGACGCTCAATAATTATGCCAGAACCCGTACCTGCTCCATCAATACGGACTGTAATTTTTTGAGCTATGGGACTAACTTCTGTGGGTTTCAACGCCGTGGCGATTTGCACCTGTTCAATAACAATTGCTGTACCAAATAATACTGCCGTCAGTCCACCAGCAAACCTCATAATTTATTCTCCCAATGATTTTGTAATACTTCTTTTTTAAGAGGTACAGCCATACTAGAGCGTCTAATTAATTCTTGTAATGACTTATCCGGTTGTGAACCATCCTGATAAACTTCTGGAGTATCCCAAAGTGGGTCTTTATGTAAGCTATTTATACCCACAACCTCACCATATACATTTAATAATGGTGCGCCACTCATCCCTTTACGAACATCATTTGTATACCCAATTTGGTAGCCTTGCTCTAAAGCTTTGTCTAGCAATAAAGTGACTTTACCAGAGGTAAATAAAAACTGATGATTGAGGATTTTTGCTGCTTGGGTAGACAGCTTTTGATTAGTCAAATGAGATATAAATCCACCCACAAAAACCTCATCCCCAACTTGCAAGCTAGATGCATCTTTGATATTAGCAACTGTATAAGCTACATCAGGACTACGAAACTGCAACACAGCCAAATCTGCCTCTTGAAATTCCGCAACCTGTAACACAGAAGCTTGATATACATGCCCATCTGGTGTTTGAATTTCATAAGGAGGTTTAGCTGCTCTCAGGACGTGAGCATTAGTGATTACTATATAAATTTGTCCTTTTCTTTGCAGTAGACTTCCTGAACCTAGTAACTCTTTTGCAGATATTTTGACAGTGATTGTCTTTGCTAATTGTTGCAATTGCTCTGGTGAAAGGGGAGTTGATGTGCGAGAAAGTTTGCTAACATCACCAGAAATGCTTTAAAGTGCGATATTTGGCAAAATACGCTTGACATGTATAAAATTATACTTTAATGTTAAAGTATGGTCGAGGCGATTGCCAAATCTCGCAAAGAAGACAGCGATCGCCTCAATCTAAACCCCAAAATCGATAAAGGCGCTCGCCTCATCCCGGAAAGAAGTGTGCGATCGCCTTTATAAAAACCCCAATATCGGAGTATGAATATCATCATGTCACAATTACCAGAATCTGCCCAGTCCAAGTTAGAACAGTTTTTGTCTGGGGAAAATTTAGATACACCCGTCAGCCATCAACCAACTAGACAGCCATTACCCCAGCGAGAACCGATTAAACATACATTGATTGGTTCTGCCAAAGCCGTTACCAGCACCATCCACTATTTACAAGTAATTGGCTACGCCAACGTTGGAGACTGGAGTCTGCTAGTACCCACCGAGAACCCAGATGAAGTGATGAGCATTTTAATCCGTCAAATTCTCATGCAATAACCTAGATGTAGAGACGTTGCATTGCAACGTCTCTTTTTCAGCAGATGTCTAATCATTGAAAACAGCAATATCCTGATATCTTATTTGATTTGCAAACCACTAGGGGCAGGTTCACCGACAGCAGAAACCACATTTTGACGCACAATACGCTTGCGATCGCTTTTACGAGTACCTCCAGCCATCTGATACTCATAGCTATTGTTACCAAATTTATAAGAGATACCGCGCAAAAATTTCTCAGAATAGTCTGCCAAATCTTCTTCATTTTCCACTATCTGGGTTAGCAAGATATCAATAGTGGAGAGGGTGGTATTATATGCTTCTAGAGATTGTCGCAGCTTTTCGATTTTTACTATATAATCATTGACTGACAATCCCTGTCCAACATCTAGACTTGAATTGATAGATTTAATGCTTGCTAAACGTGTTTCAGCTTTGCCAAGAATACGTGAATTGCGTTTTGGTCTTGCCATAATTATTACTAATTTTTAAAATTTACATAACTCTATACTGGACAATTGTTTAAAAAATTGTCATACGTGAAATTATTGATTTTTATCAAAAAACCTAGAATTTAAGTAATTTTCAGCTATTTATAAAAACTTAAAGACGAAAGTTGCTACACGGTGCGCGAAACACTCAAACGTGAAGGCAGAAGTTGCTACAGCCAAGGCGGAAGTTGCTACAGACTGCGCGAAACACTCAAACGTGAAGGCGGAAGTTGCTACAGACTGCGCGAAACACTCAAACGTGAAGACAGAAGCTGCTACAGCCAAGGCAGAAACTGCTACAGAGTGCGCGAAACAGCCAAACATGAAGACAGAATATAAAATAGAAAAAACAGTTCACACGAACTATCAAAGTGATGACTAGTATTAATATTTCTTTGTCTGAGTCGATGAAAGTCTTTGTTGACGAGCAAGTTGCCAAAGGTGGTTATAACTCAGTTAGCGAATACCTACAAGAATTAATTAGTCAAGAGCAAAAACGCAAAGCTCAAGAACATGTAGAAGAACTTTTAATTGAAGGAATTGATAGTGGAGAAGTAATTGAAGTCAATAATGAATGGTGGGATAAAAAACGCACATACCTCATGAACAAATTACGTCAAGGCGAGTAATGACAAAGGGGATAGTTATCACGCCTAAAGCAAGTTTGGATATTGATGAGCATTTTGCTTACATTTTTCAACAAAACCCTGACACTGCACTTTTATTTTTTGATTTTATCAGAGAAACCTTTGCACAATTAGCAAGAATGCCTGGTATCGGCAGTCAATATCACCAGGATAATATTCGTTTACAAGGTTTGCGTAAATGGGCTGTTAAAGGATTTAAAAAGTATCTAATTTTTTACTTCGAGCGAGATGAAAACATTGAAATTGTGCGGGTTCTCTATGCAAGACAAGATATCGAAAGAATTTTAGAACAGGAATAATTCTCAACTCCGAGTTAACCTGCTTTCACCATCCATACCAGAAAGCTCAGAATTAACTCCACAGGAGGAAGAGAATAATCCATTAAATCAATTGTTACCGTTTGTCCCTCCAACTTGAGAAATCGCCATTGCGTTCCACTAGTCACAGTACCGTAAACTGCTGTAAAAGATTGTTTTTTAGCTTCATTAAATCGCTGTGCAGCTACCATTTCGGCAATGCACTGTCCAAGTCCTGATTTTATAGCAAGCGAATTAAAGGTTAGGACATCTTGAAAGCCTGGATGTTAGGAATAGTAATATTTTACCTCCTGCCTTCTGCCTCCTGCCTCCTGCTATAAATCTGCCTTTTTCGCTTTAACAATCACAATTACAGGTGCTTCCACCGTTAATTGTTCTGGCGAACGACAAAGCAGGAAGTCACATACACCATTGAGTCCAATACTTGCATCAACGTTAAACTCTTCCCCAGAAAATACGCTAATTGAGGAATTGAGGATACGCCGCACTTTTAAAAGTACAGGATTGATAATTACCTCTGAACGTGCTTTTTCAGTATCAACTGCGATCGCGAAGCGTCTCTTTAGAGAATCGCCCACGGTAAATTCTCTAAAATGGTTTGCAGTCTGGGACTTGAAGTAACTGGTTCAATTGAGTCTGGAAAAAAGCAAACTCCCTCTACAGTAGTTAAGTGAAAATCTTGTTTCACTTTATCGATGGTGAATTGACTGTAGGGCATAGTAATTGGTAATTCGTAATTAAGAAGCTCAGAAAACCCCTTGATACAGTTGAGAAAATCACCGAACATTGTAGGGTGAGCATCTTGCCCACCCTACTTTCTCAATTAACCTTTTAATGCTTCAGCAGTCTTTTCCTTATCCAACTTCAGAATCAACACACCCAAAGGTGGTAAACACAAATCCAAGGAATAAGGACGACTGTGTAATGACCAATCATCTGTCCACTTACCGCCTAAGTTGCCCATATTACTGCCGCCATACTTACGAGCATCACTATTGAACAATTCGGTATAAAATCCCTTTTCTGGGACACCGATACGGTAGTGAGAATGCGGTTGCGGCGTGAAATTACAAACCACAATCACAAAATCCTCAGAATCCTTGTCACGGCGCATAAAGAAAACCACACTATGGCGGTTATCGCTACAATCAATCCACTCAAATCCCTGTTCAGTAAAATCCTGGCTGTACAAAGCTGGTTCGCTGCGGTAGAGATGGTTCAAATCTTGGAAAAATGTTTTTAACTGTTGATGAGCTTCATGCTGTAATAAATGCCACTCCAAGTCTGCCCAATCATTCCACTCACTCCACTGCCCAAACTCCATGCTCATAAACATGGTTTTTTTACCTGGGTGAGCGAACATATAGGTAAACAAACAACGCACATTAGCAAACTTCTGCCATCTATCCCCTGGCATTTTGCCGATGATATTACTCTTGCCATGCACCACTTCATCGTGGGACAAAGCCAGCATAAAATTTTCACTGTGGTTATACCACATACTAAAGGTGACATTGTTTTGGTGGAATTGGCGAAACCACGGGTCCATGCTGAAGTAGTCCAGCATATCGTGCATCCAGCCCATATTCCACTTTAAGTTAAAGCCCAATCCGCCTGTATAAGTAGGCCAAGATACCATCGGCCAAGAAGTGGATTCTTCAGCAATTGAGAGAACTCCAGGAAAATAGCTAAATAGGGTGTGATTTACTTTACGCAGAAAATCTGCTGCTTCCAGGTTTTCTCTGCCACCGTACTGGTTGGGCAGCCATTCTCCTGGTTCGCGGCAATAGTCATTGTAGAGCATCGAAGCCACAGCATCGACACGAACACCATCAATGTGGTACTTGTCAAACCAGAAGAGGGCATTTGCTGCGAGGAAATTACTAACTTCATGGCGACTGTAGTTGAATACTAAAGTACCCCATTCTTTGTGTTCGCCCTTGCGAGGGTCAGCGTGTTCGTATAAGTGGCTACCATCAAAGAATGCTAAACCATGTCCATCTTTGGGGAAGTGACCAGGAACCCAATCCATAATTACCCCTATATTATTTTGGTGACATTTGTCAACAAAATACATCAAATCTTCAGGAGTGCCAAAACGGGAGGTGGGGGCATAGTACCCAGTTACTTGATAACCCCAAGAACCATCAAAGGGATGCTCGGCAATGGGTAGCAATTCTAGGTGGGTGTATCCGAGTTCTTTAACGTAGGGAATGAGTCGGTCTGCTAGTTCCCGGTAAGTTAGGAAGCGTGCGCCAGGTTTGAGTCCCGAAACAATAACTACAGGCTCGGTTTCACCGTTGGGCAGTTTAGGTGGTTCTGCACTAGAAGCGTGTAACCAAGAGCCTAAATGCACTTCATAGACAGAAACAGGCCCCGTCAGGGGGTCAGTCTGACGCCGTTTTTCCATCCATTCTTCGTCATCCCAACTGTAAGCATCTAAGTCTGTAACAATGGATGCAGTTTTTGGACGGGGTTCCTGCTGGAAACCATAGGGATCGGATTTTTCGTAAATGTGCCCTTCAAAATTTTTAATTTCATATTTGTAATGCTCGCCCACACCGATTTCGGGAACGAACAATTCCCAAACTCCGGTAGAACCTTTACGCATCTGGTGTTTGCGCCCATCCCAGAGGTTAAAATCTCCCAAGACTGAAACATTCCGGGCGTTTGGTGCCCAAACAGCAAAATAAACGCCTTTAACACCACCGATTTCCGTAGGGTGCGCTCCCAGTTTTTCGTAAATCCGGTGATGATTGCCTTCACTAAACAAATGCAAGTCAAAGTCTGTCAACCGGGGAGAACGGAAAGCGTAAGGGTCATAAATGACACGCTCGTGTTCGCCTTCTTGAATCCGTAACTGGTAGTTTGCCAGTTCTGCAATTTCAATCGTGCATTCAAAAAAGTGGGGATGATGCACTGTTTGCATTGGGTATTCTTTGCGTTGTTCTGGAAGAATTACCCAGGCCGCGCTGGCATTTGGCAGGTAGGCTCGCACAGCCCAAGCAGTTTTGCCATCTTGTTCTATGGGATGAGAACCTAGTATTTCAAAGGGATCGTGATGTTGATTCCAAACGATACGATTAACTTGTTCAGAAGCGATCGTGGTCATGGACATGAAGCTACCTACGTGTAATAACGTGATTGACTAAACGTACTTTATTTATCTATATATATTCTTTACATTTATTTGCAAATTTGTCGCCATCGTTATCCTACCTCAGAATGACTTATAGCACGAGATAGAAGCCAGCTATGCTGTTCTTGCTGGAGGTAAAACTATTAGTGTTGCTAGCATTGACGCTTGTCATTATGTCCCAAAGGGTGTAGGTGTATGGCTATATCTGTTTTTTAGGGTATTAGGCTACTGGCAGAATGTAGGTAATGAAGAGGATGAGGGGGATGAGGAAGATGAGGGAGTAGAAGAGTGGGAGAGCAGCGAGGCTCTTGAGGTAGGGATAGAAATACCAAACGACATAATGACAACTTCGTTAAAAATTTAAAAATGGGAAAAACTGAAGTAAGGTTTTCCGGAGGCGAAGCAAGAAAATTTGGTCGCGAATTTTGGGGTCTAGTTTTGGCGGTGGTGTCTGTTGCAGCTGTGCTTCTAACTGGGCATATTCGGCAGCAGTCAGGAATCTGCCATCAACAGGCGATCGCGCTTCTATGATAATCTGTGTCCGTAATATCTCTTCTGGTGTATCCTCTGGTGGCGGTAATGCTATTACCCCCGATCCCCAAATACTACTAACAAATGTTAATGTAATACTAATTACTAATATATATAGTAATTTTACTTTTTTTTTGACTTTAATTATTACCATCTCTCTAAGGGACTTCCAGAAAATAAATTAATCAATTTATTTAAATGATATTCTTCTTTTTTCCCCCGAAGTTTGGAGCAAAGGAAGCCTCCGCTCCAACTTCTCTTCCTGCTCCCTGCCCTCCTGCCTTAAAAGTGATTGATTATTTTTTTATTGGAAATCCCCAACTGCATCTACAACGCAGCATGAAAATTTGTTTTCAGACATCCGATTCCCAACACCCCATGTGACTAAAAATCTGGCAATATCAACAGACATCACCAGGTCTTCATTTTTTGATATAGATGAATTGTTTTACCGTTTAAAGTCAGTGATTGATGACTGTTGAGCTTTGAGTGCGAACAGTGGAATATTTTGTTATTTGTCAGTCCTTTAGAGTTCATCATTCCATACTTACAATATGGAGATTAGATTTTCTTTTGAGATGTACTCTCACAGACCAACTGCACGCCTATTATCCTTAATCCTATTGCTTTATGAAATATGAGGATTATCCTTACTTTATTTATAATTGTGATTGCTTGCTATCAACTGGCTTGTACTTGAAACTAGTGGTCTGGCAAGTCAACCAAAGCTGAGTTGATAATTCTCTGCGTCCCCCATATATTCTATAAAGAATCAAGCTAGCAACAGCGTCTTTGAAGGAAAAGTTTTCTTCATCAAAAGCCGACGCTGATCAGCTTCTGTTCGTGTTAGCCTCAACTAATTAAATTCAAGTTGCCAGACTACTACTCATCTGGCAACTTAATTAAAGCTGAGTTGATAATTCTTTGCATCCCCCCTTCGCACAGCATCTCTGAAGGAGAAGTTCTGTTCATCGAAAGCCGGCGACTTGTGAATGTTCGTGTCAGCCTCAACCAGTGAATTTTAGGTTGCCAGACAAATAGTAGTCTGGCAAGTCAACCAAAGTTGAGTTGATAATTCTCTGCGTCCCCGTGTCTGTGCTTCTCCATGTCAATTAAGTTATTTCGGGCTGATTTCAACTCAATTTTAGAGTGCTTTATCTAGGAGTAGCAGTGGGACTAGCACTAGGAGTAGCTGCGGGAGTCGCCGGTGTAGTAGTAGGGGTAGATCCAGTAGGTGGTGCATCTGTTGGTTCACCTGTGGCAGCTGGAGTAGTAGTAGTAGTACCACCATTATCACCACCTTCACAGGCTCCGAGAATTGCAGCCAGACTTAACATTAGAGCCAAACCAAAGATTTTTGTTTTCATAACTCCTCTTTCACCAATTGTGGCTAGAAAAATTTTTTGCCTGTTGAATACGATACCGTATTTATCGCTTTTTTTTTAATGGTGTAAGATTACATACTTAAAAAAAACAACCTTTTGGGGTATTCTTTATCAAATTAGATGTCATCCAGTCGTTTGATTAGTTTCTCTTAACTGAGTAGCAAAATCGCAAGTATTAAATTTTCTTGTCAATCAAGCTATCATAGCAAAAAATTTTATTCTTAAGAATTTAGGAGTAAGTCCTCACAACCCAAAATGAATTGGAGTATGACTAGTAACGAATACGGAGTTTAAAATCGCCTTTTAATCTAGAATCGGGAGGTTTATCTTAAAAATAAGTATAAAAATATACTAGTTTTTTAGACAATCCAAACTTCTGAGTGGCAAAAGCTGCTCAAAAGTTCTGTGTTAACTCTGACTTGTTTTTTATTTTTTGATAGAGTATTGCACCTTGCTGCTGCACATTGCCATACTTTTAGATGCGATATCTAAAAGTATGGCAAGCTATTCAGTTTTTGAGCGCTGATTGCAAACATTGCAATATCTAGCTATTAGAACAGTTAAAAGGGTGTAGTCTGTGATGTGTGTTTAAAGAACTCCTACAAATAAATTATCTCGTTTGAAGTTGATGACTGATGGCTATTGACCATTGACTGCGAACAGTGGGATATTTTTTTATTTGTCAGTCCCTTATTGTCTAGAAGGTGATTCTAACCTCACCAAAAACAAACAATTAATTCAAAGTACACTATTAGACATCTCAAAAAATTTATGGTTATTGCTCGTAAATCAGCTGTTTCTACAAAGGGTACTTGGTTTTCGCGAAATTCTATCCTTTCCTTAAAGAGGCGACGACGTTCTGTCGGTTTGGAGTCAGCAGCGCAGAGTGCCTCTGTACCTATTCCCCAAGCTGCACCAGTATCCTCTACAAAACAAAAGCCTTCTTCAAAAAATTTATTGGTTTCTTCTATAAAGGAGGCAGTTATACCTACAACCAAAGAAGTGGGCAAACAACAACTGCTAAAAATTAATCCCCAGTCGAATGAAACCAACAAAAGTTCGGAGGTAGGTTTTCTTGGTCTTCCCATCATGCCTGGTTCTGAAGCAACGCCATTATGGTTGGTGCGTTTGTACATCTTTCATCGTTTTTCGTCAGTTTTGGCGTTCTTGTTAGTAGCAGCAACACTTGCTGTTTATGGTTGGACAGTATATTCCCAAGAGCTTTGGAGTCAGTCATATCGGAGACTACAAAATCTCCAGCGTCATGAGCGGCTATTGACGACAACCAACGCGACGCTGACAAACAAAATGGCACAGGAAGCAGAACAGCCAACAACAGGGCTGGTATCGCCAACTCCTGAAGGAATGATTTTCTTACCTCCAGCTTCTTCTAATTCTAAATCGGCATCATCAAATACAAAGCCAAATACTGAGCAACAAACACTCTCGCCGCTGGGATATTAAGGTTAATAGTCATTTGTCGTTGGTCACTTGTACTGAGCGAACGCGAGTGCGTCTGTTAGAGAAGCCGACGAAGTATTGGTCATTGGTTATTAGTCATTTGTCCTTTGCAAATGACAAAGGATAAGTGACAAAGGACAAAAAACAAAGGACAAACCCAATGCGAAAGTCACCAAGCAAAACAAAATTCGCTAAGTTTCGTAATCCAGCATTCACAAGGCCACAGAAACGCTCTAAAACAGGGTTTTTGGGGAAATTAACCTCTAATATCCAACGGCAAACATCTAGCACTAAGTCCCGACTTTTTCTTGTCTGGAGCGCACTAATGATCGCAGGGTTGGGATTGAGTATTAACTTATACAACCTGCAAATTATCAGGGGAGCAAAGTTAACAGAACAAGCACGAAATCAGCAAATGGTGAATTTGCGACCTTTTATGCCCCGTCGTCCTGTGATAGACCGGAATAATAATCTGTTGGCGATTGACCGTCCTGTATATACTTTGTACGCTCATCCTAAGCTGTTTGATAAGTCTAATGAAGAGATAGCAGCAGAACTTTCTCCAATATTGGGGAAAGATACTGCTGATTTGGTGAAGACTTTTGAAAGCAAAAAAAGCGGGATTGTACTTGCCCCAGCGATACCAGAAGAAATTATCGATCGCATCACTTCTTTGCGTTTAAATGGTTTGGAGTTAATTCAAAAATACTCGCGATTTTACCCGTCAGATGATTTGGTTGCTGATGTGCTGGGCTACGTGAATATTGACCGTCGCGGTCAGGCGGGTGTGGAATATTCTCAAGAAAAGTTGCTAGAACGTTCCGTGCAAACGGTGCGGCTGAGTCGAGCTGGTAACGGTGCGATAATGCCAGACCGTGCCCCCGAAGGTTTTTTACATTTTGATGATTTGCGATTGCAACTGACTATCGATAGCCGTTTGCAACGAATTGCCCGCACTGCTCTTAAACAAAAAATGGACGAGTTTAAGGCTAAACGTGGGGCGGTAATTGTTATGGACGCATTGGATGGTTCGTTACTTGCCTTAGTTTCTCAGCCCACTTATAATCCGAATGAATACGCCAAAGCTAATATTTCACTGTTTAAAAACTGGACGGTGGCAGATCTTTATGAACCGGGATCGACTTTCAAGCCTTTGAATGTGGCGATCGCTTTGGAAAATGGCGTCATTAAAGCAGATGATATGTTTAATGACTCCGGTTCTATTCATGTAGCTAATTACACCATCAAAAATGCGATGAATAATGCCAATGGGCGAATCAGCATCGCTCAAATCCTGCAATATTCCAGCAACATTGGTATGGTGCAAATTATCCAACGCTTAAAGCCTGCAATCTATTACAACTGGCTAGAACGCTTGGGTCTAGGACAAAAGGTTGATACAGATTTACCCTTTGAAGTTGGCGGTCGGCTCAAAAGTCAAGAAGAATTTATCGCTTCCCCAATTGAACCAGCTACTACTTCCTTTGGGCAAGGCTTTTCCATGACACCCATACAGTTGGTGCAAATGCACGGTGCTTTAGCCAACGGTGGTAAGTTGGTCACACCTCATGTAGTTCGAGGTCTGATTGATAGCAAAGGGCAGATGCATGATTCTCCCACTCGCACCGTACCACGCCAAATTTTCTCAACCGCAACAACTCAAAAGGTAGTGGAAATGATGGAAACTGTTGTTACTCAAGGCAGTGGAAAGGCGGCACAAATTCCGGGATATCGCATTGCTGGTAAAACTGGTACAGCTCAAAAAGCTAGTCCCTCTGGCGGCTATATTAAGGGTGCTAGAATGACCAGCTTCGTGGCTATTTTGCCAGTAGAATCTCCTCGCTATGTAGTTTTTGCAGTGGTGGATGAGCCAAAAGGAGAAAGTGCCTATGGTTCTACTGTCGCCGCCCCAATTGTCAAGTCCGTAATCGAAGCACTGATTCCTCTAGAAGAGATTCCGCCAAGTAAGGCGATGGAAGCAGGGAAATGAGAGAGATGAGGAGATGGGGAGTGTGGGGAGATAGGGAAGTGTGGGGAGAGAGGGGAGTGTGAAGAGTGTGGGGAGATAGGGAAGTGTGGGGAGAGAGGGGAGCAAGAATTTCTTCCCCATCCTCCCACACCTCCCACACCTCCTTTTCCTCCCACACCTGCATTTCTTCCCCATCCTCCCACACCTCCTACACTCCCTGTATATCCCATGCCCAATGTATTACTAAGACTGTTGTTGTTGGAATAGCGATCGCAAAAATTTTTCTTAAATCATAATATAGCTAGAGAGTGTCACGATCGCAACTGCTTTAAGATGTATCAAACTGACCCGCCACGATCCCCAAAAGATGTGTTGCCAACCATGTACGATCTTCCTAGTGAAGACCCTGAGGAGCCTGGTTTGCCCGATCAGTTTCATATCTTGCAACCTCGTCTGTTAGACGAAACGTTTCGTCCGCTAAATTACCCCAGTGACGAGATATTTGTTGCTAGCGACTTAAATCTTTATTATGACCCGCGCCATCCACTGTGGTATAAACGACCAGATTGGTTTGCTGTTTTGGGTGTTTCCCGTCTTTACGAACAACGCGATTTACGCCTAAGTTATGTAATTTGGCAAGAAGGAGTTCATCCTTTTATTGTGGTCGAGTTACTATCCCCCGGTACTGAAAAAGAAGACTTAGGACAGACATTGCGGGATATCGAGCAACCACCAGGAAAATGGGAAGTGTATGAGCAGATTCTTCGCATTCCTTATTATGTAGTATTCGATCGCTATAAATATCAGTTAAGAGTGTTTAAGTTAAACGGCGGTCGTTATACTGAAGTTGCACTTTTAGATTCACGCTTTTGGATACCAGAATTAGAATTAGGCTTAGGTGTATGGCAAGGACGCTATCAAGATGTCGAACAGCCTTGGTTACGCTGGTATGATTGGACAGGTTGCTGGGTATTGACTTCTACTGAACAAGAAACACAACGCGCCGAACAAGAAACACAACGCGCCGAACAAGAAAAGCAACGCGCCGAACAAGAAAAGCAACGCGCCGAACAAGAAAAGCAACGCGCTGAGAAATTGCTCGCACAATTGCGATCGCTTGGCTTTGAACCAGATATAGACTAGTTTTTGACGAGGATTAACTGCTCAAACTATTCGGGCTTTTTGTGCCAATGTCCATCATCGCCTTTTTCGTAATCGCGCTTCACTGCACTCCAAGCAACACGAAAAGCACGTTCTTCTTCACCATACTCTTCTCGAGCGCTATTAAAAGCAGCCCGAAAAATTTCTTGGGCGTGCTTGGGTAAGTTATCTTTTACTGAATCTGGTAGATCTTCAATTTTTTGATAAGGCATAAATTATAACTAATTTGTAATTTAAGTAAGTAGATGAAAAGTTTAGTAACGTGGTAAGACTGAATTCATGTATAGCAGTTGCCAGGTAGATTAGGACATAATGACAAGCGTGAATCTCAGGAATAGTAGAGTTTTTACCTCCTGCCTTTTGTCTCCTGCCTCCTGCTATAATAGAAAAATGAATTAATATTTTTATTATTTTAAAAATTGATAAATTTATAATTCAATATTATAGTCTTATCGCACTAGTAAGCTATCTACTTAGCTTAAAAAATGAGTTGAGGTAGGGTTGAAAGCCTTTTCATGCTTATTTGTGGAATTTCTGTTAGCTATTTTTTACTAACTATTAATAAATGATAAACCACAAATAAGCTTTAAAATTAGATACAACTTAATAAGTCATATTCGAGACTTGATGGTATCAAAAACTAATTGTTTGCGGCTGAAAACTCGATACACTATCCCAATAATTAACCTGCTCAATATTAACATTGAGCAAAGCAATATTGGTTTCATTTAGTCCTTTAGGAAACCAAGTTTGAAGTTCTGGTTTCCATAGTTCTTGCATCTTATTACGGTCTTTGACAAGTTGCGATTTACCTGAAATAGAAACAAAGCACTGTTGGTCAGGTGACACAAAACTGACGTTGACTTGCGAATGATGTTCAACTTCAGTAACCTTATAGGAATTATCATAGGTAAAGAACCAAAGTGTGGCATCATTAATCTCACCACTCTTTGACATCGGATAACTATGCACACTTCCATCCTCATCGACTGTGGTGAACATACCATAATCAATATCTTTGATTAGTTCATGCAACTTTTGAATTTCTTGTTGGCGGTCTGTAGAAGTTGTCATTTGCTGTACTTTATTTATGTTTGATTTCCTAAAGTATAACTTGTGAGTACAATCTGGTTTTCAGCTGTTTAACGTTAACTTTCAGTATTAACGTTTTTAGTTTTAATTGTGTAACTCTAAAGATTGAATTTTACTAAATAATTAGCTGTTTTAATTCTATCTAGAGAGGTATTATTCAAGAATGATATCTAACTAAAAACTTCTACTTAAATAAGTTATGTAATGGCAAAACTCTTAGAATAAAAAATAATATTTTTGCACCTATTTATTGTGATAGAGTTTAGATTTTTTTAAATTTTATTTAACTTATTCTGTAAATTGAGACTGATAAATTTAACTATTAATTTAATTTCTTGTCAAAGTGAGAGCTAGATATAAAGTAAATAAACTTTATTGCTCAGTAGACTTCAAAGAATATTTGGAGCGTTCGCTGTAGTATTGTTAAATTAATAAAGTAAATAAAAATCAAGCCTAGCTTGGTGTGGTAAATAATAGTATCTATTTTTACTTTCCAGTACTCTTCATATTCATACCACGCTATGCATCTTGGCAAATTTTGTATTCGCGACAATGCAGACCGGAATTGTTATTAGCTAGCTTGTATAAGATACTCGTAAGAATTTAACTATTAACCAAAGTTTGAGGTTAAGAATGGCGAGTACATCCAATGTCCAGATTATTATCGCCCTCCAAGAGCCTGATTTGGATGACGATGAACTGCAAACACAAACGCAGATACTATTGCAACAAATGCTGGAACTGGATGAAGTAGAAGACGCTAGTCTTTTGCGTCCAGCAGAAGTACCAGCAGGAAGCAAGTCACTCACAGGGCTGGCTGTGGGTTGGCTAACAGCGCAGGTGAATGGCAAAAATATTAAATCACTGATGGGATTTTTAGGCGATCGCCTTGGTAACAAAACTATCGAACTAGAAATTGAGGCCAATGGCAAGAAATTGAAAGTCAAAGCCAGCAGTCGGCAAGAGTTAGAAACAGCAATTGAGGCAGCACAGAAGTTTGTAGCAGGGTAGAGTATTTCAAATGGTGAAAGTAGCATTATTAATTGGGGTGAGTGAATATGAGCCTGGGTTAAACCCGCTACCTGGTGCTGTCAAAGATGTTGAAGCAATACAGCAAGTGCTGTTACACCCAGAAATGGGCGGCTTTACTGAGACAGATATTATGGTGCTAAAAAATCCCCAGCGCCAAGATATGGAAGAAGCTATAGAAAATCTATTTGCCCATCGTCAAAAAGACGATCTGTTAGTTCTCTTTTTCTCCGGTCATGGCATTAAAGATGACACTGGTAGGCTTTTCTTAGCAACCCGTACCACACGCAAAACTCCCAGAGGAGATTTAATTCGCTCATCAGCAGTAGCAGCCAGTGTTGTCCATGAAAGCATGAGCCGCAGCCGTTCTAAGCGGCAAGTTGTCATTTTGGATAGTTGCTTTAGTGGTGCTTTTGCTGAGGGTTTATCAGCCAAGGACGATGGTACTGTAGATATCCGTGAGCAATTAGGAGGAGAAGGGCGAGCTGTTCTCACTTCATCCAGTTCAACTCAATATTCCTTTGAGCAACAGGGATCAGACCTCTCAATTTATACCCGTTATTTGATAGAGGGAATTACAACTGGTGCGGCAGACTTAGATGAAGATGGTGTTATCTCCATTGACGAGTTGCATGAGTATGCCAGCCGGAAAGTTAGAGAAATACAGCCGACGATGAAGCCAGAAATCTACACAAGTAGAGAAGGCTTTAAGATTCGACTTACAAAAGTTCCCCAAGGCGATCCCAAACAGAAGTATCGCAAAGAAGTGGCGCGATATAATAATCGTGGAGATGTTACTTTTGTGGGTCGCAAGACTTTAGATGCACTGAGAAATCGTTTGCAACTATCTGAGGTAGAAGCAACTGCAATTGAAGATGAAATGTTAGCAACTTCTCGTCAGGAATTTAGAGAAAAATTACAGCGATACGAAAGAGACTTCACTGAGGCACTCCAGCAGACAATAGCCGTCAGCGTAGACGATCTTGATTCACTAAGACAGAATCTTCAGCAAATTTTGGGGCTGAGGAATGAGGATACAATGCAAATTGAGGCGCGGGTGACTGCACGAATTGCAGTCTACAAGCAGCATCTACAAGAGTATGAGCAAGTGTTAACTCAAGAAATTCAGCATGGATACCCGTTTGGTGAGGAGATTCGTAAAGAATTAAATCGATATCAGCAGGTTTTGGAACTTAAGAATGAAGAAGTAGCACAAATTGAAGAAAAAGTTGTTCGACAAACGAATGTAAATCTACCCCTAATCCAGGAAGAAGGTGAAGATTCTAAAGTAATTATTGTGAACTCGATCAAAAAATTGCGCCTATTGGTTGGCGGGAGTATTTTTGCTGTTTTTGCTGTTGTTCTAATAATCTCTTTTATATCAAAAGCATTAGAGTTATTACATAGTCCATCCATCTCTTCTAGAGAGTCTTCGATGATGGCTGAGGAATTATTTAGAATGGGAAGTGATAAAAGCGAGATAAAAGACTATCAGGGAGCGATAGACTATTACACCCGAGGTATCAGTTTGGAGCCTAACAATGCTGATGCCTATAACGGCCGGGGTTATAACCGCTCTGCTCTAAAAGACTATCAGGGAGCGATAGACGATTACACCAAAGCTATCAAAATTAATCCTTATAATAATGCTGATAGCTACCACGGCCGGGCTGTTAACTACTGTCGTCTAGGAGAGAAAAAAGAAGCGAAAGAGGATTTTCATAAAGCCATAGATATTTATCAAAATCAAGGAAACACGGTAGAGTCCAATAATGCAAAGAAAGAACTCGCAGGGTGTTTATAAATAAAAAATAAATAATACCATAGTTATTCCCCAGGACAGGTATTTAAAAAGAGATAGTCATAGTATTTGAATCGGGTGAAATGGCTCGAAATTGATTGCCACGATCCGAATCATGGTCAGACGAGTGGCATGATTTTTGACTGGTTTCTACTTTTAAAACATCCTCTAAAGAAGCTTCAGTAATAGTCAAATTCTTACAAGATTTCCGAACAGAATATTTCTTCATTAATCACTGTTTATCGTCCCGACACCAACCAGTGAATTAAAACGAAATGGAACAATAACAACATCGCGTTTTACAAATACTGCCATCTTGCATCTTCCTCTGGCCTTAACCAATCTTTTGGCAGCGATGATGAGAATAGTTATTAAAATTGCGATTATAAAATTTGTACCCTCCGAATGAGCCTCTTCAACCTGTAGTAAGAGTGTCATTTTCTATTAAGCACCTATTATGGAGAGCTAGGAAATAAAATTGCAGTATATCTGCCTTTCAAATTATGGACTGGAAGTACAAGTGGAAAAACGGCTATCGCCCAAGTCGAGATGAAGCGGCAAAAAACCCTCATTTGTTAGATGAGAGTCAATTCGATAACGAGCAAGACCGAAAGCTAGCTGAAGAAGATGCAAGAAAGCATTTGGGCGTGCCCGCACCAACCTTAGACGAAGAGAAGTCAATACTACCTCAATAAAAAGGCTCAAAAATAACGCCATTTCCCAAAATATTCACAACAATTAACCTGGCTGTGAGGGTATACAATTGTATGCCCAAAATCATCTATCTTTAGTAGAAATTTTTGAAAATTAGAATATTGGGTATTTTTTACCCATGTATGCTCTACATCATTAAATCCGACAAAATAATGCAGATTTTTCAAATTTTAAATCGATTAAACACTTTTAACTTCACTAAGCTACTTGCTCAAACAATAGCTTTATGCACAGGTGCTATTGTCTTATTTTCAAGTACTAACGCTGATGCTGCCGAGCAAGTTATTCTAAAATATGGTAACTTTCAAGGACCAATATCTGTTGAAGAATTAAATCAGTTCGCAGAAAATGGCAAGACCACCCCAACATTAAACGCTTATTTGCAGGCGGCTCAACAAGACCCGACATTAGCTCGTAAAGCACTCAAAGCTGGAATCAAAGCTGACCCTGCCTTTTTAAATAACTTACTATCTAGCTGGGCAGGGCCAGTTTTGGTTAGCCAAATAGGTGAAGTAGTTCATCCCCCCGCAGGAGAATTAGACCAGCAGGCATTACGAACCGCTTTAAGTACAACTATTAAGCAAAAGGGTGAAGTTACACTGCTGGGAGCTATTCAGAATTATCCAAATCATTCTGTTGAGCTGGAAGGAGATCGTCTGATTTCTGTTTATGAACGACTAAGCAATCTTGCCGAACTTTTATGAACCTGAGTCACTGCTGAAATATAATACCTACGACTCTACCTGAAGGTTGTACCCTGGGACTAAAAAATTCCCTAGCTTAAATGTAGAGATGAATCTAAGCATAGGGAAAATATTAGTATGACAGCTGATGTTTCTAAAGATATTAACAAGAAAGTTAATGGTTCACTGGTAGCGGGTGTTTTGTTAATTATTCTGGGAGTTATTGGGATTGCAGTACCTAGTTTTACCACAATATTCGCTGAGACTTGGTTTGCAGCAATTTTAACTTTTGCTGGATTTACAAAACTAGTTTACGCCTCCCAAACCCGCGATCGCGGAGGTTTTGTTTGGAAACTTTTATTGAGCGGACTGTATATTGCAACCGGCGTGATGCTGTTGTTTTATCCTTATACAGGCGTTCTCACACTCACTTTGTTGCTAGGTACTTTTCTGCTAACCGAAGGCACATTCGAGTCAATTCTAGCCTTCCAGTTGCGTCCCCAACAAAACTGGACATGGGTGTTAGTTAATGGCATTATTACACTCGTCTTAGGTGCAATGATTTGGTTCCAGTGGCCGTTCGATGCACCCTGGCTTCTGGGAACACTAGTCGGTGTCAGCCTTCTGTTCAGTGGCATTTCCCGCGTAATGTTGTCACTGAATGTACGTTCTGCCTTAAATTCTAATGACTCAGCGGCAAATCCTACTTAGTCAACGGGGATGAGAGACTCGGAATTAGAGAGCAAAGAAAACTTTTCTTAATGCCTAATTACCAGTCCCCAGTATCTAAAAAAGTTAACAAGAGATTGCAGCAGCGATCGCTCTGGTATTGCTAAATTAACAGAGGTAATCAAAATCCAGGCTAGCTAGCTGCAATCAACAATGGTATCTAGTTCTACTCCCTTCTCGGATATTCAAAACCATTGGGCACGCTTATTTATAACAGCCTTAGCCCAACGTGGTATTGTTAGTGGGTTGCCTAACGGCACTTATCGCCCCGATAACTCACTCACCCGGGCTGAGTTTGCCGCTATCATCGCTAAGGCATTTGGGATGGTTTCCCAGAAGCGGCAGTATATTATCTTCGTTGATGTACCTACTAGTTATTGGGCAGCAACAGCCATTCAAACAGCTTACGAAAAAGCATTCATTAGCGGATTTCCAGATAATACCTTCCGTCCTGCTAACCGAGTTACAAGGACGGAAGTTTTAGTTTCTTTGGTCGCAGGTTTAGAAATTGCCACAAAAGTAAAAGCCGATCTCCTCTCAACACTTGGACAAATTTATCAAGATGCTAGCCAAATTCCTGCTTATGGCAAAAATCACATAGCAATTGCCACTAGTGCTGGACTGGTAGTTAATTTCCCAAATCTGAAATTACTTAATCCCAATCTTGCAGCCACCCGTGCAGATGTGGCAGTAATTATTTATCAAGCTTTGGTGTATTTAGGTGTAGCAGAAAAGATTGTTTCTAGTTACATAGTGGTGCCACCCATACCCACACCGATACCAACCCCAATACCAACACCAACGCCCATACCAACACCAACGCCCGTACCTTCCGGTAGCGTCAAGCTAAATCATACTAGAGAATTCCGGGGAGTGTGGGTAGCATCTGTGTGGAATAGTGATTGGCCTTCCAAACCTGGACTCTCTGTTGAGCAACAGAAAGCAGAAATTACCGAAATTGCCACTAAATTACAAGCGCTGAACTTTAACGCCCTAATCTTCCAAGTCAGACCAGAGGGAGATGCTTTATATGAATCGCAAATAGAGCCTTGGAGTGCTTGGATTACCGGAACTCAGGGAAAAGCACCAGAGCCACTTTACGACCCTTTAGCGTTTGCGATCGCCGAATGTCACAAGCGTAACATTGAAATTCATGCTTGGTTCAATCCTTACCGCGCCAAGACTAGCATTAAAGGTTCGCCTAATGTCCGCCCTCACATAGCTGTGACTAATCCAGAAGCCGTGTACCAATGGGGCAATCAGTTGTGGATGGACCCAGGACTAAAAATAGTTCAGGACAGAGCTTACAACGTGATTCTTGATGTAGTCAAGCGCTATGATATCGATGGCATTCACTTAGATGATTATTTCTATCCATATCCTGTCGAGGGACAATCTTTCCCAGATAATAAAACTTATTCTGCATACAAAGCAGCTGGTGGTATGCTTAGCGTGGGCGACTGGCGACGGGACAATGTTAACAAAATGGTACAGCGTCTCTGGCTAGGAATTAAACTAACCAAACCCGACGTTAAATTTGGTATTAGTCCCTTTGGAATTTATCGTCCTGGACAACCCTCTGGTATTACTGGGTTAGATGCTTATAACGTGCTGTATGCTGACTCAAAGAAATGGTTAGAAGAAGGCTGGATTGATTATATTGCGCCTCAACTTTACTGGCGTACAGACCAACCACAACAAAGTTATTCTGCATTATTAAAGTGGTGGACACAGGTAAACACAAAGCAAAGACATGTTTACGCTGGTAACAATCTCACAGAACCAAACGAGAAAAGTCGAGAAAGTGATGAGATTGAAAAGCAGGTGAAAATCAGTCGTAGCCAAGCTGCACAGTTATCACTGGGGAATATTTTCTTTAATCTCGGTGTTTTAAGGAAAGATAGTCAGGGCATTGCTGAGAAATTTCAAAGTCTGCTTTATAATAAACCTGCCTTACCTCCTACTATGTCTTGGCAGAATCCAACACCACTTCCTCCACCTATTGGACTACAAGTCAATAATCGTAAACTGAGTTGGCAGCCTGGAGATAATCAGCCAGTTCGGTCTTGGACACTTTATCGGCAAACTGGCGATACTTGGACAATCCAGCGAATTTTATCTGCTGGTACTACTTTTGCTACCGTTCAACAAGCGGGAACCTATGCTGTGTGTGCTGTGGATAGGTTAGCCAATGAAAGTGTTGGAACAGTTATTACAGTTAGTTAAGTAAAAATACTGTTTATTGTTTATTTTTTGAGCTTTAAACTACGAATTCAGGCATTAAGGGCAAATATCCCTTATCAGTTTTTAGTGATGCTACCTTAGCTCAAACGCACTTAAAACCTGAAAGCTTTGCTATATCTGTAATACATAACTTTTACAATAAAAAGTAAAATAGCAACTTCAGTACCTAACAACTGAAGTTGCTGCACTTTTAAAAAAATCCACCTCAGTAGACTAAAATCTCAAACAAGTCGCAAACGTGAAATTTTAAACCAACGCTGCCACCTTCTCTAACAATCCCTGAAACAACCGTAACCCATCGTTATTGCCCAGCATCGCATCCGATGCCCTTTCTGGATGCGGCATCATTCCCAACACATTGCCCCGACGATCGCAAATTCCGGCAATATTGTTGAGGGAACCATTGGGATTCTCTGTTGCATAACGGAATAAGACTTGTTCGTTATCTTCGATTGCTGCTAGAGTCGCTGCGTCAGCGTAAAATCGTCCTTCGCCGTGGGCAATGGGCAAAATAATAACTTCACCACTGTTATAAGCTTGCGTCCAAGGCAGATTGGTACGCTCAACTTTTATCGAAACGCGATCGCAAATAAAATGTAAATCGCGATTTTTGGTCAACACCCCTGGCAACAGACCAGCTTCAGTTAATACTTGAAACCCATTGCAAATACCGATGACAAACTTACCCTTTTGGGCATGTTCGATAACCTGCTGCATCACAGGCGAAAACCGGGCGATCGCACCACAGCGGAGATAATCACCGTAACTAAAGCCACCAGGTATAACAATAACATCCAAATCAGCAATGTCAGTGTCTTGATGCCAAACCATGCGAGTCGGTTGTTCCAACAAGTCTCTGGTCACATAAGCGACATCGCGATCGCAATTAGAACCTGGAAAAACAACAACACCGAATTTAGTCATTTGTCAATTGTTATTAGTCATTGGTCATTAGTCATTTGAAGCACAGGGCACTGCTTATTTCTATTTTACTCCCCAGTCAACAGGAGCCAGTGCCTTAGGTGGGTTCCCCCTGTTAAAGCAACTGGCTCTCAACAGTCAACAGTCAACCGTCAACACTCGCTAAAACACCCCCGTCTGTGATTCAACCTCGATTAAATCAAATCGATAATTTTCAATCACCGGATTTGCTAGCATTTGGTCACAGATGTTATTCAGGTCTTGACGAGCTTTTTTCTCATCAGAGGAGACGACGATCAGTTCAATGTACTTACCAATCCGTACTTGCTCAACGTTATCGTATCCCAGCTGTTGAAGACCAGATTGTACAGCTACACCAGCAGGGTCTAAGACTGAAGGACGAAGTGTCACGTGAATTTTGGCTAGATACCTCAATTGCATAGGCTTTTTGCTGAATGCTGCGATCGCTATACTATAACTTTCTGTTCCAACTGAGTGAAAATAAGATTATGAAGCGGTTAGAGGTAACTTATTAGTTAGCCAGTCTAACAGCTTCAAATTACACTGGCATATTTAAATAATTGTCTATGACAGTCATACGCACCCGCAGTCAAGAGCGTATTTTGAACCTGCTGAAAACCATCAAAAAAGGCATTTCCGCCCAAGATATTTACGTAGAACTACGTAACAGCAATCAAGGTATGGGTTTAGCAACAGTTTACCGCTCCTTAGAAGTTCTAAAACTTGAAGGCATGGTACAAATGCGGAATCTGGCTAACGGTGAAGCCCTTTATAGCCTAGCGCAACAAGACAAACATTACCTTACTTGTTTGCAATGCGGTACATCAATTCAAATTAATCAATGCCCCGTCCATAACTTAGAAGACCAGTTAGAAACCAACCATAAGTTTAAAATTTTTTATCACACCTTAGAGTTTTTTGGCTTGTGTAGCCAATGTCAGAGTTTGTAAAGGATATGGGGCAAACAGGGAGTGTGGGAAGAAAAGGAGGTGTGGGAGGAAAAGGAAGTGTGGGAAGGGCGGGAGATATGGGGGGAAAGATTTCTTCCCCATCCTCCCACACTCCCCCATCTCCCCATCTCCCCATCTCCCCATTGCCCACTTCTCACCCAAGCCGATTATTATTCCCTGTCGATATTTCCCCACTAAACAAGGAGTTAGAATTTCCATTAGTAGCGTCTGCAACAATCGAACGCATCCCTTCTAATGTGGCAGGAATAGTGCGCGGGTCCATAAACATTACCTTGCTGCTGTCGCTACTGCCAATCTTCGTACCCATTTCCAGATAATTTTGAGCGAGTAAAAACTGCAAGGCTTGCTGTGCGTTTGCTTCAGATTTGAGAGTATTGGTAATAATTTGCAATGCTTCTGCGGTTGCTTGAGCTTTGAGAACTTGTTGCTGACGTTCGGCTTGGGCTTGTAACACGATGGTTTTTTGTTGCGCTTCTGCTTGCAGAATTGCAGATTTTTGACGAGCTTCGGCATCCAAGATTTGCGCCTCAGCTTTACCTCTAGCACTATTGACGGCAGCTTCCCGTTCACCCTCAGAATTTAAAATTGCTGCCCGTCTGCGGCGTTCTGCCGACATTTGCAATTCCATCGATTCTTGCACTGCTTGAGAAGGAATAATATCGCGCAGTTCTACCCGCGTCACTTTCACGCCCCAAGGGTCAGTGGCAACGTCCAAATCTTGCAACAAAAGTTCATTGATTTGGGTACGAGCAGTAAAGGTTTGATCCAGTTCCAATTGTCCCATTTCTGAGCGAATTTGGGTAAGCACTATGTTCACCATTGCCGACTGGAGATTTTCAACCTTATACCAGGCTTTTTCCATATCCACGATGCGCCAATAAACCACCGCATCCACTTCAATGCTTACGTTGTCGCGGGTGATACATTTTTGCGGAGGAATATCTAAGACTTTTTCGCGGATGGTTTCTTTGTAAACAATTTTATCCAGAAAAGGAATGACCAGGTTGAGACCTGGTTCTAGCTTTTTGTTATAGCTACCCAATCTTTCCACCAAAGCTTCATTGCCTTGATTGACGACTTTCACAGACCCCGCTACAGCAGAACCACCAAGGGCTAAAAAGATTAGTAAAAATAACTGTTCCATAGTAAATCTCCTGATTTTTTTAATTAAATATCACTTGAAAGGGAAAATGTGGGGCAGAGGGGAAATAATAACTCTTGGAAAGACTTGGGTTAATCGCGTCTCTACTCCTAACTCTTGTATAATCGCGTCTCCCATTCTCCTTGACTAAGAATGCAACAAATTTTCTGGTATCACAATCAAGGTGGTGCCTTCTCTCCTAACGACATAAACTCTTTGATGGGGCGCTATACTGAATTTGTCATCGTCACATCGTGCTTGCCAAGAATTTCCCTCGTACAGAACTCGCCCTGTTTTGCCAGGTAGAATTTCTGTGAGGGTTTCTGCTATAACTGCATCTCGAATTTTTGACTTGCGTCGTCGCGGCTGTATAAAGCGACGGGAAAGCACAATTAATATTGTGCAAAGCAACAGCCAAACTACAATTTGCAACCATAAATTTATCAAACCGACTCCAGACAGTAGCGCCACGATAAAAGCGCTAATTCCCATCATGAAGGCAACAAACGCCGATGGTAAAAACAGTTCCGTTAAACACAGAACTGCTCCTGCAAGAAGCCAAATTAAAGTAAAACTTGGCATAGCGCTATCCTAAAACTCTACATTGACGTAAATGCATTTATAAGATTAGATACACCCAGAAGTAGGCTATTAACGGAAAGCAAAATTTGGTTTTTTACCAATAATTTTGATTAATTTCAGTAACAAAGTGTAGCCAGTGGTACACAAGTCCAGTCTATTCTAGCCTTCAAGTTGTTGACAGCTAAATTTAATCGAAATTCATGAGTTGATATGATTTCTACTCAACGGATAATTTATTGTATAAATAAAAACTGTAATATTCCCATTAATTCTGAGGAAAATGCTGTTTGTGCCAGTTGTCAAACTCCTTTAGTTCACCGCTATCTCTGGGCTGTTGGCTCGTTGTCCGCCAAAATGCCATTAGGCACTAAGGTAGCAAATAGATATGAGGTAATCAGACAGCAAGTTTGGCTCGATACTCAACCAGGACTACCGCCTGATGTACCTGAGGAATTGCCAAAAGCAGTAATTCCTTATTTACGGTTATATCAAGAACGGCTACATTTACCCCAGGTTTATGGATTTGCTCGCGATGCTGAAGAGGGTAATGGTGATATCCTTTTATTGGAAAATGTGCCGATAGATGATAGAGGACATATTTATCCGACTATTGCTCAGACATGGCAGCAAGCAACGGCGGTACGACAAGTTTATTGGCTATGGCAAATTCTCCAACTTTGGACATCTTTATCAGAATTGGGACTCACTCGCAGTTTATTGGTGCGAGATAATTTGAGAGTCCAAGGCTGGTGCGTGCGACTGTTGGAACTCTACCAAACACCAGCAGCCGAGAAGCTGAGTTTACAGGATTTAGGACAGTGTTGGCAGCCTTTGGTAGCGTCTGCAAAAACATCCATAGCCAAACGGTTGCAGAATATAGTCGAGCAGATATGTGAAACTAAGGTAGATTTAGATGCTATTGTTACCCAACTCAATAATTTACTCCTAGCATCTGCGGCAGAGTTGCCTCTAAGTATAAAGGTAGCAGGCTCCACGGATGCTGGTTTAGTAATGCTGCAAAATGAAGACACTTGCTATCCCAGTGGTTTTAGTGACTTGGACGAGGCTTTAGTGCCTTACTTGTCGATTGTTTGTGATGGCATTGGTGGACATGAAGGTGGTGAGGTTGCTAGTCGGTTAGCTGTAGAGTCTGTAAAGTTACAAATTCGCGCTTTATTAGCGGAGGTAGCAGCACAAAATCAACTTATATCGCCAGAGTTGTTGCAAGAACAGCTAGAAATCAGTTTACGGGTGGTGAATAATTTGATTTCTACCCGCAATAACGAGCAAAAACGCCAAGGTAGAGAACGCATGGCGACAACTATCGTTATGTCTGTGCAAATTCCCCAACGAATTGAGACTATTTGTGAACGGCAAGCAAACAATAGCCACGAACTATACTTAATTAATGTTGGCGATAGCCGTGCTTATTGGATTACTGCTGATTATTGTCAGCTACTCACAATCGATGATGATGTGACGACGCGGGAAGTACGTTTTGCTAAAAGCTTGTATCGAAAGGCACTTTTAAGACCAGATGCTACCGCCCTAACTCAAGCTTTGGGGACAAGAGATGCAGAATCTTTGCGTGTGAGGGTTCAGCGTTTTATCGTTGAAGAAGATGGTATATTGCTACTGTGTTCTGATGGTTTAAGCGATAATAACTGGGTAGAACAATCTTGGCGAGATTATGCAAAACCTGTGTTGACGGGTGAAGTTACAGTTGAAGATGCTGTCCGCAATTGGATTAACCTGGCAAATGAAAAAAATGGGCGTGATAATATTTCGGTGGTTCTTACTTATTGCCGTGTTTCCCCAGAATATTTAGCACCTGTTACTCCCATACCGCCAGTAGAAATTGTAGAACCAGAAATAGAACAACCAGAAGAACCAGAAGAATTACAAGAACAGGAAGAACCAACTTCCTTAGCAGAAAGTTCGCAAGCGTTACTAGATTTGGATCTAGATTTGGATATTCCAGAGGAACCAGTTACAACTCCAGAAATTCCACCAACTTTAATCGAAAAACCTCGTTTGCCTAAACGTTTACTAATGCTGGGGGGAGTTTTGGTATTGCTTGCAGGGGGTACAAGTCTGGGATTATTTGCTTGGTGGCAAATTAATTCTCAAGGATTTGAGCAACTATGTCGGCAACTGCCTTCAAGAGTACAGCAAGTGTGTCCGGGTAAGAAGTAGGGAATGGAAAATAGAGCATGGGGTATTGGTTGATAGTTCAATTAAAAACGGAAGCCACTTCGCTTAACTCAAAAGCCACTTCGCTTAACTCACAAGCCGCTTGAGTTAAGTCGGAAGCCGCTTTGCTCAAGTCGGAAGCCACTTCGCTCAACTTACAAGCCACCTCACTTAAGTCAAAAGCCACTTCGCTTAACTCGGAAGCCGCTTTGCTCAAGTCGGAAGCCACTTCGCTCAACTTACAAGCCACCTCACTTAAGTCAAAAGCCACTTCGCTTAACTCGGAAGCCGCTTCGCTCAAGTCGGAAGCCGTGTAGTAAAAGTTTAACTAGTGAACTGATACTGTGAAGCGATCGCACCACACATAACTTACATCACAATCGCAAAGGTGATCGCTTTGGGAAGTTGTAGAATTATGTACTACGTGAATCTGCGATAAGGTAAACGTATCACAACCTGCTCTCACCACAGGAAAGATGAATATTGACTTCGTGATTAATGCGATTACAGCTATTACTCCTGCTAGTGTTTTACCACTTATCAAAGCTGTTGTTTCTGCTACTGCTTCCCCACTCATCAATCAGGCTCTAAGTCAAGAATCTGTCATTAGAGGTTTACAACAATTAGGACTTGCCAAGATACAGCCAGGTAGCCAATTTCAAGAGATTTATAGTTATGCTTTAGTAGATTATAGTAAATATAATTCTGAATCTACCCTCAATTTTTTTCGCAATAAAGAGAATAAAGAAGCTTTTTGGAAAGCTGTTGTAGCTTTTAATGATGAAGAATGGCATGTTTTAAAAGCTAAGGCACAAAAGGCGCAAATAGACTGGGTGAAGGTTGAAGAATTCTATGAAGTTTTTATCAAAGTAGCAAATCGTTCTATTAATCCTGAGCAAGTTATAGTTAACACCCAAATACAAGAACAACTAAAGACACTTCAAGAAATTCTAGCAGCCCTGAAGACGCTTCCAGAAGATATAGCTAAGTCACAATTAAAAGAATCTGTCAAAGATTCACTCTATCCAGATGAGTTTAAAGCCTTAATTGAAGAAAAAACTAAGGCGTTTTGCGGGCGAGTATTTGTATTTAATGAGTTTGATAAATTCCTCGAAAATCATCCTAGAGGTTATTTTACTGTGATAGGGGATGCAGGAATGGGGAAAAGTGCGATCGCAGCCGAATCTGTCTTAAAATACAAAGCTATCTGCTATTTTAATATTCTCGTACAAGGTGACAACACACCAGAAAAATTTTTGAAAAGTATTCGTCAACAACTAATTAATCGTTATCAGTTAGAAAATGCAGAGAATGATAATTTACCTAGTTTGCTGACCACAGTAAATAAAAAGCTAGCAACTGGCGAACGTTTGGTAATTGTAGTTGATGCTCTTGATGAAGTCGAACAGAAAGTGTCAGAAAATATTTTAGATTTACCTAAATATTTGCCAGAAAAAATATATTTTCTCCTCACTAGACGACCTTATGTACTAGATAAAAAATACTTGTTTACTGAAGGAGTTACAGAGGAAGAATTAAATTTAACAGACGAAGAGTATGTATCTTCTAATCGAGCAGATGTCAGAGAGTATATTGGCTATTGTATTAGCGATGAGCCAGAGCGTAAGTATAGACTTAAAAAATGGATTCAAAGTAGTAATCTTTCTGTGCAAAGATTTATCGATGAATTAGTGGTCAAGAGCGAGAACAATTTTATGTATCTACGCTATGTTTTACAAGGTATTGCTGAAGGAATTTATAATGACCTAACTATAGACAAATTACCCAAAGGTCTTTGGGAATATTATGAACAGCATTGGTTACGGATGGATATGGATAAAAACCCCCAGGACTTAATGGTGATTGTCCTGTTTATTTTGGTGCGACTGACAACATTACCCACTCTCAAGATGATTGCTGAGATTACTGGTGAAGAACAATATGAAATCCAAAAAATACTGGATAAGTGGGTTGAGTATTTGAAGAACTGGGAAATCGAGGGACAAATGTGTTACAGCATATATCACACAAGTTTCCTTGACTTTTTAAAAGCTAAACGAGATTTGCAACGTACTCGTAAGTTATTTCAACAAGTTGATGAACGTATTTCTGATTACTTGTACTAAAGAGATAGCAGAATATGGACGAAGTGGCAGAAAAATTAGCAGCATATCGTAGCGATCCTGCACGTCTTAGAGCTTATTTAGGGAGCTTAGATAGTCTCAAGTCAAGTGATTTGAAAAAGTATTACAAAGTTGTGACTGATTTTGATTTTATCAATGCTAAAATCAATCATTCTGATTTTGATGTGCAGTCACTAATTGAGGATTATGATTTAATTAATGATTTACAACTATTAAACAATCTAGAGCAAATCAAAACGCTGAAATTGATTCAGAGAGCATTGCGACTATCAGCGCAGATATTAGTAAAAGATAAAAAGCAACTGGCAGGACAATTGTGGGGGCGAATGCAGCACTTTGTGATACCGGAAATTAAAATAATGTTGCAGCAAACAAAGCAGCAGCAAGTTTCACCTTGGTTGCGTCCGTTAACATCTAACTTAAGTTCTCCTGGCGGAAGTTTACTTCTCACCCTCACAGGTCATAGCGGCGGGGTAACAGCAGTAGCCCTCACCCTCGATGGCAAGCAGGTGATTTCTGGTTCATCTGACAAGACAATCAAACTTTGGAGTCTTCAAACTGGGGAGTGTGAGCGTACTTTTAAGGGTCATGACGGCTCGGTAAAAGCAGTAGCCCTCACTCTCGATGGTAAGCGGGTGATTTCTGGTTCATCTGATAAGACAATCAAACTTTGGAATCTTCAAACTGGAGAGTGTGAGCGTACTTTTAAGAGTCATGACGGCTCGGTAACAGCAGTAGCTGGGGAGTGTAAGCCTACTTCTGAGAGTCATGGCGACTATGTAACAGCAGTAGCCCTCACTCTCGATGGTAAGCGGGTGATTTCTGGTTCATCTGACAAGACACTCAAACTTTGGAATCTTCAAACTGGGGAGAATGAGCTTACTTTTAAGGGTCATGACGGCTCGGTAACAGCAGTAGCCCTCACTCCCGATGGCAAGCAAGTGATTTCTGCTTCAGATGACAACACACTCAAACTCTGGAATTTAGAAACTGGGAAGGATGAGCTGACTTTTGAGGGTTATGGCAATTGCGTAACAGCAGTAGTCCTCACCTCTGATGGCAAGCAGATGATTTCTGGATGGGGTAAGACACTCAAACTCTGGAATCTGGAAAGGGACTTTCAAAATAAAATCCCATTTTTACAAACTCTAGTCTTAGGCTTCAACTGGGTGATTGGTACAATGTTTAAGTGCAATTCCCAAACTAGAGAGAATAGGCGTACTTTTCACGGTCATAGCAGCCGAGTAAATGTAGTAGCCCTCACCCCCGATGACAAGCAGGTCATTTCTGGTTCACCTGACAAGACACTCAAACTTTGGAATTTGGAAACTGGAAAGTGTGAGCATACTTTTGAAGGTCATAGCGGTTGGATAAATGCAGTAGCCCTCACCCCCGATGGCAAGCAGGTGATTTCTGCTTCATCTGACAAGACACTCAAACTCTGGGATTTGGAAACTGAGGATAATGAGTATACTTTTGAGGGTCATAGCAGCTCGGTAAATGCAGTAGCCTTCACTCCCGATGGCAAGTATGTGATTTCTGCTTCATCTGACAAGACACTCAAACTCTGGAATTTGGAAACTGGGAAGGATGAATGTACTTTTAAAGGTCATAGCGACTTGGTAAATGCAGTAGCCCTCACCCTCAATGGCAAGCAGGCGATTTCTGCTTCATCTGACAAGACACTCAAACTCTGGAATCTGCAAACTGGGAAGGATGAGCGTACTTTTGAAGGTCATAGCAGTTGGGTAAATGCAGTAGCCCTCACTCCCGATGGTAAGTATGTGATTTCTGCTTCAGATGACAACACACTCAAACTCTGGAATCTGCAAACTGGGGAGGATGAGCGTACTTTTGAAGGTCATCGCAACTGGGTAACAACAGTAGCCCTCATGGCCGATAGCAAGCAGGTGATTTCTGCTTCAGATAACAACACACTCAAACTCTGGAATTTGGAAACTGGGGAAGATGAGCGTGCTTTCCACGTTCATAGCAACTCGGTAACAGCATTAGCCCTCACACCCGATAGCAAGCAGGTGATTTCTGCTTCATGGGACACACTCAAACTCTGGAATTTGGAAACTGGGAAGGATGAGTGTACTTTTGAAGGTCATCGCAATTGGGTAACAGCATTAACCCTTACCCCTGATGGCAAGCGGGTAATTTCTGCTTCACATGATAACACACTCAAACTCTGGAATCTGGAAACTAGGAAAGAAATTGCCACTTTTACAGGAGAGGCTCCATTTCCTTGCTGTGCAGTTGCACCGGATGGGGTAACAATCGTGGCAGGGGACTCTTCAGGGAGAGTGCATTTTTTCCGGTTGGAGAATGTCGAATAAAATATGAACACTTCACCTCGACCCCCAACGCTAATTAATACTCCTTCCTACCCAAGAGAATTTCAACAAGTCATTCTCGAAAAAAGTCAAAACTTTATTGGTGGTGTCTTCGTCTTCACTGCTATCTCCAACTTTCTCCAGCGTCACAACCGGGGTTACTTTACCATAGTTGGCGCACCCGGTAGCGGTAAAAGTGCCATCCTCGCCAAGTACGTCCAAGAAAATCCCCACGTCATCTATTACAATGCCCAATTACCGACTAAAAATCGCGCTGAGGAATTTCTCACATCTACCTGCACGCAACTTGCCCAGACTTCTGGCGATAAGTCTTTATATTCTCTCCTCCAGCAAGTCAGCGACCAGCTAAACCCACAGCAAAAGTTGATTATTGCGATTGATGCCTTGGATGCTATTGACACCAGTCACCAAAGCATAGGCTCAAATATCTTTTATCTTCCCAGATATCTGCCCCAAGGAGTGTATTTTCTCCTCACTCGTCGTCCATTCCTGAAAACAAAATCCGGTTTGTTGATAGAAGCACCTTCCCAAGTTCTCGACTTGGCAGCTTACCCGGAACAAAATCGCCAAGATTTCAATGCATATATTCGGCAATATGTCAACAATAACGAAGAACTCGTAGCACAGCTAATAGCTAACAGCGAAAACAATTTCATGTACCTCAGCCAGATTTTACCTGTTATCTCTGATAGCGAAGCGTTAGCGAGTCATCGAGGGTCGGGGTTTGATGGACTCCCCCCTAATTTAGAGACTTATTATCGGCAGCATTTAGAGAAGATGATTCCTGCAAATTTGCCAAGCGTTGAGAGGAAATTGAAGTTATCTGTGCTGAAGGTGTTAGCGGAAGTTTCATCATCAGCAGAGGCAATTGCTAGCAGAGTTGATGTTGATGAATATGATGTTGAAGAGGTTTTGGAAGATTGGCGGGAGTTTTTAAGGCTTGAGGAAGTTGATGGAGAAATCCGTTACGGTGTTTATCATTGGAGTTTTGGAGATTTTTTACAAGAGTTTTTAGGTAAATAAATTACCTACCCAGCAAGCGATGTATTTTTATTGGTAAATATTCGTAATTTATAAAGCCGAATCAAAAATTTGCTGTGCAGTTAAATTGAGTTGGGGTAAGGTCGGAGAGACAATTAAGTTATTACCAGTAAATGCAATCATTTGATATTCTTCATCTACTAATTCACATACAAAAATAGTAGGTTGTTTGGGATTTCCGATAAACTTTTTACCTTCCAGTGCAGCGTAATCCAAAATCCAGTATTCGAGAATACCCATCTCCTCATAATCTCCGAATTTATCATGATAGTCATCACGCCAGTTAGTGAGGCAGTGCGTTGGACGGGTTTCCCGGCTTGAAGCAACTGCCGTACTAACAACTTCAATTACCAGAGGGACAGATTCGGGTTGAATTACAGTTGATTGTTTCTCCCACAAAGGTTCGTTTACCAAATTGTCATGATTCAATAATAAGATATCGGGAGAGTAGATTGAATCACCTGTTTTTACAAATGCAGTTTTGGGTATGCGATAGGGTAAACCCATTCGCAAAAGTTAAAACCCAATTTGTACCGTTAGAAAACCCGTAACATTTTCGTGTTTTCCATTTGGAGGTGGCATCTCAACAATTACTCCCTGATGCAACTCGTAGCGCTTGCCATCATTGGGATACCACTTGATAAATTCTTCGTAGGTTATGGGTTGGGGTAAAGCTTGAGTCATGTAACACCTGATTCAAGTTGATGGCGATCGCAGTCATGACGCTTTGGTTTGGTTAGCTTGGCTCAATTTTAGCCCATTGTAAAACTGTTTTCTGACCAGGGATCGCAATTATTCCCACTCTGACTCATTACCAATATGGAATAGTTGGACATTTGTGATGGGCGAAAATTGGTGAGAGAGTTGACCTAAGGAACATCCTAGAGTGAAGATGATAAAAAGGTTATATCTCTTGCCAAAGTAGTTAGGATATCTGATATCGCTTGATTTTCTTTCGTTTCCCAGGTTTTGGGGTAAAAGCGGAGGGTGAGGGCGATACACATTAATGCGGCAAAAAAACTTGGAGAAGTATGCACGGATGGCTAAGACGTGCCTAGATGCGGAGGGATCAATGCGCCGTTGTACCCCTGTCAAATGTCAAGAAATAGATGATTAAATCAAATTTTTGGCAGTTTAATCATATATTTTGTAGCAGATAGTTGTGAAAAAGCAAATGCTAGGTGTGAATGTTGTTATGAAAGTTGGCGATCGCGTGCGCGTTAAAGAATCGGTGGTAGTCTATCATCATCCCGAACATCGAAATCAGGCTTTTGACCTCAAAGGCTCAGAAGGCGAAGTCGCAGGTATTGTTACTGAATGGCAAGGTAGACCTGTAAGCGCTAATCTGCCGATTTTAGTCCGGTTTAGTAAAAAATTTAAAGCTCATCTACGTGAGAATGAGTTAGAGGTTATATAATGCTTATAAATCAGTTATCTAAAAACTGATTTATATATTTTGAGCATAAAATGAGCATTATGGTATATAGCAGTAAAACTCCCACAGGGAAAGCAAGGAAAGGTAAGGTAACGGTACGCCCTGACTCAGGGTCAATAAAAGCTTGCTTCCCTCGCGGCTACTTTGCAGATGGTAAACAGGTAAAACTAAGAACTGGTATTAATCCAGATGACTGGAAGGCTACAGCATCAAAGCTAGAGCGTAGGCTACAGATAGAACTAGAAGAGGGTAAGCTTGACGATGGTCATGGGAACTTTAATCTAGGGCGTTATCAAGAAATTCTTGAGGAATATGGTTTAAGAGCAAAGCTGAGGTTAGTAAAGGGCGTTGAAAATTCAGATGACCAAGTACCACCTAAACCAGAGATGTCCTTGATAGAAGTGTGGGATATGTATTGTGAGTACAGGAAACATGAAATCAGGGAAAGTCATTTTGAGAATATGTACCAAGGTCAATACAAAAGATTTCTTGAGTCAGCAATTGAGACAACTAAATCTGAGGATGCTTTAAAAATTAGGAATTGGTTAATAGAGAACAGAAATTATAATACTGTAAAACAACTACTATCGAATCTCTCAAAGGCATATCAACGACTAATGAGAAATAAGCTATTAACTCATAATCCCTACGAGGGAATGGCTGAGGAGATAGTTAACAAGGGAGCACAAGGCAAAACCCAGAATGAAATAGATATAGAAATTGATGACGATATATTAGATAGAGGAAAAGCTTATACATGGGATGAAGCACAAACAATAATTGAATATCTCAAGAACCACCCTACAAGAGTTTGTTGGCACGATTTTGTTAAATTCAAGTTTCTCACTGGATGCCGAACGGGTGAAGCTATAGCCTTAAGATGGTGTGATATTGATTGGGACAAAGAACTTATATTTTTTCAATGGACGTGTAATAGAACGACCAAAAAATTCTATCCGCTAAAAAATGATAAAACTTACAAGGGAGATAAGATTAGAAAGTTTCCTATACCGAAAAAGGGGGAATTGTGGAACCTTTTAAAATCAATTCCCCAGGGTGAACCAGGAGATGTGGTATTTAAAAGCAAGCAGGGAAAAATTATTTATTCTGGAACCTTTGGGCTTACATGGAAGGGATGCCAAGCACCATCAATGAAAATAAAAGGAATAATCCCAGAATTAATTAACCAAGGAAAGCTTACAAGATACCTGTCACCCTATAATACACGGCATACCTTTATTACTCATGCGGTTTTTGATTTAGGAATTGATGAAAAAGTTGTCAGTAAGTGGTGTGGACATCAGATAGAGGTATCGAGCAAACATTATCAAGACGTAGCGATATTTGCTGAGAGAATTAATCCTGAAGTGCCACAACAACAATCAGAACTCGACCTACTCAAACAGAAAAATCATTTTCTTCAGCAACAGATGGAAGAATTAAAAAAACTACTCCAAGATAGGGGCAAATAAACCCATCTTCTCTAAATTACTCCAACTAATACTCTAAGTACTAATAAACCCTCTAAGAGTCAACATCCTAGAGGGTATTTTTTATGTGTCTCATTCTGTAAGCTACAGCATTTTTCAATATCTCAGAAGTAGTGAAAATAGAATCCTTATGCAGCAAGGATTGTGAATTAATCACTCTCAATTTTCGCTATTCTGCCTATCACTTTTTTCGCCTGCCATCTACCCCACCCTGTTTTCATAGTCTGTATTACTTGCTATATCTAGCTTCCTTAGTACTTGAAGTCATACTCTAACTAAACACCACACATACCCTAACATTCATCAGCGAATAAATCACTTTCACCCTAACCCAGATGAGCAATGCTGGTATATCATTGAGAGTTATTTAGAAAATTTAAGGACATCAAAATTTGAAACAGTTGCAGAGATATTTGTAAGTCAGCGACGAGTAGGCGTTGGGATTAGAACATATTCACACTTACCTACTTGTAGAGATTTTTTGTCGAACTGTTAAGTAAAGTGATAACAATTCTTCATAAAAACTTACTTAACAAAATAATTCAAGCTTTTGTAGGCAAATGTATTATTCTATCTTGTGCTAGTTAAATAAATTCATTATTTTTCTAAATAAACCTAAATGAGGTAATGATATGCAAACATTTCAAATGATCAAAAAAATTGATTTGTTACAAAGTTTATTAGAAAAAGATGAGAACAAATTAGTCTTTGAATGGCTGTTTTTTTTGGAAGAAAAAGAAAAAAATCGATGCAGGTTACGACCCAGCAGAGGTTAAAAGAGAGTGGCTTGAACAAGTTATAAATTCATCTATTCAACGTCGCATTGACGGTATTAGAATTAAGCAGATTGAGCTTCATCGGAGTAATCCTGGAAAGGTTATTTATGTAGTAAGCATTCCACAAAGTAATCACGCTCCACACATGGCAGAAGATCATATTTTTTACAAAAGGTATAATTATCAATCTATTCCTATGGAAGAATATGAAGTTCGTGATGTTGCAAATCGCAGTAGTTCTCCTGACTTGTCACTACAATTTTTTCTTGAAAAAGACCCAATCAGCCTTGAGTTTGAAGAGGGTAATGAGTTTTCAAGACCAATAACGTTGAGCGCTTCTATATCAAACGAATCTGTAACCCCAGCCCAATATTACATAGTGCGTTTATATATAGACAAACGGCTTAACGTCTTCTCAAAAAATTCGGATTTTGCAGAGAGTTTAGAACAATATCTGAATCTACGCAACGTAACATTCCATACAAATTCTTACTCCAAAAACTATTGTGTTCCTGGAGCGATGCTTGTCTGGCAAGGTGTTAGATTTAGAATTTATGATTCTCAATCTCCTTTTCAAATAGCTATTCAAAGGAATGATAATAATTATGGTCTGGGGTGGTCAATTGACTCTCCAGGAATGCAGCAAAAAGTAGGAGGAGCCATCTTAAACATCGTTAATGGTCAGGCGGCAATTATTAACATTCCTTAATGCTGTCATTAAGGAATATTTTAAGAACTTTGAACTACTTCCCTTTATTCTTATCTAGCTTCTCTTGGATGGCGTCTCTACAGAATTGTGCAGGATTATCTTGCTTGTGTATCTCTTCCTTCATTTCCCTGGTAGCTCTAAAAGTAACATTTTCTGTCAAATCTCTACTTGGTGGATTATCAAAATTTTCGGGCTTACCTTTAGACTTAGACATTTATATAGAAACGTAAATACAGCTTGAAGTCGGCGCTTGCGTCGGCATAAAGTTTTAAATCGGTAGGCAATGGTCTGGAAAACTTGTTACCTACCGATACCACTTTTGGAAAATGGTAATTCTATGTTTACACGTTCAGAACTCGAAATAAAGACTGTACCCGAATTGCGGGACTTATGCCGTCGATACGGTATCCGCCCTACTGGGAGTCCAGGACTCAAGGGAAGCTACATCACTTCCCTAATGTCCTTTGGGATAATCGCTATCAGGCAGATGAATGAGGGGCGCGGATTAAAAATACCGTCACTTGCTTCTGTTCAGGTGATAGAGTCAGCGATAGATGAGATGAATACGCCTACAGATGAACAAGCGGCACTGATTAAGTCCTCTTTGGAAGGCAGAAGAATGAGTTACCCGGATAGATATGAGCAAGAAAGGCTACTAGCTTGGTACATGGTGAAAATGAAGCTAGAAGAGATAATGGCACTACTCGCTAGCTAATCAGTCCCCGGCATCCCATTACTCAGTCCCCAGCATCATAGCTAGGGGATTTTTTTGTGTGTATGTTGCTGATAGTTGTTAGAGTATTACTTGAAGAACTCTAGACATATAAAGTAGAGATGAATTCACGCTCTCACTATTGAGCATCTGTTGAGCATCACTGCTGAGTATGAAAATATACCAATTTTTTATGCTCAAATGCTGGAAATAGGGTAAATGAGCATCTTTTGAGCATCAATTTTTAAATAATGGCTAAAAATACTGATTTTGCGTTGTAATTTTCATTTTTTACGTGAGAATGAGTTAGAAGCCATCTAAATCATTCATCGGCGGCGAAACCACTGGAAAATATTCAGTTCGCCGCGCATTTTTTGTAAGTCTTGGCGGTTGCGTTCTGCTGTAGTATAATACCATTCACAATGACGGCGAAACTCTGCCCGCTTCTCAACTTCATAATAAAATTGATGGGTTGTTTGGTAAGTGGCAAAACCCTCCTCAACTTCGGGTTGAGGCGATGGGATGATAATATAAGGTAAATTTCTAGACATAATCTTAATTACAGCCAACCGCGTAAGCGATAGACAAATGAACCAATGTACTCTTTTAGTGCGGTGGTAAATTGGTGCAGGTTGTCGGTATCAGGTAATAAATTCAGTATAGCGGCTTTGGGAGTGCTGGCGATTTCTTGCAGTTCACCTTGACTAACGAGAAAATCAGTCGGTGCAGGAATAACATTAATTCCTTGACGTTGGAAAATTTTAAGCGATCGCGGCATATGAATTGCTGAAGTTATCAATAATACTTGTTTAATCCGACGCGCTTCGAGAATTTTGCGGACATTTACAGCATTTTGATAAGTATTCAGAGACTCAGGTTCCTGGATAATTGCCTGGGATGGAATACCAATAGATGTGAGTATTGTTGCCATATCTCCTGATTCTGGCGAACCGCTACCACGCCAATCGATTCTACCACCACTAAGGATGATTATAGGCGCTTTTTTCTGGCGATAAAGTTGGGCGGCATAAATTACCCGATCGCCTGATTCACTTAAATCGACGGTAGGTCTTGGAGGAAAAGCTGATTTGGTTGCGCCACCCAAAACCACAATCGCTTCTGCATTCGGTATTTCGGCAAGTGGGAGATTCTGCCATTCTAACGATCGCACTAGCGATTTAGCAATCCAAGCGTTGCTGCAAAACACTAGTAAGGTGAGTGCTAGAGTAATGGCGATCGCTGCAATTCGCGGTTGTCTCCACAATGTAACTAATGCTACTACTAGACTTACACAAGCTAGTCCTAGTGGATAAAAAAATAGTGGCAGTAATTTCGAGAGATATAAGAACATATTGGGGAGATGGGGAGATGAGGGAGTGTGGGGAGTGTGGGGAGAGAAGGAAGAGAGGAGAGTGTGGGGAGTGTGGGAGGATGGGGAAGAAATCTTTCCCCCCACACCTCCCACCCTTCCCACACCTCCCACCCTTCCCACACCTCCTTTTCCTCCCACACCTCCTTTTCCTCCCACACCTGCATTTCTTCCCTCTCCTCCCACACCTCCCACACTCCCCTCTTGCCCTATGCCCCATTACTACCTTTCCCAAAACTTGAAATTAATACTTCCAGAATTACGACGGGAACGACGGGTAGGTCTTCTTCTTTGCCGTTTACTGCTCCTTTCGTTGGCTTGTTCGATTTCGGCTTCTTCTAAATCTTCGACTTGCAATTGAGTTTTAGTTTCTTCCTTACTTCCCCACCAGGCAGTAATCCAACCTCCACCTAAAGCGGCTATTCCACCTAGCAAGATACTAATAGGTGCAGGATACCCCAAATACACAAAGCCAAGCATGAAAAATAACCAGTATTTCAGTCCTGTATCGACGCCATCAGAGGAGGCTACAGTTGGAGCTTGGGTGCTATTATTGGTTGCACTTGTAATCCAGGTTAAGACAAAACCGCCTAAAATTCCTAAAAAGATGCTCAGGGGTACTGCTGAGCCGGTCATGATTAATATAAATACTAAAAATACCCCAAATAATAGTTGAGAAAAGAAGGTGGAAGAAATAGCAAAAAAATTGTTTTTTTTGTCTGCCATAAAGTCAAAAAGCTATTAGAAAACTACTGCTTTTAATTGTGCCTGTTGTGGTTGAGTTGTATCTAAAATCTTTACGTAAGATTGTTCTGCTTCTGTGAAGGGTTCAGCTTGTTTGAGTTGTGAGTCTAATAAATCAGCGGTAGCATCAGCAATATCACCAGTACGATTGTTCAGGCGCTCTTGTAACACTTCTAGCGGTGCCGTACATTGGATAATCTGGAGAGGAATTTGCTGTTTTGTAGCTTGGGCGATCGCTTCTTGCCGTAAGTGTTGTTTATCATATTTGGCATCCAAAATAACTGAAAAACCTTGATTGGTCAGTATAATTCCTAGTGATAACAAGCGCGTGTAAGTTTTCTGTGTCATTTCAGGTGTATACAAATTATCGCCACCCTTTTCCCACAGAGGAATTCCCCCTAAATGCTTCCGCACTGCATCGGAACGAAGGTGAATCGCTCCTAGTTGACGAGCTAAAAGTCTTGCAGTTGTACTTTTACCAGAACCAGACAACCCCGACATCATAATTAGTTGTCCCTGTTTTGGTTTAGTATACTCCCAAGCCTGTTTGTAATAATCAGTGGCAGTTTTTGTGGCTTGTTCCTTCACTTTCGCGGGTACACTTGCATCGTCGAGCAAAAATGAAGTTACCTTGGCTCGGACATAAGCTTGACGGCTTAAATACAAAGGCAACACCTGTAAACCTTCCCAATCTCCAGTTTGCTCAATGTAAGTATTCAAAAACACATTACCCAAGTCTTTGCGTCCACCGACTTCCAAATCCATGACAGTGAATGCCACATCGTACATCACATCGACAAAACGAAACAGCTCATTGAACTCGATACAATCAAACAGCAAAATTTTATCGTGCCACAAAGCAATATTTTTTAGGTGTAAATCCCCATGACATTCACGAATATAGTCGTTATGAATTCTGCTAGCAAATAATTCTGAACGTTCGGCAAAAAACTTATCTGTATATTCCTTAGTTTCTCTAAACTGTACCTGGGTTTGGGGACCACCGATATATTTTTCAGTTTGTTGATAATTCTCATCAAATGCAGCTCGGACATTTGGCACTTCACCAAAACCGCGAATATAATCATTCGTCTGAGCTTGGGCATGGTATTGAGCCACCACCTGTCCCAAATCATCTAAGTGTGTCTCATTTAATTTACCCTGTTCAAAAAGTGAGCTTAATAGCGAGTCTTGAGGAAACTGACGCATTTTCAGCACATATTCTACTGTCTCTGTTGTTCCCCCTAATTGGTATTGCTCCCCTGCCAGAGTTATTGGCAAAACTTCTAAATATAGTTCACCTGCTCCTCGTTGATTCAAACGTAACTCTTCCTGACAAAAATGCTGCCGTTTCTCTAAAGTCGAAAAGTCCAAAAACCCGAAATTAACTGGTTTTTTTAGCTTATAAGTGTAATCTCCAGTCAACAATACATAGGAAATGTGGGTTTGAATTAGTTCAATCGGTTCTGTTACTTTATGGGGATAAAATCCCGGCTGCAACATTTGTTTAATTAATGCTGGAAGAGTTACTTCTGTCATCTGTTAGCCTTTACGCTTCCAATATAAAAAACCAGGAGTTTCCCCCTGGTGACATCAAAAATTATTACATATGTTTATCTATTGAGTTCGGAGTAAGGAGCAGAGGTCTTATTCTTGTAGCTTAAGAATCTGCTTGTGCTTCTGCTTCGCTCTCTTCCTCAGCAGCAACGTCGATTTGTGGTGGCAGAACGCCGACTAGAACTCGCTCTGATTCAGCTAGAGGTGTTACACCCTGAGGAAGAGATATATCACTGATATGTAATTTGTCTCCAATTTTCAGTTCAGAGACATCAATTTCAATGACTTCTGGGATATTCTCAGGCGCACAACTCACTTGCAATTCTGTAACCACGGTGTCTAACACACCACCTTCTTGTTTAACACCAATAGGATTTCCCACAAAACGCAGTGGTACTTCTACAGTGGTGTCACCGTGACCTGCAACCGCAAAAAAGCTCAGGTGGTAAGGTGTACCCTTGGCTGGATGAACTTGAAGTTCTCGCAGCAAGGCTTTGCCCCGCCAAGGTATATCAGTAATGTTTAAATCAAGCAAAGTATTGTTAACTGAAGCTTTTTTGAGCAATTGTTCGACGGTTTTGGCATTAATGGTCAAAGAAATTGATTCTGTACCTTTGTGACCGTACAAACTTGCTGGGATTTCTCCAGAACGGCGCAAAGCTTTGGGTTTGCTACCTTCTGGTCGCTTTTGACATTCGACTGTAATAGCCATATAAGTTGTCCTTTGTCAGTTGTCAGTTGTCATTGGTCATTGGTCATTTGTGATTTATTGATGACCAATTTAAGCGCTTAACAAGGAAGCAGGTGTGCCGTCGGCGTGCAATAAAGCACGTTTAGGGCCGTGGATGGGGTCTTCTACAATAATGGTTTGATCGCGACTAGCTCCGAGTGAAACGATCGCGATTGGAACTTCCATCAATTCTGCTAAGAATTTTAGATAATCCAGTGCTTGTTGTGGTAAGTCTTCCAAGGTGCGGCAGTGACTTGTTGACACTTGCCATCCTGGTAAGGTTTTGTAGATGGGGCGACATCTGGCAAATTGACGGGAACTGGTGGGGAAGTGTTCACAGCGAGCGCCATCTATTTCATAGGCGACACAAACTTGAATTTCTTCTAGTTCATCGAGGACATCCAGTTTGGTAAGTGCCATGCAATCCATGCCGTTAATCCGCACCGCATAACGACCGATGACAGCATCAAACCAACCGCAACGCCGCTTACGTCCGGTGGTTGTGCCAAATTCTGCACCGCGATCGCACAGTAATTCTCCTAACTCTCCATCTAGTTCCGTAGGAAATGGTCCTTCTCCCACTCTTGTGGTATACGCTTTCGATACCCCAATCACTCGATCTATCATTGTCGGCCCTAATCCCGTACCAACGCAAGCACCCCCAGCTACAGGGTTAGAGGAGGTAACATAAGGATAAGTTCCATGATCTAAGTCTAGGAGCGTGCCTTGAGCGCCTTCAAATAAAATATTGCGCCGTCGTTGAACTGCATTGTATATTTTCAGCGATGTATCAATGACGTAAGGCCGCAAGCGTTCTGCATACCCTAGATACTCGTCAATCACCTCTTGTGGATTTAGAGGTGGCAAGTTGTAAAGCTTTTCTAAAATGAGATTTTTATAATTAATCGTCCATTCCAACTGCTCGCGTAGCCCATCTGGGTCCATTAAATCCAGAACCCGAATGCCTGTACGTTCAGATTTGTCAGCATAAGTTGGACCAATGCCCCGACCTGTAGTGCCGATTTTATGGCTTCCCCGTCGTTCTTCAGATGCCTGGTCTATCAATCGGTGATAAGGCATTGTTACGTGGGCTGTCTCAGATATCAGCAGGTGGTCAGTGGGAATATTTAATTCTTTTAGTTGATCCAGTTCTGCTATTAAAATCTGTGGATCGATGACTGTGCCACAACCGATAATGCAATCGGTATCTGGATACAAAATACCAGAGGGAATCAAATGCAGCTTAAAGGTTTGACCTTTGACTACAATTGTATGTCCAGCATTGACACCCCCCTGGTAACGTACCACAACATCCGCCGAACGGCTGAGCAAGTCTGTTATTTTTCCTTTTCCTTCATCGCCCCATTGGGCACCTATGACAATTACGTTAGCCAAGCGTTTATGTTTATATTAAAAGCTAAAGTTTCCACAAACTATAATTATCAACATACTTTAAAAATAATGTCAAGCTTTTGTCAAATAATCATCAGATTGACTTGCATCTAGCGCAGCAGATTTTTTTGTGGTGACTGTTAACCGTTAACAGTCAACAGCGACTACTGATATTTTTAACAACTCAAATATTAGGATTAGTATTTGATTTTTGAAAAAAACTCAGCACTACTTCCAGAGCTTTTTACCTATTCCCTGTTAAGAGTTTCCTATTCCCTCCCTACACAAATAATTTCAGCAATCAAACCAGATTCCTATAGGATTGTTATAAAGTCATTTCAAAAATTAATTTATATTAAAAACTGGCGGTTGAGTTTCTCATAATTCTGTATAGCTGATTATCTCCATAAATCAAGATATTTACAACTTTAACAGATTGTATTTTATTACCTGTGTTGTCAAAATTGTTCAAGTACTCTCAGTATTTGCTTTTAATTTTTAATTAATTGTAACTTGTGGAGGGCATTGGTAAGAAAAAGGGCGATCGCATGATAAATAAATGGTCTATCCAAAAGTATAAAGTAATATTCATCTTGGTATCAGCAGTTGTTTTTACAAATACTATAGGTTCCGTAAAAAACACTATTAAGCTGATTGATAACCAGGAATGGCTGACATCATCTCACAAAGTTATTACTCAACTTCAAAGTATACGATTTACACTCGAAGATACTGAAACTGCCCAACGTAATTACCTAATTACATCTGATGTAGATGCTTTAAAAGCTTATCAGCAGGCATATCAACAAAGCAATCGCAATCTGCAAATACTCAGTAAGTTAACTGCTAATAATCCTCAAAGGCAGCAGTGGTTTTCTGTATTGCAGCCAAAAATTAGTAACAGACTCAACATTCTCCAACAAGAAATTTACTTAAGAAAAAACCAAGGATTGCCAGCAACTCAACAGCTAATTTTGTCTAAATCAGACAAGCAAGTTGGCAAAGAAATTCAACAGCTAATTCACGACTCTTTAAAAACAGAGCAAAATTTATTACAGCAATACATACAGGAATCACAAGCAATTTCCCAAAAGGTTATAGTTATATTTTTTATCGCTGTTATTATACATTTGCTGTTGGTAACGTTGCTCTATGACTTGTTGTGGCATTACATTAGGCAACTTCAACAAGCAGAACAGAAAATTTGCGAACAAAAGTTATTCATAGATGTAGCAAAAGACGCAATTGTAGTGCGAAATATCCACAACCAAATCTTATTTTGGAATCAAGGTGCCCAGAGTCTCTACGGTTGGAAAGTTGAGGAAGCTGTAGGTAAGAATATTTTGCAACTTTTGTATCAAAATTCCCTACAACTAGAAGATGCTTACTCAAGCGTCATGAATACTGGTGAGTGGCGGGGTGAGTTGCATCAACTGACAAAAGAAGGTAAGGAAATTATTGTTGAAAGTCGGTGGCTATTGTTACGACATGATAGTGGACAGCCTAAATCTATTTTGTGTGCGAATACCGAAATTACTCAGCACAAACAATTACAAGCTCAACTTTTGCGATCGCAACGTTTGGAGAGTATCGGTACTCTAACTAGCAGTATTGTCCATGACCTCAACAATCTACTATCGCCAATTTTAATGTCAGTTCAGTTCTTAGAGAAAAAATTCCCCGATGCCCAAAGCCAGAAATTACTACAAACTTTAGAAAATAATGTTAAACGCGGTGCTAATTTACTCAAGCAAATCTTAACCTTTGCACGCGGTATTGAAACTAAACTGACAATTGTCCAAGTTCAGCCTTTAATGGCAGAAATTGAGCAAATAATCGCTCAAACATTCTCCAAATCTATTATTTGTCAGATAGATATTCCTAAAAATCTTTGGCACATTTGGGGAGAAGCAACTCAACTACATCAAGTGCTAATGAACTTAGTAGTCAACGCCCGCGACGCCATGCCCGATGGCGGTATCTTGAGGATTATAGCAGAAAATGTCGTAATTAGCGAACATTGTGCCCAAATTAATATTGATGCCAAAGTGGGTTCTTATATTGCGATCGTAGTCACAGATAGTGGTATGGGTATGTCGTCGGAAGTTCAGCAACGGATTTTTGAACCATTTTTTTCCACTAAAGACGCAAGCAAAGGTACAGGTTTAGGACTTTCCACAGCACTGGCTATTATTAAGAATCACGGTGGTTTTGTCAATATTTGCAGTCAAGTGGGTAGAGGTACTCAATTTACAGTGTACTTGCCTGCGTTAACTTCTAGAGAAACTCCTTTGGTTACACTTGGGTTTGTTGATTGCGGATAGCTTGCTCAAATTCAACAACAGCACTACCATGCTGTAAACAAACAATTTGACTACTTTTTTCTTAAACCAGACATATAACCCAAGAACAGCAATTTGTCGCGACAATATTTAATTCAGCGCCCGATTTCTACGTCTTCAAGGACGCCGAGTGCGTCGGGGATGAGAATGGCTGCACAATAGTAGGCGCTGACAAGATAAGAAATGACAGCTTTTTCGTTGATACCCATGAATTTGACGGACAAGCTGGGCTGGTATTCATCAGGGATACCCGTTTTGTGTAAACCTATCACCCCTTGGTTTTCTTCTCCGACACGGAGTACCAAAATAGAGCTAGTACCTTCCTTGGCGATCGGAATTTTGTTACAAGGAAAAATCGGATAGTTGCGCCATGCAGGTACAATCTTTCCGTTGACCTCTTTGCTTGGGGAATAGATGCCACGACGGTTACACTCCCGACCAAAAGCAGCGATCGCGCGAGGATGAGCGAGGAAAAAATGGGATTTGCGCCGCCTTGAGAGCAATTCATCAAAATCATCTGGAGTCGGTGGCCCGGTGCGGGTATAGATGCGTTGCTTCAGATCGGCATTATGCAACAACCCAAGATCAGGATTATTCAGCATTTCGTATTCTTGCCGTTCCCGCAACGCTTCGATAGTCAGGCGTAATTGTTGCTCCGTCTGGTTCATGGGTTCGTTGTAGATGTCAGCAACTCGCGTATTCACCCGTAAAATAGTTTCAGCAACGCTTAACTCATACTCCCGTGGATTCAAGTCATAATTAGCAAATGTCCTGGGTAACTCAGTCTCTGGACTATGACCTGCGGACAGAACGATCTCGGCTTGATTATGCTTATCCTGAGGTTTGCTCAACATAGCTCTAAAGCGATCGACCTGAGTCTGCAACGCTTGTGATTGGTTCATTAACTCCCGAAACGCCTGTACTGGCAAAGACAAAACTATGCAACGCGTAATAGCTCTCAGGCTAACTTCCCAAGTGTCCTGAGATAGAACTATAGCTTCGCCACCAAAACAATCACCATCAGCTAAAATATCCCGTAAAGCTTCCGCCTCATATTTGCCTGCCTTCAGCTTATTAACTTTACCATGAGCAATTAATAACACCCGCTCGGCTGGTTGACCTTCCTGTACAATTACCTCACCAGGGGCAAATTCTTGTTGCACAAAGCGGTCTGCCAAGGCGTTGAGTACCTCAATATCCTCAAATCCACGCAGTAAAGATAGTTCGCAAAGTGCTTGGGGAATGACCCGCACTTCGGCCCCTGTATTGGTAAAGCTAACCCGTCCATTACCAACATCATAGGTCAAGCGACGGTTAACCCGATAAGCCCCACCCGTGATTTGTACCCAAGGCAACATCTGTAACAACCACCTGGGGGTAATGCCTTGCATCTGGGGCGGAGTTTTCGTGGTTTTGGCTAAATTCCGCGCCCCTTTCGTGCTTAAGCTCATCTGGGGTTGCCTGTTTTCTTGGTCTAAATCTGGCCTAATCAAAGCATCTGTCATAGAACCCATTTGAGATCTTTTTAGGCGATCGACTAGAATCGGCAGAAGTAGTTGGAATTGCTGGCAGGACAGGGCGAAAAATGGGGTATTCAAGTGACGTGACAGACAAAGAGTGGGGAATAATTGAGCCATTATTGCCTATTAAGAAGAAAACAAGACCCCCAGTGTGGACAAAACGACAAATTTTGAATGGGATATTGTATCAACTCAAGAATGGTTGCAATTGGGCAGACTTACCCAAAGATCTACCGCCCTATTCGACGGTGTTTTGGCATTACAAACAATGGTGTGAGGATGGCGTCCTAGACAAAATCATCACAGAGCTACATCGACGAGTACGTGAACAACTCAAAAAAAAACCACAATGGACAACTCTAATCATGATTGATTCTCAAGCAGTGAAAAACACGCTTTTATGCTGGTGTTGAGTCGAAAGGGTTTTGTTTTTACAAAACAACAAATGGAATTAAACGACATCTAGCAGTAGATATCTTGGGATTCCCCTTCTTTACTCACTGCACTAAAGCCAACGTATCTGATGACCAAGGGTTGATTGAAATGCTCACACAAAACATCGATTACTTCAAATCTAAACCGAGCCAGCTACCGAAGATTACCCTCCTAGTTGATCATGGCTATCATCCTGATAAACTAACGATCGCTTTAGAGCAAATTTATCCTCAAATCATGAGCAAAATCCAATTTGAACTTTCAGCCAAGCCATCGAAAGCTGAAAAGGAAGCTAATGGAAAATCTGGATTTGTGCCTGTTGCTGCTAGATGGGTAATTGAAAGGTCAAACGCTTGGGTGGAGTGATGTAAAAGTTTAGTCAAAAATTTTGACCGGACACTCGCTCGTGCTAATGCCAAGCTCAAGCTTTGTTTTATCAGATTGATGCTCAGAAGACTAGCTGCTAGCTAGAAAAAAGATCTCAAATGGGTTCTATAGGACTACTTTCAGACGCTCATCGGGACTCAAACTATATTCCTCGAACAAGAAAGGCAGCTCAGTAAAAAAGGTGTTCTCGAACTGTTGCACCCGCGATGTGAGTAAGTCGTTAGTTCGATTGGCCGCTTCCTGGGTACTCACATTAAGGAATCGTTATAAAACCAGGATACAGTTAGCATTTTCTCCTTCTTCTTCCACTTCTCTTTGGTAAGAGAAGATGTCATTTCGCAGATGTACCCCGTCAGAAAAGGTGTCTTTGAGGACATGCATCGGTCGAGTGGGGGCGATCGCCGCCGGAATTTCTGCCCCAACAGCGTGTTCCACTAGGTTAGCCGACCAAGGCGCTCCCCCCATCTTACGGCGCATCTCAATGTACTCAATGGGGTTAGCGACTCGATTTTGGCTGATGTTGGCAAGTTCCCAGAGAGATTCTTTGAGAAGATTGATGGTACTTTCAGAAAATCGGATTACCCAGTCTTGAGAGGCATTAGGAACAGTACGAGTCCAGAGGTCTACTAAACCCCGTTCTACAGCATTGGTGGGTTCTGGCGGCATTTGTTGGGGCTGCACAGGCATAAACACTGGTAGTCCATTGAGGTACTTCTTAGCCCCAGCCATATCTTGGGTACGCTTGTAAAGCTCAAGGAAGCGATCGTCGAAGAAAAATACCCACACATACCAATCAGTTACCAGATTGAGTATAGATTCATCGGCATCTGGATGGGTATACGAACACAACAGTGCATAGTCATGGGCATCAAACTTGCGCTCATCCCAAATCCCATAATCTTCCGATCCCTCTGCCCCACCCAAAATTCCCATTTCATAAGCCCAAGCTTTAGAATGTACCCGTGCCGCTTCTAGATTTGGGTTCAGCCGTGCCGACCAAGGCACATAAAAACTCGGCAACTCAAAAGGTTGCTTGCTTGAAGTCATTGTCCATTTAAACCTATTAGTTTAAACTCATTGTCTTGATTGAAGTCGCGTTATAGCGGTTCTCGTTTACGTGAAGTACATCCGTAGGGACACGGCAGTGCCCCTACACCTAGCGATATAATGTTGTGCCCTACGTAAGTGGAAACCGCTATAATTTGACATTTGCTGTTAATCTTTGATAAGTGAAATTACTTCAAGTAATCAAAAAATTCACAAGTTACTCTTGCCAAATATGTACTATGCATTAAATTACAGCTTATCAACAACATAATCAAGTGTTTCAATAAAACGTCTTACTTTTCCTACTTTTCCCACCTTTCCACTTAACCGAATCAATACTTTTACAACTAAATATACGAAGATTATTTTGTCAAAAAAAATACTAATTTTAATTACTACCTATGCTACTTAACTGACTTTCCACAGAGAATTGCAACCAAAGAGTGCAGAAATTTTGCTTTTGTAGTTTGTTAATAAATTTTTGATGGTTTCACTCTTTCAAAGGGCATCTGTGCATCATCTAGAGCAACCGCCACAGCCTCACCCTCCGCCGTATACACAACCCCACCTGACATCGCCAGCACAATCCTTTGCTTTCTCGCCCAGCTAAACCAAGTGCTAATATTCAGAACTAACGGCATTTTTACCTTCAGCCTCACTCTACGATGAGCGCCTCAAATTATTTGATGCAGCAGGAATTAGTTGGAAGAAAACTACTTGTTTGAATCCAAAAGCTGACGAGGATGCTATTGTTACAAAAAAAGATATTGAAACACTGTTGGCAAAGTATCGGGAGGAAATCGAAACAAGAAAGTTGGAAGTATTACTGCTTGATGAATATTATTTAATGTGGGGAGATTACTATTAAATCAACTTTGTTTAAGCTAAGCGCAAGTGAGTTTAAAAGTGAGAAAAATCAAACTAATAGGTTTGATATTAATTAGTTTTGCAATGGTGTTGTGGTTTAATTTGCGTTCCTTAACACCGTCAATACCGAGTGTTGTATCTTCACCACCAAAAACTATCCGCTACTTCGAGCGCACTTTACCCCAAAGCATAGCTTATATCCTGTTGATTCCAGCTAATAGCAGATTTTTGGTAACTCCTGCACTATCACAGAAGGTAGCTACTGTGGAAGAATTTGCCCAGAAGTATCGAGCTGTAGCTATTTTGAATGCAGGCTTTTTTGACCCAGCCAACCAAAAATCTACATCCTATGTTGTCTTACAAGGAAAGTTAGTAGCTGACCCCGAACAAAACGAGCGGTTGGTAAACAATCCCAATTTAAAACCTTACCTGAGTCAAATTTTTAATCGCACAGAATTTCGCCGCTACTCATGTGGGCAAACTATCAGCTATTCGATTGCCCTACACAGTCAGTCACCACCAGCAGGTTGTCAGCTAGTTGATGCTATAGGCGCAGGTCCACGCCTGTTACCAAAACTCACCTCAGTACAAGAGGGCTTTATAGATAATGCCAATAAACGAGATGCACTTGGCAGCAACCAACTTAACGCTAGAACTGCCGTCGGTATCACCCGTGATGGCAGCGTTATTTTAGTTATGGTATCTCAAAAACCCTCGGTTCCGGCAAACTCTGGGATATCCTTACCAGCATTAGCTGATTTGATGAAAACCCTTGGTGCTGATAAAGCGATGAATCTGGATGGAGGGAGTTCGTCTTCGCTCTACTACAATGGCAAAAGCTTTTACGGGAAAGTTGATTTAGAAGGAAATCCTATCAAGCGTCCCGTAAAATCAGTTTTGCTGGTTCGGGAAAGCTAGTGAACTGCCCTTGCATTAAGAAAGCCCATCTTTTTGCGTTGGCTGTTGACTGTTGAGAGTTAACCCTCAGCACTCAGGAATTTTCGAGTCTAGATTTTTTCTTCTATGTTTTTGTTACAATTAGTAAAATTTTTCCCTAAAAATACCACTATGTCTTTATATGCTGAATTACATAGACACCTAGGCGGTTCGGTCGTACCACGAGTTTTGTGGCGATATTTTGAGCGACATTCTTCAGAGTTGATTTCCCGCTTTGCCGACTACTCAGAATTTGAAGATTTTTACACTCGCCCACGCAATACCCTAGATGAGTATCTAGAATTGCACACCTTGGTAGAAAGTGTGCAAACTGTGGAAACTTTGCCTTACTTTATCTATCGTTTGGTGCGAGGTGCTTACATTTTTGAAAATTTGGCTTATTTGGAACTGCGTTACACTCCCTATTTACGAACACCTGAGCATCTGAGTCAATCAGAAAGAATTGACAAGATGACAGAAATTGTGCAAGTAGTAGGACAAGCTAGCCAACTGCCAGAATATCCGATTGTTACTAGCCAAATTCTTTGTATGCACACGCGTTTACCCTATGAGGTGAACAAAGCGATTGTTGATTTGGCGGCGCAAAATAAGCAGTATATCTGTGGAGTAGATGTAGCCGGAGGTGATAGCTATTATGCCGATCGCTTTGAAGAATGGATTAGTCTATATGATTATGCGCGATCGCTCGACGTTAACACTACAGGACATCTGTTTGAAACTACCGCTGGTTGTTATCCCCAACTCCTACCATATTTGATGCGAATCGGTCATGGTATCCAAATTCCTTTATTGTATCCAGAGTTACTTAACGATGTAGCTAGACGCGGGCAGTGTTTGGAAGTTTGCCCGACAACTTATTTGAAAACTGGTACTTTACAGGATATACGTCAACTGAAATTAGTTTTTGACCGTTGTTTTGATGCTGGGGTCGATATCGCTATTTGCACTGATAATGCTGGTTTACACAATGTGCGTTTACCTTGGGAATATGAAAATCTCTTGACTTACGACATTATTAGTTTTGAACAACTCCAAGCTTGTCAGGATGCAGCTTTTCGTCATGCTTTTGCTTGGCCTTACAGGCAACGACCGGCATCGTTATTGAATGGGTTGCTCAAACTTGAATCACCTAAAGTCTTGGCAATGAGCGATACTAATTAACAGTTATCAGTTATCAGGTTTTACATCCTAAATTAAAGCTTGATTCAAAAAGAGAATACACAAGTCAAAATTCATAATCAATTCAGTGGAGGAGTTAAACCTGTTTATACTCCTACGGAGAAGTAAGCTACATCCACTAGTCGTTAATAAGATTTATGAATTCTAGCGACTGACAGCATAAATATAGATGTGGCTTCTGTATAAGCAGATTTGGCTCTCAATGCCAAATCTGCGAGTGGAATAGATATTGCCTTAACGATCCGACCTTGCCCCCAGAAGCTATAAACTATAATTTATGGCATCTACTATTCAAGCTCTACCAACAGAAGTTGTATATCTGATTACAGCGGGAGAGGTCATTGACTCTTTAGCCTCTGTAGTGCGGGAATTGGTAGAAAATTCCCTAGACGCAGGTGCAACAAGAATTGTGGTTTCGCTATGGCCGCAGCAATGGCGAATTCGTGTTGCCGACAATGGTTGTGGAATGAACTTAGATGATTTACATAAAGCAGCCACAGCTCACAGTACCAGTAAAATTCGCTCTAGTAGCGATTTGTGGAAAATTAACAGTTTGGGTTTTCGTGGTGAGGCGTTGCACAGTTTAACCACTTTGGCAGATTTAGAAATTTTGAGTCATTGTGTGGTTGGAAAATTAGGATGGCGAGTTGTCTATGGGTATGGCGGGGAAGTTGTGCAAGTTGAAGCAACTGCGATCGCACCTGGTACAGTAGTCACAGTCTCTAGTCTTTTTGGTAACTGTTCATCTCGCCGTCAAGGATTGCCGACAATAGCACAGCAAATGAAAGCCGTGCAAGCAACAATTCACCAAATTGCCCTATGTCATCCCCGCGTCACCTGGCAGATTTGGCAAAATGACCGTCAATGGTTCACCATTTCCCCAGCGCCCACAACTGGGCAGCTATTACCGCAGATTTTACGCCAAGTCCGACAGGGTGATTTGCAAGAATTGAAACTCGAAGTCCCCAACCCTATAAACTCAGAACTCAGTACTCCTAACTCTTCACTCCCCAGTCTCAAATCCCCAGTTCCCAGTTCCCATTACCCCTTATCCCTAGAGGGGGCCCCACCTTCCCCAATCCCCAGTCCCCTCTCAGCACTAAACTTAGTGGTAGGATTACCCGATCGCTGTCACCGTCATCGTCCAGATTGGGTACGTGTAGCGATTAACGGACGGATGATTAAGTCAGCGGAACTAGAGCAAACAATATTATCAGCATTTCACAAAACATTACCACGCGATCGCTATCCAATTTGTTTTTTGCATCTTGCTATTTCCCCGGATCAAATTAACTGGAATCGTAATCCAGCAAAAACAGAAATTTATCTCAATCAAATTACTTATTGGCAAGAGCAAATTATTCAAGGAATTAATCAAATACTGCGGATTTCTTCTGTGAATTTCAAAGAAACTGTCCATACAACACGAGTTAGTAAATTACTCAAAGCCACAGAGGCCAAAGGTGACTACAATTTCAATCCTCAAAATTCCAACGAGGATAATAAAATTCCTAACTCTGGTACAGACGCGATTAATCGCATCTCTACTCCTCACTCTTTAAAAGCTGTAGCGCAAGTGAGTAATACTTATATTGTTGCCGAACATCCTGCTGGGATATGGCTAGTGGAACAGCACATTGCTCATGAGCGAGTTTTGTACGAGCAATTATGCGATAGTTGGCAACTCGTTTGTGTCGAACCGCCAATTATTCTTTATCAATTGTCGCCAGTGCAAGTATCGCAATTGCAGCGCATCGGTTTAGATATAGAACCCTTTGGCGAACAACTTTGGGCAGTTCGTAACCTACCCGCAATGTTGCAGCAACACCAAGATTGTGCCGAAGCAATTTTAGAATTGAGTTTGGGAGGTGACTTACAAACAGCCCAAGTAGCTGTCGCTTGTCGCAGTGCTATTCGTAATGGTACACCAATGAATTTGCAAGAAATGCAGACACTTTTAGATAATTGGCAACGCACTCGCAATCCCCGCACCTGTCCTCATGGACGCCCAATTTATTTATCGCTGGAAGAGTCAGCTTTAGCTAGATTTTTTCGACGTAATTGGGTAATCGGCAAAAGTCATGGAATTTGATAGTGTATTGCCCGACTGATACTAAATTTTACTCAGAATAACTTGGGCAACCGCTTCATCGGTAATTAGTCCTGTAACTAACTTGCCATGCAGAGCAGCCAAAATCGCCTCCGCCTTTTTTACACCGCCTGCTACACCAATAATCAGTCGATGAGCGGGTTGTTCGAGAGGTACACTGGCAACCCGGCTGTTGGTTCCTTTGTGCAGCAACACTCCATAGCGATCGTAAGCCCAACCCGCGATTTCTCCTACTGCTCCCAGTTCAATTAATTGAGCTACTTCATCGTCATTGATAAAGCCGTCTTGATGTAACGGAGCATTCCAGCCAATGTGACCAATTCCGACAAACGTGGCTTTCGCTTGCTCAACAAAAGCTTTGACAGTAATAAACGATCGCTGAGTCTGCAAGAGTTTTCGTTCTTCAATGCTAGTGGCGACAACTGGAGTTGGCACTGGATAAGCTTGGGAACCGACACGATCGGATAAATGCATCACCACTTCGTGACGACCTGCACGCCCACAATGGGACATATTGCCAATAATTGAAACAATTTTATGCTGGGGTTGATTCATTGAAGGGATTTGCTCCACCATTGCTCGCAATGTCCTACCTGAAGACAACGCCAGTACAGTTGGGGTTTTCGCAATCAGGTAAGCTTCTAGGTGGGTGGCAGCACATATGCCAATGCCGTTAAGTGTATCAGCACTGCCTGCATCAGTTGGTACTACTTCACATAGCGACAGATCGAACTTATCGCGTAACAACTCAGCCAAAGCAATGCATTCACTTAGAGGATGATCGAGGCGAAATTTGATCAATTTTTCACTGACCGCTAATGCAACTAAGCGTTGTGCAGCTTGCCGGGATACATTGAGCTTTGTTGCAATTTCTTCTTGTGTATTGCCAGCGATGTAGTAGAGCCAAGCAGCATGAGCAGCTAGATCTAATTTGCGAGTCCTAAAGGACAAGCCAGCTTTGCTGGCATCGCGCCGCTCCAATAAAGGTTCTCCCATATCCCACCTTCAAAAATTATATACCTACCAAAGGAATGATTTTTGCATACTTGCCCAAGAAGACAAATTTTGCTCAATTATCTTTAAATTTCTATAACCCTCCGGTGACCTCCAAGTTAAACCCGGTAATGTAGCTTGCCTCTTCGCTCATCAGAAATGCTACCCCATTCGCCACTTCTTCCAGGCTTCCCAAACGGCGCATTGCTACTGAATCGATCATCTGTTGCTCCACTACCTTAGGATCGGCATCAAAATACTGTGACCCAACTGCTGCTTGTAATTGAGTTTGCCGCGTCCACATAAAACCAGGCCCAATCAGTGCAGGGGAGAGTGCATTAACTCGAATATTGTAGGGAGCCAAGTCTTTCGCTGCTGTCTGAGTCATTCCAATCACTGCAAACTTAGAAGCGCCATATGCCAGCATATTTGGCGGCCCAACTACACCCGCATAACTTGCCATATTGACGATCGCACCTCCACCTATATCGCGCAAGTGCTGGGCAGCGGCTTTGAGAATGTGAAAAACGCCGATAACATTAATTTCAATGACTTTTTCAAAGTCATCTTCTGGATATTCGTCGGTTTTAGCAAAAATTCCTTGGTAACCTGCATTATTAAATATATAGTCGATTCGCCCAAGTTGCTCAATAGCACTAGTAAAGGCTTTGGCAACATCATCAGCAGATGTTACATCACAACGAAACGTGCCGACTGGTACGTTGTAAGCTTTTAGTTCCTCAGCCACATCTGTCATCTTCGGTTCATTCAAATCTAGCAAAGCTAGACTTGCACCATTAGCAGCAAAACGATGTGCAGTTGCCTTGCCAATATCTCCTGCACCGCCCGTAATTAAGATGGTCTTGCCTGCAAACTGATAAGTTGCTTTCCTCGTCATATTTTTAACCTCTTTTTGAAGAATTGTTGCAAATGCCCGTCATTTAGGTGGGATTGGTATGATTTCTATTATTGAGCTTTTGCCCAAAAAGAGAGCATAAAATCAAAAATTTAATACCTGAGATTTTTTAGTTTAAAGGAGTCATGCGATGCGTACCCCCGCTTCGCTAAAGTGTTGGCTGCATTCTTCGCTGGAGTGATGCTGGCGCAACTATTACACGCTTGTTCGCCAAGTTAGCTGCCCAGAAAACTACACTAACGATCGCCATTAACAACGACGATATAGTGGTAATGCAGGGGCTTTTCCGCAAGTTTGAGTCAGCTAATCGTGATATTGCTTTGCGGTGAACCATTCCTAAAGCTCGTCGCCATCACCTAACCCTGAATGAACCCCATGAACAGCAATATCAATAAAGACTCAGCAATCAAGCTCAATGAAGCATCTCTATCTAGTTTCGGGAATGACATCCGCATACCTAAATACGATCGCCACCAAATCACTAATGGCATTGTTCATATTGGTGTGGGTGGGTTCCATCGCGCACATCAGGCTTTATATTTAGATAATTACTTTCATCAGCATCCCGATAGTGATTGGGGAATCTGTGGGGTAGGGCTACTAGAATTTGACAAACGGATGCGGGATGCACTGAGTTTACAAGATTGTTTGTATACCTTAGTGGAAAGGTCGCCAGCAGGCGATTACGCTCGCGTAATTGGGGCAATTACAAAATATCTGTTTGCCCCAGATAACTGTCAAGCAGTAATTGACACCTTAGCAGACCCGAAATGCCGCATCGTTACTCTCACGATCACCGAAGGAGGCTACTACTATATTGAAGGTAGTGGTGAATTCGATACCAATCACCCGACAATTCAGTACGATTTGCAGCATCCCGATGAGCCAATTGGCGTATACGGCTTTTTGACAGCAGCCCTCAATCGCCGCCGTCAACAGGGAATTGCACCGTTTACTGTGTTGTCCTGCGACAACTTGCAAGGTAACGGCAACATTGCCCGCAAAATGTTAACCGCATTTGCCGAAATACAGAACCCAGACTTGGGAAGTTGGGTAGCTGAACAAGTAGCTTTCCCCAATTGCATGGTCGATCGCATTACTCCCGCCACCACCCCAGCAGATATCAAAATGGTGGTGGAACAGTTTAATATCGATGATGCTTTTCCAGTTGTTGCCGAACCGTTTCTTCAGTGGGTAGTCGAAGACAATTTCTGTGCGGGTAGACCCGATTGGGAATCAGTTGGCGTACAAATGACTAGCAATGTTCATCCCTACGAGATGATGAAAATCCGCCTACTGAACGCCAGTCACTTGTTAATTGGGTATCTCGGCACTTTGGTAGGTTACACTTACGTCCATGAAGTCATGGCCGATCCGTTAATTCGGCAAGCTATCGATAATTTGATGGCAGAAGTTACACCCACACTCCAATCTGTACCAGGGATTGATTTGGACGATTACAAAAAAACCTTAATTGAACGCTTTGCCAATCCTAAAATTCGCGACCAACTGCCGCGCCTTTGCCTGAATAGTTCCGCCAAAATACCAAAATTTGTTTTAGGCTCAGTTCGTGACGCGCTACGTAAAAATGTGGCGATTGATTACATGAGCCTGACGGTTGCTGCTTGGTTCCGTTACCTAAATGGAAAGGATGACCAAGGTAACGCCATTCCCATTGATGACCCAATAGCAGGTACTTTAACTCAACTAGCTCATTCTAGTGGTTCCGATGCCAAACCATTGCTCAACCTGACTGAGATTTTTGGCGATTTATCGCAGTCGCCTTTTGCCGATGCAGTTACGAACCATTTACGTAGATTATATGAGTTTGGAGCTAAAGAAACATTAGTCCGATTCTTAGAGAAAGCTTAACTAGATGAAAGCTGCAAAGTTCCAAGGCGGAAGTTTTATAAAAAAGGCAGGAGGCAGGAGGCAGAAGGCAGAAGGTTGAAAGTATTAATTAAAACTAAAGTCGCTGAGTATAAAACCCAGTTTAAAAACAATAATTATACCGAAACGCGCAGTGCTAGGTATAAAGTGTCCTTGCTTCAATCCCACTCTTTTAAGGGTGGTTTCCTCCTGCGTCCTGAATTCCGCATTGGACTTAAGCATTGACAAAAGCACGATTTATGGTGGGTATGTCTCTGTTCTCTGTACAGAAGTATCAGACTATCTGAAAGCTACTGAAAGAAAGGGCAGCCAGTGGTACTCGGCTGAAGCTGGTAGTGATGGGCTACAGTTACTAGTGAGTTCAATCATAAAGTATAGCAGGAGGCAGAAGGCAGTTCTTGCAGAGGGCAGGAGGTAAAACATTACTATTCCTAACATCTAGGCTTTCAAGATGTCCTAACCTTTAATTCGATTGCTATATCAGAAAATTATCAGGAGGAAATAATGGCAGGCAAATTAGACGCAAAGGTGGCAATTGTTACAGGTGCATCTTCGGGAATTGGGGCAGCAACGGCGATCGCTCTTGCAGAAGAAGGCGCACAGGTGGCGATCGCGGCTCGTCGAATCGAGCAATTGAACGAAGTTGCACAAAAAATTGAAGCAGTTGGCGCAAAGGCTTTACCAATTGTCACCGATGTCAGCGATGAAACCCAAGTCAACGAGCTGATACAAAAGGTCAACACAACTTTGGGACGAATCGATATTCTTGTAAATAATGCGGGGACTGGAGGATTGGGAACGATTGAGGATAGCGATCCAGCAGAGTGGCGGCAACAGTTCGACCTGAACGTTTTGGGATTGTTGTATGCGACTCATGCAGTTTTGCCTATCTTTAAAGCGCAGGGCGTTGGGCATGTGGTCAATCTTTCATCCGTTGCTGGACGGATTACACGACCGGGCATGGGTGTGTACAGCGCCACTAAATGTGGTGTGAATGCGATTTCAGAAGCTCTGAGGCAGGAAGTTCATAAAGACAATATTCGCGTCACCATTATTGAACCCGGTTTGGTTGCCACCGAATTTATTGACAACATCACCGATCCGGCTGCGAAACGGGCGCTTGAAGCCCGGTTCAAAGCCGTCACTCCCCTGCAACCGGAAGATATTGCACGAGCGATTGCTTATGCCGTTACCCAACCGCCTCACGTCAACGTCAATGAAATTTTGATCCGACCAACGCAACAGGAATAGGAGGGACAAAATTGACTGATATCGTAGTAGGCTTAGACTTGGGTACAGGAGGAGTAAGGGCGATCGCAGTTAATCTGCAAGGGCTAGTTATCGCTCAGGCAACCAGAAGCTATCCCCTGTTAACTCCACAACCCGGTTGGACAGAACAAAACTCAGCGGATTGGGTCGAAGCCAGTTTAGCTGCTTTGTTTGATGTGAGTCAACAGCTACAGGGATACCGAGCAATTGCTCTCGGTTTATCTGGACAAATGCATGGTATGGTTCCTCTTGATGCCCAAGGTAAAGCAATTAGACCAGCAATTTTATGGAACGACCAACGCACAGGTAAAGCTGTTAGTGAGATTGAAGCCGCTATTCCCCGTCAGGAATTAATCCAGCGTACTGGAAATCTGGCAATTACTGGCTTTCAACTGCCGAAGCTCCTATGGTTGCGGGCTGAAGAACCACAAGCCTATAGTCGGTTGTGGCAGATTCTTTTGCCTAAAGATTATCTGGGATATGTGCTGACTGGCGAATCAGTAACAGAACCATCTGATGCGTCTGGTGTCGGCTGTCTCAACCTAGCAAATCAGCAATGGGATATAGATATTCTCCATGCTCTTGATATCAATCCAGCATTGTTCCCCCCAGTAATCGAATCTACCGCGATCGCTGGACGGCTGAAAGCAGAAATAGCCACCCGCGTGGGATTACCTGCGGGATTACCTGTGGTTGCAGGCGGAGGTGATAATGCCGCAGCAGCAATCGGTTTGGGCATCTCATCAAGCAACCTCAACCGGGGTAGTTTGAGTATTGGCACATCAGGAGTTATCTTTGCACCATGCGTAGGCGTAGCCCGTCGTAGACATCGCCCAATTCCCGATCCACAAGGTCGGGTGCATTTATTTTGCCATGCTGATGGTGGCTATCATTTGCTGGGAGTGACGCTAGCCGCAGGTGGTTCTCTGCGTTGGTATCGAGATACATTCGCACCGCATCTATCCTACACCGAGTTGATGGATATGGCACAGCGATCGCAGCCTGGTGCGCGTGGCGTTCTATTTCTGCCCCACCTTTCCGGAGAACGCAGTCCCCACCTCGATCCAGATACTCGTGGTGCTTTAGTGAATTTGTCATTAGCTCATACACCAGCAGATATAACTCGTGCTGTGTTGGAAGGGGTTGCATTCAGCTTGCGGTCAGTATTGGAAGTTATTAGTGCGATCGCTCCCGTTCATCAACTCTTAGCAATCGGTGGAGGCGCACGTTCTCACGTCTGGCTACGAATTTTAGCAGATGTTTTGCAAACAGAACTTATTGCTCCCAAAGCCGAAGAAGGAGCTGCTTACGGGGCAGCTATTTTAGCAATGGTGGGAATTGGTGTTTACCCTAATTTAGAAGCTGCACTCGAGATACTACCGCAAGATAGTAATCTGGTACAGCCGCAGGCAAATCCTGTGTATGAAGCAGGGTTTGAGCGCTACAAATTACTTTACGATGCCTTGAAGGCTGTTCGTGCATCGATACCTGAGGTAAAATAGGTGTAGGACTCATATTTGATTTTTGCTTTCGCTAGGTAAAACTTAAAAGGCTTCTTCCCTACTCTGTGTCTACACAAACAAGTTAAAATTATAAAGCGTTGTCCTGATTCTAGCTTGTTTGCAAGACACTCAATTAAGTCGATATACCTAGAGAGTGATTTTTTTTTATAACTGAAGATAACGATAACTTCATTCTACAGATTGATGTATACCTTTGAGTCTTAAAAGTAAAAATAAGTCAGTAAACATTGAATGAAGAACTCACCAAGAGTATTTGCCCAGTAACTATTCGTGAGTTAATACACAAATACTAAAGGCAATTTATTCAGGTTAATTTTTTAACAAGTTTAACATTGAAGTGTAGCTTGCTAGTTTTTTTGGTAAAGTTTGCCAAATAAAATTTACCAAATAGAATCATCAGCTCTGCCGATCAAATATAATGTTTTGCGTTGTTAACGCTGTTATCGAGGATTTCACGATGAAAGTTATTGCTTCTGTTTTATCTATTTTGCGTCCAGTACGTTTTCTAGTTGTCGCTTTTACTTGTGCGTTACTATTGTTATCTAGTGCTTTTCCTGCTTTTGCGATCGATAGCTACCAAAGTAAGCCTACTGAAGGAGAAACACAACTGCTTGACATTCAGCGCGAAACTGACGAAGCCGCTAAAAAACCACCAGCTGGACTTGAGGAGGTTGAAAGGAAGTCAACTGAAGGACTCAATGAAGTTCAAGGAGCTGCTGACAGTGATAAACAAAAGAATCCTGAAAATTCCCAGAGTGCAGTCACAATAGAAGAAAAATTGAAGGGTGCATTGGATAAAGTTACAGGTAAGTAACACAATTAATACTTGTCTTTAATAGTTTTTCAGTAGTAATGGGTGATTACGTAAAAATAATCACCCATTAATAATTGGGAATCAGAAACAAATAAATTCAATTAATAAAAGATAAATTATCTTGTTAGATCTGAGCAAAAATTTAAGAAAGGTAACTAAGTACTAAAACATAGCAGTCCATTTTGACGCAAAAGCAAGCCTATCTAACAGCAGAGTTATCAAAGATTAAAATATACTTAATTTTCTCAAAAAATTAAATATGATTATTATATTGTACTTCATCAAAATACCTACCTATTAAGGCATAGGTACAATTATTAATGTACTAAATAATTTCCACTCACAATGCTTCCTTTGGTTGATGTGGATTATGTCCAAAATTTGAGATCTTAATAGATAAGTTTGCTTAGGAATGAAAAACAATGCGTCCGATAAACATTGGTTTGACACAAGAACAACGTCAAGGTGTGATTAATCTGTTGAATCAAGATTTGGCAGATGCGTATCTACTGTTAGTAAAAACTAAAAAGTACCATTGGGATGTGGTCGGCCCTCAGTTTCGTTCTTTGCACCAGCTTTGGGAAGAACACTACGAAAAACTGACTTTAAATATTGATGCTTTAGCAGAGCGGGTTCGTGCTTTGGGTGGTTATCCGATTGGCTCAATGGAAGGATTTCTCAAGGTTGCTACCCTCAAGGAACATGCTGGTGATGTTCCCACAGCAACGGGAATGGTATCAAACTTAGTAGAAGATCACGAGCAAGTTATTCGTAATTTCAGAGATCATGTGGATCGCTCTGCTGAAGAATTCCACGATCAAGGAACTTCTGACTTTTTGACTGGATTGATGGAACAGCATGAGGAAATGGCTTGGATGCTGCGTTCATTTATTGAAGGACAAGGAGTAGACTCAGATGGTAGACAGTCGGTAGCACAAGCTAAAACCCCTGTAGGTGTATAGCCACTCCGTAATGTCTGAGTTGAGTAAGGCAATTTAGATAGCTAGTTGAGGGAGGATTTATTCCTCCCTCAACTAGTGTAATAACATCTATTTGTCTGCATCTCTCTTAACTATGTTCGCAGTAAAAACAACATAAAAGAGGAGTATTCAAATGCCAGAGGTGTATAAAGCAGAGCGTACTATTTCTGCTGTATTCAAAGAACAGAAGCAAATTGATGATGTTATTCGACGTTTATTAGATAGAAGTGTGCCTAGAGATCGTATTTCTGTTATGGGCAGAAATTTCCAATCGGAAACTCGAATCTCTGGGTTTATTAGTAAAAAAGATGTGATTCTGGGAGGTTTGAGAACAGGGGCGGTTTTTGGTTCCTTGTTCGGTTCCTTTCTCAGCTTGCTCACAGGTGTAGGCGTACTATTTATTCCTTTTATTGGTTCAATTGTGGCAGCAGGGCCAATTGGTGCAGTGTTACTAGGAGCTGCTAGTGGAGCGATCGCAGGTAGTGCAGGCGCGGGTTTAGTATCAGTTCTGACTACTTTGGGAATGCCAGAAGATAAAGCGGCTATCTACCAAACCCGCTTACAAGCTGGTGAGTTTTTATTGATGGCAGAAGTTCCAAGCGATCGCACCGGAGAATTTCAATTACTCCTCGAAAGTGCTGGTGGGGAAGAAATTCAGGTAATTGAAAAAACACTGGCTCGTCCTTGTGCGGGGGTATGCAACAGCCCAGAAGACTTGTCTCCTGAAGTTCGCACTCATCTTTCTAGTGAAGCTCAGCGTACATTCATTGAGCGCTATAATGCTGTACTCAATGAAAAAAGTGATGAATCCAGCGCAGAGCAAGCTGCTTGGCAAGCTGTTCACGAGCAATATGATGAAGATGAAAATGGCGTCTGGTCAAAAGCTAAAGTAAAAGCTTAAACTAGCGATCGTCATTAGTCATTTGTCGTTTGCTAATCACCTATGACTAATGACTAATGACATTATGGCAATTTATAGCTAGCAATACGTAGTTTTAACTTACCTTCGCGGGGATTTTGACTGAATATAAATGCACCTTCTTCACTTTCGCCACTAGATAAAAAGTCGATTTGTTGCTCTCCTGATTCTGCAACTTCGCCGTCAATTAGTAACTCAGCCATAATTTGAACTGACTCGGCTGTGTCTCCTCCAGTATTGATGACTTCAAAAGGTACATAAAATTGTCCATCAATTTCCCGAATTGTTTCTTTTTTAGCGACAGAAATAATCGGAGGTTGATTTTTTTCGTTCAGCCAAGTGTAGCCTACCAAACTCACGACGATCGCTAGGATAAACGAGGCAATGGTGAATGTCACCCACTCAGCAAGGGAACGTTTTGCTCGTTCTGGGTTAGTCATATTGCTAACCTGCCAGCTGCACCACCAATAGTTGCTGGTAAACCTAATATTAAACTACGATCTAACCACATTGTCCAGGGGTCGCTAAAAGTCAATTTTTGAAAGAACCACAGCATAAAAGTGCCTGCTAATAGTGACACTAAATAGGACATGATGGTTTCGCTGGATGGTCTTTGGAAAATTCCTTTTTGTTCTCTACGCTTTCGCTGGTCAGAAAAGCCAGCCTGAAATACAATCCCATAAGAAATCAGCAAAGATGCAGCGATGATTGCCAATTCCCAAACTGGTGAGGCTGCGGCTGCTAACATCCTAACTTCATCTGTTGGGGCGATGTTAAATGCAATTATGGTTGCACCAATTAGAGTTCCCCCAATATCGCTAAAGGTGGCGTTTAACTCATTCTGGTTGTTCTTACTTGTACTATTTTCCTGGAGTACTGTTTGCTCCTCTCCATTACCGTTTCTAGTATCTCCCAAAAACTGTTTGGCTAATGCTACACCAAGAGTGAAGGGTACACTTTCAAAGATAATTTTACCTAAAGATTCTCTGAGGGAAGTTTCTAACGTCAATTCTCGCAATAGTAACAGCACAAAGGCAGAGCAAGCTATTCCGATCGCCATTGCTTCTACGGTATCGATTGCGGCTTGACGAGCTTGGGAAGTATATCTGCGTTTGCGAAAACCTTCTGTGAGATTGAGCAAGAAAACTACAATAAACATTAGCGCGATCGCCATCATCATCAGTTGTGGTTTTGCCAGCGAGCCAATCCACCAAACCTCCATTGTATACAGTAAGGGTATGCCAAATAAAAAACCTCCACAAGCACCCCGGATAATATCGTTAATCTCACTCCACCAGACATTTTCCTGACGTTTTTTTACCACTCCTTAACTTTCCTTTTATTTAGATAATATTTTAATTTAATAATACCTTCGTCAAAAAAAGAGTATGAAAAAAGAGGGCTGATGTAGTAAAGTTGTTGTCTTCCACAACCACAACCTATCGCTACAAACAGCCCATATTAAGGTATTGTAATATAGTAGTTACTTTCGGGATTGGGAAGATTGTCGTCCCAAAGGTAAACATAAAGGTGTCCCATGTACTGGGTCTGGCACAATTCGACACGCTAATCCAAACACAAGGCGCACCATCTCCTCAGTCATCACATTTGTTGGATTACCAGAAGCCATAACAGCGCCATCACGCAAAGCTACTATCTGATGAGCATAACGACACGCCTGATTTAAATCATGCAACACCATGACAATTGTCCGTCCCTCAAGTTGATTTAAATCCCTTAGTAATTCCAGCACCTCCACTTGATGAGCTAAATCTAAGAAAGTAGTCGGTTCATCTAACAATAAAATCTGTGTATCTTGTGCCAAAGTCATAGCTATCCAAGCACGTTGCTTCTGTCCACCAGAAAGGGTATCTACAGCTCTGTCAGCTAAAAAGTTGAGGTCTGTAATCGTTAATGCTTTACGAACTTGGCTCTCATCTTCAGCAGTCCAAGATTGCAACCAACTTTTTTGATATGGATAGCGACCTTGTGCTACTAAATCTCGCACAGTCAATCCTTCTGGCGAGACTGGCCCTTGAGGAAGAATGCCAAGTTGCTGTGCAACTAGGGTGGTTGACTGTTTAAAGATATCAGCGCCATTAAGATATACAGTACCAACCTGGGGTTTGAGCAATCTAGCCAAACCTCGTAGTAAAGTAGATTTACCGCAACCGTTGGGGCCAATTAAAGCTGTAATTTCTCCAGTAGGAATTAACAGGTTCAAACCCGATATAATCGATTTCCCGTCGTAAGCTAGTCCCAGATGTTGGGTTAATAGGGCTATGTTCTCCATAAGGGATTTGAGTTCGCAATGATAATTACACAAGTCTAGTTTGTTTGGAAGTTGAATCGTTTTTGAGTTTAACTATAGAGCGATCGCATCCCAAGACTATCCCTCAGACAGAGCGTAGACCGTAATGGCTTGTCGTAGACATTGGCTTTCAAGATAAATATACAAATCGTATTGTGATGATATTACCAATAATACTGGTTAATTAATCTTGCACTTGGTAAAGATACTCTGACATAAGACTTGGGTCAAAAAACCAGCATTTTCCCAAGCGAGCTGAATTAAAAACGGCTTCAGTATTCAATTTGAGTAACCCAATAATAAATTACTCATGTCATAACAGCAACCTAAAGAATACTCTTTTTAAGATTTGTATCAGAAATTTCTTGAGGATTTTACTCATTAAGTTGGTAATATTCAGACTGAGTTAAATAAAGTACAGTCGTGCAATAGCCCCAATTCCAGCAGCAGAATTTTGGGGTGAGATTGTCATAGGTTTTGGATAAAGGGTAATAGGTTTTTTACTTAACCCTTTATACCTTAACTAAGAGCATGTAGTGAGCGAGTGTGTGTAAGGAAGGTTGAATGAAGTTCCAAAGATTAAACTATTTTTTCTGGCAGAGTCTATTGCTAACTACTTCAGTGGTGATGTCTGTAATTGAGCCTGTGCGCGTTGTTCCTATTCTAGCAGCAGAAATATCAGCTACCAAGCATCAACTATCACCTCAAGCAATAATTACAAAGTCAGTTGCACCGATTAGAGAGATTCAAAGTCTCAACCAAATTGAGCATCCGCTTACCGATGCCCAAAAGTTAGTACAGTCACTGACACCTACTGGTCAAACAGAAGTCACATCAGTGACGGGAGTGAAGGTAAATAGCACTGACAAGGGTTTGGAGGTGATTTTAGAGACGGGGGTGAAAAGTAAAGGCTTGCAGGCAACTCCGAAAATTGAGGGCAACTCCTATATTGCAGACATCCCTAACGCTCAGTTACGGTTGATTAATCGAGAGAGTTTTCGTCAAGTAAAGCCAGCAGCAGGAATCACTGAGATAATAGTTACCAATATTGATGCTAATAATATCAGGCTAACAGTAACGGGTGAAGCTGGTGCGCCAACAGTGGAGTTATTTAATAGTAATGAAGGTTTGGTGTTTGGGGTAAAAACTACTGCAACTACTGGGCAGCAGCCAACGCCGCCACAGCAGACAAAACCAGGGGAGAACCCTGAGATCGAACTAGAGGTTACTGCACCGCCAGATACTTATCGTGTGAATAACACAAGTGTGGGGACAAGGACAGATACGCCACTAAGAGACATTCCACAAACAGTTAATGTTATTCCCAGACAGGTGATTGAAGATCAATCATCGCAAAGTCTTGGTGATGTATTGAGAAATCTGGGAATAGTGACAAATGGAACCAGAGACGTTGATAATTCGATAATACGTGGTTTTGAAATTCGCTCTGATAACGGAACTCTGAAAAACGGTTTGAGAGATCCAGAAGCAGGTAGAGCATTAGGAGCTAACCTTAACAACATAGAACGAGTTGAGGTTCTCAAAGGACCAGCTTCTGTACTTTATGGTCAATTACCACCAGGCGGTGTCATTAATCTAGTTACTAAACAGCCACTAAGCGATCCTTATTACTCACTAGGATTTCAAATTGGCTCTTATAGTGAATACGAACCCTCCCTAGACTTCTCTGGGCCTTTGACAGCAGATAGAAGCCTCTTGTATCGGTTCAATGCTTCCTACAAAAATTCTGGCAGTTTTATCGATTTTCAAAGCATACAGCGGTTATCTATAGCACCTGTTATTACTTGGCAACCATCCAGTGGTACAAAGCTAACTATTGAAGGTGATTATCAAGATGCACAACAGAAACCCGAACATGGTCTACCGGCCGTAGGAACTTTACTGCCTAATCCAAACGGAAAGATTCGCCGTAGCCTATATCTTGGAGAGCCAAGTCTAGATGTAGATGGAGAAAGGTTTGTAGAAGGTCGAATTGGCTACAACTTTGAGCAACGCTTGGGTAATAATTGGTCTTTGAATAATGCTTTTCGATTTTCCTATCGAAATAACCTTTACTATAACACTACAAACGGCAACTTAGAGAACGATGACCGTACTTATACTCGTAGTGTTCAGTCATTCTATCACTATGTTGAAAGCAACTTTGGTCAAGATACTCATGTAGTTGGTAAAGTAAATACGGGCAGTTTAGAACACAAATTACTCCTTGGTGTTGATTACAACCATAATGTGCTTTCCAATTTTGGGATTTACGGTCGCACAATTGGTTCACTTGACATTTTTAATCCTGTCTATGGACAACCACCAAGCCCGACTCCTCCCAGAACTTCTCCTTTCATAAAAATAACCACTGAGGATCTAGGATTTTATTTTCAAGACCAATTGGCGTTAGCTAGTAACTTGAAGTTAGTCCTTGGTGGGCGTGAGGATTTTGTGTCTAGTGGTTCTGCAAGCGAGCAGTCTGACTCGGCATTTAGTCCCCGTGTAGGCATTGTTTATCAACCAATTGAACCTGTTTCTTTCTATGCAAGTTACAGCCGCTCTTTTGAGCAACAGACTGGTGTTGATTTCAATAACAATACCTTCAAACCTACTCGTGGGACGCAGTATGAAGTTGGGGTGAAAACTGATTGGCTTAATGATAAGCTTTCTGCAATTCTATCTTTCTACGATCTCACCCAATCTAACGTTCTCACTGGTGACCCGGATCGTGAGGGCTACAGTATCCAAATTGGTGAGATAAAAAGTCAAGGTATTGAGTTGTATGTTACAGGAGAACTTGCCCCTGGGTGGAATATCATTGGCTCTTACAACTATACTGATGCCCGTATTACCAAGGACACCACATATAAATCCGGAACCATAATTGTTGGAGTACCTGAAAATAGTGCTTCTTTATGGACTACCTATATAATTCCTCAAGGTTCATTGAAAGGACTTGGAGGTGGCATAGGTATAAATTATGTAGGCGATCGCCCAGAAGCTATAGATAACTCATTTCTGTTGCCGAGTTATGTTACTACTGATGCTGCCCTATATTACCGCTCTAACAAATTACTAGCCGCACTCAACTTTAAGAACATTTTTGACACTGTGTATTATCGCTCAGGCGATGTATCAGGACTTTCCATAGGCGATCCCTTTACTGTAGAGGCAACTGTGAAGTATCAGTTTTAAAGATTTGACACTAAGTTGATGAGACATTACAGAAGCAGTGGGGTGAAAATAGTATTTTTAGGGTTGCTGGTTTTACTGCTGTTCGGGAATTTTAGTTGTGAAGCTAGTCTCCCTAAAATTAGCAACCATTACCATACCCAAACGACTCCTATCAGTCCCAAACGGTTGGTATTGTTGGACTCTGACTTTTTTGAAGATGTACTGGCATTAGGAATTATACCTGCTGGTGCGCCAAAAGAGTATGTTTCGTATTTACAGCAAATCAAAGGAATTTCATCAACAACTTGGCAGAACATTCAAGAGACAGGCGCTTCTTGGTTACCTGTAAACTTGGAAAATATTCTTGCTATGAAACCAGACATGATTTTGACTAGCAAATCCCGCCAAGAAATATATCCTCTGCTGTCGAAAATAGCACCTACTGTCCTGATCGATCCGAAAAGCGACTATCTAGATTGGGAAACTGTGTTTTATTTAATTGCCGATGCTTTAAACCAGAAAGATAAAGCTGTTGAGATCCTCGCCAACTATCAAACCCGTTTGCAAAAGTTTAAAAAGCACATGGGAACTAAACTTGCCTCGACTCAAATTTCCATCATCTATGCAAAAGAACAAAGTTCAATTTTCCTATTCAATCAAGAATTCTTCGGGGGAAAGATTCTTGAGAAAATTGGATTATCACGTCCACCTTCTCAAACTGTAGATAAAACATTTGTTGCTAAAATGTTCCCTGGTTATGGTTCGCTTTATCTTCTCTCGTGGGAAAAGTTTAATGATGCCGATGGCGATGTGATGTTTGTCATTTCTGATAACATTAACCAACGAAATACAGCTTGGGAACAAATTCGCACACAGCCGTTGTGGTTGAAATTAAAGGTTGTACAGCAGCACAAAGTTCATCAAGTCGCGTCTTATTGGCTGGGATCTGGCCCTATTGCTGCTAACCAAGTGCTGGATGATTTAGAGAAATATGTCTTGTATCAAAACGATGGCATAAACTAATGTACTTAGATAAACCAATAGCTGAGTAGGAGATGAACTTTGACTAGTGGGAAATCACGAATAGTGGTGCGATCGCTAAACATATTTCTCTTAAAGCGAGGCTCTAGGTATATACTCAAACTAATACTAATATTACTGCTGTTAACATTTACTATTTTAGTAATCAGCTTGAGCGTGGGTAGATATCCTGTCTCACCAGCAGATATAGTCAAAGCGATTCTCGGTTTAAAAACTCAAGACCCACAGTCTCCTTTTGTAATCGTAACTCTGCGTTTACCCAGAGTTTTAATTGCTTGGTTGGTAGGAGCAAGTTTAGCAATTGCTGGTGCAATCATGCAAGGACTAACACAAAATCCTTTAGCCGACCCTAGTATTACTGGTGTGAGTATGGGTGCAGGTCTTGGTGCAGTAATTGTGATTGTACTTTTTCCACAAGCTCCGCCTTACACTCTACACTTGGCAACCTTGAGTGGAGGTATTGGCATTGCAGTACTTCTTTACCTCTTAACTGGTATTGGGGAGAGATCGGCTTTGCGTTTCGTTTTAGTGGGAATATTGTTAGGTTTGTTTGCACAAGCTATCACCACCTTATTATTAACTTTTGGTAGGGTCTACAACGTTAATCAAGCTTTAGTATGGATGGCTGGTAGTATTTCCGGCAAAAGTTGGAATGATTTTTGGCCATTACTGCCTTGGACTACAGTATTTGGACTACTGGCAATCAGGCAAGCGCGCGAACTGAATACTCTACAAATGGGTTTTTTCATTGCCACTAGCTTAGGTAGTCGGGTGAAGTTGCAACATACTATACTATTGCTATTGAGTGTGGCTTTGACTGCGGCAAGTGTAGCTACAGTTGGTATGATTAGCTTTGTCGGATTAATAGCTCCGCATATTGCACGGCAACTAGTAGGGTCAATGCATGAAAAACTACTACCAGTAGCTGCCTTGATCGGAGGATTGATTTTGATTGGGGCGGATTTTCTCGCCAGAACTATTTTTTCTCCCACGGAATTTCCTTGTGGTTTGCTAATTTCTGCTCTCGGCGGCCCTTACTTTTTTTATTTGATGTACCGCAATCGAACAAAGATGAGCGTTTAAATATTAAGCATAAAATACATAGGGCTTGCTCAAAAAATTTTAGGAGAATATTAATGCTCAGTCCTAGTCAAAGACTACCCACAAAACAAAGATTTCAATGGCGTTGTACTCGTAAGCTAAGTATAGTCTTGGCATTGGTTGTACTTTTGTTAGGTACATTCGCTAGTTTAATTTATGGAGCCGCAGATATCCCTTTAAGCAATATTCTTACAGCCTTTACAACATTTGATGGCTCCACCCAACACTTGATTATCTTGACAATGCGGCTACCACGACTGCTAACTGCAACTATAGTGGGTGCAAGTCTAGCTGTAGCTGGGGCGCTCATGCAAGGACTCACCCAAAATCCCTTAGCCGAACCGGGGATTTTGGGTATTGAATCTGGTGCTGCTTTAGCTGCGGTCATAGCTATATTCGGCTTTGGTGTGTCGTCCCCAACCATAATTGCCTTTGTTGCCTTCTTTGGAGCTTTAGTGGCAGCACTTACGGTCTACTTTCTTGGTTCTTTAGGTTTTGGTGGAGCGACCCCGCTCAATATTACCGTAGCTGGAGCTGCCCTGACTGCGATGCTGTCTTCAATTACCGCAGGCGTACTCATTCTTAGCAATCGGGCTTTAGAAGAAATTCGTTTTTGGCTAGCTGGCTCTCTAGCCGGACGAGATTTCAATTTATTTTTGACGATAATGCCTTGGATGATAGTCGGGCTATTGACCGCTTTTGCTTTAGGCAGACAACTCAACGCACTTAGTTTAGGTGAAGCGATCGCCCAAAGCTTGGGTCAACAAACTGCTAGAGTTAAAGTCATAATCACAATTACTGTAGTTATACTGGCGGGCAGTTCCGTTGCATTGGCAGGCCCAATTGGTTTTATTGGACTAATTATTCCACACATAAGTAGAGGAATTGTTGGCTTAGATTATCGCTGGGTATTGCCGTTTTCTGCACTACTGGGAGCGTCTATGCTTGTCTGGGCTGACTTGAGCGCACGCTCTCTACTCCGACCCCAAGAAATACCAATTGGCATAATTATGTCGCTATTGGGAACGCCTTTTTTACTATATCTAGTACGGCGGCGGATGAACCTTAAACAGCAGTGAGATTTTATCTAAAAATCAATATTATTCAACGACAAATAAATTAGAAGCACTGCCAATTCTAGTAACAAAAAACAACGCTGATTAAAACTGAAAAATTGTCTAATGACTACTCTATGATTGATAATCAAAATACTTCTGCACCTGCTGATATAAATTTGTTTTCTCCTTACAAACTTGGTGAGCTTGAATTGCCTAACCGTATGGTTATGGCTCCTTGTGGTCGTGGTCGTGCAGGTATAGGCAATGCTCCTGTCCAACTCAATGCTATCTATTATGCCCAACGCGCCAGTGCTGGATTAATTATTGCAGAAGCAACCCAAGTTTCCCCAACTGGTGAAACTAACTATCCCAATTCACCAGGGATTCATTCGCCTCAACAGGTAGCTGGTTGGAAATTAGTAACCGATACTGTGCATCAAAAAGGTGGAAGAATTTTCCTGCAACTGCGGCATTCAGGACGAATTTCTCACCCTGAGTTGCAACCGGATGGTGCTTTACCTGTTGCTCCTTGTGCGATCGCTCCTACGGGTAATGCAATGACTCCTTCTGGCTTTAAACCTTATGTCACTCCTCGCGCTTTAGAAACTTCTGAAATTCCTGATATTGTGCAACAATTTCGTCAAGCGGCAGAAAACGCTCTTGATGCTGGTTTTGATGGAGTTGAGGTTCACGGCGCACATGGCTATTTACTAGACCAGTTTCTCAGGGACGGTAGCAATCAACGTGCTGACAAGTATGGTGGTTCAATTGAGAATCGCGCTCGTTTACTGTTAGAGGTAATAAATGTTGTGATTGGTGTCTGGGAGAAAAATCGTGTAGGAGTGAGGCTCTCTCCCAATGCCACACTGAATAATATGCATGACTCTCATCCTCTGTTAACATTTGGCTATGTAGCGACTGCACTCAATGATATTGGTTTAGTTTATGTGCATCTGACTGAGGAGATGGTAGATTTTGGACGCGAACAGACTACCGTACCAACTAGTTATATCCGCGATCGCTTTTGTGGCACATTAATTGTTAATGGTGGCTATAATCAGGATCGAGCTAATAGTGTTTTATCAAATCAACAAGCAGATTTAGTTTCATTTGGCAAGCTATTTATTGCCAATCCAGATTTACCACAGCGGTTTATATTAAATGCGCCACTGAATCAAGTTGACTCAACAACATTAGGTGGCGGTGGAGAGAAGGGCTACACAGACTATCCATTTTTAGAAAGTTAAAACAATCGCTTTCCTCAATACCTTCGCCAATTTACGAGGGTGAATTGATGTCTGAACTCCCTTTTCTCTAAGGCTTGGCAAAAACAATAAGTCCTAAAAATTCCTTCAAGGTTTCTCACAAGGCTTTTTTAACGTATCACCCGCAGTATTAAGGGTCTGACATTAAGAGCTACCATTAAAGCTAAACACCTATGTATGGGTGATTTTGCCGTTTTTGTCAAAATTTTTTTAGGCTCTTATTTTGGCAAAGGTATTGATTTAAAACAATGATTTCTGCATGTATATATTCTAAGTTTGACAAACTAATCACCTGCTCTAAGTTAACAGAGTTAAGTAAAGTACCGTTTGAGGTACTTTCAAAATCTTTGCCCCATATAAAAAATACACTGTAGGGGCGTACAAGTATATGCCCCTATGTCTACAGCTGCTGATTGAATTATGACTTCTTTCATATAATATATAAATTTTATTTATAAAGCTTTTATTATATTTAACAATACTATTGGTTCACACCATATCTATCTTTAGATACTAGAATTTTTATAATTTTTATCTCTCTTGATGGAACTAACAAACAATACATTCTTACTACATTTAGTAATAGTTCCACTAACTACAAGCCGGAGACAAAACCATGAGTGCCGAAAAAAGAATTGAAGCTACTGCAAAAAACATTGAAGGAAAAATTCAAGAGGTTGTAGGTGAAGTCACTGGTAATCCCCAAGATAAAGCTGAAGGAAAAGCCAAGCAAGCCGAAGCCCAAGATATTCATGTTGTAGAAAACATCAAAGATGAAATAAAGAAAGCTTTAAGCTAGTTTAGCTTGTGCAATGTAACTCGTCATTGAATGATAATTCATTAGCTGGAATCTAACATTAATTACTCCACTACTTTTTAAGCGAGTGGAGTTTTTTATGGGAACAAAATTTGTTAACAACTTAGCTCCAAGCATAATTTCTCTAACAATTTGATTCAATTAATAACTGGCACGTCCAGCTACTAAATTCCATATAAAAATAGCAATGATTGCACCAATCACAGCAACAATTATACCAGGAATGCTGAGGGATGCAGCAGCCAATTGAAATCTACCTGTCTCCAAAAGAGTAACTAATATTCCACCAATTACAGCACCTATGATACCTAATACCATAGTTGCAACAATACCACCACCTTGACGACCGGGATAAATAGCTTTTGCTATAGCTCCAGCAATTAAACCCAGAATTATCCAAGCAATTATGTTCAGCATAATTTAATTCCTGAGAAAAGTTAATAACTAGCTTAGGAATTACAATACTGTTTTCCTTCTACCATAAGATATAGGTATTGAAGAATGGAGAATTTAGAATCAATTAGTGTAGCGAAGCACGGTCTACAGTTATAACCACTAAATCTGCATATTTAGTATGATGTTTCACTTGCTTGAGACATATTATATCAATCGGTTTAATCACTTACAATATACCATTGCAAGTGGTACAAAGCAATCATTATGACTCTGCAATTACTTGATTTTGCTATCGCTGCGTACCCTACGGAAACGCCAAGGGTAAATATAATGACAAGTATTTAGCAGGACATGATATTACTAGTGATTTGCCGGATATCATACGACATCGAACAATGTTTATTGATGGCTACTGACGGGTACTCACAAACTATAAAAGTGAATTATTTTCCTGATAAAATATAATTGTATTTTTCGTTTTTTCATTCATGTTAAATAAAAAACCGAAATCTTTTGAGTCTAAGGTGAGTAAAAAAATAGCAGTTTTATAATTCAACAAGCTTTGAAAATTCAAACTTTTTGGAGATATTCTGGTGGTACGCCATCCACTAACCAAACACCATTCTCAGAACAATAAAAGATATAACCCGCCCGATGCATTGCAGCAGCATCTACAAGAAAAACTACTGGTTTCCCATGTCTTGCACCGACAATTTGTGCTGTAGCAATATCCTTAGATAAATGGACATGGTGACGCGACATTTTCCGAAGTCCTGTTTCTAGAATTGACTCTACAGATTTGTGTCCCGTACCATGATAAAGCTGGTCTGGAGGAACAATAGGTTCCAATTGTAAATCAACTTCTGTACTGTGGCCTTGGTTAGCACGAATTAAAGTACCTGTAGAGTCAAAAGAAAAGCGTTGTTTATCGCTAGATTCAACTACTAACTGTAATTCCTGACGGCTAATAGGAAATTTATGTTTAGCGCAAGCTGTAAGTAGTTTATCAACAGCTACCCAACCACCAGGAGCAAGTTCGATTCCAATTGCATCTGGTGTATGTCGCAGATATTTACTGAGATATTTGCTGATTTTGATTGACCGAGAATCACTCATTTGATTGTTTTGTAATACATTATATTACATACTCTGCTTAACATATTACACTATAATTTTGATTAATAGTTTTAATTTGTGTGAATTGAAAGAATTTGTCTGACCATCAGAACTAATGCCACTGCAATCATCACAATCAATGTCACCTTCCCACCAGGAACGAGTGGTGGATTTATGCTATTCGAGTTTTTTTGCTCTTGACGTTGCTTCCAAGTCATTAATGCTGGAAGAATTCCACCTATAACCGAGATGCTGAATGTTCCAGTATAATCTAGGGCACTAAAGAAAATGCTGGGATTGAGCGTACCAAGAGTCATAGGAGGGAAAAGAATCAGCGAATACAGAGGTAAGCGACTAGAAACTTTGCTCTGTGCAATTAGAAAAATATCTTTGAATATATCCAGCAGACCATACACAAATCCAATGAATGATGTGGCGATCGCAAACTCTGAAAAAATCGATACTAGCACTCCTAACCATTCTCCTGCACCACCAGCTCGCAAAATTTGTAGTGGGTCAAAAACGGTTTTACCACCAGATGTGCTATGTACCATATCGGGACTGAAGCTTGCCAAAATTACAGCATTCCACGCCAAGAACATGATTAAGGGAATCAATGAACCAATGAAGATGGACTGACGAATTTTGCGGACATCTCCTTCGAGTTGGGTCACAACCACCGGCACAACGTTTTGATAAAACAGTGCTACACACATAACTGAAACCGCACTACCAAGCGCACTCCAGTCCTGAATTAAAAATTGGCTACTCTTAACTTGTCCTCCAGCCAGCAATAATAGTCCTAAGAAGGAAACAAGCACAATTCCTACAAAGGCGCTGTTTAATTTTTCAATAAACTTTTCTCGCCCAACATACATAATACCGCCAAAGATGAGCGTGAAGGTTGTTGTGCCTACCCATATAGGTAATGAGTTCTGCACACCCCAAAGTTTGGCGATCGCCGAGCCTAAAATTTCCCCACCTTGGGTAATATATGCTACCAACAGCGCATAATGCATAAATAAATATGCACCGCTAGCAACTTGCGCTCCCGACTTTCCCAAGGTCTTCTCAATAACTCCCAACAGACCTATACTTGCACGCCCTTCTAGACGCATGGCACTCAAAGTCACTTCTGCAATCAATAAACCTGAAACTAAAGCGTAGAGCCAAACAGCAATCAACCCAAACGTAGATGGCAAAATCCCTGATGGTAGAGTGACCGCAGGTAGGGCAAGAATCCCGGCTCCGACTGTGGTTCCTGCAATCAGCGCCGTACTCCCTAATACACTACCTGGTTGATGATTGAGCTTATTTTCATTAAATTCAACGTGAGAAAACAACCGAGTCACTTGCTCTGAATCCTTGAGATCGGCCTTGGTCAGGGTCATAATGAGTAATTGCACCTAAATTTAGGACACAATGTTAACATATGTAAATAATTTTGGCAAAAACTCTTGATTTACTTTATATTCTTGTATTCATCAACATTGAGAAAACAATTTAGCAATTTGGGTTAAATCTACATTCCCACCGCTGACGATCGCACCAATCTTTGTTCGTGGTGCTGTTACCACACCTTCGAGTAAGGCGGCCGCGGCTAGTACTCCCGTGGGTTCTACTACAATTTTCAGACGCTCCCATAAAAAAAACATGCTGCGAAGAATCGCTTCTTCAGATACCGTCACCATGTCATCGACGTAACGTAGCACCAAGGGAAAAGTAATTTGACCAAGGCTAGGAGTCCGGGCGCCGTCAGCTATGGTATTGGGATTTTTCACAGTTTGCAGGGTTTTGCTGTGAAACGAGCGGGTAGCATCGTCGGCAAGTGCTGGTTCTATGCCGATGACTTTACAATCAGGTAAAAGTGCTTTGGTGGCGATCGCACAACCGGAAAGTAATCCACCACCGCCACAACAAACTAATAGTAAGTCCAATTGACCAACTTCTTGAATCAGTTCTAAAGCTGCTGTACCTTGTCCTGCAACTACATGGGGATGATCGTATGGCGGAATCAGTATGAGATTCCTATCCTTTGCTAAATTTTGGGCTAATTCTTCCCGATTTGTCGTTTGGCGATTGTACAAAATCACCTCTGCACCATAACTGCGAGTTGCAGTTTGTTTGACAGTGGGTGCATCATCAGGCATGACAATGGTAGTGGGAATATTTAGTAGTTGTCCAGCTAAGGCGATCGCTTGGGCATGATTTCCCGATGAATAAGTGAGAACGCCTGTTTGTTTTTGTGCTACCGATAATTGCGCTAAGGCATTGTACGCACCTCGAAATTTAAACGAACCAGTGCGTTGAAAATTTTCGCACTTAAAAAACACTTGGCTATTAGTGCGATCGTTAACGATTCTAGAAGTTAGCACAGGTGTGTGGTGGGCAATTCCTAAAATGCGCTCTTGTGCTGCTAGCACGTCAGTTATAGTAACGGAATTATGCTGTGACATTGAGAATCGGATTAAATATTCTTGCTCTTGTTTATATAAATATATATTTTTATATTTGCGCCTAATATGCTGGATTAAAGCATACTCATTTCAGTGGTTAGATACATCTAAAATTGTTTAAATTTCTTCATCCAAGTAGCGATAATAAACCAGCATGAGTGTCAACACTTTCCTCACGTGACACCAACAAAGAATCAAGAGCAATAAATTATTGTAATTATGCGATCGCTTGCTGAGTGCTTTTCTCCAGAAGCCTCGCAGCTTCTAAATGCTGATTTTTCATTGTTTGCTCTCATCTAACCGTCCGTATTTTCTGGTAATCTTTTTTCTAAATTAAATCTGAGTCATCTAGTAGTTTTACTCGATCTTCAAAAGACACTAACGACTCCAGTATAAATGTTGTTATGATTTCATAAATTAGGTAGTTGAACTCAATACCTATATTTAATCAGCGAAAATACTCTCAAAGGAGGAATTACCTTTGTCTCGTCGATATTTATTTACCTCCGAGTCAGTCACTGAAGGTCATCCAGATAAAATCTGCGATCAGATTTCTGATACCATCCTTGATGCCCTACTGACACAAGACCCCAGCAGTCGGGTGGCTGCTGAAGTAGTAGTTAATACTGGATTAGTGTTAATTACTGGTGAAATCACTACCAAAGCAAATGTGAATTTCGTCAATCTCGCCCGCAAGAAAATTGCTGAAATCGGCTATATTAATGCTGATAACGGCTTTTCTGCAAACAGCACCAGCGTTCTGCTAGCTTTAGACGAACAATCACCTGATATTGCCCAAGGGGTTAACACCGCTCAAGAAACCCGCGAGGAAGATAGCGATCAAAAATTCGATAAAATTGGCGCTGGCGATCAAGGTATAATGTTTGGTTTTGCCAGTAACGAAACACCAGAACTGATGCCCTTGCCCATCAGTCTGGCTCACCGCATCGCTCGCCGATTAGCAGCAGTTCGCAAAACAGGTGAATTGCCATACTTGCGTCCTGACGGAAAAACCCAAGTCACTGTGGTTTACGAAGATGGACGTGCTGTAGGAATTGATACCATCTTGATTTCCACCCAACATACAGCTAATATTGGGGAAATCAAAGATGAGGCGGCCGTACAAGCCAAAATTAAACAAGACCTCTGGTCGGCTGTAGTTGAACCTGTTTTTGGCGACATCGACGTTAAGCCAAATGAGGAAACCCGCTTTTTAGTCAATCCCACTGGCAAATTTGTGGTTGGTGGCCCCCAAGGAGACTCTGGTCTGACAGGACGGAAAATAATCGTTGACACCTATGGTGGCTATTCACGACATGGTGGCGGTGCTTTTTCTGGCAAAGACCCCACCAAAGTAGACCGTTCTGCTGCTTATGCAGCTCGCTATGTGGCAAAAAATATTGTTGCCGCAGGGTTGGCAGATAAAGTTGAAATCCAGCTATCCTATGCTATCGGCGTAGCGCGACCAACTAGTATTCTGGTGGATACATTTGGCACTGGCAAAGTCGATGAAGAAACCTTACTGGAATTAATCAAGCAGCACTTTGAACTGCGTCCAGCGGGGATTATTCATACCTTCAACCTACGCAACTTACCAAATGAACGAGGCGGACGTTTTTATCAGGACGTCGCGGCTTACGGTCACTTTGGACGGGGTGATTTAGACTTGCCTTGGGAACAGACAGATAGAGCGGAATTGTTGAAGCAAGCAGCAAACGAATCACTCTCAGCAGTTGCTCAGGCATTAACTTAGAATCATACGCTGCTACAAAAATCTAGCTTGCTTATTTTGAGGGTATTGGCAACTTTACAAATTGCTTATGCCCTCATTTATCTTTAAACTGTCGCACCCAACGCAGAATTAAGTCAACAGTTGAGTAATTAATTCAAGAGAGTTAAGACAGTTAAGCAAATTAGTTAAAACATTTGAAACAGTAATTAAACAATAATTACTAATTGTAATATCAATTTACATTGAAGCTGCATAGAAAAGAGCTTTGAGAATGAAATCATAAGACGGCTGATATTAAAGAAAATAAAATCCTGGCATGGACACTTTATATAATTGGTCTTAGCAGTTTGTGTTCAGAAAGAGTATCACCAACAGTGCGAAAAGCTTATCATGCTCTACAAGGATTAGTAACGCTGCAACCTTGTAACGTAGAAGATTGTATCGCCAGACAGTATAATCGTCTCAGTCCAGACTATCAACTATTACATAATTTATGCCGATTCTTTCTAGAAAATAGTAGCTCCAGTCATGAGAGGGGAAATCACAAAACTCTACCCTTTCTCGTTGATATGGCACATTTCTATGAATTTTTTGTTGCAGAATGGCTTCAGAAAAACACGCCACAAGGTTATTTTTTCAAACAGCAACATCCAATATAAATTAGTCAGAATCGACACTTTAGTATAGATATATTACTGTGTGATGCTTCTACTGGCAAAACAGTAGCAGTTTTGGATACAAAGTATAAAGCCCCTGAATTGGCAGGATATACAGATATTTATCAAATGATTAGCTACGCCAACACAACAAAATGCAAGGAAGCCTTTTTGATATATCCAAAGACTTGACACAGCCACTAGATATTAAAAGCGAGCAAATTCGAGTCCGCAGCCTCACCTTTTCCCTAGATGATAATCTTGACCGCGCAGGTCAAACCTTCTTAAAAAATCTTTTTCTCCTAATTGCCCTTAGAATTCATACCAATAATTAGTAAAGGGGACAGATGACATTCGCTTACTGCAAAGCATCCATCCCCCAATAGCTTAGCTGCCCAGATAGTGAAACCTGGAATCCTATAATCCGGTATCTAATCATCCCAGTATCGTTCGAGAGATGTTGATTGTCACCCGGATAGATACTGATTTAAAAAATATCTGTAAAAAGAGAACTATTACTTAATAGGACATTGGGTATTAGGCATTAATTATTTCGGCGTCACTTCCGGCTCTCCCTCATCCTCACGTCCTCTTATACCCCCGCATTCCCAACAACGCTGTCCTGTAAACAGCTTGTCTAGATGTTGAGGCTGCTTCCCCTCATACCCCCGCATCGCCAACAGCGCTGTCCCATAAGCAGCTTCCGTATATGTTGAGGCTATGACAGGCACTTTTAAATACCGTTCACGAATAGCAGTCCAAGTGTCATTTGCTGCGCCACCGCCAGCAGTATAAACACGAGTCAATTTGTCTGCTCCCATTTTTTGTAATAATTCATACCCTTTTACTTCTATACGGGCAATACTTTCTAACAATCCATGTAGAAATTCCACTGAATTATCTGGGCGTGGTTCCAATCGTGGAGGTAAATTGGGATCGTTAATCGGAAAGCGATCGCCTGCTTTCAACAGTGGATAATAATCTAATTCGCTGGCTTTTGATGGATTAATCTCACGGCTGAAGCTTGTTAACTCAGTGTTGGTGAAAAATTGCTGTAGCACTGCACCCCCTGTGTTAGAAGCACCCCCAGTCAGCCATAATTTACCCAAGCGATGGCTATAAATTCCGTACCGCGCATCCTCAATCCGCGTACAACTCAATAATTTTAGTACCAGCGTCGAACCCAGAGAAGTCACCGCTTCACCAGGTAATTTGGCACCACTGGCAAGAAAAGCCGCAATACTGTCAGTTGTACCAGTACATACCAGACAATCACGCCCAAAACCATACCGATCTGCAATTTCAGAACGTAATTTAGCCACAGGAGTACCAGGTGGTAAAACTCTAGGCAGTTGAATCGGTATTTGCAACTTTTGCAGCCATTGTGGGTATTTCAACTCTTCCACGTCATAACCCAGCTTTAAAGCATTATGGTAGTCACTAATGCCTAAATATCCATGTAGCAGAAACCCTAGCCAATCTGCTTGATGCAAGAAATACCTAGCTTCAGCAAAAGCGGGTAATTGCTGCATCCAAATAAGTTTGCTCAGGCTAGAGGTGGCACTTAACACGGTATGATTAGGGGGTGCTACGCTCCTCAAATCATCTAGCACAGACGCTCCCCGTGCATCGTTGTACAATAACGGTGCATCTATTGGTTTGCCAGCAGTATCCACCAGCAACACAGTCGAAGAAGTACCATTAATTGCGATCGCCCTAATTTCTCGCCGCAATTGTTGAGGTATTTGTTCTATTAAAAAAAACAAAGCCTCTTGCCAAAAACTCGCCATCACAGGGACAGGTGGATTCTGGAAGGGATATCGTACCTCAGCCTGGATGCCAGCTTGCTCGTCAATCACCACACCACGTGCCCCAGATGTCCCGAAGTCGATACCCAAATACAAATCCATAGTTTTACAAATTTTTTTAATGGAGAATAACTAATGACCACTAAACTAATAATTGCTTTTGTTGCATCTTGTAACAAGATCTTCCACGAACCTGGCAAAACAAGGAAAAGTAGTAAACGAACAGTTCAAAATTTATTCAAGTTAGGAGATTAAAAGCCATGCCGATCTTAGATACTTTATACATCGCTCAAGTATCTTCCATTTCTGATGCCCAAGTGTACATCGCTTTAGTTGTAGCACTGATTCCAGGAGTTCTAGCTTGGCGCTTAGCCACAGAACTTTACAAATAAGGCTACGATGTGACACAGTTAAAAAGCTAATAATCCTGGCATTACGGAGGTGTAATTTTCCAACGCTTACGGCTTTACGTCCTAAGTCTTCCCGAACTACCACTTACGTAAGCCAGGTTATTTTTTAACTTGTGCGGCACTTGTAGCTATTTTTCAAAAATGAAGTAATATGACTGCTAAATCAAGTAGTAATTAGCGCCAGAGAACTTTTTACAGTGCTTCCCTTCACCAAGCGAGGTTAATTTTTAGGATCATGAACGCGATTCAACCCTCCAGACCACCGTTACAACCGATACAAAAACGCCGGGTCATTCCTCGACCAAAGCGGCATCTTCGTCAACGTTCTTACCAAGTGATGGCATTAGAAAGTACTGCCAAAATAACTGTTAATCTTTTGATTACAGCCGCCGCTGCATCTGCCTTGGCACAACTTTTGCCTTACCAATGGTTACAGCAACAAAAATTGCGAGAAATCCACACTGAAGTCAACCTGATGGAAGGACATGTCAATAGTTTGCAGGCAGAATTTAGTCGTAACTTCGATCCCCAGCAAGCAAAAAGTATTAGGCAACAACAAGGATACCGATTCGATCCTAGCCAGCGTCGGGTGGTGCTAATGAATCAGGATGGGAGAGTAATTGAACAAACAGATTTATTACCGTAAGAAAAATATTAATTTTGGGATTATTCTGTTGCTTGTGATTTTGGCTACGTATAAACCGGGTGAAAATTTATATTATTGCTAATAAATAACAGCGTCACTATATTCAAAATTCAACATAAAAAATTCACTTTTTGAATCTTGAATTTGCCAAAATGGCTCATCTACCAATTATGACGCTGAAGAGATAGCAGATCGTTGAGCCAATTTTCAAGTTGTAAACGCAAGCGATAACCAGTAACGTTCTTACTGTTGTCTAGAAGAGGTAGTTGAGTGAGGGCGCGACGATAATCAGCGATCGCACAATTCCAGTCACCCCAAAGATGGTAAGTTCTGCCGCGTTCAGCCCAAATATGACCTTCAAGTTGACCGAAAAGCAGTGCTACCTCAAAATTCTCAATTGCCTCTTCATATTGACCCAAGTCCCGCAAGGTAATGCCTCGGTTAATCCACGCCCGGACGTGACGAGGATTGAAATTAATTGCTCGATCGTAGTCGGTAAGTGCTGCTGCTAATTCCCCACAAGCAGCGTAGTAATTTGCTCGATTGTTATAAGCGCTAGCCAAATAGGGATTCAGTTTCAAGGCGGTGTTATAGTCGCAAAAAGCTTTTTGCATTTCACCACTTTGGAAATAAATCAACCCCCGATTATTGTAATCAATTGCATTGCAGGGATGGCTGAAAATTAGTTGGTTTAAAAGTGCGATCGCCTCAGGATAATTTTTTTGTTGAGCTAACCTCAAAGCACAAGAACGTAAGTAACCTTCCCCTAATTCACTGCGATTATTTTTTCTGTAATATAGATGATTATTTATATGATTTATCAGAATATTTTTATATTGATTACTTTGATGGTCGTCAGAAGCTAAGAATGAGTGAGTATTCATCTTTTTATGCCTAAAATACCTGCTTTCTCAAATCAAATTATAGTTTTTATCTGCTATAAATTTTTCTAACATGACTATTTTTCAAGTATTTAGGGTTACCTGAAAGCTATCTCAAAAGAGAATTTAATTAGTCATATAAGTAGAAAATCTACGCCTTAGCCTTAAATAGGCAATTGCTCCTCAAACCTAATCATGGATACTTCATCTCTAAGGTGAATTCCAGAAATAGCCAAGATAAATTTCAAGGAGTAGTACGGACTAGGGATGAGGATTGGATATTAAAAAACTTTTCGCCAGTCCCTAATACCCTGCGATGAGTAAAAAATTAAAAATACTGTATTTTTAGGGTTCTAAAGCATTTAGAATGCTATTCTTATTCCCATCGCAGCGTACAAGTCAAGTAGTGACGACAAATTGGTAGAATGCCAACAAGCTGGATTAGGGGTTGGGGACTGGCGAAAAGTTTTTCGATTCCTAATCCTTAATTCCGAATCCCCAATCCTTAAGTTTTGAGAAATTTTCCGATGACAACTGCAATTTCTTATTCCAGTGCCCCCGATTTAGCAACCGATGATTACATTGTTATCGGCTTGGCAACTTGCTTCATCAAGGAGGATGGAGAAGTTCATCAAATCGAAGTTATAGAACCGATTCCCTCTGCGGCTTTGGAAGCACTGTTGAAGGGCATTCCTACCTCCTACAAGCTCGCTTGTGCAACAACTTTGGGTTCTGTGCTAGATGGCGATTCACAACTAATGCCAGATGGCTTTCCCCAGTCGGCTCAGTTTGGTGAGGAATTTATACCACGGGTGCTTGCAGTAGCTCGTACCTACAAGCGTCGTGAATCTGCAAAATCTCTAATTCCTTTAGGTACAACCTACACTGAGTTTAAGTATTCCGTTGACCGGAAGCGGGTGCTAAATGCCGCTAGAGTTGTTACTAAAGAAGATAATGTTAAGCAGCATTCTCACACTCACAAAGTTCTTTAAGTAATTATGCTAAAACTTTACGGTGGCGCTCGTAGTCGAGCGTCGATTGTTCACTGGTATTTAGAGGAACTAGAGGTTCGCTATGAATTCGTCAAGCTGGATATGCAGGCGGGTGAACACCTCCAACCTGAGTATTTAACAATTAATCCATTTGCCAGAGTTCCAGCAATTGTTGATGGAGATTTACAGCTTTGGGAATCTGGAGCAATTTTGCTCTATTTGATGGATAAGTATGGAAAAGCTCCAGTTTCACTAGAAGAACGTGCTGTGATTTCCCAGTGGGTGTTATTTGCCAATTCAACCCTGAGTACAGCAATTTTAGTAGAAGCAAATCGCGATCGCCAAATACCCCGTTTGTTGAGTACTTTGAATGAAATTTTTTCTCAGCAAGCTTTTTTGCTGGGCAATGAATTCACTGTTGCCGATGTCGCAGTGGGGTCTGTCTTAAACTACATTCCGATGATTTTGAAACTAGACTTTAGCCCTTACCCAGCGGTATTGAATTACATGAAGCAATTGGCTGACCGTCCAGCATTCCAAAAAAGCATTGGAGCGAGGGCTTAATAATAGCTGTTTTCAAGTTGGAATATCAAGTTGGATAGTGCCTATGTACTATCCTAGTGCGTATTAAATCCCGAAAAATCTTTACAAAATGTAATTTAGTGAGTATTCTCCACGAGAAAACTTTTTAACGATAATTTGTAAATTGCAAAGCCACAGGATAGTCTTCTTGTTTTAGCCGTTGAATCACAACTTGCAAATCATCTTTAGATTTGGCAGAAACCCGTACAGCGTCACCTTGAATTGAGGCTTGTACCTTTTTGAATTCGTCACGAATCAATTTAGAAATTTGTTTGGCGATTTCTTGACTGATGCCTTTTTTGAGTTTAATTTCTTGACGCACGCGGTTACCACTTGCTGATTCAACTTTGCCAAAATCAAAAATTTTCTGGGAAAGATTACGCTTTGCAGCTTTTTCCCGCAGGATGTTGTGTACAGAATCCAAGGTGAACTCGCTGTCAGTGCTAACATTAATGCTTTGTTCAGCTAACTCAACGGTAGTTTGAGTATCTTTGAGGTCGTAACGGCTTTTGATTTCTCGCGCAACTTGATCGATAGCGTTAACCAATTCTTGTTGGTCAAAGTCGCTGACAATGTCAAAAGAAAAAGTAGAAGCCATAAAGTATTTTAGATTTTAGATTTTGGATTTTGGATTGGGCGTTAGGAGTGCCTAGTGGTAAGTGCTGAGTTAGGAGTTGAGAATTTAGAGTTATTCTCTCTTGGCTCAACAACCTCCTGTGCCCCATTGCTTTCTCGTTTTCCACTCCCCAATTAATTACTAGTTTGAATGATGCTTGGGAAGATGAGAATAGTACAGCCAAGGGAGCCAATGCCAAACATCAGCAATTGCAAAAGGGGTATATTCTAAATATAAAAAATCGAGTACAAAAAATCGGCAGCCAAAAAGGCGATCGCAGCGATTAATTCCGTAGAACAATTTATACCACTCATCCAGGGCATAAATGCAGCTACAGCAAATATTATAAATAGAAAGATTGTACCCGACACGCATATAAGTATCAAATAATACAAATTATTTTTAAATAGCAAGGCGAGCAACAGCGATCGAGTACAAAAAATTATTATTAGTTATTAATCATTGGTCATTAGTCAAATACTATAAACGCGCTTTAATTTGCCGATCGCAAACTTTGCACTTTGGACAAATGACAAATGACAAATGACTAATCAAAGTAAAACAGTGTCAGCACTTTTCTTTGTTCTTCTGCATCTTGACAAGTTTGCAACAGAGTGCCGCTGTCGTGAAACGCAAAGCAAATTAGTTGCTGACACCGAGAAACAATTTCCTTGTTGCACAGGTAACTAGCTTCCGCAAGAGAGAGATTATCGTTACTAGGATTTTCCACTAAATGCATTACCTGCTCTAATTGCTGGCGCGATTCCACGGGCTGGCGTTCCAAGCTTTGGGGTAAAATCACGGTTAACAAGTTCGGATCGGCCCGTGTTGCTCCCCGGATGGCAGCGGAATTCGTACCTGTAGCACCAGAAGTGATGATCCGATTACCTGATAAAACAAGGGCATAAGTCATCATTTCAATAAGATTCTGATGCGTAATCGGAACATGACGAGAACCTAGCAAGGCAATTCTTTTAGAACCCGTTTGCTGGATTGTCGCTAGTTCTTGCGCTAATGTATCAAGGTTAATAAGGTCTGTTGACTGGCTCAAAGATAAACGTAATCAGATTAAACGACCCAGATATTCTACCAAAGAGCGTGTAGGTGCGAGGCAAACCTGAGTTAGACATTGCTACAATTTTTCAATTTTTTGGTTTAATAATTGAATTACGCGATTGCACCAAGCTAGCCAATGTGTTTCATAGCTAATGCCATTTAAAAGCGTTAAATACTTATATTTTGCTGATTCTGACAGTTCTTGCGGATTTTGAAACTCACGCTGTTCTAAATCCTTGTATACAGACAATTTTTCTAAATGGGCTTTTTGATGATGTTCTAGTTCTGCCAAAAGCGTCTGGTTAGTAGCAACATGACCAGCAAAAATTTTTACCAGTAAATCATCTTTAGTCGGTGTGGGTTCACAAGGTTGAGCAATCCACTCTTTCAACTGCTGTTCTCCTAAGTCTGTAACTCTGTAAAGTTTTTTATCTGGGCGTCCTGTTTGGAGAATCGTCTCACAACCAACCCAACCTTGGTCTTCCAACTTTGACAACTCTCGATAAATCTGCTGGTGACTTGCTGACCAAAAAAAGCCTACAGAGCCATCGAATCGCTTTGCTAAATCATACCCACTACAGGGGGCGTCAACCAGAGCAGCTAATATCGCGTGCGCTAATGCCATGATTTTTGATTCATTACTTGACTTATGCAATTAGTTGCATAATAATCTTTATATGCAACTAATTGCATAATAATCGAAAACAGCAAGGAATGTAACTCATGCTTCAAGTAATACCAGGACGATTTACCGCCGAGATTAACGAACCCTTTGTTGTGTTTTTGATTGGAATGAGAATTAACAAATTATTTGCTTTTTCTAAATGGATTCCCACAGCTAGAGCAATGTCTCCAATGCTACGTAGCCTCCAGCAGAATCCTGAAAAGGGATTTTTAGGGGGAGAAGGTTTCGTTTACTCGCGAGGGGTAGGACTAATTCAGTATTGGCGATCGTTCGAGGATTTAGAGCGTTTTGCTAGAAATCCCGCAGATGCACATCTACAAGCTTGGCAAAGGTTTAATCGAGCCATAGGCGTCGATGGTAGTGTCGGCATTTGGCACGAAACTTATTTAATCGAACCAGGAAGATATGAGGCAGTTTACGGGAATATGCCCGTCTTTGGATTAGCAGCTGCAACCAAGCATGTCCCAGCTATGGGACGAAAGCAAACAGCACGCCGTCGCTTGGGAGGTGACAGCGAGGCTGCTGTGCCTTCGCCAGAGGGAGATGAGGAGATGGGGGGATGAGGGAGTGGGGAGACAGGGAGATGGGGGAGTGTGGGGGGCAAGATTTTTTTCCTCCCACGCCTCCTTTTCTTCCCACACCTCCTTTTCCTCCCACACCCCCTTTTCCTCCCACACCTCCTTTTCCTCCCACACCCCCCACACCTCTTATTTGCCTCATGCCCTAAGACAAAGCCGTTGCGGGAGTTAAACCGAGTTTAGATAACAGGCGGTCAATGTCAAAATGCTCAGCCATTAACTGGCGAATATACTGAACTTTAATCGGCTCGTGGAGGCGGACTTGACCAAAAGTCTGGTCAACAATTTCGACTGTGGTGAGGGTATCTAAGTCAACGGATAAAATCGGGATTTCTAATTCTTCAGCACGACTGAGAATGAACGGTGGAGGTGGTAGTTGCCCGGTGAGAATTAAACATTGGGTAGAAGTTTCTAAAGCCGCTTGCTGAATTTCCACCCGATCGCCCCCTGTTACCACTGCCATATTCCGACGTTTGCGGAAATACTTCACAGCCGAGTTGACATTCATTGCTCCAATTGCCAAACTTTCCACTAATAAATCTAGGCGATCGTTACGACACAAAACGTCAGCCTTTAGCTGCTTAACAAGTTCGCCAACACTCACACTCTTGAGCAAATCGCTGTTTGGCAGCATTCCCAGCACTGGAATACCCTGCTGTTCCAAAAATGGGCGCAACAGACTCTCAACTGCTTTTAGTTGTGTCACAGGGATATCGTTAATGACAACACCAATCAGGCGATCGCCCACACGCTGCTTAGCAGCCAATAATGCCTCAACTGAAAGCAACGATTTATAGCGGGTTACTAACAGTACGCCAGCATCCAAGACTTCAGCCACTTGTAGCAAAGATAAATCAAACAAATTGCCTTCAGACAAATCACCAGGCCCCTCTAGCAACACCAAATCTCCTGAGGACATTTGTAAATATTGCTGTAATAGGGACTGCTGATAATTGGTTTTGTCCTCCCCACGCAAGCGTTTTTGCACATTTAGTTCATCCAAAGCCAGCATTGTTGGTGCAACACGGTTTTCCGGCAAATTGAGGCTCAGAGCAATGAACTGGACATCTTCTTCAATAACAGTTCCGCTAGACGAATTCAAACATGTACCGAGCGGTTTACCGTAGGCTATATCCAGTCCTTTTTGCTGTAGCTGATGAGACAAACCCAGAACAGTTGCAGATTTACCGCTGTAAGTCTCGGTTGATCCAATCAGCAAATATTTAGGGGATTTGGGCACACATGCACTCCTAATTTCAAAAGTCAGAAGAACCCAGCTAGGTGTTTCCTAATTCTAGTTCCTTCTGGCAAAAGCCTCTCGCTCTTATAAAGTAGGATTTTTCAGAATATAACCGTTGGAGTTTGGATGCAATACACAACGATACACAATAAGCAATACTAATTTTAAAATGATTGCTACAGATGGATTCACATCAAGCGTACCCTGTTCATCAAACTATGCAATTAGTGGCGAATTCTGTTTGGAAACACTCTGCGTCTGTGGTGATTGAGATTTCAACCTCAATTCACCATTAATTTGCGGGTATTTACGGTAAATTTTTAAAAATGTGTTACTGATGTGGGACACACTTAGGTACAGTAACGCTGCTATACGTAGGCCTAGCCCATTGAAGATATCGCTTCTTGATATCAGGATAACAATTTGTTTTTTTATAAAATATTGATAAATATAAAGTTATCAATAGTAGTATTGAGTAACTTTTTAATTTATAGTTATATTGATTGTATAGAAGACTTAGTGTAAGTTAATAGTATTTAATCTGCGTCAAAAGGCAACAGGAGAAGGCAGGGAAAGCAGAAGAGAATAATTCTTAAATATAACCAGAGCTTTTAGAGTCTTGGGTGAAACTCGTAACTCCTCATTTAGCACTCCCAATATCTAATTTAAAAAGTATTTAATTAATGCTATTTGAGTTAAATACGAGAGTAGCGAAAACGAAGCCTCAACAGTCGTAGCCATCGTAACCAAATTTGTGCAGGTTGTTCAAAGAAAGTAAAAATATCACCAAAACCTAAATTAGTTTTGTGATGATGTAACCAGTGTCTTTCAGGAGTAGTAATAAATAAAATTTGGCATAAAAGATTTACAAGCTTTGGAGTTTGCCAACCTAAGACACTTATATGTCTCCACCATACATGAAACTGACCAAGTAGCAGTCCACAGATAACACCGATGGAAGAAAAAGACCAGAAAACTATCGCTATGAGTATATAAGGCAAAGCTCCCAAGATACCATCTAAAAGAACCAGGGGATTGAAAGTCAAAATAGCGTAGTGACGAAAGTCTTTCTTCCACGAATGGTGCGTTTTTAAATGAAGGCTACCAAAAACATGCTCGGGTACGTGGTAAAAGAATGTAGATAGGAAATCGCCAAAGAACAGTAATAACCAAGCAACAGCGATAGCCTTAAGCATTTTTACTCCTTAAGTTAAATAGCAAAATTCCATATAAAACATGTAAATGTCATTCTGTCAGCGTAGACGCCTAGTTTTTTACTATGCAACCAGCAATTGTGTATTTTATGGGTCTACACTTGGGTTAATTTGGTTGGGTCAGAGTATGCATAAATTTATTGACAATTTTATAAATTTATAATTCTGAACGCACTAAAAAGTAACTAGTAAAAGCTTTCAACTTAGCTTTTACCTTTCAGTTATAGCTATCAAATATCTGTAAATTGATATAAATACCGTATTTTGACAGAGTTACTAGACAATCTTCTTACTAAGGCATACAGCCTGAGCAAAGATTGAGTTAAAATTAGTACAAATTTAGGTTAAGGTTTTATTTGACATTCTTAAATGGAAATTGGTTGTAATTCAGCCTCATTTGTGCGACTAACCATAAAGAGAGAATAGTTGTTATGTCAAGCAAATTAAGGTTATTGAAATGAGTTAAGGGAATTTACAATAAAATTGCTCAACGGCAAAATCTGGGATATCTAGAATTAAGTAGATAATTTAAGTAGCAGAGTATTTAATATTACTAAAATCTTCTATAGATGGAATAGGCGATCGCACTATCTCGGTTATTTGAGTAAAAGTCTCCAGATGAAAACCACACAAGCGTTTGAATTTTTCAGGCTTGAGGTTGTTTACTTTTTTGTAGGTTGTACATGTCTAGAAAGCTCTAATCTACTTGTCCCACACTTATAAGACTTTTGTAAGAGGTCTACTGATGAAGGTTATGGTTAGTCACTCAAAGGTGAGCATTTTTGGGTATGTTCAAACTCCCCAGCAAGAGCAAAGGTTTCCTTTTATAAGATCTATAGACATTAATTCCTTACCCCTTGAAATTGGCGTAGGCTAGCAAATACCGCAGGCATCGCTTATGGGAGAAAAATCTCCTCGATCCTGGTCGAGCAAAACTACGGTTTTTAAAGTAGACGAGGTTTAAAAAATATGATTCGACAATAAAGTACAACTGCAATATTTATTTACAATCTATCCTGTCTTACGGGTATCTTGGCAGATGCAAAATTTAGGTTACTTTCCAGTTGGAGGGTAAAATCAGGTTTTGAAGTTATTAACACACAATTTATCTGTTTGAGCATGAACAAAAAATGGGCGGTCAAGCGAATTACTGTAAACTTGGCATCAAATGAAGCCAAGAACCTTGAAAAATACTGTGAGCAGACAGGCAGACCAGCAACGGATGTGATTCGAGAACTTATTCGAGCCTTGCCACTGATGAAATGAAAGTAGTTTACAATTTTTTAGTTAGATTGAAACCTAACAATCTAGTAATGGTATGCTGCGCTCGTTGACGGCGGACGCAGTACTTTAACGTGAGTCTCCAAACAAGGCGCACCTGCGGGAAGGGCGAAAGAAAAAAGTCAATCCTCTTTCCTTGTGCCTCCAGCAAGAACTGCCTTATTTCCTAGGAGTTCGAGGGAACTTAACCCCAACCCTACAAGAGTTAGGTTGGGGTAAAAAATCTCCAACTTGGTACGAAAGAATATACATATTTGGACACAGATTCAAGATTTACGCACTCAGTTCTTACAACCCCCTTCGGAGGTCTTAGAAGTTTCTCCTTTTTTAAATAAGGTGGATCTATGTTTAGTAGCTCAGATACGTAAGTCTTAAAATCTTGTTCCTTTAGTGCCGACTTAAACCCACTCATCAGTTATGGAATTACTCTTACCTTGTATCTTCTATTTTTATATGTAAATTAAATGACATAATAAACATTATTGGTCACACAATCATGAGTGAGAGACTATTTCTCGACTTTAACTGTGACTGTTATGGAGTGTGACTTTTAAAACTCAGTATCAAAACTTAGATCATGGCAATGCTTGAATAAGTTCCCGAATCACATCCGTTACTGTTTTACCTGTTTGTTCACAATACTTTTCAAGGTTATCAGCTTCTTCTAATGCCAAGTTTATAGTAATTCGCTTAAGCGCCTTTTTTTTTGTGGAGGTTGCTAGAGTGGATAATCTCTCGACAGCACTGTTATTCATGGACTGATAGACTAAGTATTTACAAACTTTCTTTATTAAGATTCTCAATTCACAACCGTCTTGACCAGTGAAAATCGAGATTTTAAGATTGAACTTAAGCTTTGTGCCCTAATCATATTACCTAAAAGTCAATGTATTAAGCAATTAGCATCACACATAATGAATTTAGCATTACTTAAATGCAACAAGCTTTGAGTTGAACAGATAATGTCAGCAATACCGCTATACGGTAGATTGTCTATTGGGCAAGGAGTGTGACTGCTCAAAACGAGTGGATTACTAAATCTTGCTTTGATTGGTAACCATTTCGGTCATACACTTGTTTTGAATTCTCTGTAACATCAGATTATTACCTTTGTCATAAGTATTACTTCATATCTACAGCAACCTGGTAGATAATTCTTTTTAGTCACAGGCGATTACGTAAACAGTGAGTTAATACATGACTTTACAGAATTGGAGACGCAAGCGTGGCGTTGCACTTACTACCAAGGGTTTGCAAAAAATTAAGGAAGCAAAGCATCAATCAGAAGCAAAGGAAAATTTTGGAAACAGGTACACTCTCGAAGAAATGAGCGCACGCTCTGGATTATATTCCGCTACGATATCAAAAGTCTTGAATCGGGAAGGAGGGGTTGATAAACAAACTATTGAAAAGCTGTTCTCAGCTTTTTCCTTAAAAATAGATAAAAGTGACTATTCAAGCTCAAATAATCGTTTAGATTGGGGAGAAGCCATTTTTACGTCAGTTTTTTATGGACGTACAGAAGAACTTAGGACATTAGAACAATGGATTGTTGATGAACAGTGCCGATTAGTGACAGTATTGGGAATTGGAGGTATTGGTAAAACAGCACTGTCTGTAAAGTTTGCTCAACAGATTCAGGAGAACTTTGAGTATGTTATCTGGCGATCGCTACGAGAAGCTCCACCTGTCAAAATTATTCTCAGTAACTTAATTCAATTTCTCTCTGACGAACACCAAACAGAAAGTAACTTACCAGAAAGTTTTAGCGAGCGGGTATCGCTACTGCTTGATTATTTACAAAATAATCGTTGTTTACTGATACTTGATAATATAGAATCAATTCACCGCAGTGGTAGCCGTGCTGGAGTTTATCGAGAAGGATATGAGGAATATGGTGAGCTTTTAAGACGAATAGGAGAAGCAACTCACCAAAGCTGCTTACTGCTCACTAGTAGGGAAAAACCGAAAGAAGTAGCCTTATTGGAAGGAGAAGCGCTACCTGTTCGCTCTTTATCACTAACTGGGTTAGAAGTGGTGGAAGGGCAAGAAATCTTAAAACTCAAAGGGTTGTCTGCGGCAGAAGATGAATTGAAACTAATGATTGAACGCTATGCAGGCAATCCATTAGCTTTGAAGATAGTTGCCACCACGATTCAAGATATTTTTGATGGGAATGTGAGTGAATTTTTGCAACAAGACACAGTTGTTTTTGGCGACATTCGTGATGTTTTAGAGCAGCAGTTTGAACGGTTGTCAGATTTAGAAAAGGATATAATGTATTGGTTGGCGATTAATCGGGAGCCGATAACACTAAAAGAATTGCGAGATGATATTATATCGCCAGTACCACAGGCAAAGTTACTAGAGGCTGTGGAATCCTTGGGGAGGCGATCGCTAATCGAGAAAGCTACACCTACCCTGATTGAAAAAATTGCATCGCTTTTTACTCTCCAACCTGTAGTTATAGAGTATGTGACTACTAGCTTGATAGAACAAGTATGTGAAGAGATCGTCACTGAGAATATTGATTTATTCAGGCGTTATGCTCTAATGAAAGCGACGGGTAAAGATTATGTTAAAGATACTCAAATTCGCCTTATTATCAAACCAGTTTTAGATGGTCTGCTTACTGTCTTTAGAAGTAAAAAAAACCTAGAAAATCACTTAGCTCAAATTTTAGCAACTCTACGAGAAATATCCCCTCTAGAACAAAGTTATACAGCAGGAAATGTCTTTAACCTGCTTTGTCATTTAGAAACACATCTGGGCGGTTATGATTTTTCTTATCTAACTATTTGGCAAGCTGACTTGCAGAATGTAAAGTTGCATAATGCAAATTTTGCTCATGCCAATCTAGGGAAGTCTGTTTTTGCCGACACCCTTGGTGGTATGTTTTCGGTAGCCTTTAGCCCCGATGGAAAACTGATAGCTACAGGTGATACTAATGGAGAGATTCATTTATACCAAGTTACCAACGGTGAACAACTTCTCACTTGTAAAGGGCATAATGGTTGGATTTGGTCAGTCACCTTCAGTCCTGACGGTCAGATTGTTGCCAGCAGCTGTAATGACCAAACAATTAAGTTGTGGGATGCTAGCACAGGTCAATGTCTTCAGACCCTCAAGGGTTATAGTAATGGATTTGGGTTAGTAGGTTTTAATTTAGATGGTCGTATTATAGCCAGTGGCAGTGAAGATCAAACAGTTAAATTGTGGGATGTAAGTACAGGTAAATACCTGAGCATTTTAGAGGGACATAGTAATAGAGTATCGTCAGTTGCGTTTAGTCCAAAAGACGATCGCATTCTTGCTAGTAGCAGCGATGACCAGACTGTGAGGCTATGGGATATCAGCACAGGTCGATGCATTAAGATCTTGCAAGGTCACACAGGTTGGGTTTGGTCAGTTGCTTTCAGCCCTGATGGTCATACACTGGCAAGTAGTTCTCATGACAAAACTTTGAAATTGTGGGATGTACGTACAGGGGCATGTCTTCAGACTCTGGTGGGTCATCTTAACTGGGTACATTCTGTAGCCTTTAGTCCAGATGGTCAGACAGTAGCGAGTGGTAGTGAAGACCAAACAGTGAGGTTGTGGGACGTAAGTACAGGTCAATGCTTCAAAAAACTACAGGGGCATGGTTGTCGGGTGTGGTCAGTAGCCTTTAGTCCAGATAATTGCACAGCTGCTAGTGTTAATGATGACCAAATGGTCAAGCTATGGGATATTAGTACTGGTCGTTGCCTGAAGACCTTGCAGGGTTATAGCAATAGAATATGGTCAGTTGCTTTTAACTCAGACGGTCATATGCTTGCTAGTGGTAGTAATGACCGAATAGTAAAATTGTGGAATGCTAATACTGGTCAGTGTTGCAAAAGTTTGCTAGGACATAAAAGTCGAGTCACATCAGTCGCTTTTAGTCCCAATAGTTATATTCTTGCCAGTGGCAGTGAGGATCAAACAGTAAAATTATGGGATGCTAATACTGGTAAATGTCTTAAGACTTTGCGAGAACATAGAAATCGGATTACATCAGTCAGTTTCAGCCCCCAAGGTACAATTTTAGCTAGTAGCGGTGACGATCAAACTGTAAAGCTGTGGAATGTCAATACAGGTGAATGCATTAGGACATTACAAGGACATACAGGTTGGGTCTGGTCAGTTGCTTTTAGTCCTGATGGTAATTACTTAGCGAGTGCTTGTCATGACCAAATAGTGAGACTCTGGGATGTCAGCACAGGCAAATGCGTTCAAACTTTGTATGGTCATACTGACTGGGTCTGGTCAGTTGCTTTTAGTCCTGATGGTAGTATACTTGCTAGCAGCAGCGGCGATCAAACAGTGAAGCTCTGGGATATCAAAAATGGTCGGTGTTTGAGAACTTTACAAGGGCATAGTAATTCTGTATACTCAGCCACCTTCACCGTGGAAGGTAACATACTTGCTAGTGGCAGTGGCGATCAAACAGTGAAGCTCTGGGATGTCAGAAATGGTCAATGCCTCAAAACTTTGTCAGGACATACTAGGTGGGTTTGGTTAGTAGCTTCTTGTCCTAATGGTTCCACCATAGCCAGTTGCAGTGAAGATGAGACAATAAAACTTTGGGATATTTCGACAGGTGAGTGTATAAAAACTTTGAGAAGTTCTAGACCCTATGAAGGCATGAATATCACTAGCATTACAGGGATAACTGAAGCAACCATAGGGACTCTAAAAGTTTTAGGGGCAGTTGAGTATCGAGAAAATTTACTCAATACAAGGGGTAAATAAAGGCAAATATTTTAAGAAATATTCAAGAATTTCAAGCTTTGCTTTTCCTTTGGGATCTTAAAGACAAATATTCCTTCTTGTTGAGCTAGCTATGTTTCACGAACCCAAGTGTACCTAAAGTAGCAACTAATATTACCCCTAATACTGTAGAAGGTTCAGGCACAGATGCTGATTTCAGTACCGAAAATGCTAATTCTGCAATTAACTTATGAGTAGTAGTCGTGGGATGGATTTGATCCCAGAATAAAAACTCATCTGGAGTACAAGCAACTGGTTGCTCAGGAATATTTATCGGCACCACTGATAACTTGCCTATGCAAGAATCAGTGACATTTGTAAACCCGAATTCTTTTGGAGCGGCAATGATTCTATTGTATAAGGAATCAATATCAAGAGAAATAATGTTGGTATCAGAACTTAGCTGCTGGCTCAAAAAGTTAAGATTTGTCTTCAACTGGGAATTATGTACACTGCTATAAGTGTTAAGTATGCTGGAAGTATGATAACTGCCATCTGTAACTGGAAAATTACCCAAATTTGGTTGGTTAACTACCATGATATCTTTAGCACCGACAGCAGCAAGGGCTTTCACTGCATCAATTAAATTTGAGACTGTCTGGGTAGGGTTGGGAGAGCCACCGAAAAAGTAATCTAAATAATCATTAGTACCAGCCCACACAATATAGAGAGAGTTTGGGTCGACAAACTGGTTTGCTGAGGTAAAGTTGTTGATTTGTTGTTGTAAACCTGGTAAATTCCTTACTCCGATGTTCTCAAATCCTGTAGTTGCGCCAGCATAAGCAAAGTTAGTTTTGGGATTAAAATTTATTCCTAAATCGGATGCGAGATATTCTACCCAAATTGAACCATTGGAAAAATGCCCATTAAAGTAAGATGAACTTGGGGGAATAGCTTTTCCTGTAGCGTTAAATACATTACCTGTATCAGAGAAGCTATCACCAAACACGACAATTTCATCATAATTCTTTGCCAAGACTCTCAACGGAAATGCGAAAGATAATAGGAAAAGTCCTATTGCGAGAATTTTTGTTTGCACTTTTAACTTATAAATAAATTTTTAAACTTGATAGATTATTTTAATCAGAAATTACGCTTATGTTTTCAATATTTTTTACTACTGAGTCGGATTCTTGGAGGGGAGTAGGACCTAATGCTACTTTACCCCAACGCATTACACTTGCAGAGGCAACCCCTGCTGCCCCATAGCCAAAAATGAGAACCAAGTCGTTTTCAGAAATCTTCCCCAGTTGTGCAGCATGGTAAAGATTGGTAACAGTGAGAACAGGCCCAATATTTGCATATTGGGGGAATAGGTTGAGCGTACGCTTTCGGTCAATTCCTAGAACGCGCGTGCAGAAGCTCGCAAACCATGCAAAGGGTGTATTGAAAAGAAAAAAGTCGATTTCCTCGTAAGTTACACCAGCAGCAACAGCAGCGCCCATGCAACAAGTATGCACAAGTTCCTCAGCTGTCTGGCTTAATACATTTTTTGCATGTTTGGGCAGTTCTATGCGAATCTTTGGATTGCCTAACTTTTCCCCCATAACATTTAAGCAAACAAGCTCGCCTATGTTACCCGTATGAACGGTCTTAGTAGCGAGTATTCCTTGGTTAGATTCGAGTAAACCGATAACAAAAGCTCCAGCACCATCGCCAAGAAACCATGAAATGGTATTGTCCTCATCAACAAAGCGAGAGTAAGTGCATGATATCACAACCAATACATTGCGGTACTCACCTGCACGCACTAAAGCAGAGGCAGTTTGCAGCGCTACCGGAGTACTTCCACACGAACCATCAAGATTCCATGCTGCGCCTTGCAGATTCAGTTTCTGAGCAAGGAAAGCAGCATTGCCAAAGCCGATTTGTTCAGGCCAAACTGAGGCAACAATCATGAGATCAACGTCATCAGCAGAAAGTTTTGCTGCCTTGAGAGCATCCTTAGCCGCGCGATACTCTAGGGTTAATGAAGACTCGTTTGGGCCGAGTACCCATCGCTCAACAGTTCCACGAAAGGGATCTGAGAGATAGGGCGTCATTTCTCGATCGAACTCGTTGCTGGGGGTCGATTCAGAAAGTGAAAATAGCCTTGCCAAGCTTTTTTCCTCAGCCTGAGCCACCAATTCAGGATATTTTTCTCGGTAATAATCGTTAGTACGTCTAACGCTTGGGCAGCTAACTGCGATCGCCCGAATACCTACTGGGTAATCTACCATAACTCATCTCCTCTCAGTAATTCGTAGCACCTTGCCAAATCAGACTGTCGAGACGGCTTGCTATTGGTGCGGGGCTGTTAGGTTCGATGACTACATCAACAACAAATGGACCAGGGAATGTCATCGCTTTCTCTAGCGCTGCTTGAATGTCGTACTCGCTTTGAACACGGATGCCATCAGCTCCCATTCCCTGAGCAATCTTAAGGAAATCCGCCTGGGGAATGGTTGTATCCACATTGTTGAAGCCCAGATACGTCATTCCCTGTTCGCACATATTGTAGCGCCCGTCATTGAGTACAATCCAGACGGCGGGAATTTGGTATTTTACCGCAGTGTTTACCTCGCTGTTCATGAGCATGGCACCATCTCCAACAATAGCAACCGCCTTGCCATTCCGGGCTAAAGCAGCACCCACGACACCAGTCACAAAATGTCCCATAGACCCGAAGCCAGTGCTGACCCGGAAACGACACGGTTTAGCAAATTGCAGCAGGTGAATTGCCCAGACTAAGGAGTTACCCACCTCCGTCATCACAACTGCATTGTTCTCTTCGACAATCAACCGTTGAATCATATTCATCAGCACATCTGGTCGCACTTCCCCATCAGCACGTAGATGGATTACATCGCGCCTAGATATTGGCCGTGACGGAACTTTTGACGTACTAGGACGATCTGGAAAGTACTTCAATAATGCTTTCACAAATACTCCTATATCGGACTCGATGGCGAACGTCTTGACAGATGGATATGCAGTTCCTAACACCTTTGAGTCTATGTCAACATGTAAAAACCCTCGCTTGGGAATCATCTCTGGGTTCCAAAACGATGTCAGTTCGCCAAGACGTGTTCCCAGCACCAGCACGCGCAATGGACGTTGCTCATGCATATATCTCAAAACTGACTCATGCCCCCCAAAGCCAGTGACACCTACAAACTGAGGATGGTCTTCTGGAAAGATACCCTTACCCCGTGGTGAACACATTACGGCAGCCCCTGTCCTCTCAGCAAGCTGGCAAATCTCCTTTGCAGCACCCCGCGCCCCGAAGCCTACCCAAATGGCAAAAGCTCCCTCAGATAGTAACCGGACACATTCGGCGATTGTTTCCTCAGTTGCTGTTGCCAGACTCTGAGACAGAGTTACTTGTGGCAAAGAAGTCTTTAGTGAACTTGTTTGGATATTTGTCGGAATACTTATATGGGTTACGAATCCTCCTGGTTGTCCTAGCCCAAGACTAAGCCTTCGAGAAACCTCTGGAAGTCGATCGCTGGATTCGAGAGTAGTCGCATAATGAAATATTGACCCCGAAGTAAAAATACCTGTGCTGGGCATAGTGTAGGTGCTAGTTTCTTGGCAAGCCCAACGCCCTTGCTGTGGCGCGGAGGTTGAAGCGGACACAAAAATTACCTTAGCGCCCTCCCAACGGGCAGCCAACAACCCTGTCAAAGCATTAGTGATCCCCGGGCCTGTGGTAGTGAATACGACAACTGGTCGATCGCTAGCAAAGTAAGCCTCAGTGGCCGCAAAAGCTGCTCCGGCTTCGTGGCGAAAGTGCAACACCTTAATGGAACTTTGATGTAATGCAGCCCACACTGGGGCGATCGCACCTCCTGAAACACCAAAGGCATACTGCACTCCCATCTCTTCCAGAATTTTTACCACTGCCTCTGCTACCGAAAAAGCTCTAGATGATTTGCTATGAAATTGCTGTTCAGTTAAGTTTAATTTTTTACTAGGATTGACTTTTATATCCTCAAATTTAGCATCCATACAAACTACTTTAGGAAGAATTTCCTGTGTCATGTAGCATTATCCCACACACTTAGACTTAACTAAATATTTATTGTCGAGAGCGGGTACAAGCCAATAACCAAAAAGGTTTTAGTATACTTTATTTTTATTTACATAGTCGAGTTTTGTTGTGCCCATTTGCTTAGTTAGTTTTACACAGGTTGCTATTTGATTGTCTACCTACTTAAACTCTGCTTTGATATAGAAGATAATGGTCACAAGACTATAACAGCGGCAGATGTAGCCAACAGCAAATAGATTCACCCGTTTTTCGGTTCGTAAAAACTGAAGACAATTAATCTACCTATAGAGTATAAAAATGTGATTAACTTCAATCAGTACAAGGCTTTAACCTTCGATTGTTATGGAACCCTAATCGATTGGGAAAACGGTATCTTAGAGGTACTAAAGCCACTGTTGCTGAGACACAATAGTGATTTAAATGACAATCAAATTCTGGAACTTTTTGCCGAATTTGAAGCAGAACTCGAACGAGGAGAATACATTAAATATCGAGAAGTTTTGAGGAGAGTAGTCCAGAAATTTGGTGAGCGAATAGGTTTTGAGCCAACTGCTAAGGAACTCAATTCACTTGCTGATTCGATCGCGTACTGGTTACCTTTTCCCGACACAGTTGAGGCACTGAGAAACCTCAAGCAAAATTTTAGACTAGTGATTATCTCAAATGTAGATGACGATCTCTTTGCTTTCTCAGCTAAGCGCTTGGAGGTGGAATTCGAGCAAATTATCACAGCACAACAGGCTAAAAGCTACAAACCTTCCTTAAACAACTTCAGACTTGCTATTGAGAGAATTAATTTACCGATAGAAGAGATATTACACGTTGCTGCCAGTGTTTATCGCGATATAGTGGCAGCGAAATCTCTAGGAGTATCAACAGTTTGGGTGAACCGTCGAGCAGGTGAACAAGGAGTTAGTGCTACTGTATCAGCAGTCAGTCAACCTGATTTAGAAGTGCCTGATTTGAAGACCCTTGCTGCTTTGATTTCAGCAAAACAGTCTTGAGGAATTCCAACAAATAAATTATCTCGTTTGAAGTTGCTGACTGTTGACTGTTGACTCTCAACACTGGGATATTTTTTAGAGAGGAAGTCTCTTGAATCCCCAGAGCGATTTGAATGAGAATATGCTGTTAAAAAACTAAACAGGGATTGCAACATAGATTGATTCTGACTTACTCTGGAAAAACTACTATGGCAGTTTGATTACCCCCGTAGCGATCGCTCACCACAACGCAGTTGTTTCAAAGTTTTGGCAGAGTACATAAATTGGCTCCCCAAGATCGACTCACTGCCGATAAACTTGTTTAAGAAAACACTTGATAGCCTAAAACGATGAAAGCATCTGCTAATTTCGACTTTGAAGACGAGAAATTTAATGCACCGCCTTCTCAAGTCATCCCCTGGTGTCAGATGATTAATCCTCGGTATGGCACAGATGGTATACAATCTTACGGTTTGGCGATTAAGCTGGATAATGCTAATGCTGTCGGTTTTGTGCCAGATGATAATTGGCAGCAGGTAGAGCATGAATTTAGCTCTGGAGTCGAAACGGTCTTTATTAGCACTACTCCCCGCTTAGTTATAGTGCGTCGCGGACCATTGTCTGTCAAAGATCGGGAAACTGGTCTAAAACTGGGTACGCTCAAAGATAATTATGATGCTTTTTTAGCAGACAAACTTAAATTTAAAACCTTTACTCGCTATCTAATTTTTATAGTAGGAGAGAATAAAAAGTTTTTACATGAATCACCACTACAATTAACACTTAATGGTGCTGCTGGAGCGAGTTTTAGCAAAACTTACAGCGAATTTCAACAAGGGAAAGTAGTTAGTGGCTTCGTTGCTGAACTAGAAAAGGCTTATGCTATTTATCGCAAGCAACCCTTGAGTGCAAAAGGCCCTTTGTTCCACGCCCACGGGATTTTTTGCCCGATAATTGAGTGTGAAGAAAGAGGCATTGAACCGAATACAGTTCTGGTAGCTTCAACTGTAGACTACAAACATCCTACCGTAGGAACCTTAACACAATATTTAATTCCTTCCGATTGTGCTGAATCTGCAATTATCTGCAAAACTTTTGAAGAATACAAAGAATTTGGCAAGGAACCTGTAAAATCAGAAACACCAAAAATGGCAATGGCAGGAGTTTCTAGTTCTTATGTATATGCTGATGAAGATGATTTTGCTTATCCGCCGTATTAGGTGGGGAGTGGGGAGTGTGGGAAGTGTGGGGAGTGTGGGGAGTGTGGGGAGAGAGGGGGGAAAGATTTCTTCCCCATCCTCCCACACCTCCCACACTCCCTGTTTGCCCAATGCCCTGTTTACCCTATTCCCCATGCCCCATACTTAATACTTATTCCTTGAGCAATAAATAGTATAGTGAACCATTACCGCCTGTGATGCCAGCGCGATCGCCTGCTAATTTCCCAGATCCCATAAAATAATCTACTCGTCCTGGGCCTTTGATGGCGCTTCCTGTATCCTGGTCAAGGACAAAGCGGCTGACAGTACGCTTCTGGAGTTTGCCACCACTGGCAGGATAGGGAAATGAGTTGTAAATCAGGGCTAGCGCTCCCGGAGGCATAAGAGACTTATCTGTGGCAATGGAACGCTCTGCGGTCACTGGTACATGAATACTGCCTGTAGCTCCAGCACCACCAGTTTCTTGGAAGAAAATAAATCGTTGCCAGCGCGGCAGATAATTATTCAACTCTTGCGGTTTTTGCCGGAAGTAAGCGATCATACGTGGCATTGTCAATCCTTGCAAAGGCAGTTTGCCATCTTTGGCTAGTTCTTTGCCGATACTAGTCCAAGGGTAATCGGTTCCACCTGCATAGCCAACAGATGTTGTTTGGCCATTAGTTAATTTAATTTGGGCGGAACCTTGGATGTGTACCATGTATGCGTCGAGGCGATCGCGGAACCAAAGCAGTTCTAAACCATGCAACCGACTTTTATTTCCTAGTAAACCATCCTTCCCTTCCAAAGCAATTCGTTTTGGGTGGGGTTTCGCCCATTGGCTGAAATTAGGTGGTAGCCGATAAAGGGGATATTTATATATTGCAGTCCTGACACGGCTGGCGGTGTAAACAGGTTCATAATAAGCTGTGAATTTAACAGTACCTTTACCATCGTTGCCCACAGACTGGTAAAAAACAAACTCCCGTTGGACAGCTGCTTGTAATTCCCCTGGTGAGTTAGAACTGACAACAAGTTGGCGAAAACGTAATAAACTCTGACGAACGCGATCGAGCGTGATTTCCTTAACGGGATAATTCTGATACACTGCGATCGCATCATCCTTTGCTAAGTAACGCAAACTATTATCAATAGAAGCCAATAAAGCTTGCCGATCGCCTGTTCTACCCGTTTGACTCCAAATTTGGTCATCCCAACCCAAGCAACTCTGCTGCAGCGTACAATCTGTTCCAATGGCGATTGGTTTTAGCGGTGGCGTTACCTCAGGAGTAGGTACAGTGATTGGTACTGGTAGAGACGGGAGTTCGGGAGTAGTCGGTATTGGCAAGGGTACTAAATTAGGAACCTGAGCAACAACCGATAAAAGAGGATTTACAAAGGCAATTCCCAGACTCAGGGAAAGCAAAGCAAGGGTTTTTCTCATCATTTAGTTGAATCTTTCAACGCTGGAACTAAAAACGGGTTCTACCCGGATTGCCACGATCCGAGAAGGGCGTACTACCATATACTCTCCCTGAATATTCTTGATCGGGACGCTAATAAAATCAGTAGAAGCAGACTTGGGCACAAGTTCGCCACTATACCACTTCTGAAACTCTTGAATAGTAGGAAAACGTACTTCTTCCCGATGGCCGCTTTCAAGTAGGAGGTATACGGCATATTCATTTGCAGTTCTAGGCATAAGATTGAATTTTTTAAAAAACATTCAACCCATTGTTAACCAAGTTACCCCAGAATGAAAAGGGTAAGCATACGGGAGGTGGAGTAGGGGGCAGAGGGAGAATAATAACTCCTAACTCACCACGGTCTAAACGCACAAAAAAAAGCTAACAGTACTCCCATACCCAATGACTAATAACAAATAACTCTCCACCTTAGACGGCTAATCCTTTAACCAGTTCCTAAAAAAGTATAAGTTTTGCATAACTCTTCAATTATGGTGTGATAACTAATTACCATTGTTGAACAACACTTAATTTAAGAGGTAAAAATTGCCAATTTCTCAAAAATTAAACCTTCAACAATAATATAGCGGCAAGTCGCTCTGGAGTTTAGGGAGTCATTAACTTGTAGTACAATCCTCAAAAAACCTTGGAATCTTAACACTACCTAGTTTCTTTCTCAACAGACCTTGCCAAAGCTGGTAGTTGTGCCAAGATTAATTTGAGGACTTAGGCAAGTGATGACAATGTTAGGACAGTTATTAGACGGACGTTACCAAGTCCTTCAAGTTTTAGGTGGAGGAGGGTTCGGTCAAACCTACATCGCCCAAGACACCCACCGTCCAGGTTTCCCGAAATGCGTTGTCAAACACCTCAAGCCTGTCACTCGCAGCCCCGAATTTCTCGAAACTGCTAGACGGCTATTTACTAGTGAGGCAGAAACACTAGAACAACTGGGAAACCATGACCAAATCCCTCGGCTTTTAGCTTATTTTGAAGACAACCAAGAGTTTTTCTTGGTGCAAGAATTTATTGAAGGGCATACTCTTAAAGTAGAATTGCCTCCCAATCAACGTTGGACACAAGAGCAAGTGATTCAACTGCTCCAACAAATATTGGGTATTCTGCAATTTATTCACAGCCACAGCGTTATTCATCGAGATATCAAGCCAGACAATATAATCAGGCGGCAACGAGACGGGAAGTTAGTACTGATTGATTTTGGTGCAGTCAAACAAATCCAAACTCAACTGCTGACAGTTGCAGGGCAAACTGGGGCTAGTATTATTATTGGCACCCCAGGATACATGTCTACAGAACAGGGGCAAGGTAAACCCCGCCCTAACAGCGATATTTATTCCTTGGGCATTATTGGTATCCAAGCACTCACAGGTTTACATCCGATAAACTTTGAGGAAGATCCAGATACAGGAGAAATTTCTTGGCAGCATCAGGCTAACGTCAGTTCTGAGTTGGCATCTGTGCTATCTAAGATGGTGCTACACCACTTTAAACAGCGCTATCAGTCTGCGGCTGAAATTTTAAGGGTGCTTGAGCATCTCGATACGAGAGTAGAAGCTCAATTACCTCAACCTTCATCTTTTACACAACCCCCTCAAGCTTCACTTTCTCAACAAAATTTAATTGGGTATGCGCCTGCTCCTATCCTGTCTCCAGAAAATTATAATCGCTTAGAAAAAATTCTTTTAGAATTTGTCGGCCCTGTTGCCCCAAGATTACTACAACAAGTTGCGGTGTCTGCGCCCAACTCTGAAGAATTAATTAGTCAATTGGCACTTCATCTGCGACCAAATCAACAAATTGATTTTCACAATAAAACAATATTTATACTAGAGAAACCTACTCTACTCCAGGAGTTAACTGTTAAATCCGATCGCTCTACAATTATCTCGAATAATTTACCAAACCAAGAATCTGAACTCATAACTGACAGCTTTGTAGAAAAATGCGAGCGGGAGTTAGCTGATTTAATTGGCCCGATAGCTAAGTTTCTAGTCCAAAAAGCTGTCAAATCTTCTGGACAAATTTCTCGTGTAGAACTGGTGAAAATTTTAGCCTCAAATATTCCCGAAGCTCAAAAAGCTTTACAATTTCAGCAACGCTTACTCTCTTAAATTAGGCAATAGTGAGTCTAAGGATATGTGCGAGCTAGAGGGCAAAGCATCTCTGGCTTTGCTCATCAGTCATCAGTCGACATTTCCTCTTTAGCCAATGCCCATAACTTTTTAACTCTGATTATTCAGCAATTCCAAAGCTATTCTTAAACTAGCTTTCATACGATTAAATGCTTCTGCTAAACCACCAATTTCATCATTAGATATCTCTTCAAAATCAGCAGTCATGTCACCAGTACTGACTTTTTGGGCAATTTTTTCTATTCTTTTGATTCGTTGAATCACAGCTTTTTTAATTAAAAAGTTAATCAAGAAAAGTATAATTCCAAAGATAGCAATCAAAAGTACCATGATTAATATCCAAGTACGTCTGGCATTGGCAAAAATATCTTCGGAAGGAATAGAAATTATTTGAGCAGAAACAATTTGATTGAGTTGCCAGCCAAAACCATTTTCCGAGCCATAAGTTGCTAACTGACTCTTAGGAGCTCGATCTGGTGTAGAATGACAGCGCAAGCATTTTTGGAGTGTAATTTTTAATGGTTGAGCAATATAAAATACTTCGCCTTCTGGCAAGTTGCGAAAACCAGTAATTTCTAGAGTATTGGCTTCGTTACGAAAACGCTTCACAAGTTCAGCTTCAAAATTATCAGCTTTATCTGCTAAATTAGTTGGATTAAGTGTGGCATCTTTATGAAAAAAGTTTTTATATTCGGGCTTTTTGCGAAAATTCTCAAATACTTCTTTAGATGAAAAAGTGGGCACTACTTCAGGCATGAAGCTTGGGTTAGTATCTAGTCTAGGTTCTAATAAGGGATCTATACGATTTTGTGTATAGTTTCTAACTGCATTCACCATTTCGATGAGAATCTGTGCTTGAGAAGCTACTTCATTTTGCGCTCTCCCCTGAAGTACACTAGATAAGGCAACGCCGCTTCCCAAAATACTGACAATGAAAACTAATATTAAAAGTAAGTTAAATTTAGCACCTATTTTTAAGTTTTTTAAAGTAATGTTGTTCAACATAATCTAATCAAAGAAGGTGGTATATTCATCTTGTTTAATATCTATTTATACCTGTTAGAAAGCTCCTAATCAATGAATTAATAAATATTAATTTTTTGTTGCAATATCACCTATTTAAGCACTAATGAAGCCGCTCTAAATTAGTTATCAAATCTGAGTTATTCCTTTACCAGGATTAGTGATGTTTTTGCGATTTTCCCGTCGTTTTTTTCTATTTAATCTATTAGGTTTGACATTTGCTAGCTGTCAATCAGGACGGAAGTTTGAAGGTACGCTAACTATTGGTGTTCTTAACTATGGTGGAGGCGAACAGATAATTAATCAATATGCTAAATTTAATAGTTATTTGGGTGAAAAAACAAACTCATATATTCAACTAGAGCCTGCTTTTAATGAAAATAGAGCGGTTGAGCGCCTTGAGGCTCGTGCTTGGTCGTTGGTATTTGCTCCACCGGGTTTAGCGGCTATTGCGATCGCCCGCTACCAATATGTTCCTCTATTTCCTTTAATAGGTATTAGCGATCTGCGTTCAATTTTCGTTGTTCGCAAGGACAGCTCAATAACAGATTTAAAACAACTACAGGGTCAAACACTAGCTTTAGGTCAGTTAGGTTCGGCCACAGGATATTATTTTCCTCTTTACAATCTTTATGGTACAACACTAGCTGAAATCTTATTTGCACCTACACCAAAAGCAGCACTGGAATTGGTAGCTCAAGGAAAAGCTAGCGCCTGTGCAGTTTCGGAGGCTGAATTGAGTCTCCACGGTTCACAGTTTAACCCGATTGAATTCCGCGTACTTTTTAAAGATCCCCACTATGTACCGCTGGGTGTGGTTTTGATTGGGCCTAATGTAGAGCGCAATCGTCAAGAATTCATTCGCAAAGTGATGAGCGAATCACCTTCGGGTTTAGCTCAAGAAGTTGGCTATGTACCCAATGGACAAGTACCGAATTACAAATATATGATTTCTGTGGTAGATCGAGTCAGTTCAATTGCTTCTAATTTGCAAACTAAACCTGTGCGTTTATTTGATTCAAAACTGCCAACAAACATTTAACTGACAATTCCCAAGTTGTTGTAGACTTCGATTAAATTACCATCAGGATCGCGAAAATGAGCTGTGCGGATTCCCCAAGCTGGGCGGTCTATTGGTTGAGTGACAACAATTGCATTACTATCTTTGACTTGCTTGTAGACCTCATCGACGTTATCGACTGCAAAAATCAAGACAATCTTATCTCGATTCACAACATATGAAGGCTGATCGATGCTTGGGACTACTTCGCCCATTAATTCTTTTTTGAACAAACCGAGCTTGAGATATCCGCTATTAAACTCAGCATATCCGCTATTTTCATCGCCCCAATCGACATCAAATTTTAGCAAATCTCGGTAGAATAGAAAAGAATCTTTGTAGTTGGAGACAAGCAGTCTTAAGTGTGTTAGCTGAAGCTTCATAGTGGCCTTAGTCTACTAACTGTGAATTCTAGGTTCTGGATGCAAAATCGCCAGTAACTCGCTTTCGACAATTGCTAATTCATCAAGGCGTTGCATGACAATTTCTTTGTCGAAGTAAGTAGCAGCTAAAACCCAATATATACCGTAGTGACGCGCTTCGGATGCCATCAGTCCACGATAAAATTTTGCTAATTCTGGCTCTGGACAGTAAGCAGCTAATAATCCCAGGCGTTCGTGAGAGCGAGCTTCAATTAAGCCAGTGACTAGTAAGGAATCCAAAAATCGCTGAGGTTCTTGAGGGCGTACAGCAGCTTTTAAACCCGCTCCGTAGGGAGGTGGTGGTAGGGGAGCCAGAGGAATATTCCGGCGTTCTAACCATTGGTTAACTAGCTCAAAGTGTTCTAGTTCTTCGCGAGCGATCGCTGTTAACTCCCGCACCATTTTAGTATTAGAAGGGTAGCGAAACATAAAGTTCAAGGCCACGCCTGCGGCTTTACGTTCGCAGTGGGAGTGGTCGAGTAAAATGATGTCTAAGTTAGCGATCGCTTGTTCGATCCAAGCAGAACTCGTGGGCTGTTTCAGGGCGTTGATAGTTGGTAACTGAGTAAGCACATCACAAAACTCCAGAATTGCAATTTGGCTGAGTACTCCAGCAAATAGTTTATATCATGTCCGTCAAAATTCGGCAGTTTTTATGTTTTGAAGAATCGCAATTATAGCAGTGGGCAGGGGGCAGGAGGCAGGAGGCAGGAGGTAAAAACATTACTCTTCCTGACATTCGCGCTTGTTTTTGTGTCCTAACTTATATGACTACGGCGATAACTTGATAGCTTAATCTTCCTGTTCCAAAATGCGTTTTGCTTGCAAAAGTTGTTGCTTGTGTTCTTCACTGACTATCGGGTATTTCAAATTCAGTTCTTCTAGTTTTGTGCAGATAATATTCGCAACTACCAGGCGTGTAAGCCATTTGCGATCGGCAGGAATAATATACCAAGGTGCCCATTTTGTACTAGTATTATTGAAAACTTCTTCATAAGCTTCCATATAATCATCCCAAAAAGCTCTTTCTTTGACATCACTATCGGAAAATTTCCAATTTTTTTCTGGAGACTCAAGCCGTTGTAAAAAGCGTTTTTTCTGCTCTTTTTTAGAGACATTCAGAAAAAATTTCAGAATAATCACACCATTATCTACCAAATATTTTTCTGTATTGTTAATTTCTTGAAAGCGTTGTTTCCAAATTTGATTTTCGTCAGGAAATTTCGGTAGTTGTTGCTTTTTCAGCATTTCTGGATGGACGCGAACCACTAATACTTCTTCATAATATGAACGGTTGAATACACCAATTCGTCCTCTTTCTGGCAAAGCTTTCATTGTTCGCCACAAGTAATCGTGGTCTAATTCTTCTGCACTTGGACCTTTAAAACTAAACACCTGAAATCCTTGTGGATTCACGCCAGACATCACATGTTTAATTGTGCTGTCTTTGCCAGCAGCATCCATTGCCTGAAAAATAATTAATATGGCATAAGTGTTTTGAGCATAAAGAATATTTTGGTAATTTGCTAATCGTTGAATATCTGCCTGTAATTTACTTAAAGCATCAGTTTTTTGATAATAATCAGTTTTATAAGCTGGATCGTAGTTTTTTTTCAGAGAAATCTTTGAACCTGGTGGAACAATAAAAGCATCATAATTCATTTATCAAATCTCCTCATTTTCGCCGTTTTGGGAGTGGACGCATAGCTTCACGACCCAAAATAAACATTCCTGCAATTCCTAAACTCACAAACCAAGCATATTGATACCAATATTGCCGAATCTGTTCTACTGTATTCAGTTCTGGATGCAAAGTGTTTAAGTACAACAGTAGTACTAGGATCGTCAGCGCTCCAAAACCAGTAAAGCTTAAGCCAGCACAAATTCGTGCAGGTCGCAATTCAAAATCACTGATATTGTCTAGGTCAATTTCTACTAGTTGCTTAAAAGATTCATCTGCTAAAGATGAGGTTGTTTGCAATCTATTACTGAGTTTTGGTGGTAAAATCGGCGCTAGTGTTGCTACAGTTGGGTGGCGTAGCAAAGCCTCAGTGTTTCGCAGCAATTCTAGTGGTTTGCGAGTAGTAGTTGGTTGAGCAAACTTTATATTCTCTGTAGCAGTCGGAGCTTTGGCTTTGCTTTCAAAATCCATAGCACGCCTCAGAAAAACTAAGATATACATAGCGTAGCGAATCAGGGACAAAGGGTCAAAATAATTCGTAGTTCTTGGTAAGAATTGAGAACTCAGACACTATTTATAAACTAAATCTTCTGGTAGCGTGGGTTATAGCTTTAGCCAAACGCACCACTATGTTATACCATTTCATGAAATACCTAATCCTTTCCCCTGCTCCCTTACTTGCCATCTGTATCAATCTTAAAATGAAACGGTATTACATGGTGCGTTAGACGCTTCCATTATCTTTTTCGTAACAAATCATCTCAAAATATGCACCTAATACACCCTACAGAAATTTTATTTTTATTTTATAAATAACTTCTGAAAATAGAAAAGTCAAAATTAAAAAGTCCTGATTTAGAACTCAGAATCACTATAAGTTCAAAAGGAGTACCCTAATTAATTTTTTGTCAAATTTGCAAGTGAGTAAGGTACAGAATCTATGTTGAAAATCCGAATACCAAGGCTGTTTTACTCAGAGTTTGAATTATATATTATTATTCATCCATCTCTTTTAATGTAGCTAATGCTGATGGAGATAAACGACTGAGATAGCGAAATATCCAATATTTAAAGATAGTATCTAAAATCACTGGAAATGTAGCAATAAATAAAAAGATTGCGCTATTATTAGCTGGCAAACCTAAATGTTCTGCCAATCCTTCTAAAATAATTTCCCAGCCATGTGGCGAGTGGAATCCTACAAATATATCTGTAAACAGAATAATCAAAAATGCTTTGGCACTATCGCTAAGACCATAGACAATATTATCTATAAATGACTTAACAATTACAATTTCCTTCTTACTCAAACTGATAATTAAGGCAAAAGCAATTAATGAGATTAGATCGGCAAAAATATTACTAATACTAAGATTACTTTTTATCCGAAATTCTTCAGCAATCTCAAATGCTTTGTCTTTTATCTTTTCTTGGATTTCTTCTGACGATAATTTTGGTGCTTGAGTTATAAAAGATTCAAATCTGATTGCTGCTTGAAAATTCTGTAATTCATGGAGAGCTTCTTTTTCCATGTCAGAATTAATAAAAATTTGAGTTGTATTCTCTCCTCTAATTCGTTCTACTATGGGATTTACTAAAAGTTCTTTAGATAAATACTGTGTGAAAATCGGTACAATAATTAGAATCAGAAAAAATCTCAGGGCAATTCTGGTTCTATTTCTAGACAATCGATAATTTCTAGTAAAATTTTCTTCTGCGTGGGGTGAAAAATCTCCTTTAATTACATTAAGACTTCTGCCAATAGAGCCGGGAAAAACTCCAGTTTTTTGAAATGGAGATGTAGTATTAATATCTTTGATATTAAGTGAGTCTGATTGTTTGTCGATTTTGCTGTGGCTATTTTGTAATGACTGATAATTAATGAGTTCATTTTTGATGGCGTACCTCTCTACAACTTCATCAATAACTTTCAATTTATCTAACAAAACAGAGTTAGAAATATCAATAATTTTCCGACTCAGTGTGAATTCTGCCAGCCTAATTTTGATCAGAGTTAAGTTTTTATCAAGATAGACTTGCCAATAAGACATCATATTTTCAGTATATTTTCCTGATACTGAAGAGATTTTATTGCCATGAAAATGTTCAATCTCAATATTTTTAATTCTCTGAGCTGCTTCGTAAGCTTGTAGGAGCGACCTTTCTGGTGTATTTAAAAACCAACTGTTAGGCGATCGCAAATATTCTTTCAGCTTTTGATAAAGTAATTCTACTCTTGTTACCAATGACTTTTTCATTATATATATGATTATCTGACAATATTTAGCAGATTTAAATAAGCATTGAATTTGAGTAAGTTTTATTGAAAAAAATTCTTAATTATTACCCAAGACTCATTAGATAAATCTGTTATTTTGATTGTACACTGAATAAAGAAGTAGATACACCCTAAGGGCGAGTTTTCAGGATTTTTAACTCAAGTGTATCGGCATTATAAGTCTAAGGGACTGACAAGTAAAAAAATATCCTACTATTCACAGTCATTAGTCATCAGTCAATAGTCAGCAACTTCAAACACGATAAGTTATTTCTTGGAGTTTCCTAAATACCATTCTCAAGTAGCAACGCAGGAATAAGACACTGGAGGAGCGATCGCACTTTTGCTGCTGAAAAAATCATTAATCAATTTCAAATGATTCTATCATTTTTTCTGCAGTTGGTAAGAAGCGATCGTAATCCTCTATTCCTGCTGAATAGGTGATGATGTATGCTTGATTGTTTTTTAAAGTCCAAATTTGTAAATTTTTTAAATTCTTTTTTCTATCTTTGCTGAGAAAAATTAATTGATTAGCTTGTTTCTTTGCTAAAGTCGTTTCACTTGTATCTATAATAGTGGCATTAGATAAAGTAGCTTTGATTTCATTACTAAATAAATCTTGCGATTCCTTTAAATTTCCATAAAATTTTTCAATAGATACAGTTAAAAGCTCTTGATAATTATTTGAATTGCTGATTTCAGTTGAGAAAAATATTACTAATTCTTGATTTATAGAATTTGAATTTTCTTGAATTTTCCAATTTGTGGGATATTTGATTTTTATCCCATAATTAGAATCTTGATATGTCAAAAAATTTTGTGTATGAGTTTGTAATTGCAATAACCATAAACTTATAGTAGCAACTACCGCAGTTATTCCTACACTCATGAAAAATTTCTGACGCGGGGCAAATTGCAAAGGTTTCTGAATTACGGTATCTGGCGTTTTCTCCAGCATTTCTAAAGCTTGCAATGCTGATGTTGCTGTCGGGTAACGCTGGCGGAAGTCATACAGCACCATTATGTCTAAAATTTCTCCTAGCTGCTGGCTTACTTGTATTTGATTGCGCCAATCAATTTCTCCTGTATTATAGTTAGTTTGCAGTCCTTGACTGTTAAAATCAGCAGGATTAATCCCTGTCAAAGCTTGGATACCAATAATTCCTACTGCATAGATATCGCTGCTCAATTGTGGAGTACGATTAGCTTGTTCGCTTGGTATATAACCATAACTACCAATCGCAACTGTGAAACTTGTTTGCCCTTGAGAATTAATCATTTGCGTAGTAATTTGTTTCACAGCCCCAAAATCAATTAGTACAATCTTGTTATCTAATTGTCTGCGCCGAATATTGGTAGGCTTGAGATCCAGGTGAATCACATTGTACTGATGAACAAATGCTAAAACTTCCAAAATCTCTTTTAGAAGTTTAATAGTTTCAGCTTCACTCAACCGCTTACCTAGAGGAGGTATTTCTTGGCTAATATCATGACCTGGAATAAATTCTTGAACTAAATAAAATTCTTGATTCTCTTGAAAGTGAGCCAATAATTGAGGAATTTGCTCATGCTTTCCTAAAGTTTGCAGAATTATCACTTCCTCGTCAAACAAACGTTTAGCTTCACTGAAAGTGTATGCATCAGTAGAGAGTGGTTTAAAATGCTTAATAATGCACTGCGGATTTCCCACTGTTTGCATGTCTTGAGCTAAAAAAGTCGTACCAAATTCTCCCTGTCCTAGTTGGGTGAGAATTTGGTAATGTCCACCGATGGTTTGACCCTGGATTAAATTCACCCCTTCTCCTGGAATTAATTACTCAGTAATTTTGTTAATCTTGATTTTTGCACATAATAAAGTGCTAGGTGGTGAGTTAAAAGTGAGGATTTAGGAGTTATTCTCTCCACACTTCCTATTTTTCAAGCAGTAAATTAAATAACGATTGGCTTATGAGTTTGAGTCTGTGTATGATTGTGAAAAACGAAGCAGCAACATTGCCTAAATGCCTAAGCAGTGTGAACAAAGTGGTAGATGAAATGGTAGTGTTGGATACAGGCTCAATCGATCGCACTCCTTATATTGCCCAACAGTTTGGGGCGAAAGTCCATCATTTTAAATGGTGCGATGACTTTAGTGACGCCCGCAATGCAGCTTTAAAATATGTAACTGGTGATTGGATTTTGGTGTTAGATGCTGATGAAACTCTCACACCAGGAATTATACCGTTATTGCAAGACACGATCGCCAGAGATGAATACCTGTTACTCAACCTTGTCCGCCAAGAAGTTGGCGCAGAACAATCTCCCTATTCTCTGGTTTCGAGATTATTCCGCAATCATCCAGATATTCGCTTTGACCGTCCTTACCATGCCTTAGTCGATGATAGCGTGTCAGCAATTTTAACTAAAGAACCCCATTGGCAGGTAGGTTATTTACCAGGAGTGGCAATTCTTCACGTAGGATATCAAAAAAGTGCGATCGCTCAAAATAACAAATATGCCAAAGCCGCCACAGCGATGGAAGGATTTCTCGCTACTCATCCTGATGACCCCTATGTTTGCAGTAAATTGGGGGCGTTGTATGTGCAAACTGGCAAAATTCCCCAAGGAATGGAGTTACTCAGACGAGGACTACAGCACATCAGTGAAACTCACGCAGCTGGGGAAGAAAATTATGATATTTTGTACGAACTCCACTATCATCTAGGCATTGCCTACAGTCGCTTAAAAAATTTTCCACAGGCGATTTATCATTATCAAGCTGGGATTAAATTGCCAATTTATCCCATGCTCAAACTAGGAGCCTACAACAATTTAGGTAACTTACTCAAAACAGCAGGAGATTTCAACGGTGCGAAAACTGCTTACATCGCAGCTTTGAAAATCGATCCGAGTTTTGTATCGGGATATTATAACCTGGGGATGACATTTAAAGCTTTGGGTTTATTTACAGATGCGATCGCTTGTTATCAAAATGCGATCGTCTTAAATCCTAACTATGCCGAAGCATATCAAAATTTAGGCGTAGTCTTGCTCAAAGCTGGCAATCATCAAGAAAGTTTAACAGCTTTTAAAAGAGCGATCGCACTTCACGAAAGGCATAATCCCCAAGAGGCCAACAGACTACGCCAGGGGTTGCAAGAGATGGGAGTGATGTAGGAGAAGGTGGGGAGTGTGGGAAGTGTGGGGAGTGTGGGGAGTGTAGGAAGTGTGGGAAGTGTGGGGAGTGTGGGGAGACAAGAGAATTTTTGAGAATAACTTCTAACTCCTAACTCGTCTCCCCTAGTTTTCCCCGATTGTTATTTAATCTACAAACATCGACTTATGGAAACCAATTATAAAGTAAACCTTAAGTAGGGTGTGTGACGGTTTTAGCCTAACGCACCCTACAAAAATTATATTTTTACTTGATAAAAAATCTCTAAAACTTGAAATCAAAACTACAAATCAGCAGAGAAAACAAACTACTAACTATACCAAACTTTTTAACATCTTATGAACGAAGATACAAAATTCCTACTTCTATTTGGTTCAATCTTTGGTGGTGTTGGCAGTGTATTTGCTGTCATAGGCATAATTATTGGCATGAATACTCGGTCTTATGTCGCTACCGCAATTCCAGCACAAGGGACAGTCATCGATTTAGTAGAACATTCATCAGTTGATAGCGATGGCCATTATTCTTATGCTTACTATCCAATAGTACAATTTACTACCCGTGCAGGTGAGCCAACAGTTTTTGAATCAAATTCAGGTAGCGACCCACCAGGATATACTAGAGGCGACCAGGTAGAAGTTTTATACCGTCCTGACAAGCCACGTTCCGCAAAGATTAACTCTTGGCTGAGTTTATGGTTATTACCTCTAATATTTATCGGCTTAGGCTCAATTTTTGCTTTGGTCGGAGGAATTGTATTAGTCAAGTTGTTTCCGGCTTTGATGAATCCTAAGAGGGCGCTTTAGGAACTGACAATATAAAAATATCCTAAGTAAAACAGTGTAAAAAAACAAAGCTAGTTAAGAAAAATAAAATAGACTTAAACCCTTTTTCCTTCTGCCCGGTTGTTGAGCGCACTTGTACTGAGTTCATCCCGAGCGAAGCCGAGGGGCGAAGTCGAAGTAGCCGAAACACTGCCTCCTGCCTCCTCCCTCATCCCAACGATAAATATTCACACCCACCTACTTATCATTAGTGCGCGTCAATATTTAGCTAGTGCAGTGTCAAGGCTAAAAACTAGGGTGGACTATCTCCTAAATTCCCATCTAGCAAGCTATTCCGAAGGTGTCTACCCTAAAAATAACCTGTGACGCTGCACTAATTTGTTAAGCGCGAACGTCGAAGCGATCGAGCATCATCACCTTGTTCCAGGCTGCGACGAAGTCCTTGACCATCCGCTCGTGACCGTCATTAGCGCCATAGACTTCAGCAATCTGACGCAGTTCGGCGTTCGAGCCGAAGATGAGATCGCAGCGTGTCGCAGTGAACTTCGTTTCACCCGTTTTGCGATCGCAAATGTTAAACAGCATCTCGCGATAGTCTATCGGCTTCCACTCATAGTCCATACTGGTCAGGACACGGAAAAAGTCATTTGTCAAGACGCCGGGTCGATCGGTGAAACTACCGTGCTTTGAATAATCCCAATTCTGATCGAGGGCGCGAAGTCCGCCGACCAGAACCGTCCACTCAGGCGCAGTCAGTGTCAAAAGCTGCGCCCGATCGAGGAAGATTCGCTCCGGCTTCACCTTATAGCCAACCGCCTGATTGTGATAATTTCTGAAACCGTCCGAAACTGGCTTCAGCCAATTAATCATTTCAACGTCTGTCAATTCCTGAGTTGTATCCATCCGACCCGGTGTAAATGGGACGGCAACAGAAACCCCAGCGTCTTGCGCGGCCTTCTCGATCGCAGCACAGCCACCGAGGACGATAAGGTCTGCGATTGAGATTTTTTTGCTGCCCGACTGAGTGCTGTTAAACTCGGACTGAATTTGCTCAAGGGTCGATAGCACCTTGCCAAGTTCCTGCGGGCGGTTCATTTCCCAGTCTTTCTGGGGATTGAGGCGAATGCGCCCTCCGTTTGCGCCGCCGCGCTTGTCAGAATGGCGGTGGCTCGACGCGGCTGACCAAGCGGCTGACACAAGCGCCGAAACAGAAATCCCACTCGCTAAAATCTTATCCTTGAGAGAATTGATATCGGCGACATCAACAACCTCATGATCCAGTGCTGGAATTGGATCTTGCCAGATCAGATCTTCCTCTGGAATTTCCGGACCGAGATAGCGCGTTTTCGGTCCCATGTCTCGATGGATCAGCTTATACCAGGCGCGCGCGAACGCATCGCTGAAGTAATCGAAGTCATCCAAGAAGTGCTGACAGATCTCCTGATAGACCGGATCGACCTTCAACGCAATGTCCGAAGTCATCATCATTAACGAATGTTCAACGCCCGGTTGATGGGCATCCGGTGTCTTTGGCGCATTAGGATTGCTCGGCTTCCACTGAATGGCATCTGTTGGACTCTTTGTCTGTTCCCAGTCGTACTTAAAAAGATTGGTTAGGTAACTGTTATCCCACTGGGTTGGGTTTGGAGTCCACGATCCTTCGATCCCGTTCGTCATCGTATATTCGGCAAACCCAGTGCCTTCAGGGTTCTGCCACCCCAAGCCCATAGCCTGAATCGGCGCGGCTTCCGGCGCTGGACCGATCTTGTCCGCCGAGACCATACCGTGACTTTTGCCAAAGGCATGACCACCTGCAATAAGCGCGACAGTTTCTTCGTCATTCATGCCCATACGCGCAAACGTCTCGCGAATGTCTCGCGCTGAGCCATAGGGGTCGCCTTCGCCGTTTGGACCTTCTGGATTGACGTAAATTAGCGCCTGATGCGAAGCTGCTAGCGGGTTCTCAAGGTCGTAGTATTCCTCGTTCGGCTTCCCAACCCACCGAATCGTGCGAGTGACCATCTCCTCAGGATGACCAGGATGTTCCTTGATATTGTCAACCGGATCGCCGTTCCAGAACTCTGGCCCCCAGTATGTCGCGCGATCTGCCTCCCAGGCATCAATGCGACCGCCACCAAAACCAAAGGTCTTAAACCCCATGATTTCGAGCGCGCAGTTGCCAGTCAGACTCATCAAATCAGCCCAGCTGATTGCCGCACCATATTTCTGCTTGATGGGCCAGAGCAGCCGTCGCGATTTATCTGTGTTCCCATTATCCCACCACGAATTGATTGGTGCAAAGCGTTGCATACCCTGACTCGCTCCGCCCCGACCGTCTGCGATCCGGTAGGTGCCTGCGGCGTGCCACGCCATGCGAATCATCTGAGGTCCGTAATTACCATAGTCGGCTGGCCACCAGTCCTTTGAATCGGTCAGCAGCGCTTTGATATCGCTCTTCAACTGTTCAAAGTCAATCTTCGTGAAGGCTTCCTTGTAATCGAAATCTCGCAGCGGGTTAGCTTGGGGCAAATTTTGGTGAAGCAGCTCGACTTGAAGTCGGTTCGGCCACCAATCATCAGTTTGCGGCTTGGAGCCGAGCGCACCGCCAATGCGGCTTCCACGGAAAGGACATTGTGCAGGAGTGGTAGGAGGGTTGTTATTCATAAAATCCAGTCTCTTCTTAATACCGTCGCCAAAATAAGAGGATGAAGAGGTAGGGCGTTTCCTAGTAGAGTTATTGTCTCTCACAATGACAATTCAAAAACCACTTGCCGCCCATGCTCGATATCTTATCATTGTTACAATGCCTCCTGCCGGAGATAAAGGCTACAACGATGCGTCAATTGAACTAGATAATCTTGGCTATGTTCGCGATCAGCGGTCGAGTGACGATGTTGGGGATTGCCCGATGGACAAGGATTGGTGGCAGTTATCGCACTATGCCCTTGATTCTTTCATACAGAAATCAGGGCGAACGCATTTTATTTACCAATAGAAACTCTATCACTGCAAAGTGGTCAGCAATCATACAGCAGTTTTTATTTACATGAAGTACAAAGTCACAGGTTTTGAGGCAGGAGGCAGGAGGCAGTGTTTCGGCTGCGCTCAACAACCAGGCAGAAGGGATAAAGAATAATTAGAGTTTTGAATTCTCAGTTTTGTACCTCATAAACCTGCAATACGCTGTAATTTTAGGCTTGAGTTTCACGCTTATCTGGCTTCATTCTACTTTGAGAATGAGAATGTCATGGTTGAGCAAGTGGACAAGCGTGAATACTATTAATGTTGACTTTTTTACATTGACCAATCAGTACAAAGCTTCATTGATTTCCTCCTAATGCCCGCCAGGCAAAATTATTCACCTGAGCCGTCTTCTAGTTTATCCATAACACTTTGTCAGAAATTAGATGCATTTGCCCTGGGATTATTAGATTTTAGTAAATAATTAAGTGGACATAATATGATTGCTTCGTTGCACTCGCAACGGCATATCACAAGTTTTTCTCATGCACTATTGTAGCCTGGACTGCGTTAGTAGCAACGTTAACCACAAATGACAAATAACAATTAAACTTCAATTGCCATTTCTTTATCCTCATTCTTTGGCTGCGAACTCAGTCGATCTAAAATTTCTAAAATCTCTTGTTCAAAAGCGACTTGGGCGCGATTAGTTTTACCACCGACATATAAGCGATCGCCTTTTTGTAATGCCCAAATCTGGGAGTGGGAAAAGTAACTCATCACTACACCCAACATGAGTAAAGCAAATCCTGAATAAACAATTGGTATACCTGGATCGGCTTTGATTTGTAAGCCGGTACTGCCAATTACATCGATTATTTTCAATTTCACGCCATTAACTTCGGCAGACATGCCAGCGCGTATAGTATTAATTAGTTTGCCTTTGACATCATAAATTAATACCATTCCTTGCAAGTCTTTGGCTAACACGGAAACACCTTCGCTCAAATCTGGTTTAGTCGGAATCCAGCTTCCCCAAATCGCACCTTGACCGTTGGTGTTTAACTTGACCATTGGTAGCTGAAAAACTGGGCTGTTATTAAATTGGACGCGCACAGCTGCAATTCCCCAATCAGTTTGGTAGAAAGTTACGCCATGATAGCGTAGAGGTTGGTTGACAAAAATATTTTTGCGGTCAACTTCCTTTCCTTGACTATTTAAGACAGATAAATCTGAATAAAATTGATTAATACCTCCAGTTGGAGTGTAATCAATCCAAAAGCGATTGACTCGCACAAACCAATCTTTTGGCACTTGGGGTGCTGCTAAAGGGCCAGCATCGATAATATTTTTTACCTGAAATGTATCGCCGCTGGCTATTATTTCCTGGGCAATAAATCCAGTCATTGCTCCCCAAATTCCCCCAAGCAGAATAGTGACGATACCAATATGCACAATAATTGGGCCAATGCGTCCGATTATTCCCTTACGGGCGTATAATAGATTTTCTTTTTCTGGGTCGGAAAAAATTTTATAGCGGCGATTTTGTAATATTTGGTTAAGAGAATCGAGAGAACCAGTATCTAATTCTGCACTTAAAGCTAGTTTTTTAAATTGCCGTGGTTCTTCGTAATATTTCCAGCGTTGGGCTGCTTTTAAGGCTGGTAACTGACGACTAAAAGAACAAGCCGTTAAGCTGGTGCCAAATAAAATCAGTAATGCTAAAAACCACCAAGTCCGATATACATGGTCTAAGCCAACTACTTGAATTACTTTCCAAGTTAAGAAACCAAATAATGCTGGATGTTCTGGATAATTAGCTTGGTAAAATGCAGGTGACTGCCCTTGCTCAATTACAGTACCAGTGGCACTGAAAATTGCAATCAATAATAGTAGAACAATCGCCAGTCGTAAATCTGTCAAGACAGGCAAAAATTCTCGGCGGAAATACTGCCCAGGTACAGCCCACCAACTGATTTTATTGGAAGTGGAATCTTCTAAAGTCATTACTCACATGGGATAATTAATATACAATCTTCAGAATTCTGGTTTCTTAGTTAAAAACTACCAACAGGAATTCGAGAAATTAAAGAAAATACCCCGAATCCTACTAATAATGCCCCGCTAACTGGGTTAATCCAACCTGACCAGCGACGCAATTCTAGCAACTTTTTAATTGAAGCAGTAAAAGTACCCGCTAAAATCAATGGTGCTACGTAACCAGCTGTATAAGAAAGTAGTAAAACAGCACCCAGAATTAAGTCTTTTGTATTGGTAATCCAAGCCAGCAAGCTAGCTAAAACAGGCGTGCTACAAGGAGATGCAACTAAGCCGAAAGTCAGCCCCAGTAAATAGGAACGCAATCCCGCTGGTAAATCTGGGGAAATCCAATTGGTTTCGTTCAAGGATGGAAATTGTAAAGGTAGCGCTTCCAATAAGTTCAGCCCCATGAGAATGGCGATGATGCTAACAATGATTGGTAAACCAATTCCCACTTGACCGTAGACTTTTCCTACTAAACCTGCTAATATACCTAACCCTGCCAGTGTAGTTGCCAAACCCAAAGCAAACCAAGTTGATTGTGCAGCACCTTGGAGGCGGCTTTTTGCTTCATAACCACCGATGTAACCAATGGTAATTGGCAGCATGGAAAGCATACAAGGTGTAAGGCTGGTGAATAAGCCAGCTGCAAAGATAATCCCGATGCTCAAAACGCTAATGTGCGTTAGTTGTTGAGAAACAAGGGAGTTGGCAAATTGTTCTAATTGGTAAAGTCGAGTTTCTAGGGTCTCAAACATGAAGTGTTCCTAAGCGTGAAAAGCTTACTCTGCTTGAATTTTAGCTTAGGTTGACCTATTTTGTCTCAGAGGTAGGGGCAGGGAGTAAGAGTGATACAATTTTACTATAAAAAAATATTCCACTGTTCACAGTCAACAGTTATCAGCTAGCAACCCAGCTTTCACCCTCACAAATATAACTTTAGGAATAGATTATTTTTATTACTAAAGGTATAATGTTATCCCTATTTAGTTAAAGCTTTATCAAACTAGTCAAGATAGAAATATAATTCCTTGGAATTAAAAACGAAGCATCCCAAACTATTATTTAGTAGACACTATGACACCGCGGCAGTCTTCTAAAAAGTCTGAATCTAATTCCACTACGGGGCAAGCTAGCAATAGCGAGCAAGAAGAAGAAAATCAAAAGGAATTATTTCCGATTGTCGCAATGGGAGCTTCTGCCGGTGGATTGGAAGCATTTACACGATTACTGAGTCATTTGCCAAGCGATACAGGCATGGCATTTGTGCTGATTCAACACTTAAGCCCGAATCAAAAAAGCTTGTTGAGCGAAATTCTCTCTGGCATAACTCAGATGGCTGTATCTGAGGTAAAAGATGGTACGGTGGTGCAACCAAATCATGTGTACGTGATTCCGCCCAATGCCAAGATGACTATTTCTGAGGGAGTGCTGAAACTCTCGCCACGCCCGAAGACGCGCGGTCATTTTATGACAGTCGATGCTTTCTTTATTTCCTTAGCAGAGGAGCGGGGAAGCAAAGCGATCGCAGTGGTATTATCGGGGGGTGACGCAGATGGCGCCCGGGGACTAGAAGTTATCAAAGGAGCTGGGGGCATTACCTTTGCCCAGTGCGAAGAAACAGCAAGAGTCAGTAGTATGCCGAACACCGCAATCGCTTCCGGTTATGTAGACTTTATCTTACCTCCAGAAGCGATCGCCGAAGAACTAATAAAAATTAGTCGTCATCCTTACGTAGCTAGCAAAACCCCAGTACAACCAACTGAGGCATTACCTGAAGAAGGGGATGCTCTTTCTAGTATTTTCGGTCTTTTACGAAATTCTACAGGAGTTGACTTTTCTTTCTACAAACAAACCACGCTCAAGCGGCGGATCTTACGCCGGATGATTTTATACAAACTCGAAAGGCTAGAAGATTACGTCCGCTATCTTCAAGAAAATACTGGAGAAGTGAGTGCCTTATATCAAGATGTGCTGATTTCCGTCACTTGTTTTTTCCGAGATTCCGAAGCTTTTGAGGCTTTAAAAACGAAGGTATTTCCTAATATTGTCAAAGGTCGAACCCCTGATTCACCCTTGCGAATCTGGGTAGCAGGATGTTCAACGGGTGAAGAAGCTTACTCGATTGCTATTTGTCTGCTGGAATATTTAACAGGCTTGGGAATTAATCCCCCCGTGCAGATTTTTGCTACAGACATCAATGAAGTGGCGATTGAGAAAGCACGTAATGGCATTTACAAGCATAGCCAGTTAGCAGATGTTTCTCAACAACGTCTACAGCGCTTCTTTATCCAGGTAGAGGGTGGTTACCAAATTAGTAAGCCAGTGCGCGAGTTGTGCGTCTTTGCCAGACAAAACCTAATCGCTGACCCACCTTTTTCTCGGTTGGATTTGATTACTTGTCGCAATATGTTGATTTATTTAGGAAGCTCACTCCAAAAGAAGCTCCTACCCCTGTTTCACTATGGTCTCAAGTCAACGGGCTATTTAATGTTAGGTACTTCTGAGACAGTGGGTGAATTTACCGAATTATTTAATTTAGTAGAGAGAAAGTACAAAATTTATTCCTGGAAAATGGCCCCTACTCGAGTAGGGATCGATCTGGTTCCTAACACCTATCCACAAGAAATTGCCAACCCCCAACCTGTAGTCAACGAACAGGTCTGGAATGACTTAGAAATGCATAAAGAAGCTGACCGGATTGTGTTAGATCGATATGCTCCGGTGGGTGTAATTGTCAACGCCGATTTGGAAATTCTCCAATTTAGGGGACAAACCAGCTTGTATTTGCAACCCGCACCTGGCAGACCAAGCTTTAATTTGCTGAAGATGGCAAAAGAAGAGTTGCGACTAGAGTTACGCACTGCAATTCATCAGGCAAAAAAACGGCAAGAGCGGGTGGCGAAGGAAAATTTAAATTATAGGCATGACGATCAAATTAGGGAGGTTAAGATTGATGTCATTCCTTTCAAACCTAATAAAGCCAGCGAAAACTACTTTTTAGTTCTGTTTCATGAGATTCCCTTATCAGCAACGCCTGTCTTAGAGCCACCTGAAGATGGTCACGGCGCTTATAGCCAGCAACAAAACCGCAGACAGCAAGAAACTAACCAACTAAAACAAGAGTTGGCAACCACTAAAGAATATCTACAATCAATTATTGAGGAACAGCAAGCTACTAATCAAGACTTGAGAGCTGCCAACGAAGAGATCCTCTCAAGTAACGAAGAATTGCAAAGTACGAACGAAGAACTGGAAACCGCCAAAGAAGAAATTCAAGCAACTAATGAAGAACTGAATACGATAAACGACGAACTGCAACGGCGGAATATTGAATCCACTCAGGTCGGCAATGATTTACAGAATCTACTCAGTAGTATCAATATTCCGATCTTGATGTTAGGAGGTGATTTGCAGATTCGCCGCTTTACACCAATAGCGGGGACAATCTTCAACCTGATTCCCACCGATATAGGGCGACCGCTGAGTGATATCAACCACAATCTCAATCTCCCCGACTTAGAAGAACAAATCTTACAAGTAATTAATACCCTCAACCTCAAAGTTCAGGAAGTTCAAGACCAACAGGGTCATTGGTATGACCTGCGAATCCGACCCTACCGGACAATAGATAATAAAATTGATGGTGCTGTGGTCGTATTAGTTGACATTGATGCTTTCAAACGCAGCGTAAATCAGCTCAAAGCATCTGGGGATTACGCTAAAGCGATTGTAGAAACTGTGCGAGAATCGCTAGTGGTGCTGAATGCAGATTTACGAGTAGTCCTTGCCAATTTGTCTTTCTACAATATGTTCCAAGTTGTAGCAGCCGAAACACTAGACCGCTCGATTTTTGAAATTGGCAATGGGCAGTGGAATATTCCTCAATTGCGATCGCTCCTAGAACAGATTCTCACAAACAACAGCTCAATTCAAGATTTTGAGATTGAGCATAACTTTGAACAGATAGGGCAGAAAATTATGCGGCTCAATGCCCGGAAAATGCCTAAAATAGACGATAATACAGAGTTGATTCTCTTGGCGATTGAAGATATTACCCGCCTCAAATACTGGGAAGCAGAACGCGCTCATTTATTGACTCAAGAACAGTTAGCCCGAACTGCGGCTGAGAGTGCCAATCGTGTCAAGGATGAGTTTTTATCCATGCTTTCCCACGAACTGCGAAACCCGTTGAATGCCATGCTGGGGTGGGCGCAACTGCTGCGGACACATCAGGTAGATGAAGATACTGTGAATCAGGGGCTAGAAGCGATCGAACACAGTACCAAAGTTCAAGCCCGGTTGATTGAGGATCTCTTAGACATCTCGCGCATCACCTCAGGTAGGCTGCGTCTGAACTACGAACTGATTGAACTTGCCCTTGTGGTTGATTCAGCCATCAACTTACTGCGTTTAGCAGCAGAGTCCAAAAATATTCAAATTGAATCTCAGCTTGAGCCTTCCACCATCAGAATTTTAGGTGATGCGGTTCGCTTACAACAAGTTTTTTGGAATTTACTTTCTAACGCGATTAAATTCACCCCCAGGGGAGGCAGAATTGAAGTTTTACTAGAATATATTCACGAACAAGCTCAAATTCAAATCAGCGATACAGGTCAAGGTATCAGGGCTGACTTTCTCCCCTATATTTTCGATCGCTTCCGTCAGGCAGATAGCGGTAGAACGCGCTCAAACACTGGACTGGGACTAGGGCTGACGATTGTGCGTCATTTGGTGGAACTCCACAGTGGTACAGTTGAAGCCCATAGCCCAGGTGAGGGACAAGGGGCAACGTTGATTGTTAAATTACCCCTGCCAACTAACGTTGAAGAAAGTAATACGCCCAATACTACAGAGTTATCGGACTTAAGACAGTTAGTACCCTCACAGGAGATGCGATCGCTTGATGGTGTACGCGTACTTGTGGTGGATGATGAACTATATGTACGCGAGTTTCTGATTACACTGCTCGAACTCTATGGAGTTGAAGTAACGCCAGTCGCGTCTGCAAGTCAAGCATTATCAACGCTGATGGCAAATCCTGGGGGCTATGACGTACTTATATCTGATATCATGATGCCAGATGAAGACGGTTATACACTGATTCGCCAGGTAAGGGCACTGAGCGTTGAACAAGGAGGACAAATTCCAGCCATAGCAATAACCGCCCTTGCTGGAGATAACGAACGTATAGAGGCTCTGAGTGCAGGTTACCAAGTGCATCTGCCCAAACCCGTCGAGCCGAGTAGATTAATATTTGTAGTTGCTTCTTTGACTGGACGAATTAGCAGAAGTTGATATAGCAGGAGGCAGGAGGCAGGGGGCAGGGGGCAGGAGGCAGGAGGTATATTTTAACTGCATTCAATTCTCAATTTGAACTAAGATTACTACTTGTATCAATTAAATGAGTAACTACACAGACTAACTCCTTCAAATCAATTGGCTTATATATATGAGTTTGAAAACCTGCTAACAATGCACTGGTGGAGTCTTGTTCGTCAACAAAAGCTGTCATCGCAATAGCTGGAATTTCTGGGTGCGTTTGTTGTTTGTTTACTTTTCTAACTTTTTCCAGCAGTGAATAGCCGTCTTCACCTGGTAAACAAATATCACAGATTAAAATGTCAGGTTGAAGAGATGAAACTGCTTCCAAAGCTTCCGGGGCTGAGGCGACTGCAATAACTTCTGCACCCTCTAATTTAAATAAAATAGCAAGTATTTTTCTCGTATCAGGGTCATCATCAACAACGAGTAACCGTAGTCCCTTGAGAGATAGTGATTTCTTAGCCATTATTCTGACTGCAAAGCAGTTCTTTAGCTTGGTATAAAAATTTATGAGATTTGTTGAATGGCTTAATAATCCATCCATTAGCTTATTAACCCACAAAAAAGCGATCGCTGCATCTACTGAAGGTGAAAACTTGTTGCATCATCAGGATGAGTGAAATTGGAAGAATAGCTCTTAATATCATGTCCGCCTAATTAGTTATAATTCCCGCATCTGTGCAAAAACCAGGAAACCCCCTGCCATCTTAATGATAACTCTTTAACCGGACACGATATAACTCCCAATCTCCAATTCCTCAATTTGTTTTACCGATATAACCAAACGCGTAAAAGTGAAAGTAATTGTTCGGTATCTACGGGTTTAGTAATGTAATCTGATGCGCCTGCTTCAATGCACTTATCGCGATCGCCTTGCATGGCTTTGGCGGTAAGGGCAATAATCGGCAAGGATTGAAAGCGATTGTTTTGGCGGATTTGACGTGTTGTTTCGTAACCGTCCATTTCTGGCATCATGATGTCCATTAAAACGATATCAATATCTGGTGTAGTTTCTAACAAAGTAATTCCTTCTCTGCCGTTTTCAGCATATAACACCTGAATTTGATAACGCTCTAACATACTTGTGAGGGCGAAGATATTCCGCATATCGTCGTCTACAATTAGCGCTTTTTTGCCGACGAGCAAGTGGTCTCGAGAATGAAGTTGTTCGAGGATTTGGCGCTTGGGTTCTGGCAAATTTGCTTGGACTCGGTGTAAGAACAATGCTGTTTCATCGAGGAGGCGTTCGGGCGATCGCACATCTTTGATAATGATTGTCTGTGCAATTCGTCTGAGTTCAGTTTCTTGAGCTTTGCTAATTTCTTTACCTGTGTAGACAATTATTGGCAAAGCTTTGCCGTTCGGTAAAAGCTTGATTTGCTCGATCAGTTCAAATCCGGTCATGTCTGGTAGTCCTAAATCGAGGACGAGACAATCAAAATGCTGGTTGCGGATAGCTTCGAGGGCTGCTGCACCTGTGTCCACAGCTGTGGTAGCAACATCGGTGTCGCCAATTAACTCGACAATGCTATGGCGTTGAGTGTCGTCGTCTTCGACTACCAATAAATTTTTCACTTGGCGTTCGACGAAACCTTTAATTTTGTTCAACGCTTGCGATATTGTGTCACTGGTTAATGGTTTTTGCAGATATGCGATCGCTCCTAATTGCAAACCGCGCTGTCTGCCTTCCTCAACGGTCATGATGTGTACGGGAATGTGACGGGTATTCGGGTCGTGTTTGAGACGATCTAACACCGTCCAACCATCCATTTCTGGCAATCTAATATCTAGCAAAATAGCTGAAGGGAGAAATTGCTGGGCTAGCATCAAGCCTGTAGTGCCAGTTTGGGCAGTTATCGCTTTGAATCCGTGCTGTTGCGCCATCTCTAGAAGGATACGCGCAAAGTTAACGTCATCTTCGACAATTAATAATACGCGATCGCCAATGGCGATTGTAGTGCGATCGTCATTTATTAGTGGTGAGTGAGGAGATGAAGATCCAGCAAGGGGGAGATAGGGTGAGTTAGTTGCAGTCCCGGTTTCCGTCGGTTGCGGTAGCAACACCTCACTACCGAAGCCGTTGGCTCTTAGCATTCCCCCAGGATAGGGTGAGGTGGAGAATCGCTCAAATATTCTCTGTGCGTCGGAGCGTAAGAGTGTCCCCGTGTCTGTGTGTCCCTCTCCCTGTGGTAAATAGAATGTAAAGGCGCTACCTTGACCGGGTTGACTAACTAGTTTGATTTCGCCGCCAAATAAGTGGGCAATTTCGCGGCTAATTGATAAGCCCAATCCTGTACCGCCGTATTTGCGACTGGTAGAGCCATCTGCTTGCTGAAATGCCTCGAAGATGACTTTTTGTTTGTCCAGGGCAATACCGATACCAGTGTCGCTGACTGAGAAAGCGATAACCATCTGGGCGCGATTTAAGATTTCCTGGTGGGGACTCCATCCTTGCGTTGCCACTGCAATCCTTAACCGCACCTCTCCTTGTTCTGTGAATTTAAAGGCGTTGGAGAGGAGATTTTTCAATACCTGTAGTAAGCGTTTGACATCTGTATAAATGCTGGGTGGCAATTCCGGCAGAAATTCAATTGCAAAACCAAGTCCTTTGCTATTGGCTATTTGCCGGAAGGTGCGCTCAATTTGCTCGCCTAACTCTGCCAACAGCATTTGAGTGATTTCAATTGACATGGTTCCAGATTCAATTTTGGCAAGATCGAGAATGTCATTAATCAACCCCAACAAATCTGTACCTGCTGAGTAAATTGTCTGGCTGTATTCAACTTGTTTCTTGCTGAGGTTGCCTTCGATGTTATCTGTTAATAGCTTGGCCAAAATTAACAAGCTATTAAGGGGTGTCCGCAATTCGTGGGACATGTTGGCAAGAAACTCTGATTTATATTTTGAGGAGAGGGCGAGTTGTTCGGCTTTTTCTTCTAAAGACGTTCTTGCTTGTTCGATTTCCTGATTTTTACGCTCGACTTCTTTCTTTTGCTGAGCCAATAATTCTGCCTTTTCTTCTAATTCAGCGTTGGTTTGTTGCAGTTCTTCTTGTTGTCCTTTGAGTAAATCTTCCGAGGCTTTGAGTGATTGGGCTTGTTGTTCTAAGCGTTTGTTGGTTTCTCGGAGTTCGTTTTGCTGGGTTTGTAGTTCTTCTGCTAAAGATTGCGACTGCTTGAGTAATTCTTCAGTTCGCATGGAAGCGGCGATCGTGTTGAGGACGATCGCGATACTTTCAGTAAGTTGGTCGAAGAATGTGAGGTGAATTTCGCTAAAGCGGCGGAAGGATGCTAATTCAATGACTGCTGTCACTTGTCCTTCAAACAGTACGGGTAAGACTACGGCATTCAGGGGTGTAGCTTCTCCTAAGCCGGAGCCAATTTTGATATAATCGTTCGGCACTTGGGTGAGCAGAATTCGCTCTTTTTCTAAGGCGCATTGTCCCACCAAACCTTCACCCATGTAGAAGCGGTTGGCTAGATGTTTGCGTTCCCGATAGGCGTAGCTACTAATTAGTTTCAAATACAGCGTATTTTCCCCAGAGTCCATCAAGTAGAATAGACCATGTTGCGCTCCTACTAGGGGTGCGAGTTCTGAGAGAATTAATTTAGATACAGTTTCCAAGTCTCGCTGACCTTGGAGCATTCGGGTAAACCTAGCGAGGTTAGTTTTCAACCAGTCTTGTTCGGTGTTTTTCTGAGTTGTTTCTCGCAGGTTGGCAATCATCTGGTTGATGTTGTCTTTGAGGATGGCAACTTCCCCTAATGCTTCGACAGCAATGGAACGAGTTAAATCGCCTTTAGTTACAGCTGTAGCAACTTCGGCGATCGCTCGCAACTGGGTTGTCAGTGTAGCAGCGAGTTCGTTGACGTTATCGGTCAAATCTTTCCAAGTTCCAGCCGCCCCAGGTACTCTGGCTTGTCCGCCTAACTTTCCTTCGATTCCCACTTCCCGCGCCACTGTGGTCACTTGATTGGCAAAGGTGGCTAGGGTATCAATCATTTCGTTGATTGTTTCTGCCAAAGTTTCAATTTCACCTTTGGCATCTAGCATCAATTTGCGTTTCAAGTCGCCGTTGGCAACTGCGGTAACAACTCTGGCAATCCCCCGCACCTGTGCCGTTAGGTTCCCCGCCATCGAGTTGACGTTGTCGGTCAAATCTTTCCAGGTACCTGCAACGCCTTGGACTTGGGCTTGTCCGCCCAACTTGCCTTCAGTTCCCACTTCCCGCGCCACCCGTGTTACTTCCGATGCAAAGGAACTGAGTTGATCCACCATTGTATTGGTGGTATTCTTCAAGTCTAAAATTTCGCCTTTGGCATCGACGGTAATTTTCTTCGAGAGGTCACCATTAGCTACCGCTTTGGTGACTTCAGCAATATTGCGGACTTGTCCGGTGAGGTTCTCCGCCATTGAGTTGACGTTATCAGTTAAATCTTTCCACGTACCAGCAACTCCTCTGACGAAAGCTTGCACGCCCAACTTTCCTTCGGTTCCCACCTCACGAGCAACTCTTGTAACTTCTGATGCAAAAGAATTCAGTTGATCCACCATTGTATTGATGGTATTCTTCAATTCCAGAATTTCGCCTTTAACATCGACAGTGATTTTTTTAGAAAGGTCGCCGTTTGCCACCGCCGTTGTCACTTCGGCAATATTCCGCACCTGTGCCGTCAAGCTTCCGGCCATGAAGTTTACGCTGTCGGTCAAGTCCTTCCAAGTTCCGGCTACACCTTTAACTTCTGCTTGCACACCCAACTTGCCTTCGGTTCCCACCTCCCGCGCTACCCTTGTTACTTCTGAGGCAAAGGAATTGAGTTGATCCACCATTGTGTTAACGGTGTTTTTCAATTCCAAAATTTCCCCTTTGACATCAACGGAAATTTTCTTCGAGAGGTCGCCATTAGCTACAGCCGTTGTCACCGCAGCAATGTTTCGCACCTGTGCCGTTAAGCTTCCCGCCATGAAGTTCACGCTGTCGGTTAAATCTTTCCAAGTCCCAGCTACACCGCGCACATCTGCTTGAACGCCCAGCTTCCCTTCAGAACCTACTTCCCTAGCAACCCTTGTAACCTCACTGGCAAACGAATTGAGTTGATCCACCATAATATTGATGGTGTTTTTCAACTCCAGAATTTCCCCTTTGACAGCAACAGTAATTTTCTTCGAGAGGTCACCGTTGGCGATCGCAGTTGCAACTTCGGCAATATTTCGCACTTGGTCGGTCAAGTTCCCTGCCATTGAGTTCACATTGTCGGTCAAGTCCTTCCAAGTCCCCGCCACTCCCCTGACTTCTGCTTGCACGCCCAATTTCCCTTCGGTTCCCACTTCTCTAGCAACCCTTGTTACTTCTGAGGCAAAGGAACTGAGTTGATCCACCATTGTATTAATAGTGTTTTTCAACTCCAAAATTTCACCTTTCACATCCACGGTGATTTTCTTAGAAAGGTCGCCATTTGCCACAGCCGTAGTCACATCGGCAATGTTTCGCACCTGTGCCGTTAAACTTCCCGCCATGAAGTTCACGCTGTCAGTTAAATCCTTCCAAGTGCCAGCCACACCTTTAACATCTGCTTGCACGCCGAGTTTACCCTCACTTCCTACCTCACGGGCAACCCTTGTTACTTCTGAGGCAAAGGAACTGAGTTGATCCACCATGATATTGATGGTGTTCTTCAGTTCGAGAATTTCACCTCTAACATCAACGGTGATTTTCTTCGAGAGGTCACCGCTAGCGATCGCTGTGGCAACTTCGGCAATATTTCGCACTTGTCCGGTGAGATTACCTGCCATTAAGTTAACGTTATCCGTCAAGTCTTTCCAAGTCCCCGCCACTCCCCGGACTTCTGCTTGCACGCCTAACTTTCCTTCGGTTCCCACCTCACGGGCAACTCTTGTTACTTCCGATGCAAAGGAATTGAGTTGATCCACCATCGTGTTGATGGTATTTTTCAACTCCAGAATTTCGCCCTTGACATCAACTGTGATTTTCTTGGAAAGGTCGCCAGTTGCTACTGCCGTAGTCACTTCCGCAATATTCCGCACCTGTGCCGTCAAGCTTCCCGCCATGAAATTCACGCTGTCAGTTAAATCCTTCCAGGTACCCGCCACTCCCCTGACTTCTGCTTGACCGCCGAGTTTTCCTTCTGCACCCACCTCACGGGCAACTCTTGTTACTTCCGATGCAAAGGAATTCAGTTGATCCACCATGATGTTAACGGTGTTTTTCAATTCCAAAATTTCGCCTTTCACATCCACAGTGATTTTCTTCGACAAGTCGCCATTTGCCACTGCCGTTGTGACTTCGGCAATATTACGCACTTGAGCGGTTAAATTACCTGCCATTAAATTAACGTTGTCAGTGAGATCCTTCCAAGTACCAGCCACTCCTTTAACTTCGGCTTGGACGCCCAACTTACCTTCGGTTCCCACCTCACGGGCAACTCTTGTTACTTCCGATGCAAAGGAATTCAGTTGATCCACCATTGTGTTAACGGTGTTTTTCAATTCGAGAATTTCGCCTTTCACATCGACGGTGATTTTTTTGGAGAGGTCACCGTTAGCGATCGCTGTGGCAACTTCAGCAATGTTACGGACTTGACCTGTAAGATTTCCTGCCATCAAGTTAACATTGTCAGTTAAATCCTTCCAAGTACCAGCCACACCGCGCACTTCTGCTTGAGAGCCGAGTTTACCTTCAGTACCCACCTCACGGGCAACCCGCGTTACTTCCGAGGCAAAGGAACCCAGCCGGTCTACCATCGTATTCACAATATTGGCAGTTTGGAGAAACTCACCTTGCAACGGTGTGCCATCAATTTCTGTAGCAATGGTTTGGGATAAGTCACCGTTAGCCACAGCCCGAATCACGCGAGTTGTTTCTGCTGTTGGTTGGACTAAATCTGTAATTAGACTATTGACAGAATTTACACAATCTGACCACGAACCGCGAACATCTCCTAAAAAGGCGCGATCGGTAATCTTGCCTTCTTTACCGACAACATTACCAATTCGCTGTAGCTCCGTTGTCATCCGCTGATTTTGGTCGATTATATCGTTGAGAGTGTCGGCTATTTTCCCAGCTACACCAGTATGGTCTATGGGCATCCGAGCCGAGAAGTCACCTTGCTTGACAGCCGTCAGCGTTTTAAGTAGCTGATTTAAATCTAGATTGTCACTGTCTCTAGTTAGCTGTTCGGTTGTCATAGCCTGATCCTTAATTTTAATTATTGAGGAATTTTTTGTATTTTTTGTACCCCGTATTGAGTGAGAGTACTTTTAGGTAATGCCGCTCAAAATAGAAACTAGCAAATAGAAAGTGGATCGACAAAATTAATTTTTACGGGTGCGAGTCCCAACAGCTGATAAAGACTGCTGACTAAATGGTACTAGCATTGATGTATTTGCCATTTTACTTAGCTAATCATAGCCATTGCGCCTCTGTTATGGATAGATAGGAATATTTTATGTTGATATGGCAGAGGGATTAGGAGTTAGGGAGAATGATTTATAAATATAATTTCGTAGAAATTAAAATTTGTTAATAAGTCTTTAATACTTGTAAATAAACATGAGTAGGATGTAACCTAATCCCAACCCCAACCTTTGTAGGGCTGGGGCAAAAAATCTAAAAATTGGTACGAAAGAATCAGCTTTGTTAGCCTCTCACTGCTTTTCTTGGATGGATGGAAGTGGAGTTATTTAGTATTTATCGAACTCAGGGAGTTGCGACTTACAATTCTCAAAAATCAAAGACGATATCATGTTCGCTCAAATAACCGCGACTGCGATGTCGCGAAGCAATCCCGAAAACCTGATGATTGCTTCGTTCTACTGACGTTTCACTTTCTTGAGAAATATTTCAGGTGATTTACCGAACATGCTATGAATCTTGATTAGATAGAATTATCCTTGTACTGGCGTAATTGCTCTACTATATATCCTTGCAACTCTTGCTTTTCTCTATTGCTGGCATTTCGTTGATAAGTTCTTGCTGTTTCTTGAATAAATCTACGTTTCTCACTTTGAGAAGATTTGAGTTTACCTCCAGATCCTTTGAGTCCTTGCTGTAATTCTTCCCATGTTTTTTCGCCAACACTTTCACCTAGTTTTACCAGTGCCTTTGGTAGTAATATTTTTGCCTCTCTTTGAAAATCTTCTTCTGTCTCTAGGGCAGCTAAATCTATATTGCTGAAGTCGATATTGATTTGAAATTTACTCATGGCATTTATTTATTCTCTGAATGATTATTAGCACAATTAATTGTTGACTGATGGCTGATGACTGATAATGGTTAACAGCCATCACTAATATTTTTCCCAATTCAAATAAAATAGCTATAGTATAATCGCTATCTTGATTTATCAAATATTATTTGAATTCTTTAACTATTCAGACGGATCTATTCAAAAATTCTGAATTTTAACTAAAATGCTATCTTAAAAACAAGGTCATTTGCTCAAATATTAAGGAAAACGCTATGACTACAACGCTCATAGAGGCTAATTCTATCGAGTCATTGCTAGGTAAAGAGGCAGAAGACCTGCTTACCTACAAAGCAAAGGTTTCTAAGGATTTATTACATTTGCCAGGGCCAGATTTTGTAGATCGAATCTGGATTAATAGCGATCGCAATCCTCAAGTATTGCGTAATCTTCAGTTACTCTATTCTACTGGTCGTTTGGCAAACACGGGCTATCTGTCTATTTTGCCGGTAGACCAAGGGATTGAACATTCCGCTGCTGCGTCATTTGCGCCCAATCCAATTTACTTTGACGCCGAAAATATTGTCAAGTTAGCGATCGCCGCAGAATGCAATGCTGTTGCTACCACTTTGGGAGTATTGGGTATCGTATCACGAAAATATGCCCATAAAATTCCCTTTATTGTCAAAATCAATCACAATGAATTGCTGACCTTCCCCAATCAATTTGACCAAGTATTGTTTGCTGATGTCGAACAAGCTTGGAATTTAGGGGCGGCTGCCGTTGGTGCAACAATTTACTTCGGCTCAGACCAGTCTACCAGGCAAATTCACGAAATCAGCCAAGCTTTTAAACGCGCCCATGAATTAGGGATGGCGACTATTCTTTGGTGCTATCTGCGGAACAACGCTTTTAAACAAGATAAAGATTACCACCTTGCAGCCGACCTCACCGGACAAGCGAATCATCTAGGCGTAACCATTGAAGCCGACATCATTAAACAAAAGTTACCCGAAAATAACAATGGTTATGGAGCAGTTGCCAAAGCTACTGGTAAGAGTTACGGCAAAACCGACGAACGAGTTTACACAGAATTAACCACCGACCATCCAATTGATTTGACTCGTTACCAAGTACTCAATTGCTACTCTGGACGTGTCGGACTGATTAATTCCGGTGGCGCCACGGGCAAAAATGACTTCGCTGAAGCAGTTCGCACCGCCATCATCAACAAACGTGCTGGTGGTTCGGGATTAATTTCTGGACGCAAAACATTCCAGCGTCCCTTTGAAGAAGGTGTGAAGCTATTTCGCGCCATTCAAGATGTTTACTTGTCGCCAGATGTGACCATAGCTTAGTGGAGTGTGGGAGGTGTGGGAGGAAAAGGAAGTGTGGGAGGATGGGGGGGTATGGGAAGATGGGGAAGAAATCTTTCCCCCCACACTCCCCACACTCCCCACACTCCCCACACCCCCCACACTCTTGTGAGAAATCCGGGCTACCTCCTACCCAATCCCCAATGTTCTACTTTAAACCCAGAACATTCAAGACTAAATACAAACCCCCAGCGTATGTAGCAGAACCCAGAAGTACGCAAATCGGCAGTGTCAGCACCCACGCTAGTAGTAGATTTCTCAGGGTGTCCATTTGCAAACCAGAATGGTTCGCCGCCATTGTCCCTGCTACACCAGATGACAGGACGTGAGTGGTGCTGACTGGCAAACCGAAGTAATCAGCAGCACCAATAGTTGTCATAGCCACCAATTCGGCGGAAGCTCCTTGAGCATAGGTAAGGTGGTCTTTACCAATTTTTTCACCCACTGTGACCACGATGCGCTTCCAACCAATCATTGTGCCCAGACCCAAGGCAATGGCAACAGCAAATTTCACCCAATTGGGAATAAACTTGGTTACTCGATCCAACTGCGTTTTATAAGTGGTAAGTACCTGTCTAGTTCGATCGGTTAATTTTTCCTGCTTGTACAGTTTGGTAATTGTTCCAGCAACTAAATACATATCGGTTCTAAGTGAGCTAAGCTCATTCTTTGAAAGCTGCTGGAAACTAGTTTTATTAGCAAGCTTGTCTTTAATTATCCGGCTTTCGGCAACAAGGGCTGCAAATGTTTTGTCGTTGGCTTCGCTGATGGGTTTGAGAAAATTGGAAAGCTCATCTGTGGCGCTTTGGTTGTTTAACGATGTTCCAGACACTTGTTGTTGCAACACTGTAATCGCAGAGTTGGAAGTAGCTGCCAACTGAGCGATCGCCGCAGCATCAGTATTTAGATTTAATGCAAACATACCTGGTAAAATACCTACCAGGATCAGCATAATCAAACCCATACCTTTTTGCCCATCATTTGAACCGTGAGCAAAGCTGACACCAGTACATGTCAAGATTAACAACGCACGTATCCAAACTGGTGGGGTTTTGCCATCTTCTGGCGCACGGTACAACTCTGGTCGTTTAATTAATATCTTCGCCAGTATTAATAGCAATGCAGCGCAGGTAAATCCAACGATGGGCGAAACCAACAGAGATGTGAAAACTTCCTGGGCCTTTGACCAGTTTACACCCTCACCAAAGACATGACCCGCAGATAACATTGAATTTGCTAAACCAACACCCATGATTGAGCCAATAAGTGTGTGCGAACTGGATGCAGGTAAGCCTAAGTACCAAGTTCCCAAATTCCACATGATTGCTGAAATCAAAAGTGCAAATACCATTGCGAAACCTGCACTTGAACCAACATTAATTACTAACTCAACGGGAAGTAAGGCAATAATCCCAAAAGCAACGGCTCCGGTTGATGTCAGCACACCAATTAAATTCCAAGCGCCTGACCAGACAACGGCGATGTTTGGCTTGAGGGTGTGAGTGTAAATGACCGTGGCAACCGCATTAGCAGTATCATGAAAACCATTAACAAATTCAAAGCATAGCGCAAGGCCCAGCGCCAAAGCTAGAAATAAATATTCCATTTAGCACTTCCAGTAAAATACAAGAATCGTGTCTGAGAAAAACAAGTTGTGTTAAAAAACTTTGCACGTCACATTGAGTCAGCCTTAAAATTCCGTTTAAGGCTCATAGTTGAAATCCTCTAAAACTGAGTAAAATATATCTCCAGTCAATTAGAGCTAACTTCTGCTTTCACGCAAGAAATAAATCTATTAGCGGGCAAATAAACAGTTACTAGATGTGAGTAGATAGACTTTTTCAGTGCATCTACCATATCCGGATCGGACGGTATTGGTTACAATTGAAAATTAAGATAATCAAGTTAAGAAATCAATAAGTAATAGTAAACAAGAAATTAAGAGGCTGGAAATGCGATCGCTCCTCTACACTCCAGCCGCTAGGGATTGGGAGAGTGGGAAGCATGGGAGGTCTATTAGTTTTTTCAATAAATAAGATTGTAGCTGTGTAAGCTTATGGAAAGTGTAGAGGAAGAAAAAGTGTTTATTTCATTAAAACTGTCAAATAATACATCTGAAAACAACTAGATTTAATGAGAAGAAAATAATTAAATAAAATTCTAGAAGTTATATATTAAATATTAGGAATATAAGGTAAGAATTTTACCTTATATTCCACAGTAAAAGTATGTTGTTTTACATATTAAAAACACCGATAGAATAAAGCGAGCTAAGTAGAGAACTCTAGCTGATGTGCAGTGCCATCATCCACAAAGGTTTGTTCGCCAACACCAACTAATTCCACAATAATTTCACGCGTTGCAAGTGAAAACTCTCCTTCTCTGGCTGCAATTTCAACAATAGTTCGTTGCTCTTGTGAATTAACGCGATAAGTTGTTGTGCAAAAGGCTCCAGTTTTATATTCAAAAGTACGACCGTCATCTTCATAAAGGGTAAATTCACCTATACCCTGCCAAATCCGTAGCCTCATCTGGTCTATGGGGCGTTCATCTACATATTGCATCACAGGTATCATCGGAATAATCGAGCCGGCACGCACATATAATGGCATTTGCTCAAGTGGTGCGTGTGCCAAGATGTGGGTTGGGCCTGTAAAAGCCTCACCACTCCACCAGTCATACCAGTTACCTTCAGGCAAATATACAGCACGATATTCAACACCCGGACGATAAATTGGTGCTGCTAGTAATGATGAACCTAGCATTAGTTGGTCTGCGAGGGTGAAAGTCTTCGGGTCATTGGGAAAATGATAGAGCAGAGGACGCACAACTGGTGCGCCAGTGGTTGCAGCTTCCCAGAAAAGGGTGTAAATGTAGGGCAGTAGTTGGTAACGCAGTTCAATATACTCGCGGCAAATTTTTTCAACGCGATCGCCAAATGTCCAAGGTTCATGCTGTGCTGTAGTTAAGGCTGAATGTCCCCGCATTAAGGGGTAAAGCATTCCTAGCTGCATCCAACGAGCAAACAGTTCCGCTGTCGCATTCCCTGCAAATCCCCCGATATCTGCACCCACAAAGGCAATGCCTGACAACCCCAAGTTACAGAGCATTGGTATGGACGTTTCTAAGTATTCCCACAGAGATTGATTGTCTCCAGTCCATACTGCTGACCAACGCTGAACGCCAGCAAATCCGGAACGTGTCAACAAAAAAGAGCGTTCTGTGGGACGGTATCTTTCAAGTGCCTGATAAGATGCCTGTGCCATCATTAGCCCATAGAGGTTATGGGTTTCAGCATGGGTGGTTTTTTCGTCAGTCGGCCCTTGCGGTGCATCCAGAGGAAAGACAATTTTGTTACCAGGGTCACCGAACGGGCGATCGTTTAGTGCAGGTTCATTCATGTCATTCCAAATGCCAGCAATACCAATGTCAGTTAAGCTGCTGAGTAAACTTCCCCACCAATCTCGAACTTCTGGTTTTAGATAATCAGGAAACACAGCTTTGTCAGGCCAAACATAGCCGTGAAATAGCTCACCATTGGTTTCACGGATAAAATAATCGTTCTTTAATCCCTCATCAAATACTTTGTAATCTGCTTCTGGTTCGTACTTAACTCCCGGATCGACAATTGTTACTAGTTTAAAGCCGTCTTGCTTGAGATTTTGGATTAGTTCTTCAGGGTTAGCAAATCGCTTCTGACTCCAGGTAAAAACCCGGTAGCCGTTCATGTAGTCAATATCTAAATGAATCACATCACAGGGAATTTGTCGTTGACGAAATTCACGCGCCAGTTTGTGTACTATATCTTGTGATTCGTAACTCCAGCGACACTGCTGGTAACCTAATGACCATCGAGGTGGTAAGGGCATCCGTCCGGTTAGCTGTGTGTAAGTATGAAGAATTTTTGCAGGTTCAGGCCCATAAATAATGTAGTAATCGAGTTCACTTCCTTGAGTTTCCATCCGCCACACCCCAGGCTGCTGTGCGCCCAGATCGAATCGGCTCCAAAAAGTAGTATTAAAAAAAAGTCCGTAGCCTAATCCTGGACGTAAGGCGATAAAAAAGGGAATCGATTGATACATATTATCTGTCAAGACCCCATAATCGAGCGCATCAGTTGTCCAATTGGTTCTCACTTTCGATCGCTGATCGAGCAAACCAGTAGATTCGCCAAAACCATAGAAATGTTCCTCAGTTTCTATCCGTTTCCATCCAGCAATAGCACCAGTCCGCCACCCCATTCCCATGTCTGCATCTTCAGCAAAGGGCTGTGCTGCTGAGTCGAAGCACTGGATACGACAAGGGTTACGGGAGACGACAATAGATATTTGTTCGGTTGTAATTTCTATAGTCTCTGCTTTTTCTCGTACTTCAAACGGCACTTTTGACCATTCTTCATCCGCCTGTGCCACAGCCCACGACCGCCTGGGTAAAAATTCTCCAGTTGGTGTCATCCGCACCCGAATTAAGTTCGGTGCTAAGACACTAATCTTCAGACAGGGAATGCCGCATTTGAGCAGGATATGACGCTCATCTTGTTGTATTGCTTCTACTGCTCCCAGAATTGACCAAGACGGCTCGGTTGTGTGCAGCTGTCCAAAGTATTGCGGCATAATCCCTGATTAAAAGATAACTACTTTCCCCAATTGAGATTCACATAAACTACTGTTAAAAAGCTTGTATCTTTAGGCATAGCATGGACTAAATTTAGGGCATTTTTTAGGTATTTATACTATGATTGAGATGCAAAATGCAAAGTAGTTCAATCAGACCTAATTATATTTAGACTGAAGTAAAGTTTTTGGTGTCGCTGAAACTAGCTTGCATCATACCAACTGGCTTGGTAAAAGCAAGATTCATGATATCAGAAAGCGATCGCTTTCTCCATCGCTATCAACAAATATTTCTAATAGTTGAGAAGAGCGATCGTACAGCGATCGCTTTTCTCAACTGGGATATTAGTTTTGAGATAATCCTGCACCAAGGCGCAACCATAAGTCAGTGCATCTAGGTTTAGAATTCCCTGCAAGTTCTAAATAATGAATCTGTTGACTTGAGTTAGATGACTTGCACCCCTAGAAAATTGTTTAATTCAACAAGCAACCTTGTCTTATTTTCTGGTAAATTCATTTGCAGTTTCAGCAGGGTTTGTCCATTGAATCTAGGAGCGCAGATATTATGCATCAGGGAATCGTGATTTCCCTCGGTAGTGTCAATGCTGATTTTCAGGTGCGGGTCGATCGCCGCCCTGACTTGAGTGAGACGCTAGTGGCACACGACTTTCTCCAACTGAGTGGTGGTAAAGCAGCAAATGTTGCCTATCTGGCTCGCAAACTGGATGCGACCGCATTGCTGATTGCTCGTGTGGGTGACGATGCCTTGGCAGACCAGGCAATACAACCGTTGCGAGAAATAGGCGTTGACCTGCGCTATGTCCATGCTGTTCTAGGCAAAGCTACAGGTGTTTCAATGATTACTGTTCCACCCGATGGCAAAAAGGGAATTATCTTAGCTGGAAATGCCAACGACGATTGGGCAGACGAAGATGTGGCTGAAGTGGGTGCAGCAATTAGGGACGCGCCACTAGACTCAGTACTGGTAATTGATTATGAGATTCCACCTTTTATTGTTGAGGGGGCGATCGCCACTGCCCATGAGCGAGACATGCCGATAATCCTCGATCCGTCACCTGCACAACGAGTCGATGCTAAGTTGTTTCCCCAGGTAACTTACATCGTTCCTGATGCGGGTGAGGCAAAAAAGTTAACAGGTATTACCATCGACTCTGTAGATAATGCAGTGCAAGCCGCCCATCACTTTGTAGAACAGGGGGTAAAGAATGCCTGTGTCAAACTAGAAGATGGTGGCTGTGTTCTGGTGAACCGAGATATGACGCTGCATGTTCCCTCTATTAAAGTAGATGTTGTTGATGCGACTGGTGCAGGCGATGCCTTTGCCGGAGGGCTTGCTGTTGCTGTACTAGAGCGTCGCTCATTGCAAGATGCTGCCTGTTTCGCTACCGCTGCCTCACATGCTGCCGTGACTAAGTATGGTTCCCAACCCGCCTACCCAACGCGATCGCAGCTCAACGCCCTATTTGAAAAACTCACCCAACATGCCCATGTCCTCTCCTAGCAACTCTCATCCCTGGGACGATCCCTGGAGCATCGTCTTTGAGGGCTACAACCCTGAAGAAGAAGGTCGAAGAGAAGCCATATGTGCCTTAGGAAATGGTTATTTCGTTACCCGTGCAGCCGCAGCGGAGGCTACAGCAGACGAAGTTCACTACCCTGGCACTTATCGGGCAGGTATTTACAATCGCTTGGTCAGTCAAGTCAATGGCGAGGAGGTGGCTGACGAGTCAATCGTCAATCTGCCCAACTGGTTGTCGCTGACATTTCGGATTGATGGTGAAGAGTGGTTTTCGCTCGACGCAGTTGAGATTCTTGCCTATCGCCAGACTTTGCAGTTGCGGCAAGGTGTTCTCAGGCGCGAGGTGCAATTTTGCGATCGCCACGGACGGCAAACAAAGTTGCAAGAACAGCGCTTTGTCAGCATGGATCGACCCCATCTTGCCGGATTGCACATTCAGTTAACGGCAGAGAATTGGTCAGGCAACTTAGAAATTCGTTCGGCGATCGATGGGCGCGTTACTAACAATAATGTCCCTCGCTATGCACCGTTCAATAACCAACATTTAGAGCCAGTTGCAACCGGAACGCTAGAGCCAGAGGGAATTTGGTTGACAATGCGTACCTGCCAATCTCACATTGACATCGCAATGGCAGCTCGAACTCGCACTGCTGTGAACGGACATGAGGTGAATGCAGTACGAATTCACGACTGCGAGCAAGCTCAAATTGCAGAGCGAATACAGGTGCAACTTGAGCGTGGTACAACAGTTACGCTGGAAAAAATTGCTGCCCTTTACACCTCACACGATCCAGCAATTACTGAAAGCACAGAAGCGGCAAAACTGGCAATCCAACACGCTCCTAGCTTTGCCGAGTTGCTCAAAGCACATCAGCGAGCTTGGGAGCGGCTCTGGCTGCGCTGCGACTTTGACCTCGACCCTGTAAAATATCTGGAAGCAGCCCGCCTGCACATTTTTCATCTGCTGCAAACCGTCTCACCCCACACCGTGGACTTGGATGTTGGCATCCCAGCGCGTGGCTGGCATGGGGAAGATTATCGCGGACACATTTTCTGGGATGAAACTTTTGTGCTGGCGTTTTTGTCTTGTCGGTTTCCGGCGATCGTCCGCTCTATTTTGCTCTACCGCTACCGTCGTCTAGATGAAGCCCGACAATTGGCACGAGAGCACGGTTATCGAGGTGCCATGTTTCCTTGGCGTAGTGCCAGCACAGGACGCGAGGAAACCCCCCGCTTTCAGTTCAATCTCCTCTCAGGCGATTGGGCACCAGACAACACTTTTTTGCAACACCATATTGGGATAATCATCGCCTACACGGTTTGGCACTACTACATTACGACCAACGACCAAGTATTCCTGAGCGATTGGGGTGCTGAACTGCTAATTGAAATTGCCCGTTTCTTTTCGAGTTTTGCCACCTATAACCCTAAACGCGATCGCTATGAAATTCTCGGTGTTGTGGGGCCAGACGAGTATCACACAGCCTATCCAGAGGCAAAAACTCCCGGTATCAATAATAATACTTATACTAATTTAATGGCAGTCTGGACTCTTTGCCGTGCCCGTGAAGCGCTCGATCGCCTGCCGCCTTCTGGTCGCAGTGAGCTTTGGCAAGTATTGGAACTAAGCCAAGATGAGATTGAACTGTGGGATGTCATCAGCCGCAAGATGTATGTCGGCTTTCTTGACAATGGGATTCTCAGCCAATATGAAGGGTTTGAAAACCTGCAACCGTTCGATTTACAACAGTTCCACCACCAGCATGGTAAGCAGCGAATTGAGTGGACACTACAGGCACAAGGTGATGATATCAATCATTATCAAATTGCCAAGCAAGCCGATGTTGCTGTTTTGTTTTTTCTGTTGAGTCAGAGCGAACTCAAAGCCCTTATGGAACGGCTAGGGTATTCCTTTGACTGCGAGCAAATGCAGCGCACGCTCGCCTATCACCTCCAACACACTGCTCACGAATCGAGCTTGTCCCGTCTTATTTATGCAGGGGCAACGGTAACGTTCGATTGCGATACTTCCTGGCAGCTATTTACGCAGGCACTATTTACAGATTGCTCTCATAGGAACAGTTCGGGTACAGAAACAGGAATCCATTTAGGTGCAATGGCGGGTACGCTACATATGCTACATCACTGCTATCTGGGCTTGAGTGCCTGTTATGGAACTCTCTACCTCGATCCATCGTTTCCAGCACACCTCAATCGGTTGCGTATTAACTTGAACCATCAAGGTAACGATCTGCAAATTGAGATTACGCAAAAGCATCTGGTGATTACAGCCACAGCCGAAAACAGTGAATCTGTAGAGCTAGTCTGCCAAGGAAAAGCTGCAACTGTGCAACCTGGTACATCGGTTGTGATTTCTCTCTAATTCCAGATATTTTGTTAATTAGCTATAAAATTGCAGTGGGAAAGAATACTAATTTGTAATTCGCAATTCGTAATTAACACACACTTTAAAATATGTGATACAGGCGGTTTTCGACACTTTACGTTAGTTTCTTAAAAAAGACATCCAATTCTGATTCGGTCTAAATCCTCACTAATTGAATTGTGATTTCTTTTTTCAAAGATATGATTAGCCCTTTGTCATTTGTATTCACAAAGGGCAAAGGACTAAGTTTGCCAGTAGACATGCAAGTTTATTTGCATAAAAACTTAAAAGCGATAGTTGCGATCGCGTACCCACATACTAATCGGTACTGCGCTTCCTTGAGGATCGACTTTCGCCTTCACCACAATCGGTGGTACTTGTCCTCTCCTGGCACGTTGGGCTTGCAAGTCATTTCTAATCTGCTGCCGTTGGTTCTCTGGAATATAATATGTTTCTAAACCGTAGTTGACGGAACCATCCTCATAGACACCTCTTAAGGCTGCTTGATTAGCTCTTAGGGAAGTGGGGCGCGAGCTACTGACTCGTAACGGTCTCCAAGCTCTAGGAACACCACCACCAAAAGATGGTTGCTCTTGTAAAGTCACGTAGATGTTGGTTCCTTCAGGCAATCTTCTGCCACTTCCACGACCTTTGCTGACTAACGTCTGCCAACCAGGCAGTCTGCTCAAATTAGCAGTCCGGGAAATGTTATAGTCTAAGGCAAGGCTATTTCCTTGTAGCACATCATTAGGATTTACAGGTACGGTCTGTAAAATTACCGTCTTGCCCGTCATATCTGTGTAAAGCGCTTGAGCTGGTACTGCCATAATTAGCGCTGTTTGTACTGCCAATGGTGCTATTAACCGCCAAACAGGTAAGGGCTTATTCGATTTTTGTTCAGTAGCAATCAAGTAATCCCGAAAAGTCACTGTATTGGAAAATTCAGCTTCGGGAGACAAGGGTTTATTTTTAGATTCAGAAGAATTACTTGCCATGAGCGTAGTCCTAAAAAGCAGGAGGTAATGAGGAGGAGAAAAGTAACGAGATTAGGACTGACGCAGAGAAACTCTCACAATTTGAGATTTGAGTCGCACCTTTAGTGCATTGCTGAACTTAGATTTTGGATTGAAGCAAAAATCTCAAATCCAAAATTTTTAAAGTTAGAAGTCATTCAATTTTAGATTTGGAATTTTGGATTGCAGGAAAAATTGAAACTCCTAAATTCTTACCAAATTGGTGAATTCTAACTTCTTCGAGCGCTGACACTACTTCTGACTTATAGACTTAGATGCACTACTTTTGGCGGCGTTCAAACCAAAGTCCAGCACTGATTAAAGCTGAACCGCACAAAACAAAGACCAGGGACTTAAAAAGTAAGTCAGTGTCGTACTCTTGTACCCGACTGATAATTTGCAGTGTTAATAACAGCATACCGCCCCAAAAGGAACTTCTGCTTTTTAATTTCAATCCTTCTTGAATTAGTCCCCAAGCTAATGTTGCTAGAAGTACATTGAAAATAAAAATCCCAAGTTCATCAATTCGGCTGATAGTTTGATGCCAAAAAGGTACTAAGACAATAAAGACAAGAAAAGTAGTAATTACAGCAGTCGTAAAAATAACTTCGCGGCGAGGAGGATTATTTCTTTGACGCAGTAGAAACAACCATTGAAACACCGCTAAGCCGCTGAGAATTCCCAAATCAATTATCGGCAGAGACTCAAATAAGTTTGTCAAAGTCGTTGGCTGATTATAGCTATAATCTGAAGATTCCCAGACCCAACGAAAAGACAAGACATAGAAGACAACACCAAAGCTGACCAACGCTAAATTACGAGCCAGGAATTGAAACAACCTGTAATTTATGGTTGGAAATAGCAAGTCATCATAACTCCAGAATAATGCAGGTGGAAGTGCAAAAGCAAAAGATGCCACCCAAGGGGCTATATCAGCATAATTTAGCAGTGGGAGAGGATTGAGATTGGCTTGCAAAGAACTAGCAAAGACAAAGGCTGCTAGGGCGAAAATCCAACGCGATCGACATAAGTAAGCTAAAGGTACAAACACCAGCCATGCCAACAGAGGCATATGCTGTACCACTAGTCGCGACCAAATTACTTGACTTGAAGAGTACCACAAATCTTCTAGCCCCGTCCAATAGCCAATTTCCACAAGGATAATTGAGAGAATTCCTAAAGAATTTAAGAACAGACTATAGGCCATGACTACAACACCAAAGCCCCAAGCGAGAAACAGTTGGGAAATTGAGCCGCTAATATTGAACATCTGGGCCATCAGCAGTAGATTTGCACCGAAAATAAAAGCGCTTAAAATTAGCAAACCCTCTCCCAGCGAGCGTTTGCTTTGTTGTGGCTTTTTTGCTCCAGGTTGTCTCCAAGCATAAAAACCAACGATCGCCGTCGCAAAAAACAAACTCATCAGCAGAATAAACTTGACTTCTCGTGAGCCTGACTGCCAGTTTGCTGCTACAAAAGTAACTATGCCTATGCATAAAAGGATGCTGCCTATAGCGATTACCATTGCAATAAAGCGATCGCGTGCAGCAGCTTCCAGGTTTTTAAATTGGTAACGTTCTGCTATTTGTTCGTACTGCGAAGAACTAATTATTCCTTCATCCCTCCATAATTGTGCTTCTTTACGTAATTTTTGCCCAAAGTTATCTGAGAACATGACCTTCTCCGGTGCAGTGGGGTAGCTTGGCCATTGCATTCCCAATGGCGGTCATTATATTTTGAGTATGAAGCTAAAAGCCTTAATTACACTGTTCTTGTGTAACAGTTTTACTTGGATTCTGATACAACCAAATTAGTAAGAAATCATCACTCATAATTTTGACTGTATTTATTTATATATCTACATGGAAAAACCTTCTAATTTATTACTTAAACTTTCGCGGCATTTGTTTACTAATTTAGATGAACAAGAAAAATTTATTCAGGCATTGATAAATCCTCAGCCGTTCCCATCTAGTATTCTTTGGTGTCAGGAAAAACCAGATATTTCGTCTTTTGCAGTAGAAACACCAACTTATTGGCAACCGCAATTTATAGACCGTTTACAGTTGGGAGAAAGACCCGGTCAACATTCACTTCATGAAAAAGGATATTTTTATTGTTTGGATTTTTCTTCAGTGTTTGCAGCTGCTACTTTGTTAGCCATTCCTCAGCCAATAGATTTAATTTTTGATATGTGTGCTGCACCCGGAGGGAAAAGTATTTTTGCTTGGAAAGCTTTGCAACCTGATTTACTTATCAGTAATGAAGTAATTGGCAAACGTCTGGGGATGCTAATTTCTAATTTGAAGCGTTGCCATGTTAGTCCTAGTGCTGTAGTTAATAAAGATTCAAGTATATTTGCCGAAATTATTCCAGCTTCTAGCAATTTGGTAATAGTAGATGCTCCTTGTACTGGACAATCACTACTTGCTAAGGGTGAAAAAGCACCTGGTTGTTTTCATCCAACTGCTATTAATAAAAGTGCAAATCGACAAAAACGTATTATAGCTAACTCCGCCAAACTTGTCTCACCACAAGGATATCTTGCTTATATGACTTGCACCTATTCGCCGGAAGAAAATGAGCAAGTTTGTGAATGGTTCTTAGAACGGTTTCCTGATTTTCAAGCGATAGAAGTTAGTCATTTAACGAAATATCAGTCTCATTTAACTACCATGCCTTGTTATCGAATGTTTCCTCAAGATAGGTTAGGGGCTGGTGCATTTACAGTACTATTTAAAAATACTAATCAAGGTGAAAGTAAAGAAATTAATTTAGATGCAATGTCTTTGTTATATATCTACCAAAATCTGAAGAATTCAACTGCGATTAGTTAGTGGCGATGTAGCTTGCCAAATAGTAATACCATTGTTTGTCTAACTCACGTTAAACTTATACCAATTTTAAAAAAGAATGCGACAGATACACATCCCCAAAACCTTGTCCTGTCTGGATTCTTAATTTTGAATTTTGAATGCAAGAATTTTGAATTGGTATTAGTACCATTCTTCACTAGACCTCTTGCAAAAGCCCTCTAAGACCCCACCCCCAGCCCCTAAGAGCAGGTGGGGAGACTTTGACGTTGTTTTTTTAATTTATGCAAGAAGTCTACTGAGAGATGACTAAGGCCACGCGATCGCTTGCACCATCGCACTTTGCTTAAGCAAGTTTAAGCGAAAATCTCAGCCGATTCATGGCAGATAAGATTTTACACAATGCCTACAAGCGAATTGGAGTAGAGATAGTCAGTACCCATTCATTTAAGTGTAAACAAGGTTAAATTGCTTTGTGAGTCTATGCTGTAGCCATTCACCCCAAGATAATTGCAGATTTTATTTTTTGCTAGTCCCTTGGGAAGAATAATCTATATGTGCTTATTAAAGTCAAACTTTTGACAAGCAATCTTGATTATTGAGAGCAGAATCATGACAACAGCAATCGATCGAGTTTATAGTATTAGCGGCTATAAATTAATAGAAACACTTTATGAAGGTTATAAAACCGAAGTCTATCGTGCCATTCGATTGATAGATCGACAAGCTGTTGTCATTAAAATACTGCAAACAGAATACCCTACCTTTAACGAACTGTTGCAGTTCCGTAACCAATACACCATAGCCAAAAATTTAAATATTCCTAGTATCGTCTGTCCTTATAGTCTAGAAGCATATCGTAATGGTTATGCTCTAGTAATGGAAGATTTTGGGGGAATTTCTCTCAGAGAATATACTAGAACGCAATCGCTAGAACTGGTGGAGTTTTTTACAATCGCCCTGCAACTTAGTAATATTCTCCATTCACTCCACCAAGAACGAGTAATCCACAAAGACATTAAACCCACGAATATTCTCATTAACCCGCAAACCAAACAAGTAAAACTCATCGATTTTAGTATTGCTTGTTTACTTCCTAGAGAAACTCAAACTCTTATTAGTCCCAATGTTTTAGAAGGAACCCTGGCTTATTTATCTCCAGAACAAACTGGACGTATGAACCGGGGAATAGATTACCGTAGTGACTTTTATTCTTTAGGTGTGACATTTTTTGAACTACTGACAGGACATTTACCCTTTGAGTCAGATGACCCAATGGAGTTGGTACATTGTCATATTGCCAAGCAACCACTACTTTTAGACAACAAGGCACAGGGGGCAACGGACAGGGAAGAGATACCGCAAGTGCTGTGCGATATTACGATCAAGCTGATGGCTAAAAATGCCGAACACCGCTATCAAAGTGCTTTAGGGTTAAAACATGATTTAGAAACCTGTCTTTGGCAACTGAATCAAACCGATAAGATTGAATATTTTCAAATTGGGCAACGGGATATTTGCGATCGCTTCCTAATCCCAGAAAAACTCTACGGTCGTGAAAGTGAAGTTGCCACCCTTCTACAAGCCTTTGACCGCATCAGTGCTGGTAGTACAGAAATCATGCTAGTAGCAGGTTTCTCCGGCATCGGCAAAACAGCAGTCGTTAACGAAGTCCACAAGCCGATTGTACGGCAACGGGGTTACTTCATCAAAGGTAAATTCAATCAGTTCGGGCGCAACATTCCTTTTTCTGCGTTTGTGTTAGCATTACGGGACTTGATGGGGCAATTACTGGCTGAAACAGATACGCAACTGAAGCAATGGCAGACTAAAATTCTTTCTGCGTTGGGCGAGAACGGGCAGGTAATTATTGAAGTCATTCCTGAACTCGAACGGATTATTGGCAAACAACCCCCTGCTGTAGAACTTTGTGGTAGTGCTGCACAAAATCGCTTCCATCTGCTGTTCTTGAAGTTTATTCAAGTACTCACAACTCCAGAGCATCCTCTAGTGATTTTCTTGGACGATTTGCAATGGGCAGATTCTGCATCCCTACAACTGATGCAACTGCTAATGAGTGAGACAGAAACAGGCTATCTTTTGCTCATTGGTGCCTATCGAGATAATGAAGTTACTCCTGCCCATCCTCTGATGCTAACAATTAGCGACATTGCTAAAACAGCAGCGATTGTCAACACTATAACTCTAAACTCCCTCCAGTTATTTGACCTCAACCATTTAATTGCCGATAGTCTCAGTTGTTCGCCAACACTAGCAGCACCCTTGACCGAATTGATATATCGGAAAACCAAAGGCAATCCTTTTTTTGTGACGCAATTTCTTAAAGCATTGTATGAAGACGGATGGATTACCTTTGATAGTCAAAGAAGGTTTTGGCAAGCAGATATTGCTCAAATTCAAGCACTGACGCTCACTGATGATGTTGTTGAGTTCATGGTGCATCAAATTCAGAAGTTGCCTGCTACAGCCCAATCTGTTTTAAAACTAGCTGCCTGTATTGGTAACTGTTTTGATTTGGCAACTCTTGCCATTGTTTATGAAAAATCTTTAACTGAGACTGCTGTAGACTTATGGAGACCGCTGCAAGAAGGATTGATTTTACCAACCAGTGAGGTTTATAAGTTTTTCCAGAACTCTAGTAATGACAGCGAATCATGCCAATTACTGATGAGCAGCAATCGACTACCTAACTATAAATTTCTGCACGATCGCGTCCAGCAAGCTGCCTACTCTCTGATTCCACAAGAGCAAAAACAAGTCACTCACCTAAAAATTGGGCAACTACTGCTGAGTAATATGAACCTTGCCCAACAAGATGAGAAAGTGTTTGAGATTGTCAACCAATTGAATATCGGTAAAAATCTCATCAGCGAGCAAACACAGCAGATCGAACTCGCCCAACTCAATCTCAAAGCCGGACGTAAAGCTAGAGCTGCAACTGCATATATAGCAGCATTTGAGTATTTCAATACAGGCATTGCTTTGTTGCCATCAAAGCCGTGGCAAACACAGTATGAGCTAACCTTGGCACTTTACGAAGCTGCTACTGAGGCTGCTTATTTGAGCGGGAATCTAGAGCAGATGTCACAACTAGCGGTAGTTATTTTAGAACAGGCTAGTACCTTGTTGGATAAAGTCAAGATTTATGAAATCAAAATTCAAGCAGCTCAAGCCCAACATCAATTTATAGAGGCAGTGCAGATTGCTTTGGAAATTCTGGAACATCTAGGAATCAGTTTTCCTCACCAACCTAGCGAATCGGATATTGCCCAGGCATGTGCAGCAACCAACTCGATTCTGACAGGTAGGCAAGCGTTAGATTTAATTGCTCTACCCCAGATGAACCAGCCGGAAAAATTAGCTGCTATCAGAATTCTCACTGGTGTCTCTTCTTCTGCCTATGTTGTAGCTCCAACTCTTTTACCATTTCTGATTTTAGAGCAGGTAAATTTATCTGTTCGGTATGGCAATACTTCATACTCTGCCAATGGTTATGCTTATTACGGATTGATGTTATGCGGGGTGATGGGAGAAATTGAGCGTGGCTATCAATTTGGACAACTGGCACATTTGTTACTCGAACAACTGAATGCCAAAGAAATGATCGCTAGAGCCTATGTAGGAGTTCACTGTAGTGTATGGCATTGGAAACAGCCGCTACGGAACACCCTACCATTTCTTAGAGAAGGCTATCAAAGTGGACTAGAAACGGGAGATTTAGAATCAGCGACTATTTGTGCATTTGTTTACGTAATGCACTCCTGGTTTATTGGCAAAGAATTGGGCGATTTAAGCCAGGAGAGTGCGGCCTTTTATACTCAACTGACTCAACTCAAACAGGAAGGACTTCTGTGCCATTTAACTATTTTTCAGCAAGCGATTTTAAATTTAATCGGCGATTCTCCTCAAGCATGGGAATTAATTGGGAATACCTTCGATCAAGAGCAAATGTTGCCTAGGATTGAGCAAGCAGGGGATCAGACAGCGCTGTGCTATTTCTATATCAGCAGACTTTTACTCTGCTATGCGTTTGCTCAGTTTGAGCTAGCAGTGGAAGCAGCGATCGCTATTGAAAACTACTTGGGTGGTGCTACAGGATTATTTTTGGTTCCAGTTTTCCACACCTATGACTCTTTAGCGCATCTAGCTATCTATTCTCAGGTTTCACAGGCAAAACAACAAGGTATTCACCAACGGGTAATTGCCAACCAAGAAAAGCTGAAAAACTGGGCTGACCATGCTCCAGCTAATCACTTGCACAAATATTATTTAGTGGAAGCAGAACGGCAGCGAATTCTTGGCAACAAAGCTGAAGCAATTGAGTATTATGACCTTGCGATTACTTTAGCCCAAAAACATCACTACCTCAATGAAGAAGCTTTGGCTAACGAACTCGCTGCATACTTTTACTTAGGATGGGGCAAAGAGCAACTTGCTCAGAATTATTTGTTGAAAGCTTATTATGGCTATGCTCGTTGGGGAGCAAAAGCCAAGATTGAGGACTTAGAAAAACATTATTCTCAATTATTAACTCCCGTGCTGCAACAAGATAGAACGCGGTTAAAGCCTTATATCACAATTAGCACGGTTGATAACGCTACTTTATCTCATCGAAGTTATAGCAATTCCACGACTACTGGCACCGTTAGTGTGTCTGTCGCACTCGATTTAGGAACACTTTTCAAAGCTTCCCAAACACTATCTAGCGAAATTCATCTTGATAAACTACTAGTCACATTGCTGAATGTGTTAATTGAAAATGCTGGCGCAGATAAATGTGCTTTGCTACTACTCAAAGAACAAAAATTGCTGATTGAAGCAATTACGATTGGACAGTCAACAACACTTATGCAATCTCTACCTCTGGAAGATTCGCACGAACTGCCTATTTCACTGCTCAACACTGTTAAACGCACCTTGCAACCCTCAATAATTAATAATATTGCTACCTATCCATTAGTGATGGCTGATGCCTACATTATTCGCCAACAACCTAAGAGTTTGTTTTGTACGCCGATTAATTATCAAGGCAAACTATTGGGAATTTTGTATCTGGAGAACAGCCTGACCGCTGGGGTATTTACAACCGATCGCGTCGAAATCATCAATCTACTCTGCACCCAAGCCGCGATTGCCTTAGAAAATGCCCGTCTTTTTCAGCAAGCTCAGATTTCTGCTCAACAATTAGAGCGATCGCTTGCTCAACAAAAGACCTTGTTTAATGTTGTTACTCAGATGCGAGAGTCGTTAGATTTGGATGCAATTTTCGGCGCAGTTACCCAAAATATTCGTCGCATTCTGAATGCAGATCGAGTTGGTATTTATCATTTTAATCTCGAATCGAAGTATGAATACGGCGAATTCATTGCCGAAGATGTCCTACCTGCATTTCCTTCAGCCTTAACTATTAAAATTCAAGATCATTGCTTTGGTGAGGACTATGCAACTCTGTATAAAAAAGGTCGTTTCTGTGCAATAGCTGATATCGAAACCGCTGATGTACTGGACTGTCATCGGGCAATTTTACAGCAATTTCATATCAGAGCATCATTAGTTGTGGCGATTATGCAAGATGAGGAACTTTGGGGTTTGCTTTGCATTCACCAATGCGACCAACCTCGTCACTGGCAAACTTCCGAGATTCAATTTGCCCAACAAATTGCTGCCCAAATGGGGGTTGCACTCAAGCAGACGGAGCTGTTGACCAAAACTCGCCAGCAAGCAACTCAGTTAGAACAAACACTTCAGCATCTTCAACAAACCCAACTTCAGTTAGTACAGAATGAGAAGATGTCAGCACTGGGGAATCTGGTGGCTGGAGTTGCTCACGAAATCAATAATCCCCTAAGTTTCATTATAGGCAACCTCAAACCAGCTAAAGAATATGTCCAGGATGTGTTTGAACTGATTGATTTATATCAACAGAAGTTGCCGAATCCCGATAATGAAATTGAGGATGAAATTGCAGCGATTGATTTGGAATATCTACGAGAAGATTTACCAAAGTTACTAGATTCAATGACACTGGGTATTGACCGCATTCGTGATATCAGTATCAGTTTGCGAACTTTTTCTAGAGCTGACAAAGATTATAAAGTGCCATTCAATATTCATGAAGGCATCGACAGCACAATTTTAATTCTCAAGCACCGATTGAAAGCTAACGAAAATCGTCCCGCAATAGAGGTAGTAAAAGACTATAACAAACTGCCTTTGGTAGAGTGTTTTGCTGGACAACTCAACCAAGTATTTATGAATCTGCTAGCGAATGCGATCGATGCTTTAGAAGAGTCGAATCAAGGACGCAGTTTTGTAAACATCCAAGCAAATCCAAATCAAATTACAATTCAAACTCGTTTAGCAGAAGATGGACAGCATATTTTAATTCGGATTGCAGACAATGGTGTAGGAATGGCTGAGTCGGTGAAGCAACAGATATTTGATTATCTGTTCACTACTAAGTCAGTAGGTCAAGGAACGGGTTTAGGATTGGCGATCGCTCGCCAAATTGTCGTTGAGCGACATGGAGGAACGCTCAAGGTAGATTCTGTTCTAGGACAAGGAACAGAATTTACGATAGTGCTTCCTGTTGTGGTCAAACTGACTGCTGTTTCACCACAAGTAGAACATGGAACTTCAAGAGAATATGTAGGGTAAGATTCTACTTCGCTTAATAGTACTAGCGACAAGTAGATGAAAAATACAACTTTTTGGCAAACTTACCAACCATAATTTGTATATAGCAAGCGAATTAAAGGTTAGGACATCTTGAAAGCCTGGATGTTAGGAACAGTAATGTTTTACCTCCACCATAGCTGCCTCCTGCTATATAGCCTATTACTAAGCAAAAGGATGCCAGACATAGGGCAAGTAACTTGTGTAATGCATTCAACTTAAAAGGAGGCAATATTTACCCCCTTTTTCTTGGTTATTGAGATGCTGGCTAAAAACTACTATCTTTAATTACTGCCACACAAACACTTTTGCTTCGTGTGGTCCTAAATCAGTAGTAATGCCATCATCATTAGCTTCAGCATCATAATTTGCCGTCCATTCGTGCCATGTACCACTATTAGGAAAGTTAGGAACATGATACTCAGCTAGAAAATTTTCGGAAAAATTGGCTACCACGATTACACGAGAACCCTCATCATTCCAACGGCTATAAGCTAACACTTTTGCTTCTGGATTTTCATGAATGAAATCAATGTTTTCTGTGTAGAGAGCTTGATTACTTTTACGCAGGTTGGTTAAGCCTTTGTAATATTCAAATAAACCACGATTTAAATCATTACCCAACAGTGTCCAATCGATTTTAGCTGATTCGGGTTGTTTCGGTTTGTACTCACCAAATTCCTCTCCCATCCAAATTAATGGTACACCAATAGCAGTCATCAGGATAGCAACTCCTAATTTAACCCGCCTAAAGGCTTCTTCATCAAAAATCTCACGGTTCCCTAGTTCTACCATGAGATGATTATGGTCATGATTGGTAAGATAATTTACCACATTAGTAGCACCCAAAAAACCTTGACGTTTACAGTCAATAACATCTTTGAGACGCTCTAAATCAAATGTATCACCACAGATATGCTCTAAAATGCAGTGATAAAAACTGTCATGCCAGCAACCATCCATCGGTCCATCAAAATTGGTAATGCTGGTAGTTTCAGGAATGTGTTCGGCGATGTTATAAAAAGGCTTCGGTCCAGCAACATTTTTGGCTTCTTGTACAATCCAGTGCATAAAATCATAGTTAGCAATTTGCCGTGCTGCATCATAACGAATACCATCAAGATGATATTGCCCAATCCAATAACGCACCGTTTCACCGATAAATTTACGCGCTGGATGGATATTTAAATTTTCGTCGTAATGTTCATAATTAAACTCAGGTCCCCAGTTATTATCAGGATCGCGAGGCGAGTGATGATACCAATAATCGTGGTCAATTTGTGTTAACGGACTAGATGATTCTGAATGGTTATAAATACCATCAATAATTACACGAATGCCTCTACCGTGACACTCGTCAATCAAATTTTTTAACCCAGCACTGGAACCATAGCTAGATTCTGTGGCAAAGAAGTGGCGGGGATTGTAACCCCAGCTATAGTCACCAGGATATTCTTTTAGTGGCATCAACTCAATAGCGTTGACTCCCAATTCAGATAAATAATCTAACTTTTCTACTACATGTTTATATTTGCCTCGTGCATAAGGATCGTCTTCACCACCAGAAAAATCACCAACATGCAGCTCATAAATTACTAATTCGCGGTCAGCAGGTAAGGGTTTATCATCATGTTGCCAAACATAGGTATCAGTAATTCTTTTTCCATCTTTGATACAGACAACACCGTCATCTTTTCCCCCCATTTCATCTATATCAGTTGCATAGGGATCTGTGATATCAACCCATTGTTCTGGCTCAAAAAACCATGAATTTGATTGAACACGGAATTTATATTGATAAACGCCGTCTTCTAATTCAACACTTGTGCGGAAATAACCATCCTCACCTTTTTCCATTGGAATTTCTTGCCAATCAGAAAAAGAACCAATTAATGCGGCTCCTTTGTTGTAGGGTGCAAATAAGTTAAATTCAATTGGCTTTGCCATAGAAGTGTTTGTCAGATCAAGTATTGATAGAAGCATTCTCTAATGATTAATTAAATTTGCAAATCACTCTACAGAATGAATTGAATAAGTAATGCTTCTACCTTCAGGAAGAATTAATTTTAAAGTTTGAAATAAGCTATTTTTTAAATTTAACTTTATTTCTATTACTAGTTTAATTAAAACTTTTATCAAAAGTAAAATGTAAGGATTCAGGTCTAATATTGAGGAAGTAAAGAAGGGCGAGACAGAGAATTAT
>JAQYWR010000031.1:91456-95080 GCA_029379225.1 Nostoc sp. S4 | reverse complement strand
TTTGTACTCTTTATTTGCCTTTTACGGGTTTGTTCGGTCAGGTGCAAGATGTGAGGTAAGGTGGAGTTGAGCGAACTGAGAGTTCTCCACCTTCTGTGTCTGAGAGAAATTCCATCACTACAGCAACAGCAGCGCCTTCTAAATTCTGGGTATAGCTACGGCGAATTACATCGGCGGCTATAAGGTGTACTTGAGGGACGTAAAACTAGTCTGGTGCTTTGACGACAATTTTTTTATTGACTGTGGCTAGCAGTCCAAAATTAGAACCAATTAGCATATGGGGTTGGATGCGTTTTGCGGTTCCCAAAGCATCGGTAAGCGCCTCAGCCAGAGCGGGTTGTTGAATATTTTCCACTGGATCGTCAGGTAAAATGAAGTCGGCTGGGAGTGCTTCCCAAGTAACAATTGGTTCTTTTTGGATGGGATTAACTTGTAGAACCATAAAACTACTCCTAATATGAATGCACATTATATTTAGTTATTTTTAACAAATCTTCAGCCAGCATCGCTCTTAAGCTAAAAACTCAGAAATCTAGAAAAATTTCTCTGACTGGTGTATATACTCGTAGTCAAGCACTTAGCAGGCGTGAGTATGATAGTTGAGTGGTTCACTCTCTGGATAGGTCAAAAAGCGGTTGGATTTCTGGTCAAGACTATTATCAGCGAAGAATTTTTCAAAGATTTAGTCAAGGACTATGCTAAAGATTTTTTCAAACATATTTTTAATAATGCTGTAACTGCACCCTTTAAGCAAGAACCGCTTCAGAAAGCTGTAGTTATGGCGCTGACAGAATTTTTACAAACAATGCAGCAGCAATTAAAGGTTCGTTGCAAACTTTCTGAAGCTGAAATTCAAAATTACGCTGAAGATATCAAGAAATTTATCCGTGATAAGTCGGTTAAAGAAATTCTTGGTCAGGCTTTTGATATTAAATGTGATTTTTTAGATTTTAAAACACTAGCAGGTAGTTGGAAAAGACTTCAACTCGAACCTCTACCTTTTAAATTTAACTGGCAAACAATTACAGAGCAGTATCTCATACAAGTTCAAGATATTCTTTCGGATTCACAAGAGTTACGCTATATCCTGGAACTTCAAAAATTATCTAGTATTGATAAGACTTTAAAAGAAAACGCTGATATTCCCAAGGATTTTAATTTATCGCAATATTTAGAAACTATTCGCGAACGCTACAGCAATCTGAAGTTAGATAGTTTAGAGACTACATCCCGCGAACATCCGGTAAATTTATGGCAAATGTTTATCCCGCTAAATGTGCGTCAAGTTTATCAGGTTTTACCAGAACTGCCTAAAGAACATCTCCGCAGACTACAAGAAAGTAACCAATTAGATGCAGAATTTAAAATAGAAAAGTTTCAAGAAGAAACCAAACGTTATCAACACAATTATTTTGAGCAGCCAATCCGTTCAGTATTAGATGTTGTCCGAGATAAGCAACGAAAGAATTATCTAGTTATTTTAGGCGATCCTGGTTCTGGAAAGTCTACATTGTTGCAATATCTAGCATTGGATTGGGTAGAAAAAACTCTCGAACAGAATGATTTTAATCTGCCAATTCCTTTATTGATTGAATTACGCAATTATATGCGCGATCGCGATGCAGGTAATTGTAATAATTTTCTTCAATTTTACCATAATAGTCCCAATTGTTTTTATCACCTCAATCAGCATAAATTGCATGAGCAGCTAAAGGCTGGTAACGCTTTAGTCATGTTTGATGGTTTGGATGAAATCTTTGAATCGGCGAAGCGGGAGGAAGTAATTACTTGTATTCATCGCTTCACCAATGAATATCCCGATGTGCAGGTAATTGTCACTTCTCGGATTATCGGCTATAAACAGCAACAATTGCGAGATGCAGAGTTTCGCCACTTCATGTTACAAGATTTAGAACCAGCACAGATTCAAGATTTTATTCAACGTTGGCATGATAAAACTTTTACTCAAGCGGAAGAAAGAGATAAAAATATCAAACGACAGCGTCTACAAAGAGTAATTCATGAATCAAAAGCAATTGCCGAACTAGCACAAAATCCTCTGCTGTTAACCATGATGGCAATTCTCAATCTCAAGCGAGAATTACCCAGAGATAGAAGCGAACTGTATAAGGAGGCTTCCGAGGTTCTGCTGCATAATTGGGATGACGGACGCAATTTAAAGCCAGATGAACGTCTGGAAATTATTGATTATAAAGACAAACAGGCAATGTTGCGTCAAGTTGCTTATCAAATGCAAACCAGTGAAAAAGGTTTAGCTGGCAACATTATCTATGCGGATGATTTAGAAGCAATCTTCACTAAATATCTGCAAAGTATACCAGTGAGTGATGCCAGAGATAAAGCCAGACGGTTAATGAAACAACTGCGCGATCGCAATTTTATTTTATGTTTCTTAGGTGCAGATTACTATGCCTTTGTGCATCGAACTTTTTTAGAATATTTCTGTGCTTGGGAGTTTGTCTGGCAGTTTGAGAAGGAACGCAGTATTACAATTGAGGATCTCAAAACTGAAGTTTTTGGTAAACACTGGCAAGATGAAACTTGGCATGAGGTCTTGCGGCTAATTGCGGGAATGATTGAGTCAAAATTTGTTGGTGAAATTCTTAATTACTTAATGGTGCAAGATGGTGAAGAGAAAAAATTTATCAACCTGTTTTTAGCAGCTAACTGTCTTGCAGAAGTGAGAAATCGTTCAATAATTGCGTCAATGGCTAATCAATTGCTTAATGAGCTAAAAGACTTAACTAGATATGACCTCTGGTACGATTACTCTTTTTTAGATGAGGAAGAAACTAAGCTACTTCAGGACATTCGTACTCAAGCAGTTGCAACAGTTGCCGCAATTTGGAAAGATAACAACGATACCTTACATTGGCTCAAAAACCGCGCCACTGCTGATAATGTATGGAATGTGCGACATGCAGCCATCCAAGCATTAGCCAGCAATTTCAAAGATGACCTGAACACCCGCTTGATTCTCAAAAACCGCGCTACTGCTGATAATGATGGGGATGTGCGACGTGCAGCCCTCGAAGCATTAGCCAGCAATTTCAAAGATGACCCGGATACTTGTTCGTTTCTCAAAGACCGCGCCACTGCTGATAATGATAGGGGTGTGCGACGTGCAGCCCTCGAAGCATTAGCCAGCAATTTCAAAGATAACTCGGATACCCATTCGTTTCTCAAAAACCTTGCCAGTATCGATAATGATGGGTATGTGCGATGTGCAGCCATCGAAGCATTAGCCAGCAATTTCAAAGATGACCCGGACACCCACTCGTTTTTCAAAGACCGCGCCACTGCTGATAATGATGGAGATGTGCGACGTGCAGCCATCGAAGCATTAGCCAGCAATTTCAAAGATGACCCGGACACCCCAGACACCCACTCGATTCTCAAAGACCGCGCCACTGCTGATAATGTATGGAATGTGAGACGTGCAGCCATCGAAGCATTAGCCAGCAATTTCAAAGATGATCCGGACACCCACTCGTTTCTCAAAAACCTTGCCAGTATTGATAATGATGGGTATGTGCGATGTGCAGCCATCGAAGCATTAGCCAGCAATTTCAAAGATGACCCGGATACTTGTTCGTTTCTCAA
>JAQYWR010000031.1:0-91446 GCA_029379225.1 Nostoc sp. S4 | reverse complement strand
TCGAAGCATTAGCCAGCAATTTCAAAGATGACCCGGATACTTGTTCGTTTCTCAAAAACCGTGCCACTGCTGATAATGAAGGGTCTGTAAGATGTGCAGCTATCCAAACATTAGCGAAACATTTCAGAAATCAATCTGAGTTATTTGAAATTTACTACAACTGCGCTGTCAATGACCCCTTTGAGCGTAAGCGACACTATGAAAGCAACCCTCGGCGCGTTGCACTGGAAATAATTATCAAGCAATTTCCTCAGCATCCCCAGACTTTACCACTGTTGTGTGACAAAGTAGAGAATGACTCAGATGAGGAAGTGCGGAAGTTTGCTCAAGAGAAGTTGGCAGAATTAGAGAAGTAAAAGAGTTTCAAAAATATGAACGACACAGAAGTTCGTCAACAAATCAATCAATATTTAGATGGCTTGTCTTCAGAACACCTACAACTGGTTGCTGACTTTTTAGCTTATCTAACAGATAAAGAAAGTGAAGACGCTACCCAAGAGTTATACCATTTTGGATTTTAGATTTTGGATTGTGAATCGTCTTGTGTGTCTGGCTTGTTGCGAATCAATGCCTTAGCCAAAAAGATTACTAAGTGCTTTGAGTGGTTGTAACCTAAAAAATTTAAAATTTTCCTTAACAAACTTAGGTGACATCATTAAACAAAAGTGTAGGTATTTGATTATAAACTTCTGCATTTTATTCAAGAGCTTGACGTATATTATATTACGTTTTTAAATGCAACCAAAATTGAGCGCTGTTACCAAAATAGCGAAATAAACGCAAAGCTGTATCTGCTGTAATAGTGCGTTTTCCAGATAAAATTTCACTAATTCGTGTCTGAGCTACACCTATATCTTTGCTCAATCGATAAGGGGTAATATTTAGTAGCTCCAAAAATTCTAGTTGTAGGATTTCCTCAAGGTGGATATTTGGCAGGCGGTTGTTCATGAATATTTACATGTAAATTGCTTTGGTCAAAACTGCGACGACAGCAAGCTCTCAAAATTTCTCAAGAACTTTTAAATATATTGAATGAATCATCTTCAGCAGATAGGCATGGTGAACTGTTACCCAAGCAGAAAATACTAGTACCGCGAAAAGTAGCAGAAGTCTAAAAAAGCGATCGCTCAACATCTACCCAAGTAATCCTAAGTTATAGTTTGTTGATTTAACTAACAATATTAGGTATCAATCTGAATTCTCACATTCAAAAAGTATCACAGATGACAAAAATTTTTTCAATCATCGCACCCAAGAAAACTTTTCTTCTTGATTCAACATTGATAAGATTAATTTAAAGACTTGTGGAATCTGCTCTTCGTAAACAGACTGGACTTGCATAAATTACTATCAACAATCGATTCACATCATGAACCGCTTTGCCTCTATTTTTCTGGCAGGCTTGATAGCGTCTGCTTCAGCTTTGGCTATTTCTCCAAAAGCTGATGCGTCTTATCTTGCTGAGTTAGATAGTTACAGCTATCATCACAACGATGATGGTAACTATCAACTTCAAAGTCGTCACCACAAACGTGATGATTATGACCGCGATCGCGACTATCGCAACATTCGCGACAATCACGACCGCTATGAGCGCGAGCGCAAGCACCGCTATGAGCGCGAGAATTATCGCCGCCATGACCGCGATCGTAACTACCGCTATGAACGCGATCGTAATCGCCGCCATGACCAGGATAATAACTATCGCAACATTCGTGACGTTAACCGTCGCTATGAGCGCGATTATTATCGCCGCCCCGACCGGGATAATAACCTTTACAACATTCGTAACGATCGCTATCGCTATGAGCGCGATCGTAACTGGGGTCGTTATTAACAGTTATCAGTTAGCAGTTACCAGTTATAAGATGAATCTTGATAACTGGTAACTGTTCGTTGATTTTACTTGGCGTTTAACCCCACCCTCAACTCCTCCCCGCTAGTGGGGAGGGGAGGAGTTGCATAAAGCAAATGCTCTTTGGGGTTGCGACTGTATTGCAACGAGGTGATAGCCGCTATAGATGAATCCACCTCAAATAAAATACTCGTCAACGACTCTTTGAACTTTGTTGATTACTCTCTTGGCGCTGAATAAATACATATAGCCGTAGTCACACCCTTTAAGACATAATGACAAGCGTGAATTTTAGGAACAGTAATAGTTTTACCTCCTGCCTCCTGCCTCCTGCCTCCTGCCTCCTGCTATCATTTTAACGACCCGCATTCGCGCAGCGTCTGTGACTGGAGAAGAACGCTAAACTCCTAGCTCTAAATCAGCAACACCAAAAAAAATCAACAAATTTTCACGCTTTCATCTACCAAACTGGAACTTCTACTTCGTTTCGGCTCTTAAGTCAAAGTCATACCACTCGTTACGCCATTGCATACGAAACTTCAGACGCGTCCAATTAGGTGGTAGATTGGGACAAGCCACAGGGCCAAATTGAGTCATGCGGATACCAGCAAATCCAAAGACTACTGCTTGCCAAACTCCTCCAGCACTGGCGGCGTGAACTCCTTCACCTGCATTGAGCCGGACATCTTCTAAGTCTACCAAGGCCGATCGCATAAAATGCCTATAAGCTTCGGTTGGTTGATTTAGGTCGCAGGCTAAGATGGCGTGAATAGCTGGGCCGAGTGATGAACCATAGGTGTGGTCGGTGCGTTGGCTGTAATAGTCCCAGTTGGTAGCCAGGGTGTTATGGTCGTAACGTTCCCGCAGCAAATACAAAAGCATCAACACATCTGGCTGCTTGAGAATCTGCTTTTGGCTTGTGGCTTCAATTCCCAATAGACCTTGCAGAGATTTATTACGCGGTTCGTAATCAGCAAAATCGATCTCTTCTAGCTGGAAAAAGCCTTCAAACTGCTCAATTAAACCTGTTTTTGGATCTTGATTGACAAATAGATGCTCTGGGATTTCTGCCCATCGGTGCAAACGTTGTGTAGTTAAGTTGAGTTTTTGCACCAATTGGGCTGAGGTTTCGGGGTAGGCTTGTTTGAGCCAGTCCCACAATGCCAAAGCTGATTGTAAATGCCACTGTACCATGAGATTGGTGAAGGCATTATTATCAACGCGATCGTGATTTTCATCAGGGCCAATCACATCCAGGATGTCATAGCTGTGGCGCTGTTGGTTCCACTGCACGCGACTTTCCCAAAAAACTGCCGTATCTAGGATAATTTCGGCGCCGTAATCCCGCATCCAGTCATCATCGTTGGTGGTGTGCCAATAGTGTAATACTGCATAAGCGATATCTGCGTTGATATGCACTTCGATATCACCGCACCAAATACGGACTAATTCGCCGTTAGGAGTTGGTACCCAGCGCGGAGTGACTTCATCGCCAGTCATAGCACTTTCCCAAGCAAACATGGCTCCTTGATAACCTGCTTCTTGGGCTTTGCGTCTAGCTCCTGGTAAAGTGTGATAGCGGTAGGTGAGCAAGTTCCGGGCTAGAGCTGGTTGAGTGAAGGTAAGGAAGGGAAGAATGAAAATTTCTGTATCCCAAAAGATGTGTCCGCGATAAGCAAAACCGGAGAGGGTTTTGGGAGGGATACTCACTCGGTTATCGTGACGCGGTGTTACAGCTAGTAATTGGAAGAGATTATAACGGACACTTAATTGAGCTTGGCGATCGCCTTCAATAATCATGTCACTGTCTTGCCACACTTGCTCCCATGCAGCAATGTGAGCGGCTAACAGAGTAGCGTACCTTGGTTCGTTACCTAGCCTCTCTATCGCTGCGGCAATTGGAACTTCTATTTCCCGTGAAGTAAACACAGTGACAATCTTTTCCAGAGTCACCGTTTTTCCTGGGTAAAACTCTAAACTGGTTACCAAAGTGGGAGAACTGCAAGCATTTTCAACGCGCACGGGTATAGTCTCATCATCTATCACTAACTTAGCCGCCATCCCCAGTTGAATACCTGAGTGCAGAGTTTGACTATTTAGCCAGATGATTCGATCTATACCCCCTTGGTTTTGGGTTCGCCAATGTCTAACGCCTTGGGTATGTGGTTCGGGATCAAACCCCGCTTCAACGACGATCTCACCTTCAAAGTCTACCGATGTCACCGAAGTACGAATCGCTAAAACATGTTGATCTGCTAAACTAGCGAACCGCTGAAAGTGAAAATCTAAGGTATGACCACTAGGACTACGCCAGCGCACATCACGGCTAACTAAACCCAAACGTAAATCAAGCCGCCGCTCATAGTTGAGAATTTCACCACTATCTATGCTAAAGCGTTCACCTGCTACTTTTACTGTCAATGGCAACCAGTTAGGACAGTTCACAAGCTCAGTATGAGCAATTGTCACATCATCATAAACACCATGAATGAGTGTGGCTGCAATATCCTGGGAATACCCTTCCTCGAAAGTACCTCGCACTCCTAAATAGCCATTACCAAGGGTAAAAACAGTTTCTTTGTGATGCAACTGTATCGGATCGAATTCCGTTTCAATAACGTTCCAGTCAGTAGTGTCAATTAGTTGCTGATTTTGTTGAGAATTGTGAGTGGATACGTTGAGCATGAGTAAAAAAACCTATGTCTTGGGGCTGGCTGTGGACGGGATCGGATACACTTAGGAGCAATATCATAATGATTCGCTCCTTGTCTCTAGCGTTTACACTTGAATATAGGCTAAACACAAAAATCCAGATTTTTAACCACAGTAACGCTTCACATTTCATCTGTCTACAGTTAGATTTCCTTGTTAACGTCAGTTAAAATTCATAAATCTCAACCAGATACAAACTGATACAGTTTTTCTTCAATTTCTTTCATAGAGCAGAATAGATAGTAATGCGCTTTAATTTTTGAATTTGTCTGCATGGTGCGCGAAGTGCAGCACAAGCGCCATAGGCACAGAGGAGCCACTGCGTCACGGTCTCCCCCATGAGTAAGTGGTGTCAACATAATTTGTAATTTATGATGACGCTCCTACGTCGCTAACGGTATGAAGACAGTAATTCGTAGTTGTTAGGCTACGACTGAAGTCGAGAACTTGAAAAAAGGCTAGCTATTTTTTAATCTCTATTAATGAATTAATATCAATTCTCTGGGAAGCTGCACATTATTTTAACCCCTTTAACCTCCCCGCGAGTTTGGAGAGATGCCGCAGGGAAGTAGAGCAGAAGTTGTCATAAGTCTTTCTCTAGCACTCTCAAACGCAGAAATTTTGCTTATAAGTAATTATGCTTAATCTACCTGATACAGAAGCTATGATGCAAAGATAAACAGAGTTTTTTATAAGTGATTATCCGGAATTGATTTTGAAGTGAATCTTTAAAAATACTGACAGTGTTTTTAAAGATTCACGTATTACAAAGATTTTGATAATTTTTTTATTCAAATTTATTCATTTGGTCAAGATTTTAAATAAAAAATATAATTAAAAAATTTTTTTAGGTAATTGCACTGATTATTTTTTTTTAAGAGAAATATTTTATATTTAATATAAAAAAATAGTAAAGAAATGGGATTATATCTAAAATTTAGACTAAAACTTCCGTTAAATCAAAAATAAAAAATACAGATTATGTCAGATAGAGTTGCTCAAAAGTTGGGAAATTTTTTACAGCAGATAGAACAGCGATCGCACTTTCATGCAGGTTATCCATATAATTTAAGTTGTGATTACAGTGAAATTGTCAAATTTTTCAGTTTCCTGCTAAATAATGCGGGAGATCCTTATGTGGAGCCAGATTTTGGCCTACATTCTCGTCAATTTGAACAAGAAGTATTGTCTTTTTTTGCCCAACTTTATAAAATTCCAGAAAATCAATTTTGGGGTTACGTGACTGCTGGTGGAACTGAAGGTAATTTGTATGGGATATTTTTAGCAAGAGAAATTTATCCCAATGGAATTCTATATTCATCACAAGATTCTCATTACTCAATTTCTAAAGCAGCTAAATTATTTCGGATCAAACATCAGGTTGTAGATTCACAAATTAATGGGGAAATAAGTTATCACCATTTAGAACAGGTAATTAGCCAAAATCGTAATTATCCTGTGATTATCAATTTAAATATTGGCACTACTGTTAAAGGTGCGATCGATGATTTAGACAAAGTTTTAGAAATTTTAGCTCGTCATCAGATTAAAAATTACTACATTCATTGTGATGCTGCACTTTCAGGATTAATCTTACCATTTTTAGATGGTGCTCCTCAAGTGAACTTTCAAAAACCAATAGATAGTATAGCTATTTCTGCTAAATTTATAGGTTCTCCATTACCCTGTGGTGTAGTCTTGACTAAGAAAAAATGGGTAGAAAGAGTGGAAACAATGATTGAATATATTGGTTCCAAAGATACAACTATTCTCGGCTCTAGAAACGGTCATACTCCTTTGATTCTCTGGTATGCACTGCAAAGTAGAGGTTATAATGGTTTAGCCAGAGAAGCAAAGACCTGTATTCGGAATGCTCAATATCTTTTTCACCAACTTCAATTCAGAGAATATCCATGTATGCTCAATAATTTCTCTAATACTGTAGTACTTCAAAAACCTTCTCAAAGATTAATTAAAAAGTGGCAGTTAGCAAGCTTTGAGAATTGGGCACACATTGTAGTCATGCAGAATATAGATAAAGAAAAAATCGATACTTTTATTCATGAACTTGTTTTAGAACAGGGATTATTTAATCAAGTAAAAGATTTACAATTACAGGCAGTAAGCTAATTGTCATTAGTCATTATTCGTTTATGATATATAAACACAAATTATAAATAATTAATAACCAATGACAAATAAAAATTTAGTTCCTGAAGAAGTCTTTGCAACAAAAGTTAGCAGCCAGTAATGTTTCTACTTCTGCGCTTTCTATAGGTGGTAAGAAAAAATATCCTTGTCCATAATCACATTGTAATGCCTTTAGTTGTGCTAATTGCTCTACAGTTTCTATTCCTTCTGCTGTTACAGACATATTTAAATTATGAGCTAATGTAACTATCGCTCGAACAATTTCTAAATTCTCTCCTCGACTACCTATATTGTTAACAAAAGAGCGGTCAATCTTAATGGTTTTGATTGGTAGGCGATGCAAATAATTCAAAGATGAATAGCCAGTACCAAAATCATCCATGTGTAACTCGATATTTAGGGCAGTTAACTGGGAAAGCACAGTAGTAGCTAATTCAAAATTATCCATCAACAAACTTTCAGTAATCTCTAATTTCAAACTGCATGGCTTCAGTCCAGTTTGCTGCAAAATTAGTTTAACTTGTTTAAAGATATCGGGTTGGCTAATCTGTTTACCAGAAAAATTGACGCTAATTGTTAAGTTTAGCGAGCTAGGAAATTGTTGATGCCAGATGTGCATTTGGTGGCACGCTTGATAAAGTACCCATTGCCCAATACTAACAATCATTCCCGTTTCTTCCGCCAAGGGGATAAAATCTTGAGGGGAAACAATTCCTCGTTCTGGATGATGCCAGCGGATCAATGCTTCAAATCCAATAATTTTACCAGTTAATAGTGAAATAATTGGTTGGTAGTAAAGGCGAAATTCTTCTTGCTTGAGTAGCAGTGCATGTCGCAGAGCAGTTTCTAATTCTAAGAGTAAAGATGCACTTTCATGCATCTTTTGATCGAACACCTGATAACGTGCTTTACCAAGTGCTTTGGCAGAGTACATTGCCACATCAGCATCGCGGATAATTTGTGCTGCTTGCTGATAATCTACTTTACTAAAAGCAATGCCAATACTAGCATTAGTAAACACTCGATGCTCGTTCAATTGAAATGGCAAAGCTAGCACCTTTTTAATGCGTTCAGCTATTTGTATGGCAGTATTAATATCATCAATTTCTTCAATTAAAATTGTGAACTCATCTCCACCAAAACGAGCAACTATATCTCCAGCTCGCACAACTGACTTGAGGCGATGAGAAATTGCAATCAAAAGTTGATTTCCTAGTAGATGTCCGAGGCTATCATTAACCACCTTAAAACGGTCTACATCTAAGAAAAGAACAGCAAATAGATAATTATTGTCCTGTTTAGTACGTTCTATTGACTGTTGCACTCGCTCGATAAATAAAGATTGATTGGGTAACCCAGTTAGCACGTCGTGAAGACTATTGTGTAGTAATTGTTCTTGGGCATTTTGACGTTTAATGATGTCCTGTTGGAGTTGTTGATTAACTCGAATAAGTTCAATGGTGCGTTCTAACACCAGTTGCTCAAGCTGACAACGATATTGGACTAATTCTTTCTCTGCTAACTTACGTTGAGTAATGTCACGTACAATGACAACATACTCTCGTAGTTGAGGATTAAATGGGCGTGAAACAGTCGATTCAACAATTCGTAGACCTTGGTTGATTTTTAAAGTTTGCTCGCTCCTAATAGACCATTCCTCTGGTTTACCGTGATAACACATTAACAGTTGATTCAAGTTTTGCCCAAGTAACTGCTGAACGCTTAATTCAAATAATTCTTCAGCAGCTGCATTTGTTTGACAAATCATCCCGTCTTCATCTAAGACTAAAACAGTATCTGGAACTGTGTCGAGAGTAGTGATAAATAGGTTTTTTGCTTGTTTGCGTGCCTCATCAATAGCAACAATTTGTGGTAGAGTTGTCCAACAGGCGATCGCTACTCCTGTAAAAGAAAGTGTCACCAACAAAATAGCTAATAAAGAGTTAGGAGTATTATTAGTAACTTTGCCTAATAAATCGCGAATAAACCAACTGCTTGTAGCAGTAATACAAATTAATGATACTAAGACAATCACTTGTAGAACAACAAAGTCTGGGTTATTTTTACTAGACTTTGCATCGTAACGCTCAGTCCACCATCTTGGATGTAATGGCGCAAATCTTAAGCCACGTAGCACTAGATCTCCTAGCATCAAAACAATGGGTAACAATAATCCCACTAAAAAATCTCTCCAATTCCAAGTTAAACCTCCGATTATCAGAACTATCGCTTCTACAAAGAAAAAACCAAGTGAGCACCGAGGCCACAACACCTGCGGTTGACCTCGACACAACCATAATCCTAAATGTAGTCCCATAATCGACAACAGATAACAAGTACCTGCTACTGTCACCAGTTGAGATACATTTCCTAAATTCAAACAAAACAGACTAAGAATGAAGGCAACTATAATGGCAGGTCCAAGAACACCTTGACGGGAAACTACTGCAAATATCTCAGAAAGTTGTCCGTCTAAAGCAAGTTGGTATAATATCCGAGGAGAATTAGAAACTGCCGTAGCAGAACTTAAAAGGCAGGATACAGTAATTAGAAGTGTTACTAAAAATGAGGCATATTTCCCCCAAAAAGGCACAGAAGCTGCTAGCAAATTTAAGAATACATCGTCGCCTATTGTTGGATTTGGAGCCGAACACGTTAATACCCAAGAACTGCCTATAAATACCGGAGGAATTAACCAAGCAGCCACAGATAAAAACTTCAAAGTTTTTTCTGGGTTGTGGCTATCAGCAACAAAAGAAGAAGTAGTTTCACAAGCATAAATTGAATAACTAGCTAAGAAAAACCACTTTGCCCATTCTTCAAAGCTCAAGCTATGTATACTAATTGGGGGTAAGTTAAAACTAGTGCTTGAAAAAGTTAACCATAGTACGCCTTGAATGCAAAACAAAAACAGTAATAAAATCGCAGGGAACACAAAAAATAAGTGCAGCAGCGCTAAAGCACGAGTACCACTGAACGCCACAATAAAAGGAATCGCTGTAAATACAACTTTTAAAAAAGTTTCTGGACAAACAATACCTAATGTTTGAAAGTTGACTTTAATCAGGTTTGTTAAAATAATTGCGTACAGTGCTGGTGCTGCTGCCCAGCTAAAAAAGTAGCCTAAGGCTACGTAACGGCCTAAACCAGGAAAGTTCTTTAATAACCTTGTAGTATAGTTCGGTGTTCCTCCTGCGACATCTGGCCAATGTCTACCTAGACTTTGTACCTGCAAATTAAGTAAAAAGGAGACAATGGTGCCAAACAACCAAACTAAGATAGCTTTAGACCCTAACGCTGCATGAATGATGGGAGCAGTACCAATCCATCCAACATGACCCGTCAACCCAAAGCCCCAAGTTTCGAGATAACTCAGAGTACGTGGTAGGCGCATTCCCAAGGGCTGATTTTTTTCTGCGTGTACAGAATCATTACTAATCATTTTTTCTTAGCTAGATTTACTGGCCTTTTCACTCAATAACTGAATCTTCCTGTTAAAAGCTTCAGTACAACTACTGAAATATTAAAAAAACTGGCTTAATTATTACCACGTTCTATTATTGTATATAATAATCTACATGGTGAAATTCCCTACTTCTTAAAGAAGTAGGGAATCTTATTGCTTATGAATGATTAAGTAAGACTATAGTTTTTGCAACAACTCCTGAGTTAACTGAAAAAATGCCTTTGAACCAGGTGATTGAGGAGCATTTAAAACAGCTGGTATAAAACTATCAACAGCCTTGGCAACATTAACATCAACTGGTATTTGTACCTTACAAATTTTTTCAACACCAAAATCTTCAACAACCCGGTGCATCACTTGTTTATAGTATCTACCAGTTAAAAGGTTAGCACTAGACATGCTGAAGACAATTCCTAACATTTTTATATCTATCTTGGTTTCATGTCCGTGGCTATCTTTTAATTGGGCAATCCGTCTTTCTAGTAGTTGAATACCGACTACAGATAATGGTTCTGGTTTCGCTGGAAGTATATAGAAATCGCTAGCAGCTAAAGCGCTACGAGTCAATAGATTATAACCAGGGGCACAATCGAGAAGAATAAAATCATATTCTTGGCGCACAGGTTTTAAAATATTGTTTATCAAAACTCTTTCAAAGCGATTCCAAATCGTTTCAAAGTCTTGTTCTCCTAAAGCAGTTGCTTGTTGATGCAGCATTTCTGAAACAACAAATTCATCATATAAATCAATATCTCCCGGTAATAAATCCAGTCCAGGAAGATTACAAACCTGGGATTGAATGATATCTTGAATTGTCAGCTTTGCTTGTGGTTCTGGATTGATAACCTCGTCTATAAGATATCTAAATGTCTTACTTTGTTTACGACGTTTAGCAAAATCTAAAGGTGACATCAGACTCAGCGTGGCGCTAATTTGGCTGTCTAAATCAAGCACAAGTACGCGCTTGCCATGATTTTTAGCTAAACAGGTAGCTAAGTTGACAGTGAGGGTGGTTTTACCAACGCCACCTTTCATATTTGCAGTTGCAATTACATATCCCATTGATTTAGTCCTTTGTTAACACATTCCCATCTAGGTAGCGTACACCCCTTTGGATTTATCAAATCTTCCATTAAATTTAATATTTTGGCATAAAAATAGTAACTGTAGGTTGGAGAGCCACTGTGTTAGACAGGTTTATCGGCTCCTTGAGTGGCATTTAAGGAATGTAACAACGATTCTGTAGGGTAACCCAACATTTCTGGATTTGTTGGGTTTCGCTTTGCTCAATTCAACCTACTTTTTTTCTTAACCCAAGCATATTGTTTTATAATCTTTCTACCCTACCCACTTCTCTTTTATTCATTTACCAAAACATTGATTCTGTTAGTTTAGAACCTCCTGCTTGACGCCCTAGAAAAGAGTGAATTACTGCAAATAAGATAACTATTGGTACTGAGGCAAAGTGAACAATTCGCAATGCTTGCCAATTACCAAACAAATCCACAATCCAATGAAATTGAACAGGTTTATACATTCCTATTCCTGTAAATAATGCTAGCAGTAAGATAGGAATAATTGCTGTATAGACAATCCGATGCCAAGCATAAATGAGGCGCTTATAATTTTGAGTTTTTTGTAATGCTTTGAGGTCATTAGCTCTTACAAACTGATGTCGCCAGCGCCGGGTAATTAAAATGTAAATTCCATACCACAAGAGATTAAATGAAAATAGCCACATTGCTGCAAAATGCCAATGTCTACCTCCTGCAAGCCAACCTCCCAAGGTAAATATTGGTGGAATGTGCAAGCCTGCACGTCCCCCAAAAACAGGGTTGGCATTGTAAATTTGTAATCCACTAGTGAGCATAATAAACAGGCTAATGATATTACACCAATGAAATATTTTGGCTCCTATTGCTTGAGTAGGTAACTTCGGAGTTTGAGAAGAAACAGTCGAATTCATAGATTTTAATCAGTTGCAGCGACGGCATACAGATAAGCGTAACTGAGATATTTTGGGGTAAAAATACTCATATTTTATAAAAAATTTATCTTGTGATAAAAAAGATTAATTAAATAAGAGTTGGTATATTTTCTCATTGTTTGTGTAGAGTAATTTCTAGTTATTGTGATTATTCTCAGATTTACGCTTTCAGAGAGTAAGTAAAAGCTTTGGCGATTAAGTATGAGTATTTTAACATTGGCGGTTTGCATGCTACTGTTTTAACTGTTAGTTTAGGCGTAGTTAGTATTATTTCTGAAGTTGAAACTAAGCCTGCTATTTTAGTTAATGCTGTTGAACAAATACTATATCAAGTAAAAAGACAAGGACGCGATCGCATTGTTTTGGGTTAAATTTTGATAATTTAACAGTACGTTTCTCCTTTAAATTTATTAATTCTTGTTTAAGAGATAATTCTTTTAAGTTTCTTACGAGATTTTTTGAGAAAACGATTTATTTGCGACATCACAGTAGGAACTTTCAACTCTTTTGGTTTTCGTTCTGGCTCTTTGAGAAATCGATAATATAAAAACTCATCTCTATAATCAATATTCACATCTTCTCCTTGACATAAACGAACAAAATCAATAGAAGAATAGCTCATATAATGAATGCGATGAATTGGTTTTAAGCCATCTTGATTGTAAAGAACATTATTGATATTCACGAATGGATCTGCATTAGCACAGTTACCCGTTCTATCTTCAGGATTCGAACTGAGGGTAAAGTTAAATATTTGCGGCTCGCCGTATAAAGTTATATAACCGAATATACCAGAACTAGACCACCACGAACCTTGACGAATCCATTCAAATTCATGTTTTTCAATCCATCTTTCTTTGATAATATCTAAATCTTTGCCACCAAAAAGTAACCGCTTTGAGCCAAAAAAACTATCACAATGGATTTTCAAACGCAAATCCACTTCTGTTAGCTGCATTACTTTCTCAAGTACATCAAGATTTAATTGAGTTTTTTCTCTAGGTTTAGCATGTTCCCAATCGTTAAATACTAAATCGTAAGTATCTAATTTTTGAAAAATGTCATCTATTGGTTTCATAGCTAAACTATCAGCATCATAAAATACAAATCTATCAAAATCACCATTAAAAGAAGCAAATTTTCGGTGTACAAAGCCTTTATACCATCCTGGACGATTTAGTTTAGAATCATTTGCCCTTGGATGAGTATCCCAAAGCTGATTAACAAAATTATCCCAGCGATGAATTGCTTCCCAATCTTCAAAAAGTGTGACATTCTTTCTAGATTTGATTTCTTGCTTAACCAGGTCTAATTGCTGATTATAAGGAATCACACAAACAGGAATATCTTCTCCAACATTTACCTCAATGCTGTTTAGCAAAGCAACTAATTGGTCATATACAGCATCATTGGCAAGTGTATAAATACCAAATGATTTCATTTTGCTAAATCCTATTTAAGTTATAGACTACTTTGTTCGCTGAGCAGTTTGTCAGTGACAGTTACATACTGACTTACACTTGAGTGTAAAAACAACAGTCGAGGTGGAACTATACAGTAAATTTACCATTGCACTCTGTCAACGGGTAACTAGCTTTTTGTTTGCTTTAACTTATGAAAATTTTACAAAATAATATATTAAGGGATACTTATGATGACATACAGTCATGAATCAGGTCATGGTGTATGTATCACATTTGATTTATTCTTTGTATGAATATCTTAATGATATCTTCCACCTTTCCTTACCCACCAACAAGGGGAGGAACTCAAGTCAGGACATTTAATTTACTTAAGTACTTGAGCCAATACCATAACGTGACTCTTATTACTCAGCGCGAAAGTGATGTTACTGACACAGAATTAGTAGGGTTACGCGATCGCGTAGAGCGTTTAGTAGTTTTTGAGCGCCCACCAGATTCTCCAACCACAGCCGGAATCTTGAAGAAGATGCAGCGCTTTAGTACATTTTTGTTACAAGGTACGCCGCCCAGCGTACTTAACCGCTATTCACTAGAGATGCAAACCTGGGTTAATAACTGGGTAGAAGCAGGAAAATGTGATGTGATTACCTGCGAACATAGCGTCAATGAAATTTATGTGCAACCACATTTTCAAAAACAGTTAAAAACTATAGTTAATGTTCATAGTTCTGTTTACGCTACTTGTCGTAACCAACTAGCGACAGGCATTTCGGAAAATGCAATCAGAGACAAAATTAATCTGCCACTTTTGCGTCGTTATGAACAAATTTACTGTGCAAAATTCTCAGAAATTGTTGTCACAACGGCAGAAGATAAACTTCAAATACAACAATATAACCCCAATCGTCAAATTACAGTTATTTCTAATGGCGTAGATTTAGTTTCCTTCCCCAGTCGTCCCAGCGACCCTGGAGGACATCGTTTAATCTTTATTGGTGCAATGGATAATTTAGCGAATATTGATGCTGTCTGCTTTTTCAGCAAGGAAGTATTGCCAGAAATTCAAAAAAATTATCCTGATACAACTTTCGATATTGTCGGTTCTCATCCTGCACCAGAAGTTTTAGCACTTAAGAAAAAACCAGGAATTAATGTCACTGGACGTGTACCTTCAATGGTAGAATATTTACATCAAGCAACCATCTGTGTTGTACCTATGCGGACTGGGTTTGGCATTAAAAATAAGACCCTAGAGGCAATGGCAGCTGGTGTACCGATAGTCGGAAGCGATCGCGGTTTAGAAGGATTAGCCGTAGACGGTACTAACGAATCACTACGTGCATTACGAGCCAATGAACCTGCACAGTATGTCACCGCTATTAGTAAATTATTCGATAATCGAGAGTTGCGATCGCAATTGTCTCACAATGGCAGACAACTAGTAGAAACAGAATTTACTTGGGATATTGCTGGTAAAAGCTATGAACAAGTTTGTCTTGGGTAATTCCTAATTGTTTGAAATTCTGAATTATTAAAACAAATTTAGGTAGAGACTTTGTAATCCAAGGTCTCTATGAAAGTCATTGCTCATGCAAATTATCTTATCTAAATAGTATCAGGTTTTAGTTATACCAATTTGAATCATGATTGCAATAGATGGAGTTTCCAAAAATATACGGACTAACTCATTCTCTAGGAGATGCACCCCGAAAACAATCCAAAATCTCAAATCCAAAATGGTATCACTTTGGGAAAATCTGACTCAATTATTTTCAAAATCAACCGCAGACTTGAACACAACTAAATTTTTCTGCTTACGTTTATTCTTATTTTTGAGGGTAGTCAAATAATTATCAACATAGCGAAAAGCAGATGCACAGTCGTAAGCAGCAATGGCTATAGCTTGCAAGAAAACCTTTGAGGGAATTTCAAACCCTAAAAATTTTTCTGTTAAAATTAACAAGTCTTTATCTGTGGCAGGAAAAGTAATTTCTTGTGCCTCTTGTGAATCATTAAAGATATCTTCAATTAATGCTTTGGACATTTTGTACCTCCCCAAAAGCATAAGATGCGAAGCCAGTGATGAAATTTAGCTGCTGATCCCGAGTTTGTAAGTTATCCGGGAGTTCACTACCAGGACATCCTATTTCCCGCAAAATTTCTAAACAGTAAGCACTGAGTTTAGTGTATGGAGCTTGCTCCAATTCTTGAGCTACCTCTAGAGCCATCTTCAGATTGACTTGGATAACTGTCGTTACAGGGCTGGTCATAAATAAACCCTAAAAACTGGATGCTCTCAGTTTTGATCGGAAGTACAGATTACCGTAACGGTGTTTTTGCGGAATTTATGAACAAGGGACATTAAAGTATCAGGGCATTTGCGGTCAAGCATCCAAAATAAACGACTGCAATCTTGGTGAAGCCCGGTTCTCAGTGAATTATAGGATAATATCATATCCGCTGAATTGCCCAAAATAGACGGTGCAGCTACTCTTTGAGAACACTTCAAGGCTTCTGGCACTCAGAACTTCGGTTACTGGGGACTACTGACGGTTTTTTGTTGTTGATAACGCATTTTAAAGTGCTGTTGCTGTATTTTATGATTTACAATCGGTTCCGGATAACCCACAGCATCGCGTTCTGAAGATGGAATTTTACCAGTCACTAAATATTCTGTATCGACAGAGCGCAATTCTGACACCCATTGGCGAATATATTCTGCATCTGGATCGAATTTTTGTGCTTGACTAGCTGGGTTAAAAATTCGTACGGGTTTAGGGTCCATCCCGCTAGAAGCACTCCATTGCCAACCCCCATTATTAGCAGATAAATCACCGTCAATCAACTTCTGCATAAAGTATTTTTCTCCTAATTGCGGATTAATTAGTAAGTCTTTGGTAAGAAAACTAGCAACAATCATCCGACAACGGTTGTGCATCCAGCCGCTTTGATTCAACTGGCGCATTGCTGCATCTACAATGGGGTAGCCTGTTCTTCCTTCGCACCAAGCTTGGAAATGTTCTTCGTTAGTTTCCCAAGGAAAGTTTTTGAAGGTGTCGCGGTAAGCACCGTTAGCCAATTCGGGGAAGTTATACATTGCGTGTTGATAAAACTCGCGCCAAGCTAGTTCTTGTTGCCATGTGCGGATACTGGCTGTTACTTCTTCACTGCGGCTGTTTTCTTGTGCTTGTGTTGTGGCTTGCCAAACAGTGCGAATGCCAATGACGCCAAATTTTAAAGCTGCACTCAGTTGCGATGTTCCGTCAATTGCGGGAAAATTGCGCTGCTCTTGATATTCAGTAATCGCTTGAGTAGTAAATTCTTCTAGCCGTTCTTGCGCGGCCGCCTCTCCCGGTGAAAGAATCAATTCTTCATCCCAAATAAATCCTAAATCTTTTGCTGAAGGTAATGCTAATGCTCCTGCAAGTGTGGCAATTTTCTCTTCAGCTTTCGTTAACCCCTCGGCATTTTGCAGAGTTTCTACTGGTTGACTTTTCGGTTTGCTAATCCAATTTTTCCAAAAGGGAGTATAAACCGTATAAGCTTGATTACTACCCGTCCGTATTTCTTCTGGAGAGTGAAGGATTTGATCCCAGTTTTGGGTAAGAAACTGAATACTTTTTTCTTTGAGGGCATTTATAATGGTGCGATCGCGTTCTTGGGAATAAAGTTCTACATCCCAATTCCAAAAAACAGCTTTTGCTGATAATGCCTCAGCTAAAGCTGGTATTCCTTGCACAGGATTAGCATGAAGTATTAACAACTGGCTGCCAACTTCGGCATATCGCTGTTGTAATTTCTCCAAACAGCCAATCATATAAGTTACCCTCGCCGGGGCAACATCATCTCGTTCCAGAATACACGGGTCAAGGCAGAACACGCCCACCACTTTCGGACTCTGCTGCCGTGCTGCTGCCAGTCCTGTATTATCAGAAATACGTAAATCACGACGATGCCAAAACAAAATTAAGTCAGACATTCCATACTCAACATAGTTCACCCGTACTAGCTTAGATGCTAACGGTACTAATCAGCATCATTCTGCTGATAAATTTATTCTGTGAATGGGAGATGGGGGATTGGGGACTGAGATTAGGAATACTTTCTCACTACCTAATAACCCAATCTCTAAATCCCCGGTTTGTCAATCGGTAATAGTGGCTTTTGATTTAAAAGTTGAGTATACTCTTGTTAACAATTAATTAGTCTTTTTGTCATGGCCAACCTACTACTTGATGACGGTACAATTGAGAGTGATTTAAGCGAAATAGCTCGTCAACTTGCTCCTCTTGGCATTCAACTTAGACATTACGACCCAGGAACATCGCTCCTTTTTCCAAACCTGTCAAACCAGGAGCTTTTAACAGAGTCAGAAAAACTTCATATTATAGAACTCCATAACAGCGTCTTTGAATTTATCCAGCAAGAAAATGAGGCTCTCTGGTGTGACTTGCTGAATGTACATCCAGGTTCTCCCAATCTTCATCATTTGATAGCAACATACAGCCGTTACCATACTCACACTGCCGCTGAACCCCTCTACGTTTTGGCAGGAGAAACGATCTATGGCTTTGTGCGACCTGATGGTAGCCAAGTACAACTTTTAATTCAGCCACAAGACTATCTTTACATCCCCGCAGGTGTTGAGCATTGGTGCAGCCCAAATGCATCGTTAAATTTTAAGGCAGTACGCTATTTTGTAAATGTAGAAGGATGGGTTCCTAACTATACAGGTACTCAGATGAGTGATTCCCTCAACAAGCCACGCTAAAGCTGATTTATCTTATAGATATTTGTAATTTTTATTACTTAATGCTTTCACCTAACCTCAATGTCCATTGATAACGTTTGCCGCTATCTTTCAGAACAATATCCCGAAAGCTTTGCCACCTGGTTATTAGATAAAACTCCAGCAGACGTTAAAGACCTCAAAACTGAGTTGAGCGTTGAGCCAGTTAGAGCAGACTGCATTATTCTGCTTTTACCCCAACAGGAAATTCTCCACTTAGAATTCCAAGTTGCACCCGCGTCAGTCCCGCCGATGCCGATTCGGATGCTAGACTACTACGCAAGACTACGTAGGCAATACAATTTCTATCCCATTGAACAGGTTATCATCTACCTTAAACAAACCACCTCAGAGGCAGTATTTATCGAACAATTTACCGACACGAATACAGTTCATCGTTTCCGAGCAATTCGGATTTGGGAGCAAGACCCCGCCCCGTTGTTAGCATCTGTTGGTCTTCTACCTTTAGCAGTTCTAGCGCGAACAGATTTCCCTGAATTGTTGCTAGAGCAAGTTGCTGCTCGGGTAGATATGATTGAAGAACCAAGCCAGCAACGAAATATTTCCGCCTGTACTCACTTGCTTGCAGGGTTAAAATATGACAACAATCTAATCAGCAGCCTTTTGCGAGAGGAGCTTATGCAGGAATCTGTAGTTTATCAAAGAATTATTAGACAAGGAATTGAGCAAGGAATTGAGCAAGGGAGAAAACAAGAGGCTTTGTCAGTGGTTGTGCGCTTATTAACTCGACGAATTGGTATCATTGCTCCACAATTGCTTACGCAGCTCGAAGTATTGTCTGTGACTCAATTAGAAGAGTTGAGCGAAGCGCTATTAGATTTTTCTACAGCAGCAGATTTAGCAGGCTGGTTGCACAACCATCAATAAACTTTACTCAACTTCCTCACAGCGAATTAACAGCATTTCCATTGCCTCTGCTAGAGAAATCAACTCTGTCCAAGAGGAACCAGTGACTAAATTTTGAGCATGAGCTAATCGGTTTCGTAACTGTTCAGCAGACTTAAGAAAACGCTCGCCAAACCGCTTAGATTTCAGTCCCAATTGCTCGAGAAGTTCTGGTTGATTTAAAACCAACTCTCGCTTATCGCAGAATTGCAGATAATCTAACAAATCGGTAGCTTCGTTTCTTTCTTGGCTTTCTCGCCATAGCCGTTGAGCAACTTCTAAGCGCTCTTTTTTCAGGACTTTTTGCCAAGAATCTTGAGGATAGTAAAGCCTCACCAACCGCAGGAGATTCATTTCCAGCAGCGTTACCAAGCCAAATAGTAGCATTCGTGCGGGTGCTTTCTGCAAGTCGCCGCAGGTAACAATTCCACTCACTTGATTGCAGTCGAGAACAAACAACCGGGGAGTTTGTTGCAAAATTGGTAGCAACTTCATCAGTGGGGTAGAAATGGCAATTAGTTCTTTGGGATGAAATACTCGTTGATAGTCGCTACATTTACCAAATTTACCTTGAATCAAACTAGAGCGTTCTACATAACCGCTAATAGTATCTTCGGTTTCAACACCGACGACATCAAAATTTTGTACCTCCATCCAATGCAGCACTTCTGTCACCTGTGCATCACCTGGCATAGCTTTGAGGGGTTCTGCTACGTATTCAATGGTGATATTGTTCTCAAACAAACTCCGCAGGTCTTGAGAACGCGATTTGAGGTGTTTCATCACCCTTTTATAAACTCACATGAAATTAATCCTATGGTACTCGTGCGATCGCTCGGCGAATTTTGTGCCAGACTTACCCTGTAACATATCAATCCTAAACCCACTCGCCAAATCGAATATTTCACCTAAAAAGCTAACAGACCAAACTCAATCAAACTACCCACACACCATAAACGCGCTCACCTTGGCTAAAACCTAAAGCAGCGAAGTAAGTATCATTATTACCATTTTTGTTGGTATAGATATAATGATGGTTATGCATTATCAAGTAACAAATTATTTTGCATCTACAAAAAATAAATATCTATATAGTTAAATGTATGAGATTATTTGAGGAATTTTCCAGCAAAATGCAGAAATTCCTTGAAAAAAAATGTTATTACTAAAACGATACATCGAATTGATACTTGGTAAAATCGTACTAAGATAACCAAAATTGATAACATTATGCCAAGAAAAGAACAAGGTTGGGTCACATTTCAAACCTCAGAAGAGGAGCGGAAGATTCTGGAGGAATTCTGCGAACAGTCTCAACGTACCAAAACGGAGATTCTACGAGAACTCGTGCGTAGTCTCAATCAGCACTCTTCAGCACCAATATCACTACCAACCAATGAAGAAGAACACGAAGATATCTACACTCAAAAGCCCGAGATAGAAACTAACATTCCGAAAAAATCATTAAAAGTTAGCTCTCGCAATATTCTTAAAGGTGTCGTTAAACGAGTTGTTTACGGAGCTGTTAATAGTGAAGTGACTATCGAGATTATTCACAAAGTAGAATTAACCTCGATTATCACCAGAGCTTCTGCTGAAGAGTTAGAACTAGCTCAAGGAAAAGAAGCTTATGCAGTTATTAAGTCTAATGATATAGTCATTGCTAGAGAATAAAAATATATTGATTTTAGACGTTAGATATTAAGAATACAAATTCTCTAACTAACATTTTTGATTCTGAACAAATGTAAGATAAATTGAGTATTTATAATCGATGCGATCGCTTTTCCAAAGCCAGTGTAAGTGGCAAAAAAATTGTGTAGGGATTAATTTGGTATAATTATTGTTTTACTTGCTGCTATACAAGACTTGACAAGAAGATTTGGGATTTTGCGATCGCTGATTTGTTTATATGTCTCCCAACTACATCTTCTTTGACAGCGTTCTCTTCACTAAAGGACTAACAAATAAAAAATATCCCACTGTTGATATTCAACGGTCGTCAGTCATCAGTCATCAACTTCAAACCGAATAATTTATTTCTTAGAGTTCCCCAAAGTTCTCTGGTTTTGAGCGGTATTAAATTCTTCGAGTACGGTAAACCGTATTTGCTCGTTAGTTCCCAAAGATTAATTTAATTGTTAAGTTTAGTTACATAAATAAAAAAATGCTGCAAACATCGATGTATTGGAGAAATTATGAAAAGCGGTAGTATCTTTGACAATCGAGACAGACTGAACAACTTTGCACAGGCGTAGCCCGCACTTAGACAACCTTTGGCGTCGAAGTGGGCAACAAGCTCAGTGACCATCGTAGACATCGCTTAGGTTGGGCGAGTACGCCACTATTTTTGAGCAGTCTTTAATCAAGTTTCTCAAACCGTTAAGGGAGATAAGCAAGTTTTAAGTAAATAAATGAGATGACTCACTTGTTTACCCAAAACTCAGCATTGCTTTGCTCTATAACCGATTTTCAAGTTAGTTTTCATTCTCAGGATTGGTAACATCTATGGCAATTAAAGAACAGCCTAAATTACCTCGGTTTCGGATTGTTGCTAATATATTGCTGGCAATATCAGGGCTATTTCTGCTCTTAAATATATTTTTGCCTGGTTTATTTGGTTCTAATCCAACTGGCGTTCCCTATAGCTTATTTATTCATCAAGTACAGGAAGGTGAAGTCAACCGCGTCTCCGTTGGTCAAAGCCAGATTATCTATCAACTAAAAACAGAAAGTGGCGAACCGGGTCAAGTGTTTGCAACTACACCAATCTTTGATTTGGAATTGCCCAAACTCTTAGAACAAAAAGGAGTTGAATTCGCAGCTGCACCTCCACCCAAGAATACTTGGTTTACAACTTTGTTGAGTTGGGTCATCCCACCATTGATTTTTATTGCTGTTTGGCAATTCTTTATCTCCCGTGGCGGTGGTTCTCAAGGTGTTCTCTCTATCGGTAAAAGCAAAGCTAAGGTTTATGTTGAAGGTGAATCAGCTAAAATTACCTTCCAAGATGTGGCTGGGGTAGAAGAAGCTAAAACTGAATTAGTGGAAATTGTAGATTTTCTGAAGACACCAGGACGTTTTACGCAGATTGGTGCGAGGATTCCTAAAGGTGTATTGTTAGTCGGCCCTCCCGGTACTGGTAAGACACTTTTAGCCAAAGCTGTAGCTGGGGAAGCAGGAGTTCCATTCTTCAGTATCTCTGGTTCCGAGTTTGTAGAATTGTTTGTGGGTGTGGGTTCTTCTAGGGTACGAGATTTATTTGAGCAGGCGAAGAAACAGGCTCCCTGTATTGTATTTATTGATGAATTGGACGCCATTGGTAAATCTCGCAGCAGTAACGGCTTTTACGGTGGTAATGATGAACGGGAACAAACCCTCAATCAGTTACTAACTGAGATGGATGGATTTGCAGCTGGGGATGCAACGGTGATTGTTCTGGCAGCAACCAACCGTCCGGAAAGCCTCGATCCGGCATTGCTGCGTCCAGGTCGCTTTGACCGTCAAGTGTTGGTAGACCGTCCCGATTTATCTGGTCGGGAAGCAATTCTCAAGATTCACGCTCAAAAGGTGAAATTAGGAGATGATGTAGATCTAAAAGCGATCGCCACTCGTACTCCTGGTTTTGCTGGTGCAGATTTAGCAAATTTGGTGAATGAAGCTGCATTATTGGCAGCTCGCAATCAACGGCAAACCATTGCTCAAGAAGACTTTGCCGAAGCAATTGAACGGGTAGTCGCTGGTTTAGAAAAGAAGAGTCGCGTATTGAGCGATACTGAGAAAAAGATTGTTGCTTACCATGAAGTCGGTCACGCAATGGTAGGGGCGCTTACAACAGGAAACGGTCGTGTAGAAAAGATTTCCATTATTCCTCGCGGCATGGCTGCTTTAGGCTACACCTTGCAATTACCCACTGAAGACCGCTTTTTGCTCAATGAAGCAGAACTCCGGGATCAAATTGCAACTCTGTTAGGAGGACGTTCTGCTGAAGAGATTGTGTTTGGCAGTATTACCACAGGTGCATCCAACGATTTGCAACGAGCAACAGACTTGGCAGAACGGATGGTGACTACCTATGGTATGAGTAAAGTTTTAGGGCCGCTAGCTTACCAACAAGGACAACAAGCAGCATTCCTGGGTAATGGTGCGCCTAATCCCCGGCGGATGGTGAGTGAAGATACAGCCAAAGCCATTGATAGCGAAGTTAAAGAAATCGTGGAAACAGCCCACGAACAAGCCCTACAGATTCTCACACAGAATCGAGACTTGCTAGAAGCGATCGCCACTCAACTATTGGAAACAGAAGTTATTGAAGGAGAGAAATTGCATAGCCTGTTGAATCAAGTTCAACCTGTAACTGCTTGTTAAACGCAGAATAATGCTAACTAAAGCGCAGAGATACTCCCAGCTATTACTTGGCGTATCTCTGCGTTATATCTCTGCATTACTTTGTGTTTGAGAAATACCACTCACCGCAATGCAAACACCAGCTAGCAAAAATGCCATTGCACCCCCAACTGCACTGACAAAAGGTGATATGGTTTGCGGTTGGGGAAATAGAATGTTAAACAAACTCATCGCTAAAGCAAACCCACCAAAGTACATACCAATTCCTAATCCCGCCCATCTTTTGGGTATCAGTGCTAAAGCAAAAGGAACTGCCCCGTTGACAATTAAACTAAAGCCAGCAACGATTAGTAGAATTATCGGAATTTGTGCGCCCACAAATATTATTATCAGTAACGAAGCAATGGTTGCACAAATACCACAAAGCATTGCTTGACGATTGCCAATTTTGACGGCGAACATGCCAGCCGGAATGTTGGCTAGAGCGATCGCTATTCCAATCCACACCATTTGCACATCAATATTATCAGTATTCAGTTGAGCTTTGAGGACTTTACCTAAGACATCCATCAAAAACCGGATACCCCATGCTACACCAAAACCAGTTACTACAATCACCACCAATTTTTGTAAAGGAAACTGTACTATCTCTGCATTGTGTCGATCGACTGGGGTTTCTGGGGGATTAACTAAGCGCAACACAGCTGTCGTCCCCAACAAAGCAAAAGAACCAATTGCAAAAGTTAAAACTGGCCCTAAACTGAGAATATATTTACTAGCGATGGGTCTAAAAGCGCCAATAAATCCTCCTACCAAAGTAACAAAACTGACTGCCAATGGTAACTCGGCTGGTGTAGAGTACATTCCCAGCAGGCAAATAGCTGGAGAGCGAAATATCGTCATTGCTAATGCCCAGGCTACCAGAATTATTGGCAGCAGCGATCGCAAAACGATATTAAGCGGGATCAAGCTGACAACACATGGTATAGCAATAAACAAAGCCGATGCCAGAATCACACCTACTGAAATAAAGGGAAATCGAGTTCCTACCCAACGCCGAGATTCATCTGAAAGTCCCCCCATCACTGGTTCCAAGACTGCACTCAAGGCATTTTCTACCAGCAATAAACCAACAGCCAATGAGGCAGGAAAACCAAACTGAGCCAAAAGTTGGGGCAAGTACAGATTATAAATTAACCAAGTTAGGGTAATTGCCCCTTGCACCGCAGCCAACGCCCAAACTTGCACCCATAAGATATTAAAAGAAGATTTTGAGGTAGTCATAAGCACAAAAGATGAGGGAGACAAGACGAGACAAGAAAATTTTATCTTGTCCTCCTCATCTCCCTCATCCCTTTCATCTCCTCTTATTCCTTTTTAATACTCCGGAACTGAGGAATCAATTTCCCGACTCCAAGCGGTAATTCCGCCTTTGACATTCGTCCCCACAATCCCGGCTTCTTTGAGGATAGCCAGGGCTTTTGCCGATCGCCCGCCCATCTTACAATGAGCAATTAAGTGGTGACCGTTCAATATTTCTTTCACCCTAGCAACACCATTCCCGTTTTCAATCTCTGGTAAAGGCACTAAAACTGAGCCAGGAATCTTAGCAATCTCGTACTCATGGGGGTTGCGGACATCCAGTAGTACAAAATCCTTCGCACCACTATCTAGCAATTCCTTCAAATCCTTGACTGTCATTTCTTGAATTTCCATCTGCTGTTTTGCCTCCTCTGCCTTAGCTTGTGGAATTCCGCAGAATTGTTCGTAGTCTATCAGCTTTTCAATCACTGGACGAATCGGGTTAGGACGTAGCTTCAATTCCCGAAATTTCATTTCTAGAGCGTTGTATAGCAGCAACCGTCCACTCAACGTATTACCCTGTCCAATAATAATTTTGACAGTTTCCGTTGCTTGGATAACACCAATAATTCCCGGCAAAATTCCCAACACGCCACCTTCAGCACAAGAGGGAACCATTCCTGGTGGTGGTGGTTCCGGGTAAAGGTCGCGATAATTCGGTCCACCTTCGTAATTAAATACAGTAGCTTGTCCTTCAAAGCGGAAAATGGAACCGTAGACGTTGGGTTTGTTTAACAATACGCAAGCATCGTTGACTAGATACCTCGTAGGAAAGTTATCGGTGCCATCAACCACGATATCGTAAGGTTGAAAAATTTCCAATGCATTTTCAGAACTTAGGCGAGTTTCGTAGAGATCGACCTGACAATAGGGGTTAATCTCGTAAATGCGGTTTTTTGCAGATTCAATCTTGGGTTTACCTACCCAGGATGTACCGTGGATTACTTGGCGTTGCAAATTGGAAGTATCGACAACATCGAAATCAACAATGCCGATGCGTCCAATACCCGCGGCTGCTAAATATAAAAGTAGTGGTGAACCTAGTCCACCTGTACCGATACAAAGTACACTAGCAGCTTTCAAGCGCTTCTGTCCTTCGAGTCCCACTTCCGGCAAAATCAGGTGTCGGGAGTAGCGTTCGTAATCGTCTTTGGTCAACTGGATTTCATCCAGATTGGGATTGATCATAGCAGTTAAGAGGTGGAAGAGCGGGAATATTAATCCTATCGAAAAATGATATCTGTCTTGGAATTAAGCCGTTAAATTATATTTTCAATTGCCTCTGCTTGGAACTGATGAGTGTTATCAAGGCTCCAGCTTCGCACTTCTGTGGCTTTACCGTTTTGGACGGAAACTATTATATACGAGTATCCCTGCCAAGCATACACGCGATCGCATTCTGAAGGTATGGCAGAACAATCTGGGTGGGAATGAAAAATGCCGATAATACTCAACGAGCGATCGCGTGCTTGTTTTTGTGCTTGTAACATTACTTGGGGTGCGATCGTATATTGCCGTTTTTTACTTTCTGCTGTCCGCTCGCCGGAAAATTCAGCACCCGCCTCAGTATTCCAAGCATTTTCTGTGGGCATAACTTCTACTGTGGTTTTGCCTTCATTAGCCACATAGCCCAACATTATACCACAGCATTCCTCTGGGTAAATCTTTTCTGCATGAGTGCGAATAGTTTGTAAATGTTCTTGGCTAAGTCCGATCATGTCTGCGTTTATAATTTTGCAATCTCTAGCAATTCTTGTTTGAATACAATACCTTACTACCTACTGGTTTTATTTTAATCGTAACCAACACTATCATCAAAATATCTATTTTTATCTGTCCAGATAATATTTTCGACTACTTTCGCTCAATTTTTTAGCTATCACAATCTGAAGAATATATAAAAAATAGTATTTACACGTTTATCAATAAATATGAAGATTATGCAAAGATTTTTCTGAAAATATAGACATTTAAGTAAATGTTCGGTAGTTAGTTATTATCGGGTTATTTAAATGTTTCCTATTTTCAAGCTAGATATTCAAAGGCGATCGCCCACAAAAAAGGCATAGAGATTTCTTCTTTTATGCTATGTCAAGTGTTTTCTATTTTCAAGCTACTGGGACTTACCTATTGACAAACTAACCAAATTATGAACTTTTGGTTTCGTGTATTGCAGTTTGATTTTTCAACTGTTTTTCAGTGATACCAAGGCTAGTAATGAAGGATGATTTCAATCAACCTGAAACTAGTTGTTTTTCTAGAAGCCAGACGCTGAGAAATTTGTACGCTGCTTAAGACTTAGATAGTCCTCAATAGTTGAATAAGTACTACTTGCAAACCAATTAAAAGGAGAATCTTCCAAAAAATTAACCATCAAGGATGAGATTTAAGTATGTCGAAAGCATCAACTTTCGGCAAATTTTTCTGCCCTCAAGTACTAACAGCAAGTTGATAACTGAAAATTAGCCCCAAGCATTGATTTAGGTAGGAACAATTTATGGCAAATATCATTGGAACCAATGCAAATGATACCCTAGTGGGTACTGACAGTGCCGATACAGTTAATGGTAAAGCTGGCAATGATATCATCACAGCCAATCAAGGAAACGACACTTTAACAGGTGGAGGCGGCAAGGACATATTTGTTTATAACTTGTACGACGGTACTGATACGATTACTGATTTTGGTGGCGTTGGTAAAGGCTCAAATGCAACAGCAGCAGTGATTGCCGAAGTTGATACTATCAAATTCCTTGGCCAGGGCTTGACTGCGCGAAATCTGCTGCTGACACAAAATGGTACAAACTTGGAAATCACTTTTGAAGGATCTGATACAAAGGTCATTCTCAAAAACTTCAAATTAGAAAACTTAGATAACCTCAAAGCGAATGGTACAAGACCAGCCATTGGTAATATCTTATTTGATGGCCAAACTAGCGTCACCGATAGCTTTAATGTCTTGGATGCTAACTCCACTGATACAAATATCGGCATCAAAAACACGGTAACCTTCCTCAATGAACTAGACAACAACATTACTGGTTTAGACAACTCAGATGATGTGGTCAATGGGCAAGGAGGTAATGATAAAATTGATGGCTTAAGTGGCAATGACTTGCTGCGTGGTGGTACGGGCAATGATACTTTGATTGGCGGTGCTGGCAATGATACTCTGATTGCTGGTACTGGTAACGATTATTTGAATGTTGACTACCCACAAGGCAACAACCTGCTATCTGGTGGCTATGGCGCTGATTATCTTGATGCTTCTGGCTACAATGGTTACTATGCCTCAGGCAATAACACCCTTAACGGTGGCACTGGAAATGATACATTGAATATTAACTATTCATCAGGCAATAATCTGCTGTCTGGGGACAACGGTAATGATTCTCTCTCTGCTACTAGCGGAAACTTCGAGTACTCTATTGGCGCTTTAGGGAAGAATACGCTCAAGGGTGGTGCTGGTGACGATACATTGAATCTTGACTATTCATCAGGCAATAACCTGCTGTTTGGTGATGATGGCAATGATTTACTCTCCGTCTCTGGATTCCAGTACTACGAGATTGTTGGCGCCTCAGGCAATAATACGCTTAACGGTGGTGTTGGTGATGATTACTTAATTGCGGATTATTCAACAGGCGACAACAATCTCGATGGTGGCGTTGGTAATGATACCTTAAATGTTAACGCTTCACAAGGCAATAACCTGCTCATTGGTGGTGATGACAATGATTATCTCTTTGCTTCTGGCTACAGCAACAGATACGGCATCGATTCTTCCTTAGGCAATAATACACTCAATGGTGGCCTTGGTAATGATACCTTGAATGTTAACTCTTCAAAAGGTGATAATCTCCTCGATGGTGGCGATGACAGTGATTATCTTGAAGCTTCTGGCTACTGGGACTACTATAATGGATTAAACAGCGCCTCTGGAAAGAACACACTCAACGGTGGTAGTGGTAACGATACTTTAAATATTTACTTATCAACAGGCAATAACCTTCTGTCTGGAGGTAATGGTAATGATTCTCTTAGTGCCTCTGGCTTAGAATACTACTACGACAGTTTTTTGTATTATAGCTATGTTACATCAGGTAATAACACCCTCAATGGTGGTGTTGGTGACGATACATTAAATATTGATTATTCATCAGGCGATAATCTCCTGGATGGTGGCGATGGGAATGACTATCTCTCTGGCACTGGTTTCCAGTACGATGACTACAAGGGCAGCAATCTCGTAACATCAGGTAATAACACCCTCAACGGAGGTACTGGCGACGATACATTGAATATTGACTATTCATCAGCCAGTAACCTACTCAATGGAGGTATTGGTGATGATATATTGAATATTGACTATTCAACAGGCAATAACCTGCTGGATGGGGGCGATGGCAATGACATTCTCACAGCCTTTGATGCTACTGGTAAGAACACTTTCAAAGGTGGTAATGGCAACGATATCCTCACGGGTGGCAAAGGTAATGATAGCCTCTATGGAGGAGCGGGTACTGATACCTTTGTTTTTAATAGTTTCAACCAAGGTGTTGATAGGATTTACGACTTCAACGCGACTAGTGAACTAATCCAGGTATCAGCTACTGGTTTTGGTGGCGGCTTATTACCAGGTGTACTTAAGACAAGTCAGTTTAGGATTGGTACATCTGCAACTACAACTAGTCAACGATTTATTTATAACAACACTACAGGTGCATTATTCTTCGACCAGGATGGTAGTGCAGGTGCTTTTACTCAGGTAAAATTTGCACAGCTATCTAGTGGCTTGTCATTGACTAACAACAATTTTGTGGTTATTTAAGGGTAACTAGGGTTGTATTACTGAGCAGCAAGCAAGATCGTAAATCTTAAGAATGTGAGGTGTGTAAAATTACACCTCGTATTTAATTTTTCTGTGCATTGGTAATTAATGGCAAGCAAAAGCGATTTTGGCTTGGATGCAGTTTATTTGTATCATAGCGTAGGTGTAGCCTGCTGTAGGCATCGCTAAGCAAAATATCTATGTTCTATCTATGCTTCGGACATCTGCCTGCTGCTTTAGGCAAATTCTTTGACCGGATAATATAAAGAATATACAAAGCTCAATAGGTATTTATCAGCAAAAAATATAAAGAGTATGCAAAGATATCGCTGGGATGACATGTAAGTAAATATTCTGTATTAAGTTAGTATAATGTTGTTAGATGTTTCCTATTTCTCGGCTAAGCACTCCAAGGGCGATCGCCCATGACAAGGGGATGACAATTATTTTGCCTATCTCCTATTAAAGTTCCCTATTAAAAAAACCAAATATGTAGTGTGTATTAGGCATTCAAGCTTTAATTTTTTGATGTTTTTTGAGAGATGCTGGGGTTCGATCGCGCCTGAGCTACCAATCGAGGATAATTAAAAAAGCCTGCCTGAAACGACGGATTGTACTGAATCCACACCCTCATAAATTTCTACAGTGCTTAAGACTTAAATAGTCCTTAATAGTTGGATAAGTACTACAACAGCACTAGTTAAAAGCTGAATCTTCACAGAAAAATTCTAAACCCTCAAGGGTGAGATTTAACTGTGTCGAAAGCATCTACTTTCGGCTAATTTTTGTGTTCTCAAACACTAACAATAACTTGAGAACTGAAATTACTTCAAAAATTTATTCAGGGAAGAAAAAGTAATGGCAAATATCATTGGAACAAACGCAAACGACACTTTACTGGGCACTAACAGCGCAGACACAATTAACGGTAAAGCTGGCAACGATATCATCACAGCAAAGCAGGGCAATGATATCTTAACTGGTGGCGGTGGTAAGGATATATTTGTTTATAATTTTGGTGACGGCACTGATACAATCACTGATTTTGGTGGTGTGGGTGAAGGCACAAATCCCTCAGCAGCAGTCATTGCCGAAGTGGATACCATCAAATTTGCAGACTTCACTGCCAGAAATATGCTGCTGACCCAAAATGGCAGCAATCTGGAAATCACCTTTGAAGGAGTAGATGATGCAAAAGTCATCCTCCAAAACTTTAAATTAGAAAACTTGGAGAACCTGAAAGCTTCTGGAACAAAACCAGCGATCGGCAATATTCTGTTTTCTAACCAAACTAGTATCACGGACAGTTTTAATGTTCTCGATGCCAACTCGACTGATACGAGCATCGGCATCAAGAACATGGTCACTTTTCTTAATGACCTCGACAACAACATCACTGCTTTAGATAACTCAGATGATGTTGTCAATGGTCAAGGGGGCAATGATAAAATCGACGGCAAGAGTGGCAACGACCTATTAAGGGGTGGTATCGGCAATGATACTCTCATTGGTGGTATCGGCAATGATACTCTTATTGGTGGTGCAGGCAATAACACCCTCAAGGGTAATGCTGGTGACGATTACTTGAGTGCTGACTTTTTAACAGGCAATAATCTGTTGGATGGTGGCGATGACAATGATTCTCTGTTTGCGTCTGGAAACCAGTACCTACATACTGTTGCGTCAGGCAATAATACCCTCAAGGGTGGTGCTGGCAATGATCTATTGAATGCAGACATTTCAACAGGCAATAACTTCCTAGATGGAGGGAATGGTAATGATAGTCTCTCCGCTCAAGGCGACTACTATTTCGACGACGGTAGATCTTTGCATCTCGATTTTGCCTCAGGCAACAACACTCTCAAAGGCGGCGCTGGTGACGATAGATTGAATGTTGATATTTCAACAGGCAATAATCTACTCTTTGGAGGCGTTGGTGACGATTTCTTGACTGCTAGAGATTCAACAGGCGATAACCTACTTTCTGGGCAGGATGGCAATGATGCACTCATCCTTTCTAGCTCATATCTTGATGGAGTGTCTGGGAATAATACCCTCAAAGGTGGTGCTGGTGATGATGACTTAGAAGTTACAAATATAACAGGTAATAACCTACTAGATGGTGGCGATGGCAATGACACTTTTATTTTAGAGCAATTATCTACTGTCGTTTCCTCCTCAGTAACTCAAACGGTAGATGGAGGAACAGGTAACGACGATGTTTTGTACATCAATTTCTACTATGGCGATCCTAATGAAGCAATCACATCTACTTTCAATGCCACTACTAACACTGGCTCAATTACGGTGGGTACAAATCAGGTTAACTACAGTAATATCGAACGATTAGGTATTAGAGGTACATACTACGACGACAATATTGTCGGGACTAATGGTAACGATACACTCTACGGTGGCAGTAACGGCAATGATACGATTATTGGTGGTAAAGGTAATGATTACTTGGATCTCGACGCTTCAACAGGTAATAACCTGCTTTCTGGAGACGATGGCAACGATTCTCTGTTTGCCGATGGCATCTTGAGATACTACCGCGAAGATTTGCTGTCTGCCGATGCTATCTCTGGCAATAACACCCTCAACGGTGGTAGTGGTGATGATATTTTAAATGTTAACTTTTCCGATGGTAATAACCTGCTCTCTGGAGGTGATGGCAATGATTCTTTATTTGCCTCTGCCAAGTTTGACTACACCAGCAACAGCAGATATGATTCCTCTGGTAATAACACTCTCAACGGTGGTACTGCTGACGATTACTTGGATATCAGCTATTCATCAGGCGATAATCTACTCGATGGTGGTGATGGTAATGATATTCTCACAGCCTTTGATGCTACTGGTAAGAATATCCTCAAAGGTGGTAATGGCAACGATATTCTCACAGGCGGCAAAGGTAATGATAGCCTCTATGGAGGAGGTGATACTGATACCTTTATTTTCAATGGTTTCAATCAAGGTGTTGACAGAATTTATGATTTCAACGCAACAAATGAACTAATTCAAGTATCGGCTGCTGGTTTTGGTGGCGGCTTATCACCAGGTTCACTTGAGACAAATCAGTTTAGAATTGGAGCATCTGCAACCACTAGCGATGACCGATTTATTTATAACTCTACTACAGGTGCATTATTCTTTGACTCTGATGGCAGTGGGGGTGCATTTACTCAGCTACAATTTGCACAACTTACTGCTGGGTTGTCATTAACTAACAAGAATTTTGTAATTGTTTAATTGTGATTAATACTCGTCACTCTAAGCAGAGAAAATAGAAAAATTTTGGAATGCGAAGTGCTACTCTATACACTTCGCATTAAATATTTTTATATATAGCAATCCAATTTGATTTTTAAAAAAATTTGACTAGAAAGAAAAAGGTACAAGCCCCTGTGTTACAAAGTTCAGAAGCGTCTACGGCAAAAACCGCTGCTCTGACGAAAGCGCTATATTTATGGAAAATAAATATAGGAATCCGGTTTGATTACTGAAATTATTTGTGTAGGTAGGCAAAAGGTACTCTTGCAATAGGCAATAGGATTCTAGAAGATTAAGTGTACTGATGAGTTTTGTTCAAAAATCAAATAGGAGTCCTATATATGTATGGAGAGACACGTAGTACAAGAAATACTAATTCATTACTATAGCCGTAGTCACACCCTTTAGGACATTTTGAAACGATAAATCTCACTAATAGTAAGGTTTTTACCTCCTGCCTCCTGCCCTCTGCCCCCTGCCTCCTGCTATATAAGCTCCTACATTTATTTATAGGGTTTTGAATGCGTGACTTTTAACTTTTGACTTCCAAGGCAGCGGTACTAGTAATTGTTGAATGCTAGTACTGGGATGCTCTATTTCACTAAGTCTCAGAATCTCTCTAATTGACCTTGAATTATGTAATCTTGATACGATCGCCTCACTCTCTGGTTTGGGTACAGAGTTCGCAGTGGCGCTGATTGCATACCAAACCCAAATAGAGCTTGTAACCAGCAGAATCTTTAATATTCGCCTTAACTAGTGCTGCAAAAAGGCGATCGCAATTTCAGTTATGATGTTGATAATCTAGTTGAACTATAGACATCTTCTTTAATTAATATCATGTCCGTTTAAAGAGTTATCATTTAGCTGACGCTCTTACACGGGGACGAACAGAGATTTTAATCACAAGTGATTAGCCGCAGATAATTATGATGAGTGATTTTGAAGGAGTGTGTAGGCAGATAGAGGAGTTGATCCCCTCAACCCACCTTGTCAAGGAATGCTTTTAAGAGTTTTTTATTATTTCTTCCTAGAAAAGGTGAGTTAGGGGTGGTCAAAACTCCCACGAAAATCGTCTGGCTCACTTAGAATGCGATCGTACGGAATATCTGCAATCTTTCTACCAATAGGTGGGATTCCTGTTATGTCGTATGGTCGCGTGTCATCTAAATACAAAAATTCAAAGGTCAGATCGGTGCGATCGCTTGGCACAGTATTTGGCTTAAGCGTTGGATAATATCAGTGTAATCTTGATTCATGGCAGTGTCGTAATATATTTAATCTCTGTTCAAGACACTGCCATATTCTTGAGACTTTTTCACCCTTGAGTGTTGATTGGCTGATCACCTGCCAATGAGAATAATTATCAAAACATAGCTTTACGACCATCGCGATCGCTCATCCACCAACTACTTTTGACCACACCCTAGTGAATCTGACTTGAAGTCTGTTGCTGATGATTTTATCAGTGCGATCGCTCAATATCGTCATTGGATGAGATTTCAAAAGGAAATGGTACCTGCATAGGTAGTTTATAACAGAAGTAATGTAGTAAAAATCGCACTTTAATCTACATTTTGCAAGCGCTCGCATCAGCTATCATGTGGTGCGATCGCTTCTTCTTTGTGACTTAGTAGAACTGATGTGTTTTTAAGTTTCAGCAGATTGTGGGAGTAATATCGTGTCCGGTGAAAGACTTATCATTAAGACTGCAAGGGAGCATACTTCGACTGCGCTCAGTAACCGGGAGCAGTTCTTGCAGGGGGAGAAACAGTTTTCTGGTTTTTGCACAGATGCGGGAATTATATACTAATTAGGCGGACATGATATGAAAGGGTAAAGTCGAGCTAACGTGGCACTGACCACGATCGCACTTGACCCAGCGTAACTGGCATAATATTGGCAACGTCGATGGTGAATCGATATATTTTTTTAGCGCGACTGCTGTTCTCTGAGTCGAAAAACCTCAGCTTCACATCCCAGCAATTGCTATTCAGGCGACAGAAGGGGCTTTTTTCAACTTCGATGCTCTCTAATTCCATACCGCTAACAATCGCTGACTCAAAGGTAGAAGCGGCTTGAAAAGCGTTGGTGGCGGCAAAATTGAGGGCGCGATCGCGGTCTAGCTGTCCTAAGTTGCGAAGGTCGTAGTAAATGCGATGCAGGAAACTCTTGAGGGAACGCCGCATTCTCACGTTATCAGATTCGCTTGTTTCACTGCTGGCGGTGGCAACGGCTACTTCCACAAGGGAGTTGACTTGCCAACCGTACATCCCTCGAACGTTTGGCAATGTAAGCACAGGAACAACCTGCCCAGAAAAGAGTTCGACTGTGCGATCGGTAAGATTACCAGGAATGCTGACTCGCTCGATATAATCATCGCTGGATTCAGGTTGAATCTGCCCAGCTAACATCATCGCAAAAACAGCATAGATTTCACTAGCATAAGCCTTTTGGGGTTCTAGGGCGTAAATGGGGGTGAGTTCCTGATTCAACGTCCAAATGAGAGATTTACCTTCAGTGGGGCTTAACTCCAAGTGATTAACCATTTGGCGGGCATCGTAGGGATTAGCGGGAATTAATACCCCATCGATGCTGACCGCAGGCATCCGTTGTTTAAAGGTGTCGCGGCGGGCTTCGGTGCCGAAATCGTAGCCTAATGTGCCAAGGGCATAGACTTTGTTGGAGACGGCACTGGGAGTAATGGTGGACGGGGAAAGGGAAGCAAGGGGAATGTCTGCAACTGTGGCTGAGGCGGTAATCACTTGAGTGGGTGCAGAACTGTTAATTTCGCTTTTGGGAGTAATAATGGAGGGGGGAATGTCTGCAACTGTGGCTGAAGCGGTAATCACTTGAGTGGGTGCAGAACTGGAAATCTCGCTCTTGGGTTGAGAAAATGTCACCGCAGATTCGGAACTATCTGGCAAAGAGTTGTTGGTGGGTGGTAAAATGATTTGTGGATGGACAGCAGCGATCGCTTGAATGCCAGGTAAAGGTTGCCCAGTTAGTAACTGATAAGCCCCTGGAATATTTAATTTACCGACTAAACAGCGTTCCGGTTCTTCAACTTCTTGAGGATCGCAGGAAATGGCACTATTGAGCAAAGCAGTTCGCACCGCTTCAGCATTGGGTTGTTCGCCGCGTTGCAATTGTACACTCATCAAGAGAGCAGAGATACCTGTCATTAAAGGAGCAGATAAACTGGTGCCTTCTTGACGAGCGGGTTCATCAGTGCCGGGTTGCGCTGCTGGGATATTTTCGCCGGGTGCGAGGATGCCCTGTTTCTGGTACTGTCCACCCCAATTACTGTAGTTTGCAGGTTGTCCATCGTCTTTCATCATCCCCACTGCTAAAACATTGGGTAGAATTGCAGGGACACAAAAGCATTCGCCTTTGTTGTTGCCACTGGGAGCCACAATTAAAATATTATTGTCTTGGCACTGTTTTACCGCTTTCTGAATCATTTCGTGGGCAAATCCGGTTTCGGTAGGATGACAGGCAGCACAGTGGATAATGTTTACGCCCAGTTTAAATGCGAGGTTAAATGCGTGAGCTAGGTTGAGCGGAGAGAGTGCTTCATCGGCAGTTGCGGTTTCAAATAAGGGGATATTAATCGCGGTGCAGTAGGGAGCCACTCCCTCAACGGGTGAACCGGGTTGCCCAAACATCGTGCCAAAGATGCCTGTGGCATGAAAGACACCAGTCAGACGCTCTCGCACTGGTTCGGGAATTGTGTCTTCTAGCGCTTTAATCTCTGCCTCTAATGCTTCAATTGCGGCGGTATAGTTAGTATTTGAGGAAATTTCTGGTTTCAATATTTTTTGCGGCTTGGAGGCAGTTAACTGGCGAAATTGTTCTAGTAGTGGTGTATCTGTGCTTTCTAACAGTGCATTGAAGACAGTAGTAGCTTTGCTGTGCCATTGCCCATTATTCAACGCTGTAACCTCAGTCGTGGGTTGAGCGATCGATTCAACGTTGTCATCGGATGATATAGCCGGATCTGTATTTTGACTTAACTGCTCTTTCTTGGCTTTCTTGAGGGCTTTCTTGCGATCCTGCAAAGCCTTAATTTTGAGTTCCTGTTGGATGTGGATTGGATCGATTGGCTCTATGTCACTTTGCCAGTAGGGTTTAATGCGACTGATATTAGCACCGCGAAAGCAAGCGCGATCCAGATCCGCAGGGCCATCAAGGACGGCAATTTTGATGCGAGAATCACCCAGGGTAAGAGCTTGCAAGGCAGCAAAACCAGGAATAGTATTAAGGTCAGGCATAGAAGTAATCGATTAAATAAAATGTTATAAAATGGCTCAATCGCTGAAACTTCTAGGAGGGATTGTCGTTTGTTTGCTTGAGCGAACCGAGACTAAACTCTCCTACAGAAGCCTCTTCGTACTCGTTGAGGTTGGCGATGAGACCGAACTGTTCGGAATTACCCGCACCGATCGCACTCGGAGCTAATTTCATCGCAGTCGCAACCAGATAGAAGGTTTGATACAGCACGCCGATATGTTTCAAAATCAAACCATAACCAATGGCATGATACTTCCAGAACAATCGCCCAAATCGCGCTGTGACAATGAAAAGCACTTGAGGGATATCTTGTTGTCCAGTTGCTTTCCAAGCATCGTAAATTAAAACTTCAACCTCGTGCTTGTCTGCAATCAGGTGCAACGTGTGAGACAACGGTTGATAGTGATATAATCCAGAATTTAATCCCTGACAGCGATTGATGACTGGATAAATCTCCAGTTCATATAACCCACCCCCGCAAGGATAGGGACGTTTAGTAAATTCTCCCATGTTCAGAGGATTGTCCTCAAGGTTGTAAACCTCTTTCACTCTTGCACAACGATAGAGAAACTCTGCCAACTGGTTAAGGGTTATCGGTAGGTCATCATATTCTCGAATCGATTGCCTGGCCTCAATCGCCTGCGTCAACGAACAATCTGTTTGGGCTAAAATTGCTAGAGCCGGTTTCTCTAAGGGAATCACTCGATTGCTCATGGGTGGTTTCACAACTCCCAATTGCTCGCGATCCTCAAAGCGGGGAAGTTTCGATTTTTGCAGATCGTCTAATCGCTCTGAACGAGTTTGCCGATGAAATAGAAGATTATGAAATTCCCATTGAGCTAATGCTTTAGTTTCTGGTTCTAGGGGGATCATCTGGGTTGCAATTAGCAACTTCAGGAACGATTGCCCTATCTCTGCATCAATCAGAGTTTCCACCAAATTTTCTAATGTAAATGGCGAATTGAATTGAACTAGTTTCGCAATCAAGGCGCTAGAGCGCCAATCTAGGAGAATAATTTTTGCTTTGGATAAGGGAGATTCTAAGACAAACTGTTGATTGTCCTGATGCAGAAAGGCAAAGCGAGACAGAGTTAGAGGCTGTTGCCAATCAAAAACAGGAGTTATTAATTGATAATTTTCAGCGATCGGGACGGCGGTTGCTAGCGGTAAAACAGAATGACTTATCCAGCCGAGGTAAATCAGCTTTTGCAGATCGGCCTCAAAGTCTAAGCCGGCTTCGACTCCATCAGCTTCTACAACCAAGGCAGTTAACTGAGCGATCGTCAAGGCAGAATGCAACAGCTGTTCTAGTGCCGATCGCAAACCGGGCTTGGGATGCTCCAAGGTGAGACTTTCGGACGTGGATTGGAGCGTTAACCGATCGCCTTCTAGGGTCAGGGAGATGTCGGGCCGGAAAGACAGGGTGAAGGATTCAGACATTTCAAAACACCATTGGCATCGGGTTCATCTGGTCTTCAGTTAATGGAGCAGAGCGCCACCCCAGCTTTGTGGGTACATTGTACAACCGTCCCGCCCCAAATCGTGACCAAAAGTGACGTAAACCGGGTACAATCACTTTGACGACGGGTAAGCCAATATCGGGGCGGGTTTGATTTAGCACCAGCATCTCCAACCCAGCACGTCTGGCGACTTCGACACAAGTTAATACATCTTGCCCAATATCATCGCTCCACTGCTGCGGGTAATCGGCATATTGTTTGGGCAGTGTTTGTGTACAAGGAGCCAGATAAGGCTGATTAGCTAAAGTTGCCTGGGTAAACCAGTAGTTCAAGGCTGAGTCTGAGTCGCTGGAATAATCTAGCCGATCTACACCAAAACCGATTTGATTTACCTCGGTGACGGCTCGTGAAATCGCAATTTTTGGGTCGAAATGCGCCCCATATCCGGCAATAATTCGTTCTTCATTGCCACCTATATTACGAGACAGGGCGACAAAGGTGGGAATGTTTAAGTCAGTAGTTAAATCGAGTACCCAAAGTTCTCGTTGCTGGCTGCGATACCAATCTTGCAACTCTAAGAGATACGAATCGTTGAAGCTGGCTAGGTCTACAGTTGGGCGCGACAGACGATTATACCACCAGATGGCGACGCTATCGCGCTCCACCAGTTCTAAAAATCCTTGCAGAATCGCATCTTCTAGCGTTCCTCCAGCGGCGTTGCCGTTGGAATCGGCACAACAAAAGCGATGGGTTTTGGGCAGTCGGTAGTTGTAATAGCAAAAGGCGGTGGGCAGGTATTTGTGCGTTTGCTCGGTCATTGACCAAACAGGAGTCCAGTCAACAGCTTGAGTCCGATCAAAGCGTTGCGGAATCCAATCATGTTCTACGATCGCCTTTTGATTCAACTCCTCCCGGTTTTGATATTGAGTATCACTATACAGCAAACACTCAGCCGGATGAATGGCATTGCCCAACTCAGCAAACTGAGAAGTGATCCGCGGTTCATCCCCTTGGTAGATGCCAGAATAGCGTTCTATTGCCTCACAAAAACCGCTTGCTTGGGATTGGCGATCGCTTTTGCCCTTACCGCCGCTCTTGTGCCTGAGTGATTTTCGCAAACGGTTGAGGTTTGAGGAGGAACCCAAGGCGTGGGTAGCGCTGTAGGTGTGGATGAGGGGGTTATTGGGGTCGGACACGCGCACGAGGGCGCTGACAACTCCGGTAATCGGGCTGATTAAATGCTCATAGCGTTGCAGAATTTGCTCTGGGGTAAAGGCGCGATGTCCGCCATCTTGGGTAAACAGCTTTTTGCGGCTGGTAAGTGCGATCGCACTGTTAACCTGTTGACTAACTAAATCAGGATTGCCACAAGCAGGACATTGAGGGCGCTGAGTCAGCGAGTGCGTTTTTAGGGTAAAGTTCGTCTGATCGAGGGTAATCAGTTTCCCGACTAAGGTCGGAATTTTCGATTCTGGGACAACCTGCTTCACCAGCCATTTAGCAACTTCGGTAGTCGTAAGTGCGATCGCTGCTTGCACTGTCGAAGGCAACGCAGCAAAAGCAGTAGGTAAACATTCCCTCCCCTGCTTCTGTTGCTGTTGCAAGATTGAAGTTTCCACTTCCCGATTCCCCTGCAACCGATGGGCTAAACATTCCCAGCAGCCTGTTTCTTCCGGAGTAAAGATAGAACCGAACCACAGTATCCCGCCGATTGGCTTAACGAGTAGCCAGGGTTGCTGAGTTTGCAGGGCTGTTTTATTGATGTAGCTCAGTTGTGGCTGTTGATAGTCATCAGTGAGAACTACCCACAAGGAATTCACCCCGGATGCTAGCTCGTCTGGCTGCCCTGGCTGCACGGGAATCTGAATTGCCTGCAACGCCTCAATTAAAGGTTGAGCATCAACGCCACCAACCGTTGTCACAAAAACTTGGGTGTGGGGTAGGCAATCGCTCACTACTTGGGGGTCTACACCTAGCAAACTCCAAAATGCGGTAGCTTGGGGAGTGAGACTGTGAGCGGCATCAGTGAGGTAGCCTTTTTCATACAGGCGATCGAGAACGTAGTGGATGTGGTCTGGTGCAACTTGCCCATCTAGCTTCTGGATAATCTCTTCTAGTGTGTGCTGACCATTCAGAAGCGGAAGAATCTGGCAATAGAGGCCACCCGTCAGTGCGTAGGTCGCATATTCGCTGAGTAAATAGACGTTTTTCGGTTCAACTATCTCAACCCGAAAATGAGGTTTAATTTGGGGAATCTTCATATCTGTAGGAGCATGTTATAACCAATTCAAAATTCAAAACTTGTACTGAGCGACTTGTGCCGAGCGTTCGCGTAGCGTCTCCGACAGGAGAAGCCGAGGTAAGTCGAAGTATTCAAAATTTAAAATTAATCAGGCTAGATTTAATCTGGGTTTGGTGGCTTGTATCTGTCACATTCTTTTTCAAACTGGTATTACCTTATTTATGGATTATTTCTAAATTAGATTATGTAGTACAAATTTATCTTTTGAATTGTTTCAGCTTGCAATTCACTTTCTAATAAGGCAACTGCCATTTCTTTTACAGGTTGCTGCTGGTAGTAGGTGTGAACTCTCCGGGCAATATCGTTTACAGTAAAGTTACTCAAGAAGTCGTTGATATTTTCTAAATAGTAATAAATTTTTCTTTCTAAATTGGCTTGAGAAAGTCCTACACTAATTCTCTTACAAATGGGTAAACGTTGCAGAACTGCTGGCGACAGAACTTGTGTTAATCGCTGCTGTATATCAACTTGTTGCCACTCTTGTTTTTTAATATATGGATAAAGCTCAATATTGCTTTTACCATTAAATCCACAATCAAATCCAATATGCAAGAATTTATTGACAAGTAGCATTTGTACATCTGCTTTTAAATCTTTTCCATTTAGGGCAATTGCTAATTCTTCTTTCTCTGGATAATTTTCGATAGTTAGAGCAAGGTCTACTGAAGAATCAGGTAATTCTCTACGAAAATCGACACCAATCAAGAATTCCTTAAGTCTGCTGAAATCAAAGTCACCATTGAAGAATTTGTCAATCAAAGAGTAATCAATGTTGACACCAATTCTGGTATTAATTTGATTGAAGAAATCAATAACGATTCTTAGCTGTTCTGTGGTTTGAAGATTAAACTCTAAAAAAAATCTAGCTGGATAAATTCGGTCTCCATCAACTTTGCAAGAAACTTCCAACGAACAACCGTCTGTAATATTTTCTATTTTTTCTACAAATGATTTGAAGATATCAAGAGCATAAATATTTTCAATCTCAAATACTTGTTCATGGGCAGCAATCAAAGGTAATTTTTTAGCTAATATTTTCATTTTCTCTAATCGTCTATTTCTAACTTGGAATCGCTAGCTAAAAAGTGGGGTTGGGATAATAAACTCCTAGCTGGCTTGTATCTCAAAGCAGCCAAAAGGAGCGAAAAATCTCCAACCTTTGCACTACCATAGGCATCCGCATCCAGTTGGAAAAGGGCTTCTTCTAGAGGACGGGAGACAAATCGCCCCTTGAACACTCTGATACTGAGATAACTAGGCTACCTGGAGTGTCTGGGCTGCTGGTAGCGGTTTCCCTGTCTGCTCGTAGCCATATACTAGGTCTTGTAAAACTTCTTTGGCATTCTCAAGGGCTTCTTCATAGGTCTCACCGTGAGTTCGAGCGTATTGCCCCCACTCAGGTAAACTGGCGACATACACTTGGTCGGTCTCAGACCACTGAATCAAAATGCTATATTTCATTCTTCATCTCCTTGCTGTAATTGCTCCAGTTCCTTTAGTGCCTTTATTACATCTTGCTCCTGATAAGGTTTAGCGTCCTTACTATCCTTGCCAGATAGAACTACGGGTTTTGACAGGAGTGGATGAACCCAATAGGAATGACTACCTTTGCCACGTTTAGGTAAAAGTGTAAATCCTGCTTGCTGCAACGCTTGCTTCAATTCTCTGACTTTTTTTGGCATTTAAAAGGGTTTCAGAAGACAAATTTCATTTAGGGAAGAGAAAAGCTTGACTGAGAGCTATTGAACAGACCAGAGGGCGATCGCTTAACTCTATCTCCAAATCCGCCCCCGCCGGAAGGGAGGATCTGCCTCTGTTTTTTGTTGTTTTGCCATCTCCTTAAACCAGAAGCCGTAATCTTCCAATCCGGTCGAGCGCGTCAGCCGTTCTTGGGGATCGAGCTTCAACTTCAGAGGAATTTCTGCTTCCTCCCAGACGGAATTACCGCTAAGTGTTCCCACTGCGCGATTTGTTGTTTTATCTTCTAGGGTTGACCCTACTGTTTGATTCAAAGACCAATAGCGCACCAAGCCCAGTTCTCTCCCTGTCAAGGGGTACATCTGATTAGCTTCAATCTCTGCTTGCGATCGCGCATACCGCCACACCCGCACCTCCAGCAGTTTGCCCTGAAAGCGGGAATCTGGAACGTTCGGCTGTCCGCCTAAATAGGTATTGCCAAACGATAAAACTGGGGAAATTGCCTTTTGGTTGTCGTTGTGTACCCCGTTAATGTAGAGCTTCGTATTGCCGGGACGACTCCCCGCCCGTGCCACTACAACATGATACCAGCTTCCAGATGTGATGCCAGCACCCACGGAAGCGATCGCTTCACTAGAGAGAGGAGTCTGAAACTTCAACTCGCCACCTTCGAGATAAAACAGTGTTTCCCCATCAGCAAAAATTACCTGCTTGCCGGCATTTGTGGCAGGATACACCCAAGCTTCGATTGTGAAGTTTCCTTGCGGTCTTAGCGCTCCGCCACCAGCAGAAATCCCCTGATGTTTGTCATCAAGCACCAACACCATTTGGCTACCCTGCAATCTCACAGGGGGAATGGGTGGAGCGGCCGGGGCTGGCGTTACAGGTGGGCTGGATTCTACAGAGGGTTGAGGTGGAGTGGGAGCAACATTTGGTGGTGCGGAAGCTGGTTCTGGTAAGGTTCCAGATTGTTCAATTGGGATAAACTGTCCGGGTAACACTGGAGAGGGACTAGGTGAGATATTTGGCGAGGCAGTTGCAGTTTCACCCAGTTCTCCAAGTTGTTCGGTTGTACCTGTATATGTTAAATTTCCATCAATATTTTCAATTCCATCCAAGACGATTGAGGTTTTGTTTGGTGAACCATCCGCCCTCTTGCAAGTGGCTGATAGTACATTTCCCTGAATAGAGATTTCAGTGCAAGTTTCTTGGTAGCTACTCGGTTTATTCGGGTCAGTTAGTTTTAATTCTCCATCAATATTTTCAATTCCCTTTAAGACGATTGAGGTGTTGTTCGGCGAACCATCACTTTTTCTGCAAGTGGCTGATAGGACATTTCCCTGAATAGAGATGTCGCTGCAACTTTGTTGGTAAGTGCTACTGATTACGCCTGGAGTGGTCGGGGCATTCGAGGCTTGGCCTGATGCAGCCGGACTGGGTGCGACATTGGGGGGGGCGCTTGCTGGTTGGCTCGGTATTTCGGATGCAGTTGGTGGAGATGAGCTTTCTGGAGCCGGGGAAGACACAGCTACAGCGCTTTCTAAAATCCACCAATCTTTAGTATTTTGTGTAGTTGTAATGTAGCCAGCATAACTGGTATCAGCACACAGTTTTTGATTAGTGTAGGAACAGTTGGTAAGGTAAATCGGCTCATTATAGCGAATTGCACCTCCTTTACCTGAAACTTTGGTAATTAACCAGCTCTGTTTATTTTCATCGTAGCCATCTTGCCAATAGTAGCAATCGTGGCTATTGGAAAAAGCCCCCAAAATGTCATTATTACCTGTTGTTAATTCTGTCGTTTTGATTTTGATGCGACTTTGCGCTCTCACCACCTCACCTTCGGAGTTACCTACAAGTTGAAGCGTTACTTTTCCTGTGTTTCCTAATTGTGGCCAGTTGTATGTGCCGCGATTAACAGCAACTATGTATTGATTTGTTGCGTGCTTGAGATAAAAGGAGTCACTAAATTTAACGGTATTTTCAGCCATAGTTTTTCTCCAAACTAGTTGGTGGAGATGAGTTTTGTTGAGCAAAGAAAGCTGAGGGAGCTGGCGAGGTTAAGATTGGATCGGTCGAGTGTAAATTCCCAATCGCGCCAGAACATTTCGAGCGCTACCATAAGTGCCAAAGAAACCAATAATTTCAGAACCTTCAGGCGTAGCCAGTGTAAATTCTTCTACCTGCTTTTGAGAATTTTTTCCGCCAAACACCTGAGATTGAGCGCCTTGATGGGTATGAAATTGAATGGTGATAATATCTTCTTTAGGAAAGCCAGAACTTTGTGTTCCCCACGTTCCGGAAACAGAAGTGAGATAATCTCCTGCGGCTAAAGCAAATGTGCTGAGATTGCCTGCCTCGCCTACTGCTTCAGGAGGATTTGTTGTAGGGTTTTCATACTCGACTTGAATCTTGTCCACTGCCCAATCCGCAGTCACGTTAATACTTTTAATCTTAGTTGCGGTTGTGTTTTCGGGTTTAATTGAAAAATCAGTGCCGGAGATTGAGCTGCCTACTGGGCCAAGTTCTGTAAGTACAGGGGCATTGCTTTCTAAAATCCACCAATCTTTAATGTTCTCTGCTGTGGTGATGTAGCCAGGATAATTGGTATCAGCACACAGGTTTTGATTAGTGTAGGAACAGTTGGTGAGGTAAACCCGATCGCCATAGCTTATTGAACCCTCACCAGAAACTTTGGTAATTACCCAGCTTTGTTTGTCTTCACTCCAGCCATCTTCCGAATAGTAGCAATCGTGGCTATCGGCAAAAGCCCCCAAAATGTTATTATTATCTTTTAAAGGTTCTTTGGTTTTGATTTTGATGCGACTTTGCGATTCCACCACCTGACCTTCGTTACCTACAAGTTGAAGCGTCACTTTTTGCGTCGTGTCTCCTAACTGTGGCCAGTTGTATGTCCCGCGACCAACAGGAACTATATATTGATCTGTTGAGTGCTTGAGATAAAAAGTGTCACCAAATTTAACGGTATTATCAGCCATAATGTTCCTCCAAAGAGTAAGAAAAGTAATTTGGATCGAGAATTTTGTGAAATAGTATCAAGAGAAATTAGAGAAACGCCATGCCAGCCAAAGAGTCAAAGCAACCATAGCCAGAAGTTTTTAGTTGGTTATAGCTGCGGTTCTCAAAGGCTGCCGGATCGTTGAAGTTTGCGCCGTGCAGCAATTTTATCCGAATGTTAACCAACTCTTCGACGCTACCGTGAACCACATCAACGGCTTCGTGCGGCTGGATTAAATCAGCACGTTTTATTGGGGGGGATTGTTTAGGAAGTTTCATCTTTGGGTTTTTTAAGTGAATTGCGGCGTATTTAAGCTTGGATGATGGAAAAAGACGCGGGGACGCAAAGAAGGGGAGACGTGGGGATGCAATTTGAATGATTATTAGCTTAAGGAGCGATCGCACCATCACTAGAAGCAGAAAAACGAAGTAAGTCCTTAATCATTTCCCGGTCTTTCCGTCTCCCTCTCTCCGGGTCGTGGTGCGGTCAAAAGCCTCGTGATTCAATCCGCTCGAACCAAGCTCATAGACGGAGAAAGAAGTAGTTTTGAGGCTAACTTACTCCATATCCTCTCCGTTATAAGAACACATCCCCATCAACTGATCGTCTTCATTACCCGTATTTGATGGTAGTACAGCTCCCATAGTAGGAGCATCAGCAAATTGGGATAGGGTAAATTCAGATAGTTCTGCTAGTTGAGTCGGTAGCTGTCCCGTTGCGATTCGGTTGACGGGTTGGGCGGGTTGTGGCCTCAGGTTTTGTTTGTCCATAAGTTGATTCTCCGTTTTTGTGGTTAGTTGATGTCCCGTTATTGAGCCTCCCTTGCTTTCTATGTCTAATCCCAGTGCTGTAAGAACCTAAATCCCTAGATGCAGACAATTGCCAAGCGATTTTTTTTTAGGAAGCAGGAAAAACGTATTTTAGTCTCCCCCACTTCCCTTAGTTACTCATTTTTCTCATCTTTCTCTACCTCCAAACCGGAGGTCACGGAAAGCCTCCAGATGAGGGCAATTGTTAAGGGATTCATTCTTGACGAATTAGGCTCCCAGACAAGGAAAAGAGAGATTTGAGAGAGAAAGGACGTGTAGAATTAAGCCCTATTCCTCGTCGCCATCATAAGAACAGACCCTCAAGCACACTCTGTAACCAAAAAGAGTACCAGGAGTTTCTGTCTGAAACGAGGCTAGTACTGATGCACTATAAGTCTCTTCACCGTGCAGTTGCAAAGCTTCTTCCGACAGTTCTGCCAGTTCTGGATCTACTTGTCCGGTTCCAATCCGGTTGACGGGCTGGGCGGCTTGTGGCATCAGATTTTTCTTGTCCATGAGTTGATTCTCCGTTTTGTGGTTGCTTGCTGTCCCGTTGTCGAGCTGTTGCTCAGTCGGTGGGTCTGACCGCTTCTAAAGTCAAAGAAGACTTTTTGCTGTTTGCTCCCTAATACGGTGTAGACCAAGTTCTCACATCGCCCAGCGTTACCGGAATCAAATCGCTGACATCAATCGTGAACCGGAACACCTTCTTGGCACGGCGACTGTTTTCCGGGTCAAAGAACTTCAGCTTCACATCCCAACAATCGCTATCCACCCGACAGAAGGGACTTTTTTCTACCGTGATGCTGTCTAGTTCCATGCCGGTTGCTACCGCTTCGGCAAAGGTGGAAGCCGCCTGGAACGCATTCGTCGCTGCAAAGTTGAGCGCCCGGTCTTGTGACGTGGTGCCGAGATTTCGTAAATCGTAGTAAATCCGGTTGAGGAAACTACTCAACGTGCGCCGAATCGGGTCTTCTTGAGCATCTCCGACGGTGGTTTGCACCGTCTGGATGGCAGCAGATACGAGTGTATTTATCTTCCAGCCATACATTCCTCGCGGGTTTTGCGGTGCTAGCAGAGGTACAGTCTGCCCAGAAAATAGCTTGACGGTGCGCCCAGTCAAAACTCCGGGAATACTCACGCGCTCTACATATTCTTCACTGCTTTCCGCTTGAATTTGCCCTGCCAATAGTTCTTGCAAAACGGCGTAGGTGTCTCGTGCAAACGCTCCTTGGGGTTCGATCGCATAAATTGGCGTCAATTCGATATTCAATGTCCAAATTAGCGATCGCGATTCCGAAGGACTTACCGCCAAGTAATCCACCATCTGCCTTGCATCATAAGGGTTCGCTGGAACCACAATCCCATTAATGTTGTAGGCAGGCATCAGTTGTTTAAAAGAATCTCGTCTTGCTTCAGAGCCAAAGTCATAGCCAAGCGTCCCCAAAGCATACACCAGTTGACTCTCAGCAATTTCGCTGGGAGCTTGACTAGCACTGACAAAGTTCGAGGTAGATTGAGTCATAGTGGGTACTTGTTGAGTCCTTGAGTGAGTGGATGGGGTAGCTGAGGAGACATTTGAGGGAGCGATTGAAGCAGCCGATTGAGGCTGGTTTACAGGGGCAACAGCAAGGGCAGTGGCAGGTTCCACGGCTGTAAGTGTCTGCGCGAGGGATGCAACATCGATTAAGTCATCAACAGGGCGATCGGATGATTCGACCTGGCTTTGTTGGGTTCCACCACAGCCGCAGCCAGAAGCAGCAACCGCTGACAAAGTATCTGACACAGTTCCTCCAAATAAGTATTCAAGAGTTCCAGAGATATTGAGTTTGCCAACCAAACAACGACTTGCATCGCTTGTATCAGCAGGCGTACAGGGCAAAGCACTATTTAAGATTGCCGCCCTGACTTTTTGCGGATCGGGTGTTTCGCCCCGTTGAATTTGTAAACTTAATAGCAGTGCTGCTACTCCCGTGGCGATCGGTGTAGCAAAACTAGTTCCACTCAACCGAGTTGTTCCGCCTCCAGGTTTTGCCCCCAAGATATTTTCGCCTGGTGCCAAAATGCCTTGAGCTTGGTAAGTTTCGCCCCAGTTGCTAAAGGCGATGGGTTTACCTTCGTCATCCATTGCCCCAACCGCTAACACAGCTGGCAAGGCTGCCGGAACGTGCAAACAAGCACAACCATCATTGCCTGCTGCTGCCACAATCAGCACATTTTTTTCTTGGCAAAGCTGCACCGATCGCTTCAGCCATCCTTCTGCCTCACCTTCATCAGTGAGTTGCCCACCGCTAATATTGATGATGTGCGCCCCCGCGTTGACGGCTTGTTCGATCGCTCTGGCTAAATCGAGTTGAGACAACTGCCGTCCTGCATCTGCAAACACCGGTACAATCAATCCTTTACATTCAGGGGCAATTCCCCTAACAGCACTACCCGACTGACCAAAGATGATGCTGGCTACATGAGTGCCATGCAGAGACATCTCACCATTAAGATTTGCTTCCCCAGTAACCAGCGTCGGTAGCTGGATCAAGTCTGCTCTCACGAAACAGGGATGCTTCAAATCAGTCAGTCCGTCGAGTACAGCAATGCAAATTTGTGGGCTACCAGAGGTTTTTGCCCATAGTGGAGCCAGAGGTAAAAGATTCATTTGTAAAGAGCGATCGGAGGCTGTTAGATTTTTACTGAACAAATCACACCGTGTTCAAGGATGTTTTAAAAGTCCTTTGATTGGTAGCAAAACATTTTAAATACCCCATTATCTCCCTTAATAAGCAGGGCTGATTTATTCGCGAAAAGGTGTTAAAAATCAATACTTATAGCAATTTAAAATTGATTATTCTATTACCTCTGTGCAAGTTTTTTGAAAGCTGCTACTCATCAGCTTTTACTCCTTCCACTTTATTGATAAACATTTAGTGATTTAACACTATACACACATTACGATATCAAGTCAAAACAAAAATTAATCTTTAACAAAAATACAATGAGCTTTGAAAAATGAAACAACTATATTATTAATATGATTACTTGACTAAAAAGAAATTATCTGTATTAAAAAATATTAATTAGCTATGTTATTAATAATATTAATTGACTAAATATAAATTATATGTATTAAAAAGTATTAGAATATAATTCTCTTACATCTTGCACCAAGCCCGAACGACTGGAAGTCCTGCACCACTTGCTACCCTACAGGAACGCTAATACCAATTTGTAATACTCGTCTGGGCGTGAGAAGCAAGCTATGTGTTTTTCGTAATTAATAAAATCAGATTTCTACCTTTGTTTGTAAATATTACCTAGCCATATTGATTACGCAGACTTAATACGATTAATCATCGTCAAAAATCCAAACTAGCAATTATAAATTGCAAATTTTTATGAGCATTTATGCATATTCATCGTTACCTGATTTTAGGCATACTAATTTTTTTATTAATTACAACTGTATTACCAGCCAGCGCAGAGGATTCTATTTCCCCAACTCAATCTCAGGTCATCTTACTCGAACAAGGAAAACAACTTTATGATGCTGGAAAGTTGGTACAAGCAGTATAAGTTTGGTCACAAGCAGCTCAGATATTTCAGCAAACCAAACAGCAGCACTATCAAGCTTTAAGTTACAACTACCTAGCTATTGTTTATCAAGATTTAGGTAAATGGTCAGCAGCGCGATCGCTCCTTACCCAAGTAGAGAATATTATAAAAACAATAGATGATTCTTTCCTTTACGCCCAAGTTCTCAACACCCAAGGAAGCTTAGAATTAAATACTGGTCAACCGGAAATAGCCTTATAAACTTGGCAGCAGGCAGAGAAAATCTATGATTTGAGTCAGTCTTAATCTATACAAATCGACTTGATGTTATGTTACTTAAGTCAGTAAAGGTAATGATATTTCCTATATTTAGTCACTTGTTGAGTCTTACAATATTAGTTATAAAAGATGAAGCGATCGCTCTAACTACAAAACCAAAAAGGCAATAATTTTAAAGCAAATTAGCAAACAAAATAAATCCGCCTAGATTTGCTCAAATTTGGGTTATAAAAATTAATAATTTTACAACGTAAAAGCTAGTTTACGACTCGCTAAACTTGATTCATATCACAATTTACCTACTAACTCGAAGCACTAGTATAAAACCGTAACGCAAATCGCCAAAACCAAGTAGAAACGAAAAATAACATCACAGCTAATACTCCTGCACCCATCAACCAAGTAATTTCACTTCGACCTAGCAGTGCTTGAGATGGGACAGTAGTTAAAAAAGCTACTGGCACTACATAAGTAAAGAAAAAGCGGTAAACAGTTGGAAAAGCTGTAATTGGATATCTTCCTGCTTCCAGCAAACCACGCAGCACTTCAGTAACATTGTAGATTTTAACAAACCAAATAGTCGTAGAGCCAAGTATAAACCACAAGCTATAAAGAATCACTAAGCCAAACAACAACGGTACTAGACTCAGTAGATAGTTGTTTATTTCTACGCCAAGGTGTTGACCTGCATAGCCAATGATGATGCAGCCAAAGATTAAATCTGGTAGTCCCCAAGGTGAAATGGTGTGGGTGGACAGCCAAAACTGACTGCGAATGGGTTTTAATAATATAAAGTCAAGAGTGCCTTCTTGCACATGGCGGACAATGCGATTCAAGTTTGGCGCGAGAAAAGTGGCAGCAAACCCTTGCAGTAAAGTAAAAATTCCCAGAACTACTAAAGCTGCTTCCCATGACCAGCCAGCAAAAGTATAGCCAGTACGGTAAAACAAGAATAGCCCAAAGACGCTGCCGGCAAGATTCCCCAAGCTGGTAAGGCTAGCTATGAGAAAGTTGATGCGATACTCAAACTCAGCTGCGATCGCTGCACTCCAAAATAGTCTTAGTACTTTCCAATATCTTTGCATCTTGCACCCGTGAGCCGATATTAATTTTAAAATAACAAAAGAACTTTATGTAAATTTAATATTACTTTTTATTTAAGAAAATTATTGAACGTTAAGATCTGGTGGATCTATTATTCAAAGCTCAGAAGTTTTATGCATCTAGATTTACCACAACTGATTCAATCACTCGGCTACTTTGGGGTGTGGGCAATTGTTTTTGCTGAATCTGGCTTGTTAATTGGTTTTTTTCTGCCTGGAGATAGCTTATTATTCACCGCTGGATTTCTTGCATCTGTTCCCAACTCAGAACTTAACATTTGGGTTTTGATTTTTGGTGCTTTCGTTTGTGCAGTCCTTGGTGATAATGTTGGCTACGCTACAGGATACAGATTCGGCAGAAGATTATTTCAGAAAGAAGATTCATGGTTGTTTCATAAAAAACATTTAGTAAAAACCCAAAATTTTTATGATAAACATGGCAAAAAAACAATCGTTTTAGCACGTTTTACACCGATTATTCGCACTTTTGCACCGATAGTAGCAGGAATTGGTGCTATGCATTACCGCACATTTATGTCTTACAACCTAATTGGTGGCTTCCTTTGGACGTTCGGAATCACTCTATTAGGGTTTTTCTTAGGAAAATCCTTACCACCCGAACAGGTAGATAAGTATTTGTTACCAATTATTGGATTAATTATAGTTATTTCTTTAGTGCCATCAATTATTCATCTCATCCAAGAAAATAGAGCAAAAAAAGAATGAAAGTATCTAATAATTCAGAATTCAGGAGTCAGAAATCAGAAATTAGAAGTTAAAATTCAGGATTAAAGGATAAAGCGGCTTGAGTTTTTAAACTACTCGTAATCTTCTATGACTTCCTCAAATATCAACCTCTACCTATTTATAGAAAACCTGATTTTTTTCGTTATTGCCACACTTTTTATTGTGATTGTTAACTGGGGATGGAAAAATACAAAAACCTACACTTTGCCTTTACCATTTCCCGGTTGGTATAAAATTTGGTTTGGCTCAGTACAAGTATTAGGAATAGTACTGCCATTAATAGTAATGTTGCTATGGGGTGTTTGGTGGAGCGATCGCACTGTTTTAACTGTAATTGGTTGGTATTTTATCGTATTAGCGTTACAAATCATTTCTGAGACAGTTGCCCTGAGAAATTTCCAAAATGTAGTATGGGTAATGGTTCCTTATGTATATTTACCTTACCGATTCTGGCAGTTATATGAGGGTTTAACAATTTTAGGTTCTGAAACTCAATTGCTGTGGGTGCGATATTTTTTAATTTTTCAACTGGTGCTGTGGATTGTCAATTATGCCATAGATGTATCTCAATTGCCACGGCTGTTTCGTTGGGAAGTCGAGCAGAAATAATTTAAATTAGGGCATGGGGAGATGAGGGGCAGGGGAGCGGGAGCAGAGGGGAAAGAGGTAATTTTTCATTTTCCCCCTGCCCCTCTGCCTCTTAACTATGCCCAATGCCCAATGCCCGCCCTATTCTTCTGGACGTTAGAGCTTGAAAACGCGTTCTAATTACTGGTTACTGTTACCTTATATCCGACCCCAGTGGCGAACCATCACTAAGGGATTTATTGGCATTTTCGGATACGTGCTGGCGACATTAGTGTTAATTAATCTTGCTGGCAAATTGGCAATTCCTTTTGCACAAGGTAATTTAGTAGCGATCGTCCAAATAACTGGAACCTGTGCCTTAATCTTTCTTGTGAGAGGTTTGTTTCAGGCTATACAAGATATGTACATGGCAAAAGCTGCTTTAAAAGTTGCTTTTTATCTGCGCCAACAACTTTACACACATCTCCAAAAGTTAAATCTCAGTTATTTTGAAACGGCAAAAGCAGGTGATTTATCTTACCGTCTCACCGAAGATGTTGACCGGATTGGGGAAGTTGTAAATAAAATATTTCACGACCTTATTCCTTGTATTTTACAGTTGGTAGCAATTGCGATTTACATGATTTATCTGAATTTGCAATTGACACTAGCAACGATGATAATTGCACCACTAATCGCTATTTTAATTGGCTGGTTTGGCGAACACTTACGCAAGCATTCTTCAAAAAATCAAAATCGGGTGTCGGGTTTATCTGCCATTTTCTTGGAAGTTTTTAATGGTATCCGTTTGGTACAAGCTTTTGCGGCGGAAAACTACGAAATTGCCCGCTTTGGCGATGAAGCAGAACGCAATTTAAAAGCAAAATATTCAGCAGAACGCTTAAAAGCAATTAAAAGTCCCATCGTGGGATTTTTGTCAGCCTCAAGTGTCTTATCTTTACTGATAGTGGGGGCGTGGCAAATTTCCCAAGATAATTTGACAGTAGCCAATTTTTTTAGTTATCTGGCGGCGGCGGCGCTGTTAGTTGACCCCATCAGTCAGATTACTAAAAACTACAACGAATTTAAGCAGGGTAAAGCATCTGTTCGCAGGGTTTTTGAGTTGATGGTAATTCAACCGACAGTCATAGAAAAACCAAATGCGATCGCTCTACCTCCAGTCAAAGGGGAAGTAGAATATCGTCATGTTTCTTTTGTCTATCAACTGGGTAAACCCGTATTAAAGGATATCAGTTTGTTGGTATCACCCGGTGAAGCGATCGCTGTTGTAAGTACTTCTGCTAATGCTAAAACTATATTTGTGAATCTCTTACCCCGTTTCTACGACCCCAAAACTGGTCAAATCTTAATTGATGGAGTTGATATTCGGGATGTCAAGCTACATAGTCTGCGGCGACAAATTGGCATTGTTCCCCAAGAAAGCATCATGTTTTCCGGCACAATAGCCCAAAATATTGCTTTTGGGCAAGACTTTTTTGATATGCAAGCAGTGACAGCAGCGGCGAAAATTGCTAATGCCCATGAATTTATTAGCGAATTGCCAGAAGGTTATCGTACTTGGGTGGGCGAACGTGGGATAAACTTATCATTAGGACAAAAACAAAGAATTGCGATCGCTCGTGCTGTTCTCCTCAACCCGCAAATTTTGATTTTTGATGAAGCGACATGTGCATTAGATTCCGAGTCAGAAGCATTGGTACAGGAAGCCTTAGAAAGATTAATGGAAAACCGGACAGTGTTTATTATTGCCCATCGTTTATCAACAGTTAGAAGATGCGATCGCATTTTAGTTCTCGAACAAGGACAAATTGTCGAATCAGGAACCCATGAAGAATTATTAGTCCTAAACGGTCGCTATGCCCAACTTTATGGTCAGGAATTTAGTTAAGCTACTAACTTTAGTCATACGAATAATCAGCATTTGATAAACTTCCTTGGTGGGGGACATCAGTTTTACGTTAAGTTAACACCAATCCCGGATTTATCACAAAGGGCAACAAGCGGTCAGTTTGCCAGACGTTGACATCGACCTCAATACTAGCCTTGAACTAGTTACCCATCCAAAATTTCAAACTATCTAGTTGACACTTTACCGTCTGGACGGTATTATACCTTTAGTAAGCCGTCCAGACGGTAAATCAATAGTAAATACTTGAATCCAATCTATATCAATCTTGGATTGAGAATGTTATGTTTACCATTGCAAATCCCTTTTTTCATCAAACTGCTTTTTCCCATAGCAATTCGCTGCTGTCTCAAAATCCGCGGGTTCGACGTACTACGGATTTGTTGAATGAAACTTTACACGCTTATGATTGCATCCCACCAATTTTCTTGCTTTGCAAGTATGCAAACCCAAAAAATCTAGTCCTAGCATTGCTGCCCCAAAGACGAAGCAATCAGAGAAGACATTAACAATCTCATTGCCAGATAAACTGTGTTCGCCGGACAAATTATCTAGTTCCATCATTCAAGCTCTATGACTGCTACTAAAAAAATAAAATCTCTGTCTGCCACCCGTAATGCATTGCTAGAAGCAGCGGCGCGAGTGATGGTAGCTCATGGTTCAAAGGCATTGACGTTGGAAGCAGTTGCCCGCGAAGCAGGTGTCAGTAAAGGTGGATTACTTTACCACTTTCCCAACAAAGAAGCCTTGATTGCTGGGATGTTGCAACAGCTAATTGATGAAAAGACAGCATCACTAAAGCATGAATTGGAGCAAGATGACGCACCGAATACACCAGGACATTGGCTGAGAGCCTATATCCGGTCTTATGAAAATCATAATACTGACTCTGGTGCAATGCAATCCGCTTTACTAGCAGCAGTTGCAGAAAATCCAGAATTACTTAAGCCAATCCAAGAAAAATTTGCTGATTGGCAACGGCAAATTGAAGCGAGTGGACTCGATCCTGCGATCGCAACTTTGATTCGTCTAGCGCTCAATGGTCTATCCTTCGCTCACCTCTTTGGTTTAGGAGTTCCGCAGGAATCTTTGCAAAAGCAGGTAATTGAAACTCTGCTGAAACTAGCACAAGAGTAATTCGTAAGACTCCATAATTCCACAACAGATTTCTCTCTCGTAGATGATATGTCAGATAGTGCCTGCATCTGACTCAGTTTGACGTGCAATTTTTGACACAAGCAGATTTGTCATGACTAGCGATTTACAATTCCGACCTACCGATCCACAATTCCTGCTCAATCCTTATCCCTGGCTAGCTAAAATGCGTCAAGAAGCGCCGGTTTTCTATGACACAGAGCAACAAGCCTGGATGGTGTTTCGCTATTCTGATGTGAAACGAGCATTAAGCGAATGGAAAACCTTTTCATCTCAAGTCCCCAAACCCCCCGAACAAAAAGATTTTACTCAGACTTTACCCTTTATTGATCCACCTAAACATCAGTCGTTGCGGAAGATCGTCCAGAAGGTGTTTACTCCGCATCGAATCGAAGCACTAGCACCTCGGATTACCGAACTGGCTCACGAGTTGCTAGATCAAATGAAGCAATACCAACAGGTCGATTTAATCCAGGCTTTCTCCTCACCTCTACCGATCATCGTGATTGCAGAAATTCTTGGTGTACCTCTTGACGATCGCAAAGACTTCAAGCACTGGTCAGACGGGATATTAGCTAGCGATCCAACAGCGATCCAAAACATGGCTGACTATTTCCGCCGATTACTCAAGGAGCGGGAATCCCATCTAGGCCAAGACCCGATCGGCGATTTAATTGCGGCTTATAAAGAGGGCGAAAAATTGACCGGACAGGAAGTGCTTGATTTTTGCATCCTACTGTTGACAGCCGGGAATGAGACCACAACTAACTTGATTACCAATACCATTTGGTGTCTGCATGAGTATCCCGATGAAAACCAACGCTTACGCAATGACTTGTCTCTATTACCGAGTGCAATTGAGGAAGTCCTGCGTTACTATTCTCCGATTACTTATTTGAATCGATTCACGCAAGTAGAAACCCAGATTGGAGATCAGACCATTCCTGCTGGGCAAGTTGTGCATCCTTGGCTCGCTTCTGCCAATCGAGATGAACATCAGTTTGAGAATGCCGATCGCTTGATCATCGATCGAGACCGGAATGAACATTTTGCCTTCGGAAATGGCATTCATTTCTGTTTGGGCGCACCTTTATCTCGACTGGAAGCCAAGATTGGGCTAAAAGCTTTACTAGAAGAATTTCCTAACCTCCGCGTTGACTCAAAAGAGTCTCTTAAACCAATTCCGACCCTAAGAGTACATGGACTGGAAAGCTTGAGTGTTTTGTTATAGAAGAATCAGCCCTGCTCTGAAAGTGGGGAGAGCGTTTCAGTAGACCAACCCCCAGTTTGTGCCGTTGGCGTTGCAACGCTAGAAAATTTGATGGTGTATTGGGATCGCATCGACTAGATAACTTTAAAAGAAAAAAGGAACATCAACATGTCTACAGAATACACAGTAAACTCGTATTTGTTGGATCGTCTCAAGGAATTGGGCCTGCGTCACATCTTCGGTGTGCCGGGAGATTATGCTTTCCCAATGCTTGATTGCATTGAGAAGAATCAGGATATCTCGTGGGTCGGCACCTGTAATGAACTCAACGCATCTTACGCTGCCGATGGTTACGCACGTATTCAGGGTATTGGTGCGTTTGTGGTAACTTGTGGAGTCGGAGAATTGAGTGCATCTTGCGGTGTCGGGGGTGCATACGCCGAACGGGTTCCGGTGGTGGCGATCGCTGGTCATCCTACTACACAGGCATTGAAAAGGGGACTGTCTACACACCACAGCCTGCACGGGGATTTTAGTGTCTTTCCCAGGATCTACAGAGAAATCACGGTGGCTCAGGCACTCCTGACACCGGAGAATGCTTGTCAAGAAATCGATCGCGTTCTTGAGGCATGTTGGTTAGAGAAGCTGCCAGTTTATATTCAGCTTCCCAGAGATGTGGGAGGTTTGCCCGCAGAAGCGCCTACACAAAAGCTGGCATTGTCTGAGCCTCTAAGCGATCCCACACAACTTGCAGCCTTGCTGGAGAGCTTGCTGCCATTGCTGAGTGCTGCACAGTGCCCTGCAATGCTGATTGATTCGACCGTGGGTTCCTATCATTTGACACAGCTGGTTGAGGACTTTGCCAACAAGAGTGGCATTCCTTTCGCGGCAAGCTTTACAGGCAAGTCGGCTTTCCTAGACGAAACCCACCCCCAGTATCTTGGGACGTACCAGGCAGGGATGGAAGGTAGTGCTGTCAATCAACCGATCGAATCAGCCGATCTGCTGCTGCGCCTGGGTATTCAGCACGATGAAACGAATGCTGGACGTGCCGCCTTCGATTTGCAATCGCCTGACATCGTAGATCTTCAGATTAACAGCGCTGCGATCGCAGGGTCTAACTATCCGAATGTGACCCTGCGGGACGTGCTAATGCAGTTAAGCCAGCAAGTTCCCCACCGCGAGTTCGCCTTTAGTTCCCAACAGGCTCGCACCAACTCTGTGCCGTTTGAGCCACAACACGATACCCCCATCAAGCAAGATCGCTTGTGGCAGCGCTTCGGTCATTTCCTTCAGTCAGATGATGTCCTCGTCGTCGATCTGGGTACGTGTAATGTGGCTACGACGGTTCCGATGCCAGCACGCACCAGGGTCGTGACTCAGAGAACATGGGAGGCGATTGGCTATACACTGCCGGCTGTCCTTGGGGCGCAACTGGCAGATCGGAGCCGCCGCCACCTGCTTGTCGTTGGAGATGGCGCTTTTCAGATGACTGCACAGGAACTCTCTACCATCTTACGCCAAGGAATAGCCCCCATCATCTTCTTGCTTCATAATAACCACTATGAGGTTGAGAACGCGCTCCAAGAAGGTGGTTTCAGAGAGATGCACTATAACGAACTTCAGTCCTGGAATTATCATCAACTGGGGATGGTCTTCGCACAGATGCAGAAGCTATTGGGTCTGAGGGTCACTACTGAGTCAGAGTTAGAGACGGCCCTCACTGAGGCGGCTCAAGCTCAGACCGAAGGAAGATGTGTGCTGATTGAGGTGATGCTATCTCCCAAGGATATTCCTTCAGTGTTAACCAAGACCATAAATCTGCTATAGCAGGCACAGAAGTAGAACTTGTAGCCTACACCATAGTACACGCCTTTTTAACGACCCCCGGTTTGTGCCGTTGGCGTTGCAACGCCAACAAAATTTGATGGTGCATTGGGGGTCACATCGACCAGATAACTTTGGAAAGAAAAAAAGGAACATCAACATGTCCACATAGTACACGGTAAACTCGTATTTGTTGGATCGTCTCAAAGAATTGGGCATTCGTCACATCTTCGGTGTGCCAGGAGATTATGCTTTCCCTTTGCTCGATCTGATTGAGATAACTCAAGATATCTCGTAGGTCGGTAACTGTAATGAACTCAACGCATCCTACGCTGCCGACGCCCGGATTCGAGGTATTGGTGCGTTTTTGGTGACTGGTGGAGTTGGAGAATTGAGTGCGGCTTGCGGTGTCGGGGGTGCCTATGCCGAAGGAGTTCCGGTGATTGCGATCGCTGGTCATCCTAGCAAACAAGCATTGAAGAACGGACAGTCTACACACCACGGTCTGCACGGAGATTTTAGTGCCTATGCCAGGATCTACAAAGAATTCACGGTGGCTCAGGCAGTCCTCACACCGGAGAATGCTTGTCAAGAAATCGATCGCGTCCTTGAGGCATGTTGGTTAGAGAAGCTGCCAGTTTATATTCAGCTGCCTCTAGATGTGCAAGTCCTGCCCGCAGAAGCGCCCACACAAAAGCTGGCATTGTCTGAGCCTCTAAGCAATCCAACGCAACTCGCAGCCTTGCTGGAGAACTTGCTGCCATTGCTGAATGCTGCACAGTGCCCCGCGATGCTCATTGATTCGACCGTGGGTTCTCATAATTTGACAGACCGGACACGATATGATTTCTTGATGTACACAGCAAACAGATTTATCCGTGGAATCAATAGAAATCCTGTCGTCCAAAATTTCTAGCCCCCCCCAATTTATGCATGGGATAAATCCAAAATCTGCTTTGGAAAGTCTGAGCGGAGGTTTCCTTCACTCAGACTTTCCGCAAAATCTAAAATCCAAAATTGTCTGACTATTGTCGAGATTGAATTTGCTCTAGTAGATCGTAAAAAGGTTGCCAATTATCTTCTTGAAAGATTGGTTCCCAAATCGATTCAATTACAGGTCTTAATAAGGCGGTTTTCGGATTATGAAAAGCTAGAGTTTGGGCGATTATATCTAGGCGATCGCTATCTAAATCATTCAATATTTTATGGTACAATATACACCAATCATCAAAAATTCCTAACGCTCCCGGTACTGGTACAATATCAGAAGTATTCATCACAAAACCTGGCTCATCTCGCCATTTAGCTGAAAAGGTGCGAGCCATCTCATAAAAAAATTCATGATAACCAACTTTGCTGTTTGCCAAAAATTCAATTGTTAAATTTAATAGTTCCTTAGCCTGTGGATGTAGCAATTCTCCAAAACCTAACTTTTTCAACATTAAAGAATTGTATTCTGCTTGATAATATTCATAAAACTTTGCTAATCCAAACTTCATATCGTCTTCAGCAATAATTGCCTTCAAAGGTTCCTGAAGCATTTCTAAATTTAACTGGCAAACGCTAGGTTGATGAATGTAACAATAGCGTCCAAAATAATCAAAGTATGCAGCTATAAAGGATGGGTTATAATTAGGAATAAACGCATAAGGTCCATAATCAAAACTCTCTCCCGTAATCGACATATTGTCAGTATTAAGAACTGCATGACAAAAACCAGCAGCCATCCACTGTGCTGCTAATTCTGCAAACCGTTTCACTAATTCGGCGTAAAACAAGGCATATTTATCTTGTTGGGCATCCAAATTTTGATAATATTCCTTGATTACGTGGTCTAACAACTTCTGAGTTAAATCTGGACGCTTTAAATAGTGTAAACGCTCAAAAGTACCAAAACGAATATGAGAATTGCTCATCCTGACCATTACACATGAACGGGTAGGTGAAGGTTCATCCCCCCGCCACAGTGATAAGCCGTTTTCAATCATGCTTAGACAGCGCGAGGTACGTACACCAAGGTAATGCAGTGCTTCTGCGGCCAAAACTTCCCGCACTCCGCCTTTAAGCGTCAACAAACCGTCACCACCACGGGAGTAAGGCGTTCTGCCAGAACCTTTTGTGCCAAAATCGTACAATTTGCCATCAGTACCCCGTACCTGCCCGTAGAGAAAGCCTCTGCCATCGCCCAATTGTGGATTATATTCACCGAATTGATAGCCGTGGTAACGCATTGCCAAAAAGGGTTTGCGCCCCTCAAATTTGCCGAAAGCCGTAATGAAATCTTCATCTAGGACTACTTGAGGGTCGAGGCCTAAGCGCGGTAATAGTGCATCATTACGCCAACGCAAGATGTGTTGGGGAAATTCCGCTGCTGCAACCTCATCATAGTAGTCATCGCCCAGAGATTCCAAGGCGGTTTCGTAGTTGAGGGAGAGAAAAGGATTGCTAGAATTTTGGGAGTTTGGAGTTTGGGCCAGAGTCATTACAAGCAAAACTTAATTCATTCTTTCCCTTAATACTACCTCTGGCTTGAACATCAGCATCGACATCTTCTCAATTACGAATTATTTTAAGATTTAGGTACTTGCCAATTAGGATTTGTGAGACTTGTTAAAATATGATCTTCCCATTCTCCATTGATTAATAAATAGTCTCTAGCATATCCTTCAATGATAAAACCGAGTCTTTTTAGCACATTGCCACTACGACGATTGTGAGGCATATAATTAGCCATAACCCGGTGAAAATTTAATTCTTCAAAGAGATATTGAATTGCTACTCGTAATCCTTCTGTCATATAACCTTTGCCTTGCTTGGTTTGGGCAAGGCTATATCCCACATAGCAAAAATGAGCAGCTCCGCGAACAAAATTATTAAAGTTGATAGTTCCAATAATTACAGTAGGATTTTTTTTGGTAAAAATAAATAGCTTTAAGGACTGTCCATTGAGAAATTCCAGAAAATTATTCTCGATTTGATACTGCCAATACTCTTGAGTGAAAAAACCATCAGCCCAAAGAGGGTAAAATGGAGTAAGATAAGTTTTATTATCAGTAAAATATTTGATAATTTGCGGTATATCCTCTAGAATTGCCGATCGCAATAATAGGCGATCGCTTCTAATTAATGGTAGTTCTAATTTCATACACTACTCGATTGGTCATTTGTCATTTGTCATTAGTTTTTCTTCGTGTCCCCGCGCCTTTGCATCTTCCCCATCTCCCTCTTAACAAATACAGTGGGTATTTTTGCTATTAATCTGTTATTCCTGCAAAATCTTGATAAGCTGATGTCTAAATATCTAGAGCCGAAGGATTGAGAGCTAATGGGTAATTAAGAACTTCAATAAAATTCATTTGCCCAAAGGCTGTACCAGAGGAAACTCAACTAAAAGACAGCTCTTGATAAACCTAGTCTACAAGAAGGATAGTGATGTCGGGAATACGCTACGATTGGCAGGAATTAGAGATTGGGGCGATATATAACACGCCTTTGCTAGAGCTTATTTATCAAGCTGCTAGCGTGCATCGCCAATATCATGACCCAACAAAAATCCAAGTTTGTAAGCTGATATCAATTAAAACCGGAGGTTGTCCAGAAGATTGTAGCTACTGTGCCCAATCTTCTCGCTATCAAACAGAGGTAAAGCCGCAAGCACTCTTAGAAAAGGAAACCGTAGTTAGCATTGCTCAAAAAGCTAAAGAAACTGGTGTTAGTCGCATCTGCATGGGTGCTGCTTGGCGTCAGGTGCGGGACAACTCACAATTTGAGGAAGTCCTAGAAATGGTCAGGGATGTGACAGCAATGGGTTTAGAAGTATGCTGCACTCTAGGGATGTTGACACCAAATCAAGCCAAGCGATTAGAAGCAGCCGGACTTTACGCTTATAACCATAACTTGGATACATCTCAAGAATATTACAGCACAATTATTACTACAAGGACATATAGCGATCGCCTAAACACAATTGAGAATGTCCGGCAAACAAATGTGACTGTATGTTCCGGCGGTATCCTTGGTTTGGGTGAAACCGCCGATGACCGGATTGCCATGTTGCAAACTCTGGCAAACTTGCATCCGCATCCAGAGTCCGTACCAATTAATATTCTCTCCCAAGTACCAGGCACACCCTTAGAAAATCAGCCTGATGTCCCAATTTGGGATGTTGTACGAATGATTGCCACAGCCAGAATTTTAATGCCAGCTTCTGATGTGCGTCTGAGTGCTGGTAGGGCTAGACTTTCTCAAGTCGAACAAGCTTTGTGCTTTATGGCAGGAGCCAATTCTATCTTTTCTAGCGACGACAACAAAATGTTGACGGTGACAACTCCGTGTCCAGATTATGATACTGACAAAGAAATGCTGAATTTACTCGGTTTAGGAATGCGTCCGCCTTCCCAAAAACAGGAGAAATTAGCAACTCCAGCAGTTGTGGGATAAATATCTTCTAGGATGGGCGTCTCGCCCGTCCTGAGTCAAACAAGGGCAGGCTTTGAGACCTGCCGTACAAGAATCTTGGCTAAATTATCTTAGCAGTCCGTAGACCGAAAAATAGACCAACTGCTATACCAAAGAATAAACCCAAGAACACGATGTAAGCTACGATTGCAAACATTTACTTTTCTCCACAATACTTCCTAAATCTATTGAATCATTAGTCATTAGTCATTGGTCATTAGTCATTAATTATTATCCCCCTAGGGCGAACGCACGGTATTTCTGAAACCCTTGCTGGATAAGGATATTGACGAAAAAATAAGCTAAATTTAAAAACGTCAAAACCCTTGCTATTAAAAGATTCTTATACTTTAGATGCGTTTACCCTGTTTCTCCCCCCTGCTCCCTGCCCCCCTGCCTCCCCACTCCCCCCTCTTGCCAGATTGCGATAGAATACAGCCCACAGGCGCTTGTTTGGGGTTGGGCAATGACTTCTGTAATTAATGTAAATTTACCAGAGCAGTCTTATGAGATTGCGATCGCACCTTCAAGTTTAGATCGATTGGGTCAACACATGGCCAGTCTGAAGCTAGGCAAAAAGGTACTGCTGGTTTCTAATCCAACAATTTTTAAGCATTTTGGGAAAAGAGCTATTGCCTCGCTGACATCTGCTGGATTTGAAGTTGCTAGCTCCACCCTACCACCTGGAGAACGCTACAAAACCCTCAACTCTATCCAAAAACTCTACGATGTTGCTTTGGGAAACCGCCTAGAACGTTCTTCTACTATGGTGGCTTTGGGGGGAGGTGTGATTGGTGATATGACCGGTTTTGCTGCTGCTACTTGGCTGCGGGGCATTAATGTAGTGCAAGTGCCTACCTCTTTGTTGGCAATGGTAGATTCGGCAATTGGTGGCAAAACTGGCGTTAATCATCCCCAGGGTAAAAACTTAATTGGGGCATTCCATCAACCACGCTTGGTTTTGATTGACCCAGAAGTATTGAAAACTCTTCCAATGCGCGAGTTTCGCGCAGGAATGGCAGAAGTTATAAAGTACGGTGTGATTTGGGATGCCGAATTGTTTGCCCAGTTGGAAGCAAGTAAACGCCTTGACCAACTCCGCTATGTCAAACTTGAACTGATAGCCAGCATAATAACGCGTTCTTGTCAAGCTAAAGCTGATGTTGTTGGCAAAGATGAAAAAGAAGGTGGGTTACGGGCGATTCTCAACTATGGACATACCATAGGTCATGCAGTGGAAAGTTTGACTGGTTATCGAAGCGTGAATCACGGCGAAGCAGTGGCAATTGGCATGGTAGCAGCTGGGCAAATTGCTGTGGAACTGGGAATGTGGCAAAAGGAAGACACCGAACGTCAAAATACTTTAATTCAAAAAGCAGGTTTACCGACTCAGTTACCATCTGGGGTGGATATTGAAGCAATTATTCAAGCCTTGCAGTTAGATAAAAAAGTTAAATCCGGCAAAGTACGGTTTATTTTGCCAACGCAAATTGGTGTAGTCACAATTACCAATGAAGTGCCATCAGATATTATTCGCCAAGTATTGCGGGGGATTTGACCCAAGAAGCGATGTTTACTTTGATGGTTTGAGTAACTTTAATACAACTTACATCCGTAACCAATTTATCTAAAATTAGAGAGATAGAAAATATAATTGGGCAAATCTTCCTTAAGGCTGATCTAGCCAAATTAACTGAATTCTCTAATTGTTCAGCTCAAAAAGCAATGCTTCTAAGTATTAGGATTTATATCGAAAGGTAAAGCCATCTAATTTGAAAAAATGAGACAACTATGCCTGTGAGCAACTCTGCTTGCAGACTGGTAGATTTTGGCATAGCAGCAATTTAATCCTCAAATTTAAATTAAGTCACAATAATAATAGGTAATTATAGAGGGCGCTACTATGTCTCGTCTAACCCAAATTCTTCAGAACTTATTTCTTCGTTTGGAAGGCTTTTTTTCTGTTGTTTTCAAACCGTTGTTAAATTTTGTCAAAAGTTTCTTTGGCTTTTTTAGCAGCGTCTTCGGATTTACTAACTCTAATTATTTCTTGGAATCCGATCGCGTACAAGATATAAATCAAGAGCCAATTCAAACGGCTCAAAATACGACTTTTGAAACACCCGCCACTACCCGCCGTCGTCCCAATACCAAAAAAGTTGAGGATTACTACATCAAGATGGCGCGTGATGTCAAAAACAACTAATTGGCTGTATGGGCGTAAAGTTGTACGCCTATACGCATCTATCTGTATGAAGTATTTCGGGAAATGATATCATATCGTGTCAGGTGAAAAACTTCTCATTAAGACCGCTCCAAGAGCAGGGGGGTACAGAGGAAGGGTTTTTGGCTTTTCTGCATAGATTTGGAAATTATAACTAAATTAACGGGACTCGATATCACTTGCAAACTACTGTAATGATTGATATTAAATTGCTAAGTTTGACACCAAGTTGTTTAGAACCGAATTTGTGACGGTGACTTAACTTTATTTATGGCAGTACTGACAATTTATGTAAAGCTGATTGCTGCTTGGGAAAATGCTAAGAACGAACGCTAAATGAAAATTGTTCAAGAAGTTTCTTTGATCAATGTTGGTAATTTTGAAGAATCAAACGATTGGTCTATTATTCGGACCGAAATTCGTAATGCTATTTCTTTAATCGTTCATCCTCCCGGTACATCCAGTTTTACAATCAATCCATTAAAGCACGGTAATGGTGTCAAGCCAATTAAAGATGCTTGCATGATTGGATTGAGGGATAAATTTGGATGGAATCTCGAAACTTCAATTACCTATGCAACGCGATCGCCAAAGCAAATCTTTTTTGGCGTTGTATATTCAAGAGTAACTAAAATTTTGCCATCAAGACACCACAAGTGTCAGCCAACTAGTAGTTCACCAATCCAAAATTGCCAGGTGAAGGCAGGCAAAGGAGCAGGGGAGCAGGGGAGCAAAGGAGCAGGGGAGAGACTTATACAATAATTTCTTTCTCCTCTGCTCCTCTGCTCACCACCATGCAAAGTTTCCTTGGCAGACTACTAGTCCAAGGGATTAAGCAATTCAAAAGCGATCGCTTTTCTCTAACTAATTTCTTACGCTTGGGAGACATATCATTCACAGGGTCGTCTGTCTGTGTCCTCGACCTCATGGGCAAGGGATAAACCTGACCATTTACTATGATAGATTCTGCATTCATCTGGATTGTAATCCAAAAAGGCAGGATTCCACATGTCATAAAAACGGTTTTCGATAATATCCGCGATGTCTGCAATCTTGGTAGTACGCGTTAAGTCTAAGCCAGAGGCGGAATCGGCGTACTCTATTTTATATAGCATCATCCTGACGATACAGCGATCGCTTACTGGCAGAATCACAACTCGATTGATTTACCTTCTATCCTTTTTCTTAGAGGCTAGACTTTTTCTACACCCTTACACTGCACCCCTTCAGGTCTTGGTCATCAGTCACCATTTTCAAATAATTAATGAGATTCGATTGCATTAAGCAAAATTTTAGTGTAAGCTCTTTTTTAATTTGTTGAATAAAATTCTCAACAATCTTAGATAGGTGTAAAATGACAATTTCTAGAAGTCCGTTGTCGGTGGAGCAAGACCTTACCGACTCACCTTGGTGGGCTGGTAACGCTAGACTCACCAGCTTATCAGGGAAATTACTAGGCGCTCATGTCGCTCATTCTGGTCTGATAGTTTTCTGGGCAGGAGCCATGACTTTATTTGAGCTGGGGCATTTTAATCCAGCAAAACCGATGTACGAACAAGGCTTAATTTTGCTACCTCACCTGGCTACTCAAGGCTGGGGCGTTGGTGCAAATGGTACGGTTGTGAGTACTTATCCCTATTTCGTAATCGGAGCTTTACATCTAATTTCCTCCGCCTTTTTGGGTTTTGGAGGAATTTTTCATTCCCTACGCGGCCCCGAAAAATTAGAGGGTAAAGTTCCTTTCTTTGGCTACGACTGGTCAGATACAGGTAAAATGACCACAATCCTTGGTATACATCTGGTATTACTGGGTTGTGGTGCATTTTTGTTAGTCGCCAAAGCAATGTACTTTGGTGGTTTGTACGACCCAAATGTTGAAGATGTGCGGGTAATTACAAATCCGACATTAAACCCCGGTGTGATTTTTGGTTATCTATTTGGTGCAATCAGGAAATTTTGGATTGCTGGCGTTGATAACCTCGAAGATGTAGTTGGCGGACACATTTGGGTTGGTGCGCTGTTGATTATTGGTGGATTTTTCCACATCGCAACTAAGCCCTTCAGTTGGACGCATCCAATATTTGTTTGGTCTGGAGAAGCTTACCTTTCCTACAGTCTGGGCGCTTTAGCACTGATGGGCTTTATTGCAACTCTATTTGTATCGGTAAACACCACAGTTTATCCAGAAGTTTTTTATGGCCCAGCGCTCGTGGTTAGGCAGAACATCGTGCCATACTTTTCATCACCTGACCCTGACCTAGTAACTGCGCGGACTTGGTTAGCTAATGCTCACTTTTGGTTAGCTTTCTTCTTTCTCCAAGGTCATATCTGGCACGCCTTACGGGCGCGTGGTTTCGATTTTCGCAAAGGTAGGGTGAGTCAGGAAGCGGTAATTCCCCAACCAATTAGCTAAATTCAATTTAATGCAAGAAATTTGCAATTATTTCCTAGTAGATCTCAAAAATATTGCAACAAATTCTCAAGGAGTAACAGAGATGACAGCAGTAATTGAAGATAGTCCATACAAGCAACAAATACCTGATGTTGGCTGGTGGGCTGGTAACTTTCGTTTGACTAATCTATCAGGCAAATTATTAGGCGCTCATATTGCTCATTCTGCATTGATTTTGTTATGGGCTGGAGGGATGACGCTGTTTGAGTTGTCGCGCTTCGATCCGAATCTGCCAATGTATGAGCAAGGATTAATCATACTGCCTCATTTAGCAACTTTGGGTCTTGGTGTCGGTGCTGGTGGGCAAGTTATTAGCACCTATCCTTACTTTGTAATCAGCGTCTTGCATCTGATACCCTCAGTAATTTTGGCAGCTGGTGGTATTTACCACTCTCTGCTGGGACCAGAAGTTTTACAAGACAATCCTACTTGGGCTGGCTTTTTTGGCTATGACTGGAAAGACAAAGACAAGATGACGACAATCCTGGGCATTCACTTAGTATTACTAGGCTTGGGTGCTTGGGCTTTAGTTGCTAAGGCGATATTTTGGGGTGGACTGTTTGACCCTTGGGCTGCTGGCGGTGGAGATGTCAGGATAATCAATCATCCAACGCTCAACCCATTCCGGATTTTTGGCTATTTGTTTGGGGTTTGGGGACCAGAGGGAATGGCAGCTGTTGATAACTTGGAAGATGTTGTCGGCGGTCACATCTGGGTTGGTTTGATGCTAATTGGCGGTGGTATTTTTCACATCTTGACTAAGCCATTTGCCTGGGCACGAAAAATTTTAATTTACTCTGGGGAAGCGTATCTGTCTTACAGCATCGGTGCTGTAGCATATATGGGCTTTTTGGCAGCTTACTTCGCGTCAGTCAATAACACCGTCTATCCCGAAGTTTTCTATGGCCCGGTTAGAGTTATAGAAACTTCTACTGGTATAGTTTCTGCGCGTGGTTGGTTGGTAACTTTTCATTTTGTTCTGGCGCTGATATTTCTATTGGGTCACATTTGGCACGCGCTACGCGCCCGTGCGATTGCAGCCGGATTTGATTTTAAAAATGGTGACATGGTTCAGCCGCCACGAGTGAATTCTCCAACAAATAATCAAGCAATTTCAGTTGATTCTTCTGATTTGACGTTGAAGTTTCTCAAATATTTGCCAATTTATCGCCCTGGCATATCTCCTCTGGCGCGGGGATTAGAAATTGGCATGGCTCATGGTTACTGGCTAGTTGGTCCCTTTGCCACACTAGGTTCATTAGGTTTATTAGGCAATTCTGCTGGGGCTAACTTAGTTGGTTTACTAGCCGCAGGCAGTTTGATTCTCGTGCTGACAATTGCTTTTTCAATTCATGGCACTACCAGCTTTGAAAGACAGCAAGAAATCTATCCTCGTTCGGCAGCGGTTGCAATAGTTCCTCGCGTACCACAGACTGTCAATTCTACTGAAAGATGGGGTCAGTTTACTGATGGCTTTCTGATTGGTGGGATTGGTGGAGCAATCTTTGCTTATCTGTTGTTGAATAGTGTTGCTGTATTTGCTGCGATCGCTATTAACTAGATTTAGTTAGCTAAACTTCTCAACTTTTGGCAATCTGTGCGTCAGTTGGATAATGATGTACGGATTGTCCAAAAATTTTTGAAAGTGCTTATTTTTTCATGCTTTCCGGAAATCAGGAGGTAATGTCAGAAAAACTAAATAAAAGAACTCACTGAGTAACCAGGTCATGATCCACCACATAATTGGTAAATTACTACAAGGACGTTACCAAATTGTCCAAAGCCTTGGTGCAGGGGTGTTTGGACAAACATACATTGCTCTAGATGTAGACTACCCAGACAATGCCAAATGCGTAGTTAAACAGATCAAAGCTAGCAGTTTTGAATCCAGCTACCTGGACACGCTGAGGTTACTGTTTTTAACTGAAACCCAAACCCTCAAGCTTTTAGGAAGCCATGAGCAAATCCCTGAATTCATCGCCTGCTTTGAAGAGAACAAGCGATTTTATTTGGTGCAAGAGTATATTGAAGGACATGCGCTAACTGCGGAATTACCCATCAATGAGGAGTGGGGGTCTGTATGGAATGAAAAGGAAGTTGTAGAATTTTTATTAGATGTCTTAAGTATTCTAGAATTTGTTCATTCTCAAGGCGTTATCCATTGCGACATTAAACCAGAAAACTTAATTAGACGCGCTGGCGATCGCAAGTTAGTTTTAATCGATTTTGGCTCAATCCAGTCTATTGACTTTGGTATAGGTGCAGAATTGCCTATTCATCGAATTCCCGTCACTTCATTGGGGTACATACCACCAGAGCAATTTATTGGTGAAACACAGCCCAACAGTGATATTTACGCTTTGGGAATGATTGCTATCCAGGCTTTAACAGGACTAGAACCACTACAATTAAAGGTTGCTCCTGATAGTAATGAAATTATTTGGCGTTCTCCAAATACGCCAGTTAATGATTATTTAGCTGCTGTTCTCAGCCAAATGATCCGCTACGATTACAAAAACCGCTTTCAGTCTGCGGGTGAAGTTATACGGGTTCTTCAACAAATAATCTGGGAAAGTCCGCCAGTAGAAATATTAACAGCAGATAATAAAATTTCTTTAGAAGCAACGATTAAAGATGATTTAAGGAGTCCTGCTGAGGGAAAATTATCGCCGCTATTGACAGGAATGAAAGTAGGGCTGGTGGCGAATTCTTTGTTGATGGGATTTGGTGTATATTCTTTAATTAATACTTCATCTGGTTACTCAGAATCAGAAACTTTAAATCAAGCTAAAAAAGAATATCAAGCAGGGGATTTACAAGAAGCGATCGCCCTAGCTAAATCAATTCCCGCTCACAGCAATATTTATCCAGAAGCTCAAGCCACAATCGAGGAATGGCAAGAGCAATGGCAAGTAGCTGCACAACAATACCAAATAGCTGTAACTGCTTTTAATAAAAGTAGATGGTCAGATGTTGTGGATGCGGCTCGTCAAATTCCAGATATTTTATACTGGCAATCTAAAATAGATAAATTAGTTCAAAAAGCATACATCAATATTGAAGTACAAACCCAAGATTTATTAGCAAAAGCTTACGAAAGTGCCAACATCAAAGATTTTTCTGGTGCCTTACAATATTTGCGTCAAATTCCTAAAGAAAGTTCTGCTGGTGCTATAATTCAAGACAAATTGGCTGAATACAATCGCAAACGGCAAATCAGAGCAGCTTACTTTTTGAATAAAGCTTACAATCAAGCATCTATTGGTGATTTTAATAGCGCTATCAAGTTACTAAAAAGTATTCCCAATGATACTTTAGTTTCCGCTGAAGCTCAACTCAAATTGAATGAGTATACTCGAAAGCAACGCGTACTGGCTGAACATCAAAAAGTAGCTTCTGCAAAAAAAGCAAATTCATTTGTTTCTAAAAGCTTAGATACTAGGATTGAATATGTTCAGGGAGGAAATTACCTGCAAGAGGTTAATATCCGCTAATTACATGAATTTTTCAATAAATGGATTTGTGAGATAATTTAGGGTTGAATTTCTCAGATCGGTAGTTGAATGATGAACTCTATACCTTCACCTGGATTAGAATTGTATGTGAGCTTGCCGTGATGATTATTCACCACAATTTGGTAAGCAATAGATAGACCAAGCCCTGTTCCTTTACCGACGGGTTTTGTTGTGTAAAAGGCATCGAATATTTTGGTTTGGTCTGCTTTGTTTATACCTAAGCCATTGTCGGCAATTCTGAAAATAACTTGCTCTCCAATAACCTCTGTTTTGAGTTTAATCATACCAGGATTTAATGAAATTTCTGAAAAACTTTTATTTTTATGGGTTTCTTCAATTGCATCGATCGCATTAGAAATCAAATTCATAAAAACCTGATTAATTTCACCAGGAAAACACTCAATTAGAGGCAAGTTTCCATATTCTTTGATTATTTGGATGGCTGGGCGATGAGCGTTTGCTTTAAACCGATGTCCGAGAATGAGTAGCGTACTTTCTATTCCTTCATGCAAGTTAGCTAATTTTTTACCAGCTTCTCTGTGTCGGGAAAAGTTGTTTAAAGATGAGACAATTTCTATAACGCGACTTGTCCCGACTTGCATGGATTGAATAATTTTAAATAAATCATTTAATAAAAAGCTAATATCGTTTTTCTGAATTGCAGTTTGAATTTCATCTGGTGGATTGGGCAGATATTTTTGATAGAGATGCAGTAAACTAACTATCTCTTGTACATACTTTTCCATGAAATTTAAGTTGCCAGCGATAAAATTGATTGGGTTATTAACTTCATGAGCAATTCCTGCTGTCAGTTGACCTAAAGCTGCTACCTTTTCTGCTTGAATCAGTTGAGTTTGAGTCTGTTGTAATTCGGCATTTTTAGAGATTAAGGTTTTTGTCAAATTTCTCAGCTTGAGATGATTTTCGATCCGCACCAAGACTTCTTCATACTGAAAAGGTTTGGTAATGTAGTCTACAGCTCCCAATTGCAAACCTTTGACTTTATCAGCTGTTTCTGCAAGGGCTGTCATAAAAATAACTGGAATATCTTGGACGCGAGGATTACTTTTTAGCTGTTTACAGGTTTCAAAACCATCTAAACCGGGCATCATCACATCTAGCAAAATTAGATCGGGTAAATCATCATTTTCTAATCGCCCAAGGGCTTTCTCACCGCTGCGTGCTGCCCAAACTTCAAAGCTAGACTGATCCAGAAAGCTAGATAAAACTTGTAAATTGGCAGGGTTATCATCAACGACTAAAACAATTCCCCTAGAAGGAACGTAATCGATGGAATTTTTTTGGTCTCCAATAGTCATTTTCATACTGTTTCCACCGCATATTGAGTCAAGAAACTGAGGATTAAATCTTCATCAAATTGCCTTGCTAGCTGCCGTAGTTCGTTAGCAAATGGCGTGAAAGTTGTGTCTGTTTCCTCAAGTAGATCGGCGCACTTGAGAATGGCATTGAAGTTACCTTTACTGGCTAAGGTGACTAATTCCTGCAACACTTCGGGGGAAGGAGGGGTTAATTGAGTAGATTGACTATTTGGCGTGGTTGCTTTTTTGGTTTTTACTGTTTCAGGCTGAGACTGCTTGTAAATCCATACTAAATTTAAGAGGCTTTCTAGTTGCTGCAATAATTCATCTGCCTGTACAGGTTTGCTAAGGAATTTGTTACCTCCAGCTTGCAGGCTGCGATGTTGGTCGGTTTCAAACACACTAGCGGAAGAGACGATAATTTTGACATCTTGAATTTCTGGAGTGTGACGCAGATGTTGAATCAATTCAAATCCATCCATTTCTGGCATCAGCAAATCTGTAACGATCAAGTCTGGCTTGAGGGCGATCGCTTTTTCTAAACCTTCTTTACCGTTGCTGGCTTCAACTACATTAAAACCTAGTGGTTGCAGTAAATTAGTAATCACTGTGCGATTCTCCCAGCGATCGTCAACCATTAGGATGGTGTAGGGGCTACCCTCAAAGCCAATGATTTGTTTATCTGATGCAGTCATTGCAGACTTTACCCAGTCAGTTGCTTGAGAAATTTCCAATTCAAACCAGAAGCTACTCCCGTGACCAATCTGACTCTTAACATGAATATCGCTACCCATCATCTGTACTAACTGTCGAGTAATAGCTAAACCTAAGCCTGTACCTTCAGCTTGGCGCTTTTTCTCACCTACTTGTTCAAATGGCAAGAAAATTTGGCTTAATTGGGCGGGACTTATACCAATTCCCGTGTCTTCTACACTAAAGCGAAGGCGATGTTTCTCTGTCTGCCCATCAGTGGAAGGTTGCTCGATGACTTCAACATTGAAAGTAACCTCACCCTCATCTGTAAATTTGATTGCATTTCCCAGCAGATTCAATAGTACCTGACGTAATCTTTTGACATCAACATGAACCGCTTTAGGTAAATTAATCGCAGGTTCGTAAACAAACAAAATCCCCTTTTGTTTTGCCCTCAGGTGAGAGATTTCGACAATTCCTTGGAGAAAAGAGGGGAAATACACATCCTGGAGATACAGTTCTAGCTTTTTCGCTTCAATTTTCGAGAAATCCAAAATGTCATTAATTAAAGTCAGCAGATGAGAACCGCATTCTTCAATAATACTGAGGTGATATTGCTGTTGCTCAACTAAAGCTGGGGAACGCAGCAAAATTTGGGCACAACCGAGAATCCCATTCAAAGGCGTTCGCAGTTCATGACTCATGTTGGCTAAAAATTCGCTTTTAGCATGGTTGGCTGTATCAGCAGCCGCTTTAGACTTCTTGAGTTGAGCTTGTTCAAAAGCTTGTACCTGCCACAAGACAGTAATCATGGTGACTGTCAGTCCACCGACAATTAAGGCAATCAAATCCAAAAATTGCAATCGAGATTCGATATTTTGGCGGGGAATTACCAAAGCCACAGACCAATTAGCTTGGGTTAACGGTAGATAAGCTACATACTTTTGAGTGCCGTCAATTTCCATCAACTCAATTCCCTGTTGTTTGTTTACCATCCGTTGGGCGATCGCATTTAAATGGCGATCGTTTATTTTCAGTAAGCTGGATGCAGGTTTTTCTAGAGTTGAGATGAACGTGGAATTAGGATGGACAATCGCTTGTCCTTGAGAATTGAGCGCAAAAGCATAGCTATTGCCGCCGTAGTGCAGCGAATTGACAACCCCTGCAATGCGATCGACTCTCACATTGCCCTGGAAAGCTCCGATTGGCGAACTACTGCTAAAAGAATTTGACCAAATCGGAGTCGAGATTGCAATTAAAGGAATTCCTGTAGAACGACTAATGAAGGGATCGGAAATGTTGCTCTTTCCCGCAATTGCTTTTTGAAAGTAGTCTCGATCCTGAATATTTTTATTTGAGCGACCAACTTTTGTATTGGAATATGAACCGTCTGGGTTAGCTATTTGGAATAAGAAAAATTCATCGATCCGCTTAACTTCTGCCTTTAAATAGGCTTCTGCCACAGACCAATTTAAGGAACGTACAGTTGAAGTATTCGCCAGAGTTTGTACCTCCGCTTGGCGAACATGTAACCACTCCTCAATTTCCGCAACCCCTCTCTGTACCTCTAAAAAAGCGCTCTTTCTCAAATCTTTGAGCATCAAATTTCTCGCAGCTTGATAAGTAAAAAAAGCAGAGATACTGACTACAAGAGTAGTGCCGCCAAGAATAAATCGAATCAGTAAATTTTGTGAGGGATGATTTCCTCTGTCAAATAGCGCTCGGCTGGAGTTTTCTTGTATCAAGGGCTAGCTCCTTAGTCACATAGTTCGAGAAGCAGAAATTCTAGGTTAAGCCGATGCGCGCCTAAACTATATAAATACTCTTTATGGTTGTTGACTGTTAACTGTCATCAGGTAAATGTATAAGTTGAATGCATAACAGCTTATCTTTAGATTGCCCAATAAATTACTGATGCTCACAGCTTTTGGTAAAATCATCAAGAAATTTATATTAAAAGCTAAAAATAAAATCCCCATCAATAATGGTCACTGGACTTAGAAAGTGACCGTGCAATTTAACGTAATAGCTATATACCAATTCTCTATGAAGATGCGCCTAATTATTTTGGGATATATAGGATTAGTATTTGATTTTTGAAAAAAACTCAGTACTACTTCCAGACCTTTTTACCTATTCCCTGTTCCCTCCCTACACAAATAATTTTAGAAATCAAACCCGATTTCTATAGTAAATTATCTTTATCAAATCTCAGCGTACCTTTGCGCTAACCTTAGCAACGCCAGTTGCTTCTCCTAAGGGAGACGCTGCGCGAACAACGGGGGGAACTCCCGCAACACATTGGCTCACCTTTGCGTTGAAAAACCCTAATATTCATAAAAAACGATATTACAGGACAGCATAAATAAACTACCCATTCCAAATCAATAAACTGCTTGCAGTATAGTAATTATGTAGCTTGCTTCTCGTTTGAATGCGAGTATTACGAATTATCCCAAGTACTATTAGCGTGTCGTCTGCGGTGGATTGGTGGAATTAGGAAGTGGGATGGTTGGTACAATTACAGACTTTGGTTTTTCGGCTTGTAGTTGAATTTGGGCTTGGTCGCGGGCGTTGATTGCTTGATGATAATTAGGCTTATATTTTATAGCTCGATCGTAAGAAGCGATCGCATCTTGATAGCGTTGTAATTTTAATAGAGCATTGCCTCTACTATACCAGCTTTCGTAATGGCCTGGTTGATAACGAACTGCTTTATCATAAGATGCGAGCGCTTCTGAGTATTTTTGCAAATTATATTGAGAATTTCCCAAATTATACCAAAGTTGATAATCGTTTCTCTTCAAATTTGCTGCTTTCTTATACGATTCTATTGCTGCTTCATAACGCTGGGTTTGATGCATTGACCAACCCATGTTATACCATGCTTGATAATTACTGGGATTATATTTAATTACTTGATTAAAAGATTCAATTGCTTCCGGATAACGTTGTAAATTCATGAGGATATTACCTCTAGACAACCAAGCTTGATAAAAATTTGGCTTGTATTGTACTGCTTTATTATAAGCTGTCAAGGCATCTTCATAGCGTTGTAAATTAACTAGGGCATTACCCCAATTGTACCAACCTAAAACGTAGTCTGGTTTGAATTCAACGACCTTTTCAAAAGCTTTGACCGCATCTTGATATCGTTTTGAATTTTGTAAAGCTAATCCTTTTTTATACCACGCTTCAAAGTCATCTGATTTTAATTCAATTGCTTTTTCATAAGATTCAATTGCTTGGTCATATTGCCCTAAACTACTTAAAACTTCTCCTTTTGCATTCCAAATTTGGTAATTTTTGTTATTTAATTCTAAGGCTTTGTTAAAAGAGGCGATCGCTTCTTGATAGCGCTGTAAATTTTTTAAGACATAACCTCGTCCAATCCAAGCTTCTAAATAATCGGGCTTGACTTGAATTGCTTTGTCATACGCTGCTAGAGCTTCTTTATATTTTTTTAATTCTAAAAGCGTTTTGCCTTGACCATTCCATCCTTGAGCATAATCTGGTTTAATATTAACTGCTTTTTCATATACTGCTAACGCTTCTTGATAGCGTTGTAAATCAAAAAGTGTATTTCCTTGTTTAGATAATTCTATGGCATTACTAGAATTAATCTGATTCCAAATAAATATTGCTGATATTCCACTCAATCCAAACAAAAGTATTACTAATACCGACCTCCTCAATAAACCTTTTTTTAGTTGAGGATTTTTTATCTTATTTTGTGGAACAATAGGAGTCAACGCTATTGTTTCAGCCGGGGGTTGTATTAACTCTTGCAGCGCTTTTAATGCCACCGTTGCCGAAGGGTAGCGTTGCCGAAAATCATAGCACACCATTCTATCTAAAAATTGAGCAAAATCTGGTGTAACTATGGTTTGATTTTGCCAGATAATTTCATTAGTTTCGGCATCTTTGACCATTTCTTCGGGAGATAATCCAGTCAGAGCTTGAATAGCAATTATCCCTGTAGCATAGATATCACTGCTTAATTTTGGCGTTCCATGAGCCTGTTCGCTAGCAATATATCCAGGTGTACCAATAGCAACAGTACATTGAGTTGAATTTTGGGAATTAATAACTTGAGTAGCAATTTGTTTAACTGCACCGAAATCAATTAAGATTAACTTGCCATCTAGCTGGCGTCTGAGAATATTTCGGGGATTGACATCGCGGTGAATTACATTTTGTTGATGGACAAATTCTAAGATGGTCAAAATTTCTTGTAGAAGCGAAATCACCTGGTCTTGATTTAAGGTTTTCCCCGGTATCAATTCTTTACTTAAGTCATGACCTTCAATCAATTCCTGGACGAGATAAAATTCGGCGTTTTCTTCAAAATAAGCTAAAAGTTGGGGAATGCGATCGTGAGTACCTAATTTGTACAAAACTTGAGCTTCTGTATCAAATAAACGCCTCGCAGTTTCTAAAGTCACTGGGTCATTTGCTTGGGGTTTGAGTTTTTTAACTACACATAGAGGCGAACCAGGTAATTGAGTATCATAAGCAACAAAAGTTTCGCCAAAACCCCCACCTCCCAAGTTACTAATAATTTGGTATCTTCCAACAAGTGTGTTTCCCAGCATCTTGTTTACCCACTGTAAGTGCGATGCGATCTGATTTTGATTTTGCCACAGGTTAAGGGAGAGTGGCGAAATAGGGAGATGAGGAAGACACGGGAACGACGAAATGGGGACGCAAACAGAAGTTTCAGCATCGGCTTGGGACGATGCGAACTTCTCCTTCAAAGACGCTCTTGTTAGCTTGTTTAACAGCATGGGTACGGGGGACGCAAAGAAAAACTAATCACAAATGACTAATGACAAATAACTAATGACCAATACTTCGGCTCCGCTCAGTACAAGTGACAAATGACTAATGACTAATAACCATTGACCAATGATAAATCCATGATTCCTATTAGTGATAATATTCGTTGTTGGAATAAGCCGATAATTAATTACTGGCTAATTGGCATTAATATTACTGTATTCTTATGGGAAATAAAACTAGAATTTAGCGATGAATTGGGCTATTTTGTGAATAGTTGGGGTGTGATTCCGGCGCAAATTACTAATGCAATTACAAATGCTATTTTTTTGAACTATGCGGCTTGGATAGTTGTAGTTTGGCGTTTATTTTCGCTAATTTTTGGCATATTTTTGCATGGAAGTTTTAGCCAAATCTTGGGAAATATGCTATTTTTATGGGTCTTTGGGAAGACTGTAGAAAATATTCTCGGACATAGACGCTATCTAGAATTTTACTTAGCGGCTGGCACGATCGCAGGGGTGGCACAAATTGTAGCTGAACCAAGTTTGACACTACCATTGATTGGGGCAAATGGGGCGATCGCAGCAATTCTAGGAGCATATATCAGCAAGTTTCCTCAAGCAAAAATTGATTCTATTTTGCCGCTCATAATTGTATATATCCCTGTCGAACTCCCAGCCTTTTTCTATGTATTTTGGTGGTTTGTACAACAAATATTTTATGGTATTGGTAGTTTAAATATTCCCCCCAGTGGTGTAAATCAATCTGGTGCTGTTTACTGGGGACAGGTTGTAGGATTACTGATTGGTGCAGCTTTCATGCGATTTAGGATGTTTGCCAGGTGAGAAACAACAAACTGACAGTAGAATTTAGAATTGAAATATGATTTATAGATAGAAGTTACAGCAGAATTGGTAAATTCACCAATGGAAGTAGGTTCTGTGTTTAGCTATCAGACCAAAATGGTTTACTTCACGCTTGTTGAAATCTGCTGTATCTACAAGGTCAGCGCTTTCAAGCTTAATAATACATAAATATAATAAAATTGCTATATATCTGTTGGCTGAAATTAGTAAATTAATTTCAGAGAATAAGGCATACAGCTAGCAGCTAGAGTACTTAATATGAAGCTATTTTGAAATTTTTAATTTTTAATTCTTTGTTTATATACCTTTTGATAGATTGTATTTTTAACCGGAAAAATCCATACTCTTCAAGCTAGGGGATGCCTACTGTTGAGGTTGGTATTGTTTAGTTATCAGCGGTACAAAAGATGCCAAATGTTAATGTAGTACATGGGGAAAAAGTTCAAGTTGCAAGTATTGGAGAACAATTCAGTCCAACTTTCAGCCTAAACTTACCGCTATTAGTCACAAATGAACCCATCGGGCATGATAAGAATGAGTCTTTAGTTTCTGAGTCTGAGACCCCATTCACCACAAGCACTCAAGTTTTGCTGGTGGACGATGACCCAGATATCCGCGACTTACTAACGTTTATTTTGCAAGATTACGGTGTAGAGGTAACCGCCGTTGCATCAGCACAAGAAGCATTACAGGCATTGTCTGATTCGATACCGGATGTTTTGATCAGTGATATTGGAATGCCAAAGACAGATGGTTATATGCTGATGCGTGAAGTGAGAAAGCGATCGCCTCAACAAGGAGGACACGTACCAGCGATCGCTCTGACAGCTTATGCAGGGGAAATGAATCAGCAGCAAGCCCTAGCAGCAGGATTCCAAATGCATATTCCCAAACCAATAGATCCAGATGAATTAATCAAGGCGATCGTTGATTTGATGAATGCAAGCTGATACTAGTACAATAAGGCAGCTTAAGTAGGTGGGTGGGAAAATTTATCGTTGAGATGAGGCAGGAGGCAGTTCTTGCTGGGGGCAGAAGGGAAGAGGGTTTTAGCCTAGTTAATTTTTATTCACATAGTTTGGTTTTATTGTGCCGACTTACTTAATTCTGTTTTATCAATTCGCAAAAGACGAAACTTGTGACTGTAGCTTAATAAGCAGACCGAGCTAACCAATAAACGGTTATACCCAAAGCCGACCCAGCTATTACCTGAACTGGTGTATGTCCAAGTAATTCCTTAAGACGGTCTTGGCTAAAGTCTGGTTTTTCATCAAATAATTCATCAATCATTTGATTGAGGATACGAGCTTGCTTACCAGCCGCTTGGCGAACTCCGGCTGCATCGTACATGACGATGATCGCAAAAATCATTGCTAGGGCAAAATCAGCAGATGCCCAACCGAGCGTTTGCCCTACACCAGCAGCTAGAGCCGTAACTAAAGCTGAGTGGGCACTGGGCATACCTCCAGTTGTTACTAAAACACGTACATTTAGCTTGCGATTTTTGACGATCTCGATTACGAGCTTTAATGCTTGAGCAATTAAACAAGCTGTCAGAGCAACCAGCAGCACCCGGTTGTCTAAAATGTTGCCTATGTCCTGCATGGTATTGTGGTTAGATTAGTAATATGAACAGCAGTTGTTGGTTGAGGAAACATTTAGATTCAACCCAAAATCCCAAATTAAGCTAATAGATTGCGGCGAAAATACTTCGACCGTTAAAAATAGACAAAAAGTTTATGCTGCGAGCATTTGTGCCCTTTGCCTTTTTGTACTAATACAGCGAGCGCGTAAATAAACCACCCATTCCAAATCAATGAAACGCTTGTGGTATAGTAATTACGAAATACGAATTACCCCAAGCAGTACTAGTTATTGCGATTGACGATAAAATGAGCGATCGCTTGGAGTGGCTTGGCTCTTTCCCCAAATGGTTCTAATTCTGCACAAGCTGCTATAACTAGCTCTTGGGCTTTTGAGCGAGATTGTTCAAGTCCCCAAAGACTGGGATACGTTACTTTCTTAGCTTTTTGGTCTTTGCCAGCTGTTTTGCCTAATTGCTCTTGGGTAGCAGTGATATCCAAAATATCATCTACGATTTGAAATGCTAGTCCGATATTTTCAGCATAACGGGTTAGTCGTTGCACATCTGAAGATGATGCCCCACTCACAATCCCGCCACAAACTACGCAAGCTTCCAAAAGGGCGGCTGTTTTATGTTCGTGAATGAAATTGAGCGTTTCTAGAGAAATATCTGATTTTCCTTCACATTGTAAATCCACAACTTGACCGCCGACTAAACCAGCTGCCCCCAAAGCCCGACCAAGACGGGCAATTACCTGCAAGACTCGATCCTTGGGAACATGAGCAGGAGTTTTAATGGCAACATGTTCAAAAGCCAAAGCCAACAAACCATCTCCAGCTAAAATTGCCACATCTTCGCCATAGACTTTATGATTCGTCAACTTCCCGCGACGATAATCGTCATTATCCATTGACGGCAGGTCGTCATGAATCAAAGACATTGTGTGAATCATCTCTACTGCACAAGCTGTCGGCATACCCATTTCGATAGTGCCACCCATCATTTCACAAGTAGCAAGGCAGAGGATGGGGCGTACACGCTTACCTCCAGCTAATAAGGAGTAGCGCATCGACTCATAAATTGTTTCTGGATAAACAATGGGAATAGCCAAATCCAAAGCAGTATCGCAAAGCTTTTGTCGTTCTTTGAGATAGACTGCTAGGTTAAACTGAGCTTCCTCTGGTGGTGTCTTTTGAACGTTATCAGTTGCTACCATTCTTAAATTCCTGACATTTTGAGATTTTTATCTTATAAGTCACAATTTTAAGGTGCTGTGGGACTCAAAAAATGAGGAGTTGGGAAAGAAGACGCAAGGAGGTGGGGAGATGGGGGGAGTGTGGGAAGAGAGGGGAGTGTGGGGAGTGTGGGAGGTGTGGGGAGTGTGGGAAGTGTGGGGAGTGTGGGAGGTGTGGGAGGTGTGGGAAGTGTGGGAGGTGTGGGGAGTGTGGGAGGATAGAGAAGAAATCTTGCCCCCCTCTCTCCCCACACTCCTCCATCCCCCCTCTCTCCCCACACTCCCCCATCCCTCTCTCCCCTCTCTCCCCACACTCCCCACACTTCCCACCTCCCCGTATCTGTTCATCACTGCTCAGTTGCTTACCGTCCTAGAATAGCTAGCAAATGTATTTTGCAACAATAAGGCGACAGTCATTGGGCCAACACCACCAGGAACTGGCGTGATAAATCCTGCTACGGCAGCAGTTGATTCCAAATCGACATCGCCAACTAGCCGACTGTTGCCACTGCCATCAGTGACGCGGTTCATTCCCACATCTACCACAACAGCGCCCGATTTTACCATGTCAGCAGAGATCAGTCCGGGACGACCTACTGCTGCAATTAGAATATCAGCATTCTGGGCGATTGTTTTGAGATCGTGCGATCGCGAATGAGCAATGGTGACTGTAGCATCAGCTTCTAGTAGCATTAACGCCATTGGCTTACCAACTAGAATACTGCGTCCCACCACTAGAGCCTGTTTTCCTTGCAAGGGAATCTTATATTCTTCTAAAAGCCGCATCACACCAGCAGGAGTGCAGCTACGTAAACCGATTTCTCCCCGTACTAGTCGCCCCAAGTTCACTGGGTGCAGTCCATCAGCATCTTTATCGGGATCGATTTGATGTAACAAGCTAACAGCATTCAAGTGGTTAGGCAAGGGTAGCTGTACGAGAATCCCATCTACCCGTTCATCGTGATTGAGTGTAGTAATCACCTCTTCTAATTCCCTCTGGGTAGTTTCGGCAGGAAAATGCTTACCAAAAGAGGCTATACCAACTTTAACGCAGGCTTTTTCTTTATTGCGTACATAAGCCGCCGAGGCTGGGTTATCACCAACCATCAGCACTGCTAAGCCAGGAGGTCGTCCAATTCTTGGCTGTAATTCGCTAATGGCAGCAGAAAGTTCTTGCTGAATTTTTGCAGCTAAAGCCTTACCATCAAGGAGTTTGGCAGTTTGTGTTTTCATGAAAATTTCCAGCTATGTTCGTCTTTTGTCGCAAGGGGAGTACTGAGTGCTGAGTAGAGAGCAGGGAAGAATAATTTATAACTAGAATTTCGTATAAATTAAGATTCGCGAATGAGTCTTTGATACTCGCAAATGAGTCTTTAATACTCGCAAATGAGTCTTTGATACTCGCAAATGAGTCTTTAATACTCGCGAACAAGCATAAAAACTCCACTTTTTTTGCCTCCTACACGCAGCTTCTTATTTTTAAAGCCTTTTTTGCCCAATCCCTAGTCTCGCACGCAGCGCTTTGACTCTTCAGCCTTGACTTTTAACTATTATTATGTTGCTGTTTGATGTCGTAGCGTTTCTCTGACAGTAAGTCCATAATGTTTATTTTCTCAAATCAACGGCGTCATCTGAAGAATAAAAGAGAAAACTAGCCAGGATTGAGAGAGCTTGCCCAATTGAGAAGAAAGTACCATAGATAGGAACTGACTCGATTAAAGTGGCGACAAAATAAGCAGTGAAGCAAAAATTTGCTCAATCGGTGGCTTTCATGCAACAAATGAGAAATTTGTCCCTTGGTTTTTTGTACGGGCAGAGAATTGTTCTTTACCGTATAGGCTTGGCTTTTTTTCTAGTAGCAGGACTTTCTAGTTGTGGTAATTTATCCTCCTCTGGCTTGAGTGGGACTGGCTTAAAATTTGGCACAAATGTTACCCCAATTCGAGAAATTAAACCAGAACAAAAGAATCAAGCTACAGTTTACATCCAAGGAAAGGTAGAAAAACAAGCTCCTTTGATGAAACAGTGGGCTTATCAAGTAGATGACACAACCGGCAAAATTTGGGTTATCACTAATCAAAAAAGTTTGGGAGAGGGATCGCAAGTGGTGTTTAAAGGTAAAGTTCGCTACCGAAGTATTCCTGTAGCTGGCAAAGAACTGGGAGAAGTTTATTTAGAAGAAGAATAATTTATAGCAGGAGGCAGAAGGCAGGAGGCAGGGGGCAGAAGGCAGGGGGCAGAAGGCAGGGGGCAGTTCTTGCTGGAGGTAAAACTATTACTGTTGCTAGGATTTACGCTTGTCATTATTCCTAAAGGGTGTGACTACGGCTATAGCAATTAAAAATCAATATATGAGCAATCAAGTAGTACATGTAGCGATCGCTATTCTCTACCAAAAAAATAAATTTCTCATGCAACTGCGGGACAACATCCCTAGTATTCTTTATCCTGGTTACTGGGCGCTATTTGGCGGTCATATTGAATCTGGTGAAACGCCGAATGTTGCAGTCAAACGAGAAATCTTAGAAGAAATCGGCTATGATTTACCACCTTTTGCTGAATTTGGCTGTTATCCCGACGAAAGAGTTGTCCGTCATGTTTTTTATGCACCACTGTTGGTGGAATTAGATCGATTGGTTTTGAATGAAGGCTGGGATATGGGATTATTGACGCCAGAAGATATTCGCCAAGGTAACTGTTATTCAAAAAATGCTGGTGAAGTGCGACCATTAGGGGAAATGCATCAGCGAATTATGTTGGATTTTATTGAGAAGAATTCGGTATCGGAGTCGTAAATGAGAAGGCGAGATTTTGGATAGAGGGTGTCAACAGTCAACAGCCAACACTCCCCACTCCCTAGCAGTCAAAATAAAGTTAAAACTCTTATGGAGTAATTATCACCAATGCAATCTGCAAACAAAGTCCCCCGATGGTTAAGCATAGGATTGGCATTTCCCATTATTATTCTCAACGGCTGGCTGTTCCTCCAGCTTGTGCAGTATTTTCAACCTTTGGTGAGTATTATTGCCGCCGCCATCTTATTGGCTTTTGTCTTGGACTATCCGATTCAGTTTCTTCAGCAACGAGGGGTGAAACGTAATTTGGCGATCGTGGGAGTGTTACTTTTGACTGTGGTGATTATAGTGGGTTTAGGCATCACCTTGGTTCCCCTGATTATAGAACAGCTCAACGAGCTAGCGAATATTTTGCCTAGTTGGATTGATTCTGGTACTCAGCAGCTAGAAGCTTTTCAAGATTGGGCGTTAAGTCAACAGCAACTTCCGATTAATCTAAGTGCTTTAGTTAGCGAGATTTTAGAAAGATTATCTAATCAACTCCAGTCTTTCACGGGTAGAATTCTCAGTTTTGCTGTGGATACGATTAGTACTGTGGTTAATGTACTGCTGGCGGTGGTGCTGACTATTTATCTAATATTGAACGGCGAACGTCTTTGGGATGGAATTTTTCAATGGTTTTCCCCCAGTATCGGCTCGAAAGTCCGACAATTACTCCGAGAAGATTTTCATAATTACTTTATCGGTCAGGCTACATTGGGTGCTGTGCTGGGATTGACGGTTACACTAGCATTTTGGATTTTACGAGTTCCCTTGGCGTTACTTTTTGGTCTGGCTATTGGATTGTTTTCTTTGTTTCCCTTTGGTACAGGAATAGGTATCGCGATAGTCAGTCTGTTAGTGGCGTTGCAAAATTTTTGGTTAGGAGTGGAAGTTCTAGGTGTAGCTGTCGCAATTGACCAAGTTAATTCTAATTTTATTGCTCCTCGAATTCTTGGCAATTTGACTGGTTTAAATCCCGTCTGGGTGGTGATTTCTTTACTACTGGGGGCTAAACTAGGAGGCGTGCTAGGTTTGTTAATTGCAATTCCCATTGCCAGTTTTATTAAGGATGCGGCAGACAGTTGGCGTGCTGGCGAGTTGAATAAAATACACGATATTGAGTTAGAGCCTGCAAAGGTCACAAGTGAGAGAGCAGGAACTTATAGTTAAAAATCTTACGGCTGATTTGATTAACTTGTGGTTAATTAAGTTGAACTGGAGTTTTAATAATAAACCTTTTTGCCCGAAGAATTTTTCAGCAAGTAGGCAAAGCAGATACTTGAGGCTGTAAGAATGTAACAATAGCGATCGCAAGCAAACTCTTGAAATCATCCTCGCCAGTGAACGCCTCTACCAACGTCTCCGCGCAAACTCAAAATCGCAAAGCAGACCACATTCGTATCTGCCTAGAAGAAGATGTTCAGTCTCACCAAGTCATCAATGGACTAGAACGCTATCGCTTCACCCATTGTTGCTTACCAGAACTAGACTACAGCGATATCAAAATCAGTACAAATTTTTTGGGTAAACACCTTGGCGCACCTTTGTTAATTTCTTCCATGACTGGAGGAACCGAACAAGCAGGAATCATTAATCAACGCTTAGCCGAAGTCGCCCAACACTACAAAATTGCGATGGGTGTCGGTTCTCAGCGAGTAGCCGTGGAAAAACCCCAAGTAGCCGATACATTTGCCGTCCGCAAGTATGCGCCGGATGTTTTGCTATTTGCCAACTTAGGCGCTGTGCAACTTAACTATAAATACGGCTTAGATGAATGTTTGCGGGTAGTCGATATCCTCGAGGCTGATGCTTTGATTTTACACATCAACCCCCTACAAGAGTGCATTCAGTCCAAAGGTGATACTAATTTTAAAGGTTTGCTTGACAATATTTCTAAAGTATGTTCTCAAATGCCAGTACCAGTAATTGCCAAAGAAGTGGGTAATGGGATTTCAGCAGCGATCGCCAAAAAACTTTTAGATGCTGGAGTCACTGCCATTGATGTCGCTGGTGCGGGTGGAACTTCATGGGCGAAGGTAGAAAGCGAACGGGCAGAAAATCCCTTACAACGTCGTTTAGGAAACACATTTGCCGATTGGGGTTTACCGACAGCAGAGTGCATTACCAGTATTCGAGCGATCGCTCCAGATGTGCCCTTAATTGCTTCGGGGGGATTGCGTCATGGACTAGATGTAGCAATGGCGATCGCTTTAGGAGCAGACATCGCTGGTTTAGCAATGCCCTTTCTCAAAGCCGCAGCAGTATCACAAACAGCAGTTGCCGAACTAGCTGAAGTATTAATTGCCGAAATTACCACAGTATTATTTTGCACTGGCAATGCCACCTTGGAGCAGTTAAAGCACTCAGGTAGTTTACAGCCCAGAGAATAAATTCAGTAAGTCATTATTTTATAAAGCACGTTTCATAAACTGTTGCACAATTCCGTACAGTTCACCAACTAATCCGTCGAGTTCATGCTTTATATCCTCATAACGTCCAAGTTTACTAGTCCACATACCATCACCTAACTGTTTAGCTACGTGCTGTGGCTTACCATCTTCTTTTACATATATAGCAATCTTTTCAAATCCAACTTCAATTTCCGCATTAGTGCATATCTCATAACCGCAAATTTGGAATGCGATAATAAATGCTTGTAGTGTTTGCTCTCTAGGGGCACCCTCAGGCCAGTAATAATCCTCTCCGGGAGCAGGAGACCACCAACGGTCATTTTCATTGTCAATTGCCCAAGCAATGCAATTATATTCTGCTGTGTATTTGCTTGTAATTTCGTATGTAGTTTTGGCTAAGTTAGGCCATTCAGCTTCAAGTTCAGCATTTGTATCCATGCTGTCTACCCCAATCCAACCAAGCCTCTGCCATTTTTTTGAGCCTACCTTTATCTTCTGGCTTGATAGGATTGTCTCCAGTGATGGATCTTAAAGCCCAAAACCAGTGTTCCGGCTCTCTGCTTAGTTCTTCGAGAATTAAAGGCACAGCATCTGTCCCCATACCTATTATTTGTTGATATGCAGAGTGTAAAATTATGTCACTTATTAATGACATATGCTTGGTTTCATTACGCCATTGATTAGCAAGCTTGATGAAAGTGTCTTTTAGTTCTGCTTGCTTTAATAGATAAGTTGACGGACGGTTTGTTGTTGGCTTTGCTTTCCGATAATTACTTCTTTGCAGTAAGGATTGTTCAGAAAAATCAGAGAACACATTTTCTTTTCTCTGAGTATAAACCACCTGCTTCCAGTTTTGTGTTTTCAATAACGATGCTTTGCTTGTTTCAATTTTAGTTCGATTATCTAAATCAATCTCGTAGTTATTCTTTTTAAGAAAATTGAAAGTCTTATCATTTTCTTGAATTAGTACAGGAGAGATAAGATGTAGGCGAAATGTAGGAGAATTTGAATATTTACTTACTTGTTTAGTCCTTATTTTTGGAATCCAATGGCTTGTTTGATTTTTTACTTTTTCTATTAACATATTTCTACCTTAAATTATTATTTATTAATTTTCGATATTTATATTATTGAATCAACCTCTTTATTCGCCATCCTTTTCTATATTTTCTAAAGCTTCTACTTCTAATAAAGGATTTAAACACTCTATTTCTGCTTTTTTTAAAACAGATTCTAGAGCATCTCTATTGTCTATTGCAATACCTATTTGTTGGTACAAAATATCTAAATCATCTGAGTCAAGACCTAGATAAAATTCTTTAGTTCCCTCTGCATCTCTATACTGAATTTTAAGTGTATGAATTAAGATAGCAGCTTCTACTTTTCTCTCAGTTTCTGAGTCAAATATAGGTCTGATGTCAGTAATAATCCTTGAGTCTGAAAATATTCGCTCATGTTCAATCAGTAAATCAGAAGCTTTATCCGAAATATCTAAAGAGAAAGCAATATTCTCTAAAGCTTTGAGTAGAGTGGATAACCTTTGTTGAAAACGTTCTATTTGTTCTGGATTGACTATAAATTCAGCGTCTTGTTCTATAGACTTACTGAGTAAAGTTACAATAGCCTCATTAGACAAGTTTTCTTTGTATAATTGCCTTAAAGATACTAGAATTGCAACAATATCTCGAGCAATACGCCTATCAATTTTTTTTGTTTGAACTATTCTTTCAGAAATTTTATAGATAATATTTTCCACAGTCGGAGGAAAATCACGTAAAGCTGATATAATTATATCAATAGTATCATCATCAGTGTTTAAAATAAATTTAATTCCCGACTTATATTCCTCAGGGATTTTAAAATCCATAAATTACCCCACTTTTACTAAAAATATTTGAAGCCACAAATAATATGCAGCAATGGTGGTATAATTTGCAGCACTTAAATATCTAAATAGTACGTTTTTACCATCAAGAATAGGCTTTTGTTTAATAAACTTCTCACTTTATTCTATATAGTATATTATAGCTAATACCAACTCCCGACTTTCTTAAATTCAAAACTGTTTATAATTAGTTTCGAGAGTAGCGAAAAGATGGGACGTAGCAGCATCATCAAAGAATAAGGTTGTAGATACTGAAGCTACTGCTGCTAAAGCTGAGTAAAAGGATTATCTGCTTTATCTTCCGTAAATCTTGAAATTCCTGGATTTTAAAGCTTCCAGTTTTTTATAAATAGTTTTCGATATCTTTCATGGAAGTATAAAGGCGATTGGTTCTATGTTCCATCGTTTCCTTTGCTTTTATCTATAAAACCAGAAAGTTTTAGTCTTAATGATTTAGTATTCTCTCAAAAACTGGGAGAAGAATGAATTCTGATATTATGTTGGAGTTTTAGAGAAAATCACAAGGATGCAGCGAGGGAAAAATTCATAAATACGCTGGACTGCTAAAGGTAACTGTCAACCCAGGGATTAGTACCTTATTTGCCTCCATTCATTATAGCTGTAGATACACCTTTGCTACTTGGGCGATTAGCAGTGGGGTTATACCATTTCCTACTCAAAAATTACTGCTAAGACAATTCCAGTCCACCTCGATAACCTGTGACGATGCGGCTACCATCCTTGAGGATGTGGACTTCTATCTGGTCGCTAGCCCAGGTAATTTGGTCAGCGAAAGCAGGGTTAAGGATATGAATCCGTTGATTGCTGGAAGAAACTGGAGAATTGGAAGAATTAATAGCTAGAGATTGCACAAAAGGCCCGTCAATCAAGATATCGAGTTGTTCTAACAATTGTTGAGAACCTGGCGGCGCAGATTCAGACTCTAGCTGCTTGAGCGTGAAGCCAGTAAAAGACATCACATTTAATCCAGCAGCTTTGAGCTTACGAGCTAAAGATGTTAGTGCAGTTGCTTGCCAAAACGGTTCTCCACCAGAGAAGGTTACACCTGTGTTGCGGGGGTTGCTAAGAATGTTCTCGGCAAGAGTATCAATAGCAATTAGTTGGTTAGCCTCAAATGACCAGGAGTCAGGATTAAAGCAGCCAGGACACTCACGCGGACAACCTTGTACCCAGATGACTGCACGACAACCAGGGCCGTTAACTTCTGACTCATCAACGTAACCCATAATGTTGAGATAGCCAGAAGGAATTTCTGTGAGTGCTAGTGATGGGTCAGTTGGCTTAGTTTCCATCTCTTTAACTCCTTTTAAAGCCGTTGCCTGTTAACCGTTAACTATAGCGAAGTCTTGTAATCCTTAACCTTAGTAAGGAACTCAGGCTTTTTGTCCGACTTTGTACCCAATCATTACTGAAAACGAGTGTTTTTGAGGTTGAGTTTTCCTACTAAGCTGTTACGCATTAAAATTGCACATTAACTAGTGAGGGTTGTCCTTTGTCAAAAGTCCTTAGTCCTTTGAAACACAAATAACTAATGACTAATGACGGTTTATACCGAGTTTGTGCAATATATAGGCGGATTAGCTTAACACCGATTTGAAAAATGATTGTAACAGATGAAACGATTAAAGCAATTACTTGCAACTTTAGTAACAGTAAATTTAAAATAGCTAACTTGCGTGTTCCCAATCACTGAGTAATTCATGCTGTTGTACTATTTTCTGGGTTTTGCGGAATGGTATTTTTGGAGTACCAACATTCATCCCAGGAAATGACTGTTTTTTAGTTTTGGTGGGTCTGTTTTCTTGTATTGGGGAACTGATTTGAGTGGTTTTCATTGGTAATTAGATGTTTGATTAAAACTTCAGCACCAATCTATAACATCAATTTTCAAATGGCAAATTTCTGAAGAAACAGAAAAAATACATGTGGGAGTGCTAAAAGTATATTTTGTAATACAGCAGTTTTTGTTTGTATGAAGTACAAAGTCACAGGTAAATCAATCATCCTATCTTCATCACCTTGAGTTAATATATCTATCCTGGAAGTTCTCCCCAACCGCCTTAACTCACATCTTGCACCTGACCGAACAAACCCGTAAAAGGCAAATAAAGAGTACAAA
>JAQYWR010000030.1 GCA_029379225.1 Nostoc sp. S4 | reverse complement strand
AACCCAATCAAGAGTGTCAACCTCTTTGACAAACTTTTTTTGTCCATTTTTTTCAAGGCGCTGAAACTGCCCACACTGAAGGATTGTAAGCAACAATGGTTTATGCAATACGCTGAATAAGGAAGGACAGAGCGTGAATTTTCAATCGGTAATAGCCTTGTTGCATCAGTTTTGGGCCGATCGCGGTTGCTTGATCGCTCAGCCTTACGACATTGAAAAGGGAGCAGGTACTAAAAATCCTCAGACGTTTTTAAGAGCATTGGGACCCGAACCGTGGGCTGTTGCATATGTAGAGCCCTGTCGTCGTCCAACAGATGGACGCTACGGTGAAAACCCCAACCGCTTTCAACACTATTATCAGTATCAAGTCTTAATTAAGCCGTCGCCAGACAATATTCAAGAGATTTATCTAGATTCATTAAGGACTTTAGGGATTCGTCCTGAAGACCACGATGTTCGGTTTGTAGAAGATAACTGGGAAGATGCAACAGTGGGAGCTTGGGGCACTGGGTGGGAAGTATGGTTAGATGGAATGGAAATTACTCAATTTACATACTTCCAACAGTGTGGTGGAATCGATTGCTGTCCTGTGTCAATTGAGATTACATACGGATTAGAACGATTGGCGATGTATCTGCAAGAAGTAGAGGCAATTACTAAGATTCACTGGACAGACAATATTAGTTATGGTGATATCTATTTGCAAGGAGAGATTGAACAGTGTATTTACAACTTTGAAGCGTCGAATCCTGAACTGTTACTGACACTGTTTAATTTATATGAGCAGGAAGCTGGTCAATTGACGGAGCGAGGATTGGTCTTACCTAGCTTAGATTATGTAATGAAGTGTTCGCACACCTTTAATTTACTGGATGCTAGAGGTGTGATTTCGGTAACGGAGAGAACTCGCTACATTGCCAGAATTCGGCATTTGGCACGCAAGGTGGCTCATTTATATGTCGAGCAAAGGGAGAAGTTGGGTTTTCCGTTGCTCAAAGATACAGTGAGTTAAACACCAACTCTGACAGCATCAAAAGTGCTGTTACTAGGTGGCAAGCTCCCTTTTAAAAGATATCAGTCCAACTAGTACTATTATCGTTGCTAGTAAATAGTCAAATTTATCTAAGTGGATTTGCAACAAATTAAAAAGGGTTACAAACAGTTTATACATATCTAAACACTTTAGCGATTTGTATTTTGTTTCTCCATGTTGCGCTGAGGTCTAAGCTGAGCATTTCTATTACCAACAATCGTAAATACCATCAAAACTTCACTCTAAGTTATTAAAAACACAAACGAAGCCTGCACATACGGGCTTTGTTCATATAAACTTGATGGACTATACTTCACCACAAGCATAAAATTTTTGGCGTTGCCGATTAAAGAAATGAAAAGTTCACACACAGAGAAGTTTGAGCACTAACTTTTGCAGTTGGCTCAGCTCACCGTATCCTTATGAGAAACAAGCTACGCCTAGAGCTAAGGTTTGCTCAGCTCAGAACTCCGTCTTAACAAGAGTTTCAGAGCTTTCTTAATATAAGTCCTATATTTTTAAGTCAGCTGCCAATTCTGTTTGCTAGGTAGTCTTACAAAAATCTTATGATTCAAACCAGTGGTGTAATTATTTGTCTTAGCTACATTATCGGGTTGCTGTTTACAGCAATTCCTTGGGGTGGTGCGTGGATTTTGATTCTAGGCATAGTAGGAGCAATTTTTTTGAGAAGACGCTACTTGATCTCAAGGAAACTTGCTCAGAAACCAGAAAATGGTCAAGGGAAGACTAAAGGAGTGCTTAACACCTGGCAAAGTAGTCCCCATCCTAGAATATGGCTAGCTGCTGGTTTGGTGGGACTGTTGGCAACTCTATATTTTCAATGGCGAGTACCGCAACCAGGTGCAAAGGATATTAGTCAGTTCGTTCCGCCTGGAAATAGCAGTAATCAAGAACAAGTTGTGATTGTTCGCGGCGAAGTGGCAAGTAATCCTCGTCTAACTCGCAGTCACCGGGGACAATTTTGGCTGGAAGCAACTCAGTTAGATGAAGTCAAAAATGAAAAAGGTTCAGCAGGTGTCCCAAAAGGAGTGACAGGCAAATTATATGTAACAGTGCCTATACTTCAAGCTACAGGTTTATACCCTAGTCAACAAATTGCTGTGACTGGAATTTTATACAAACCAAAAGCGGCTTCCAATCCTGGTGGTTTCGACTTTCAAAAGTTTCTCAAGCAAGAAGGAACGTTCGCTGGTTTGATTGGGCGACAAATCAACGTTTTGGAACAAGAACGTAAATGGGGTTGGTGGCAAATTCGACAACGAATTGTGCGATCGCAAGTTCGTAGCTTAGGTATTCCAGAAGGGCCACTTGTCAGTGCAATGGTTTTAGGTAGCAAAGCTGTGGATTTACCCTATGATATCCGCGATTTGTTTGTACAAGCAGGATTAGCTCATGCTTTAGCTGCTTCCGGATTTCAAACTTCGTTGATTTTAAGTGTAATCTTACAGTTAACAAAGGGTACAAAAAAAGGAACACAATTTACCCTTGGGTTTTTGGCTTTAGTCATTTTTCTGAGTTTAACAGGTTTTCAACCTGCGGTTCTCAGAGCCGTAATTATGGGTTTTGCAGCATTAGTTGGTTTGTTATTAAAAAGGAAGGTAAAACAGTTGGGTTCGCTGTTATTAGCAGCAACACTTTTATTACTATTTAATCCGCTATGGATTTGGGATTTAGGTTTTCAATTGAGTTTTTTGGCAACACTGGGATTAGTTGTAACAGTACCCGCAATTATCGAGCGTTTGGGTTGGTTCCCACCTGCGATCGCTTCTTTGATTGCTGTTCCTTTAGCTGCTACTATTTGGACTTTACCTGTGCAACTTTTTGTCTTTGGAGTTGTACCAACCTACAGTTTATTACTGAATGTGGTTAGTACTCCATTAATTTCTATTATTAGTATAGGTGGTATCATCAGTGCCATAGGAGCATTAATTTTTCCGGAGGTAGGAAGCTTTTTGGCTGGACTGTTGCATTACCCCACTGATTGGCTAATTAAATTAGTAGAATTTTTTAGCAATTTGCCAGGAAACTCTGTTGCTGTGGGTAGCATATCTACTTGGCAACTACTAACAATTTATGGACTAATTATCTTAGTTTGCTTAGTACGTTGGTGGCAGCGCCAGTGGTGGTTTGCTAGTCTAATTGCGGTTGGTTTAGTAATCATCCCCTTATGGCATTCTGCAAATACATTATTTAGGGTAACGATATTAGAGTCGGGTACTGAACCAATTATAGTCATTCAAGATAAAGGAACAGTAACTCTGATTAATAGTGGTGATGAAGGTACAGGACGCTTCACAATTTTACCATTTCTACAACAGCAAGGTATAAATCAAATAAATTGGGCGATCGCTACTGATTTTCAAAGTAACGAAAGTAATGGTTGGTTGGAATTAGTGCAACGTCTACCAATCAAAAATTTTTATGAATATTCCCCGAAGCCAGAGAATTCCACAGTTACTCAGGCAATTCAAGAGGAATTACAAAAGCATCAAGGTTCTTACCAACCGTTAGCAGTTGATCAAGCGGTGCAAACTGGTTCGATAGTTGCACAATTAATCAACAACGAATTACCTATTTTAAAATTGCAAATTTTAGATCAAAACTGGTTATTAGTAGGTAACATTAAATCTCAAGAGGTACAACAATTAGTTAAAAATGGAAGTTTGCCTCGTCCAGAAGTCTTATGGTGCGATCCTCAGGCTTTGAAAAATTTAGTTCTTGCTCTACAACCAAAAGTGGCGATCGCTTCTACTTCCAATTTTGATGAAAATACTTTATCTGAACTTAATAAGAGTAAAACAAAACTGTTCTTCACAGGACGAGATGGGGCTATTCAATGGTCTCCAGATCGGGAGTTTGAGGCATTTATTGAAGCATCTGAAAATCAGGCTTCTATTTTATAATATAAATAAGTAAAGTGAAATATCCTAGTTCATTTGGCAAAATTTAGTATTCACAACATTTAGAGAAATTTACTAATAAATAATTTTATTAATAGAATAGCGGTAAATATTAGGTTTTTTAGTATTTAAATTGAATTAAATTTTATGACAATCTACTTTTACAGCACTTGCGAACAATATGGCTGTTTTTCTAATTTTTAGCCCCACGGCTTTGAGTTAGATGGATTGTATTGGCCGACTAGCGAACACTACTTTCAAGCACAAAAGTTTATCGATACACCTCATGCAGAACAAATCCGTTTGGTTAAAATGCCTAAAGATGCGGCGAGAATGGGGCGTGAAAGAACCCGTCCGTTACGTCAAGATTGGGAACAAGTTAAAGATAATATTATGTGCCAAGCCGTAGTATGTAAATTTCAAACTCATATAGATATCAGGGATATCTTACTTTCCACAGGCGATGAAGAAATTGTTGAAAACTCGCCCATTGATTTTTACTGGGGTTGCGGGGCTGATGGTAGTGGTAAAAACAAACTAGAAAAAATTCTTATGAAAGTGTGAGAGATCCTCCGCTGTACTTACAGTACAGATGGTGATAATAGTACAATAAAATAATCTTGTTGCTATGAATGTTTAGCTAAACAACAGTCTTTGAGAATAGAAATTGCTTGTTGGCTAAGTGAGTGACAACTAAAATTATGATGATTCATCAGTGGGAAGCCAAGCAGCGATCGCTTCATCGATTAACTTTCACTGCTCTTGTTGTCAGGTAGGCGATTCAATCCAAGCCACATCAAACTGACAATCTTCACAATACAAGTATTTGATATCCATGCTTTGATAAACCAGCTTTATGAAAGATACATCCTGGTTTTGGGAACACTAGATTTACCACCAGACTAAACAGGAAGGGGTTGATGTCTAAAAACGGATGGAATAATAGATCGAAAAATACAGTCCCCCTGCAATTACCCACAACTTACCTAAAACCAGTGAAGCGCAATACAATTACCCATGAATTTGACTCTGGTTCACAAGCAGAAATACCATTACCACAAGAAAGTGACGAATATTTATCGGAAGCATCTGCACTGCTACGACAAGGTATTCAACAGCAGCAAGCTGGTGAATTAATAGTGGCGATGAAGTCTTTACAACAATCCTTGGTACTATTTCAGGCAGTTAAGGATTTACAAAAACAAGCACAGGTACTTTCTTTTTTAGGATTGGTAACTTACAGCGCAGGAGACTACAAGAGTGCTATCTCCTACTCTCAACAGTGTATGTCTTTAAGTGAGGAGACTTCAGATTTAACATTACAGATGCAAGCACTTTCGCATTTAGGCAATGCGTACCGTCACCTAAATGAACATAATAAGGCAATTGAGTTTCTAAAAAAATGTTTGAAAATAACCCAACAGCTACAAGATAAACGTAGTCAAGTAGCAGCACTGAATAACTTGGGATTGGTATATAAAGCTTTAGGTAACTTTACACAAGCTATTGAGTATCAACAACAAAGCCTAGAAATTGTGCGCGAACTCAAAGATAATTGGGGTGAAGAACAGGTACTCAAGAATTTGGGTAATGCCTGGTATGCTTTAGACAATTATCCAAAAGCGATCGCCTACTATGAGCAATGTGTAGTACTAGCACGCTCCTTAAAAAATGTTCGCAGTGCTTCTCAAGTACTAAAAAATTTAGGTAATGCTTGTTATGCTTTAGGTGATTATACTCAAGCAATTAAGTATTATGAGGAACGCTTACAATTAGCCAGAGAAATTCCAGATCAGCGTAGCGAAGAACAGTCGTTAGGTAGTTTAGGAGTAGCTTGTGAAGCCTTAGGCGATCATCACAGAGCAATTACATATTATGAAGAACGTTTGCTCTTAGCTAGGACAATCAAAGATCGGCGTAGTGAAGAACAAGCTCTTGCCAGTTTGAGAGTCGCTTGCTACGCCTTAGGCGATTATGCTAAAGCCATGCAATACCAGCAGGGGGACTCCAAATAGTTAATATTGCAGCAGAATTCAGAATTTAGGAGTCAGAATTGGTAAATAAAGTAGCTCAACCTAATTAAATATGATGAAATGTCATTACGAGCAAAACAGAGTGTAGACGCTAACACAAGTGCGTCTCGTAGAGAAGCAGCTTCCCGAACGCGAGTGCGTCTGGTTGGCGCAGCCCAAGGTAGCGAAGTAATCGCAAAGATTATATATTACGTTTTTCAATGTTGACCTACTTAGAATAGACTCTGTGCCGTACCTATGGTACCAAACATAGATAATCTACTTCAGTAATTTAACATCTACTGTATGTTTAGCTGGATACCGTATGATTTATCTAACAGCTTAATCAATAACTCTTAATACAATTTTTAATTTGAGATTTTGGATTACGAATAGGTTTGGTGAATTTAGATTTAGTAAATCCATCTGTGAACAATCATTTTTCAACTTTTTATTTACTTGCTCTGAGTTGTCCACAAGCAGCATCAGCTTCTAGACCACGGGAGTAACGGACACTAACAGCAATTTGTTGTTGCTTGAGAACGTTGACAAATGCTTGAATGCGATCGCGGTTGGGGCGTTTGTAGTCTACTTCTTGGATAGGGTTGTAGGGAATTAAATTCACATGACTTTGGAATCCTCGCAGGCATTTTGAAAGTTCCAATGCATGTTCTGATAAATCATTAACACCAGCCAGGAGAATGTATTCAAAAGTAACCCGGCGCCCAGTGATTTCTACATATTCTCGACACTCAGCCAGTAAATCATTGAGAGGATAGGCGCGGGCGCTGGGGACAAGTTTTTCTCGTAGTGCTTGGTTGGGTGCGTGGAGACTTACAGCCAGAGTGATTTGTAAATTGTTTTGCGCGAACTGACGGATGCGATCGCGAATCCCCACTGTAGAAACTGTAAGCGATCGCTGCCCAATACCGACATCTTGATTGAGAGATTTCAGGGCTGCTAGGACATTCTCAGTATTCAACAACGGTTCACCCAGTCCCATAAACACCACATTGCTAACTCGTTGCTGAAAATCTTCTTGCACAGTCAACACCTGATCGATAATTTCGTGCCGTGCTAGGTTGCGTTTGTAGCCTCCCTTACCAGTAGCGCAGAAATCACACGCCATTGGGCAACCCACCTGAGTAGAAACACAAACTGTCAAACGGGCTTTTGGACCTTCTGCCCTTTCTGCGAAAGTGGGGATGCCTACAGTTTCAATAATCTGCCCGTCTGTTAATCGTAAAAGATATTTCACCGTACCATCGGGAGCCTCAGAGCGGTAATGTAAAATTGAGCGCCCAATGGGGATTTCTGCTACTTCTTTGCGCCATTGCTTGGAGAAGACAGAAATATCAGCTAGCGATCGCACCCCTTTGTCATAGATCCATTCATGCAGTTGCTTTCCTCTGTAAGCAGGTTGTCCTTGTTGCTGCACCCAAGTAGTTAACTCTGCCAGAGAAGCGCCTAGAAGGGGAGGGATGAATTCTGATTTTTCTGGGTTGAAGTCAACCTGAGATACAAGAGGCGTAGCAGACATAAAAGATTGCAAGTTGATGTTGGATCTCTATCCTACACCTGCTAGATCGAGTTAGTCTTGACCAAAGAAGATAAGGAATTAACCAAAAGTTGTACCGTTCCACCCCCACATTGCACCCTTTGCGTCTGCAAACTCTATGTAAATGCGATTTTTAGCCACACCTAGAGTTTGGTTAATCTGCTGGCAAAAGTCTTGACTCATTGCTGCGGTTTGCTCTGGCTTCATCGTGCCAACGCTCTTAATTTCAATGTAGCAAACTGGGTCTGTATTCCCTGCAAAAGTCATCGGAATTCCTGGTTCAAAAGCAGTCATTACATAAGATTCTGGTTTTCCTAAATGTTTTGCTAACTTGGCTGATAGGTTTAAAAGCATTGACTCAATTTCAGCTTTTTCAGGAGCCGATGCAGAAGTTTGCACTTTGATTAAAGGCATAGTACTGGATTTTTGCTCAAGAGATAGTAGGTTTAGAAGGTTAGAGGAACCTATTATTTATTTTTGTACAATTGTAGCCTTCAGGGGGCGATCGCTCTTAAGTCCTTGATCAGCTATGGCTAGGTGATCGCAAAACATGAGAATAATTTCAATCTGCAATCAAATATCGCTCCAAATCATCAATTACTCGGTTAGCGGAAATAGAAGCACAGCAACCCCAATAATCCCCAACCACATACACCTTACCTTGTTGGACAACTTTTAGCCTTGACCAAAGTGGATTCGATAACAGGCGCTGGAGAGTCTTCTGTGAATCAATATTTTTGGGGTCTGACATTATCAAGAATAGAATATCTCCATCCGCTTCTTGAGGAACTTCATTCGAGAGATCGTAAGCGATCGGCCCGCCTCCTCTTTTCTTTAGCGTTGCTTGAGGATCTAAGTTTTGAGAAGCAGGACGTGCTAAACCAGCATCTTCAAGGATATTTCCAGCAAAGCCTTCTTTTGTAAAAAACCGTATAGAATTTGGTGGTGTTAGGCGCAACAGCGATACTTGAGTCTGTGGAAGTCTTTTACCCATAACAGTTCTGAACTTTCTCAAACGGTCATAATAATGGGACAAAACTTGTTCAGCCTCCTGTTTCTTGCCCATAATGTCAGAAAGTTGTATAAAAATATCTTTCCAGTTTGGAATACTTTTATTATTTACCAAAACCGTAGGAGCGATGTGAGATAACAACGGGTAAATTTCTTGATAAAAGGTAATGCTACCTAAAATTAAATCTGGTTTTAAAGCTAAAATTTTTTCTAAATTAGGAGGCACAAAGCCAATATCCTTAATATCCTGCGGTTGGTCTTCTGGTGCTAAGAGTTTAAGAAATTGCTTAGGAGCAGCTACTATTTTGATACCTAATGCTAAAGGAGTTCCTAAAACCACAGGATCGAGTGCAACTACTCGTTGGGGATGAATTGGAATTTGAGTTTGACCTAAAGCGTGTTTGACTACACGAACAGTATTTGAAGAGGGTGTAACTGACAGAAGTTTTGGTTTTACATGAAAGTTGCTACAAGCACAGACACTCAACACCAGAACTAGACAAATCAGGAAAAACCTGCTTGAGAAAACAACATATTTTAGGAAGTTTGTAAACACATCTCCCCATCTGTTTATACATCTCATAGCTTTGTATCATATCAAAAGAATCTGGAAAAAATGTCATTTTCAGAGCTAGTCGCGCCCGCAAAGCTTCTAGTTTAACTGTAGTCACTGTATGCCATGATTTTTCATCTGGTATCAAGATAACTGAGGAACCAAGTAGTGGTAGAACATCTTGAAATACTGATTCAGGATTTTCGTTTTTGAGAATTCGCAGACACCCTCCCCAGGAATGTTCCCATTCTTCATTAAAGTATAAAAGCTGCACTAATTTGACAGTTGCCGGATTATCGACATGAGGACTACCCTTGTGTCCTGGATTCATTAGAGTGAAAGCAAATTGCAAATGGTGGTTTTTAAGGTTTAAGCCAGTTAGTTCTTCCAGTGCAGTGCGATACTCTTTTGAGCAGAGTGAAGCAATTAGTGTTTGCCAAACCGGATGAAAAGGAGGTGCTTCAAGAATACCTATCTTCTCACTCAAGATAGGCCCTGCTAACACCCTAGAATCTTGAGTCACAAATTCGTGGAACCATCGTTCTTCAGGAAAGTTAAAAGCCAAGTTGAGCCTCTCGTTAACAGAAATAAGATTTTCTAACTTTACCCAGCGATATGGAATAAAATCCATTCTCGCTTGACAAATCATATTCAAATCTATCATGGTAATTTCTGATTAAAATTCCCACTTCACAGTTAACTCTGCTGTATACGGACGACCAGGATCAACTCGTGTGACAACGTTTGGATTGTAATACTGAACGTTGAATAAGTTCTTAAAAATAAGTCCGACACTCAGGTTATTATTGCGATAGTACAAAGCTGCATCTGTAAGGAAGTAACTTGGTAACTTATATGTATTCAAATTGTCTGCTTCCTGCTCTCCAACATAATTAAAACTGATACCACCGCCAAAACCTTTGAAAGCTCCTTTAGGAATAATATAAGTTGTCTGTAAACTGAAAAAGTTCTCTGGTACAGCGAAAAGTTTATTACCAATTGGAATTCGGTTGTCTTTGGTAATGCGCGCATCTGTATAACCATAGAAGCCAATTACATTCCAACCAGGAAGGATTTCTCCTGCTACCGAAAGTTCTACACCTCGGCTTCTTTGCTCTCCCGTTTGCACGCTAAAGCCTACATTGTTGAGATCGGGGGTTAAAGCATTGGTGAGAGTTAGTTCGTATAAAGCAAGTGTCGCTGACAGTTTATTATCGAGTAAATCAGTTTTGACACCCACTTCATATTGAGTTCCACGGCGGGGTTTAAATAGACTACCAGAGATCGTAGTACCAGTCACTTGTTCAAAAGAGCGACTGTAGCTAGCGTAAAGAGAGACAGGCGCTATGGGTTGATAGATAATACCCACACGGGGACTAAATGCAGAGTCTGACTGGCTAGTTGTTTCGGGGGTAATAAAACTATTAACTTCATTTTCTACCCAATCGTAGCGCCCTCCGACAACTAGTGTCAGGTTATTGAATTTAACTTGGTCTTGAATATAAAAGCCTAAAGAATTATCTTTTGTTTTGTCATCAAAAATTGGAATCACAGAACCCACTAAGGGTTGTCTGTATACTGGATTAAAGATATCAATAGGAGTAGCATTTCTTTGATTTAAACCAGGTCGTCGTTTAATTTGTCTTAATAAATCAAACCCAAATAATATTTGATGGTTAATACTACCAGTGTTAAATTTGCCAACAATATTAGTGTCTAAAGCATAACTATTAAGATGCAACGGATCGCGGTAAGTACTTTGTCTTCTTAAAACTGTACGGTTATCGCTTTGTATAGGACTATTAATAAATGTACTCTTTAAGTCATAGGTTAAAAATGCATATTGAAATGAGTTTTTAATAGACCAGTTTTGACTAAAACGATGTTCAAAGTTATAGGCAAACCGACCTTGCTGACTATTATAGAAATCGTCAGGTTCTCCTAAATAACGACTGATAGGAATTTTACCATTGGGGTTAGGAAGTACACTTCCACTAGCAGGATGTTGGGGAATAGCACTCATTCCTGTTTGTTGTAAATCTTGATATTCTGCATCGAAAGTCAAATTTGTATTCTTTCCGATGCGCCAACCGATTACAGGTGCTACAAAGTAGCGTTCCTCTTTAAAAAAATCAGTAAAGTCTTCTGTAGTTCTATAAGAAGTGTTCAAACGATATAAGAGATTACCATCTTTTGTTAACGGCCCGGAAAGGTCAAGCGATGGTTGAAAAAGTTCGTAGCCACCCCGTCTAACCTCGAAGGCGTAGTAGGGTTGACTAAGAGGCTGTTTTGTTACTATATTGACTGTGCCTCCAGGACTGCCTTGACCATAAAGCACGGAGGATGGTCCTCTAAGGACTTCTATTCTCTCTATATTAGTGGTTGAAGTTGAAATATTCTCATTTGAAAGGCGGTCTCTAACTCCATTTCTATATAAATTACTTCTGGCATCAAAGCCTCGAATGACAAAAGTATCTGCACTTTGAGATGTGAGGTTGCCCTTTGAGACACCAGCATTTCTAAGTACATCAACTAGGTAACGCGGTTGTTGGTCTTCGATAACCTGTCGAGGGATCACCTGAATAGATTGAGGAATATCGCGCAGTGGCGTATCTGTTTTTGTACCAATACTTGTATTTGGAACCCGATACGTATCTGGTGGTGCAGTCACCTCTAACTCAATTGGTGGTTGCTTCTGTTGAGTTGGGTTTTGCTGTGGCGGTGTTGTTGGCTGCTGTGCAGTCGATACGGCAGGAGTTACCCCAAACACCAAACCTTCAATTTGATTATCAAATAACTCGACAACAGGTGTACTTGTTTCTCCTACTACTGTCACCCGCAAAGTATTTGCATCCACATTTGTCGCTGTAATTAGTGCAATTCCAGGGTAAGGCTTATCTTGCCGAAAATCTCCACTGGCAAGCTGTAATTGAGCATTTTTGATGTCTGCAATGTATGAATTCCCTTCTGTCTTCGGTAAAACTTGTAATTTAAGAGAATTAGGCGTGACTAAAATTAACTCTATCCCTTTATCAGTGGTATTCACCTTTACATCTGTCACTGACACCACATTTGATGTCGCTTGACTTAATTGAGGAACTTTATTCTGATTTCTGGGTGTCCTCAACAAATATTTTGCACTCGTTTTATAAACCTGTACTTTACTGGCGGAGTGAATTTTACTGTTGACTTCACCTGAAGCGTTAGATTTTTCAGATAATAGTTGTTTAGCATCAGCTACAGTGATAGAAAAAACTGTTATTAACAAGCTACTAACAGTAAATACAAGATGAAAACGCATTTTTTATACACTCCAGATCAACACACAACGTAAAAAAATGGCGAAAGTAAAATTTGCTGCACTAGACATCAGCCAACAAAAATACTATTAATGGCTTATTTACATAAAGTTTGCTTAGATCCTCGACTTCATAAAGAAGTCGGGATCTTGCATTTCCTCTTAAAACAAACTCATAGTAGAAATTTGTAGTAGCTATTGTTACTAACTAATGCAGTTGGTAAAAAATTATGTTTATACCAACTTTAGTGATTGCTAAAGAATACAACACCTAGAGCGATCGCATTTTTTTCGAGACGGACTTTTTTTTATTCGAGACGGACTTTTTTTGTCTGATATGATTTGGATTTACCCAAAACTTTATTTTTTGACTTTATTTGATAAATTCCTAGCGTGCCAACATTGGCTGCAAACAGGTAATAACGAATCGGCAAAGGACAATTTTGTCTTTAGCCTAATGTTAATATTCTCTGTTGTCTATCAACAACCAACCGTCGAGTTTCTAGCCAAGGTAATCCTAAAATAACTTCTCTCAAGTCAAACCCGGCAACGACTTCAATAGTATATTCTTGTGCATCCAATCTTATCTTCCCTAAGTAAGTATTGAATGTGGTTTCACCCATAGCACTTACAACATTTCTTGTCTCCACACGAGGCCACTCAAAAGCTGATAAATCTTGCTCATTAATAGCCAACCATTCTGTCGAACCAGTATCAAGTAAGGCGTTTACAGGAAAAATCTCGCCATTGACAGCAATTAACTCAATTTCAAAAAACAGCTGACCTAGCTCATCAAACTCCCGTTGGATCATATTCGTCCGCAGATTCCTGTCTCATTTAGACGGAAAGTCGCAAATTGAGCCTGCGGGTGCTTTTGTAGTGCTACTTGTAAAGCACTCATGCTATTTGGTGCAATGAAATAGTCTTCACTATCTGGCTCAATCAAGATAAACCAGTTATAATAATCTGCGATTAATTGAGGGCGAAGTCTCTCAAAAATGATCCGACCTCTTTGGTGAAAGGCTTCCGTCTGTGCTTGGCGTTTTGCTTTTTCTGCGGGTGAAATAGTACGTTCTGGAAATAATCTACCTCTACTAGGGCGATCGCTATCGTACAACTGAGTCATTTTGTATTTTGTTATTGAGTTGACGAGCTAGTAATTATTCTAATCCAAATCGCATTTTCTTTGAGCCAGACTTTTTTTATTTGAGACGGACTTTTTTTGTCTGATATGACTTAGGATTTACCCCAAACTTTTTATAAAAAGCATAGCTAAACGAAGGTAAGCTAGTGTAACCTACTGTCCTGGCTACTTCTGTGACATTCATATTTCTTTCCATAAGTAGCTTTTGAGCTAGTTCCATGCGATGGTTATGTAGGTAGCCAAAGACTGTAGTACCAAAAACTTGCCGGAAACCTTGTTTTAGTTTGCGATCGTTCAGCCCCACCTGTCGTGCTAGCTGTATCAGAGAAGGTGGATTATGTATATGTTGTAATAAAATCTCTTTAGCATTACGAATACGTTCAATTTCAGAAGATTTAAGCGTAGTCGTTATTAAGTTACCTTGATTGATTTGTAACTCTTGCTCTATTATTAATGCTGCTAATTCCCAAACCTTGCTTTCAAAATATATTCGCTTAGTCATGCCGTGGTAGGGACATTGAAGAATTTGCTGCACTGCTAAAAGCATTGCTGAAGTTTGGATACCATAGCGCTCATAAGTGGGTTGATCGGAACGTCTAAATAAATGTTTTAACTCTGGCGGAATTTCTCCAGAGATATCTGAGACAAATGAGTAAAAAACTTTTGGTTTTATATGAACGCCGACTTCTAATAACCCAAAAAACTCATTATGGAAATGAGTAGATTCAAGAGCCATTCCACCACCACTCAAAAAGTATTGTCCTGCTCTGCTACTGATGTTTTGAACTTGAGAACCTACTAAAGGAAAAAATTGAAATTCTATCATGTGTCCTCTAACAGGAGATTCTACAACTACTGATTTTTGTGATTGATAGTTGTAGATACTTAAAAGTACATCATCTCGTAGATGAATTTCTCGGTGAAACCCTTCACCATATATAATTTTAAGTTTCCGTGTTAGGTCGAAATTATCGGAATCGCTATTTTGCCAAATTGGCTCTTCTTCATTAAATAGTTTCCAATAATCGTATAATGATAGAATTAATGTCATCAGTTATCTAACAAGATTTTTAATCAAAATACAAGCACCTCCCAAATAGCAATCTAAATATAATTGTAGAAAAAATACTAGAAACTTTTGAAAAGTAAAAGTTTTTGCTCTTCTGGTACTAAATGGCTTTTTAGAGGCTAGGTATTAGAAATTGCTGTTTAACTTATCACGTACTGATAGCTATAAATGTAATCAATTAAACAATTTCATAAACTTATACCAGCATAGTTGGTATACTTCTTTATATATCTTATTTCTGTCGTGGGCTTAAACAGTTTGAATACACCTTTTTTGATTAGAAACTCTCTGGGTCAGCTTTTGTGTACACCGTAAGGTCTAGATAGAAGAAGGTTAAACTCACTAATTACCGATTGTGACAGATGGGATGCCGAATGTGGGCTAAAAAGCCAATTTTTATCGAAATACTCTGTAAATTTACAGAAAATCCCTTATCATAGCATTAAATATAGAGGGAGAAAGGCAGCAGATCGATTTTTATTTGGCATTACTTATAAAAAAACTGGCGTTTTTAGCCAGCTAATTATTAAGCGATCGCCTTGGATTTATGCTGTATCTTGTATTTCGCGATCGGATGAGCGAAATAGATGACTATGTTCGGGATGATATAAATGCGATCGCCCTGTTGTTGTCGAAAGTGCTGGACTGATTATATAAAGTGTAGTGCGAATTAGTTTTTCTTGATGAGTACAGTCTGCCATTTGATTCAGGGGAACAACCCTGATTTTTTCATCAGGCCATCCGATACGAAAGCAAATGGCAATGGGGGTTTCGGCTGGATAGTGTTCGAGTAGTTTTGCTTGGGCATTTTCGACGTGACGCGCACTCAAATATAGGCAAAGGCTAGCCTGATGTGCTGCAAGAGTGGTTAATTCTTCGGCGACGGGAACTTCTGTACGTCCGCTGATACGTGTCAGGATGATGGTTTGGACTAAATCAGGGACAGTCAGTTCTACTTTAAGTTTGGCAGCAGCAGCTTGAAAGGCGCTAATACCAGGTATGACTTCAAAAGGAATATTTGCCTGTTTTAGGAGGTGCATTTGCTCGTGGATGGCGCTGTAGAGACTAGGATCGCCAGAATGGAGACGGACTAGAGATTTGTGTTGCGATCGCACCTTCTCCACCATTATTGCCAAAATCTGTTCTAAAGTTTGATTTGCAGTTCTAATTATCTCGGCATCTTTTCGACAAATTTCTAAAATCTGTTCTGGTACTAAAGAATCAGCAAATAAAATCACATCAGCAACAGCTAATAGTTTCTGTGCCTTCACCGTAAGTAAATCTGGATCTCCAGGACCGGCTCCAACAATGTACACAGATGGTTCTATAGCGTATAGTGTTTTTTTATAACTCAAGTTTTCTGTATATTTATCTTTAGAAGCACACACGGCAAACTCTCAAAAAATTTTTTAGGATTTTCTCAGTATCTTTCCGGATTTATCCTCTTTCCCTAGTAGAGAGTAATGGTAGATGCACCCTGGTTAAGCCCTAGAGAAAACTCTGGGGCATTTTTTATTTTTCGGCGTAGAGCATAAGGTTTGCAGCATCGGGTATTAGAAGTATTAAGTTAGGAGTTACTCTCCCGAGACTTGTTCATCCCCTCATCTCCCCATCTCCCTTAGAAGTAGAAACTACATCGGGCAAAGGGCGTTTGAGTAAGTAAAGCCAAGCTAACCCAAATAATCCCAGTAAAATTCCCAGACAACTTACTACTTGTGCCATCCGCAAAGGTCCTAGCATCAAGCTATCTGTGCGAAATCCTTCAATCCACAGCCGTCCTAAGCTGTAGGCTGGCCAGTAAACTAGAAACAGCGTACCTACTTTCAGGCGTGGCTTGCCAGATAAAGACCGGAAAAATAAAGTTATTAGCAGCCCAAACACCATTAAATCCCACAGAGATTCGTAAAGGAAGGTGGGATGAAAATAATCAAAATTAACATACTCTATAGGACGACGTTCTGGAGGAATATATAGCTTCCAAGGTAAATTAGTTGGGTCGCCAAAAGCTTCAGAGTTGAAAAAATTGCCCCAACGTCCGATCGCCTGCCCTAAAATCAGCGAAGGCGCTACTAAATCCGCTAATTGCCAGAAAGAAACCTGCTTGACTTTGGCAAAAATTAATGCTGCCAAAACTCCACCAATAATTGCTCCGTGAATGGCAATACCTCCTTCCCAAATCGCAAAGATTTTTTCTGGAGTTGAAGCATATTTTGACCATTCAAACAAAACATAATATAGCCGTGCGCCTGGAATTGCACCAATTAATAACCAAAAGAACAAATCGCTCAGCAACTCCGGATTAATATGACGGCGTTTTGCCAAATATTGAGAAAGCGTAACGCCAATTAACACTGCTGTGGCAATCAACAAGCCATACCAGCGGATAGTCAATGGCCCTATTCTCACCAGAATCGGTCCTGGAGAAGTAAATTGAAACGCCAAGGGCAAGGTGGAAAAATCCAGTGCCATGCAAAATTACCTAGAAAAGTTCGTTAACTAACCGCGCACTTTGGTAAGTACGGAGTTTCTTACCTTGAATACCAGACTAACCTTGAATCCTCTACAAGATTATGAAGACAGAGGTACAAATCCGACATCCATATTTAGGAGTCTAGTTCCTTACGTTTAGTTGAGCATAACTTGTGCCACCAAAACAATTGACTTTAGGATTTTTGCTGAGAGTGCAAGATGATAGATTTGAGTAAGTTACACAAAAAAATTTCAATATAATCACCTAAATTAAGTTTGATATATCATTGTGATTGCAATTTATCCTGGCAGCTTCGACCCCATTACCTTAGGACATCTTGACCTCATCCAGCGTGGCAGTCGGCTGTTTGAGCGCGTAATTGTCGCTGTATTGCGGAATCCCAATAAGATGCCACTTTTTAGTGTTCAGCAAAGGTTAGATCAGATCCGTCTTTCTACACAACATTTACCTAATGTAGAAGTAGATAGCTTTGACGGTCTTACCGTCAATTATGCTCAAATACAAAATGCACAAGTTTTGCTACGCGGCTTACGCGCTGTGTCAGATTTTGAAGTGGAACTGCAAATGGCTCACACAAATAAAACTCTTTCTACCCAAATAGAAACAGTTTTTCTGGCAACTTCAAATGAGTATAGTTTTTTAAGTAGTAGTGTGGTAAAAGAGATTGCAAGGTTTGGTGGCTCTATCGATCATCTCGTTCCCCCACACATTGCCCTAGATATATACCAATGCTACAATCACAACTCTCCAATGTTGAACCCAACCTCAACGGAAGCAACCCCCCCCCTCAAGAGTATGCCAGCACAGAGGGAAGCATAGATATTCAGGAGGAACTCAACCGTCTAGAGGAAATGGTTCTCTCTAGTCTGAGAATTCCCCTGACAGGACGCACACTCATCGATGAAGAAAAGCTGCTAGATCAGCTTGACTATATCCGGCTTGCTTTGCCAGCACTTTTTCAAGAAGCAGCAGCAATTCTCGGACAAAAGGAAGAAATTCTCCTGGAAGCAGAAGAATATGGGCAGCAAATAGTTGAAGCCGCCCAAGCAAAAAAAGCGCAAATTTTAGCTGAAAGCGATATTATTCAACAGGCAAAACAAGAAGCTGAACAAATGCGGCGACAAGTGCAACAAGAGTGTGAAGGAATAATGCAAGAAACTCTGGCTGAAATTGAGCGCAAGCGGTATGCTTGTCAGCAAGAATTAGAGCAAATGCGACAAACAGCGATCGCTCACGCTCAAGAAATTGAAGATGGTGCTGATGCATATGCCGATGGTGTTCTAGAAAATATTGAGCAGGATCTTAAACAAATGCTGCGAATTATCACCAACGGACGGCAACAACTACAAGTTGATAACCTGACGCAACGCAATTCATCTCTTGGTAATAAGAGATAGAGGTTCTTAGGAAATGAACAAGAATTTTTGATTGGGTTTTGCGATCGCTTAACCCAACAATTCTTATAAATAAAGACTTTTGCTTTTCTATACCTAACTGGTAATAGGTTTAAAATTTGAGCTTGTAATTAAACAGGATTTTTTAAAAATGCTTACTTTCGCTCAAGTTAACTTTGGAGCAAATTCAGCTAGTGTACTGGGACTTATTTATTTGCTTTTAGGAGTAGTTTACTTGATTTTTATGGTATTTTGGCTAGTCAAATATGGAGCAAGACTTACGAGTTGGGCTTTAGCACTTTATATTATCCAAGCGATATTTACGCCAATTATAATGTTATTGTGTGGGTTTATTTTAACTTTCCAAGGCTGGCGATTAGATCCAATTCTTCAATTTGGGCAACTTTTATTGAGCTTATTAATTATTTACCTACTTATCAAAGATATTGTAATTAATGCAGTTTACAGATAATTCACGTTGACTGTTGACTATTAGCGTTTGACAGTTAAATTGTAAGAGTATATCTCACAAGTGGAATTTTAGAATAGCCTAGTGGGGACACTCTAACGCAACGATAAGGAGAATGAGGAAGTGAGGCAGTGAGGAAGAATAATTAATAACTAATGCCCCATTCCCCATTTTTAGTTATTTCTGAGACGAGGAAGATGAACTACCACTTCCTCTGGGGTAGGGAGAATCAACAAAACCCAATTCAAACAACTGTTTATAGGCTTTTTTGCCTAAATCTCGCGTTGGGTTTTGACTTTTAATTATTTGAATCAACAATGGTACTGCCAATTCTGGTTGATTTTGTGCCCGATGTACCAATGCTAATTGAAAGGTCGCTTCATCTCGTTTTTGGGCTGTTAATAGAGCTTTTTGACGCTGAGAATCAGAAACTCTATTGTCAATTCCTGAAAAACTAGCGTTTAAATCTTGATAAAAGTTAGATAGTTGATTATAAACCTGACGTGCTTCTTGCAATTTTTTGGCAGCTAAGGTGTAGTTTTGAGCAGAAACAGCTTGTTCTGCATCTTTCATTAAGCGATCGCCCCCTTCAATGCTCAAAAGGCTGTTATTCTCTGTTACAGGACGGAGGTTATTGGGATTGTTGGGGTCAATCGGTTGTAGTTGGCGATTAGTGCTTGGTAACTGTGATACCTGAGCGTTCACAGGTGATAACAAGCTGAGGACTGCTAAGACTGATAAAAAAGCACGATGCATCGAGGTAACAGCGGCAGCAGTGTTCATGGGGTCAATTAGTGCAACAACTATATAGAAAAGTTATGGATACTTCGGGTATCTTAACTCTGTTTTGGTCTTGGGCAAAGCAAAGCCACATAACTAAGTTTCTCAGATTTAGACTAAAAATTACTTTAATAGAGTTCCCATTGCTACTGCATAATTTTCTTCACTGAAAAATCTACTATTTTCTAGATAATAATTAGTTATTTGCTCAAAAACTGCCAATATGACAGAATATTCTGTCAATTGAGGCTAATCTATAGATATACATCCTCAAAAGATTGCAAAATACTACTATTACCATTTTGGATTAATAATCAGTTTCTAAATCTAGATTCTATTAATTCACCTGTCAGATTCTTTTTTTTAATTGGTATAATTTTTTCTGATAAATCCAAGCTGTCTCAAAACTTTTAACTAAATCAAGAATTGGTAATTTCTGCAAAAGTGTGATTAGTAATTTCTGTTTCTTGATGGCTTAATTGTTGAAGCGCTTTTGCTAAATCAGCTGTCAGACTTTTGGCATCTTGTTTTATAGAGCCATGTATGTAATCCTTAACCTTGATTGGACAGCCAATGTGAATGCTCACATCTGTACCCCAATGCGGATAAGGTTGGCTGTAATTAATGCCTATGGGTATAATACTTACTCCTAACCCGGAATCACTAGATTCAGCACTCAAGGCCAGACGTGCAATTCCTGGTTTTAAAGGGGCTTGACCATGACGGTAAATGTTGCCTTCAGGAAAAATCACTATCGCTTTTCGCTGTTTAAGTAACTCAACTCCATGTCGTAGAGTGCGAATTGATGGGTGTCGAGTATCTACAGGAAAACCACCCAAGCGTCGGACAAACCAGCCTTGCAATCCTTGGCATTCATCAATAGTGACCATAAACCGCAGGTCTTTTGCTGCCATATAATCAGCAACGGCATAGGGTACAAGCAGTCCATCCCAACGTGCCCTGTGGGTAGGAGCGAAGATAACTGGCCCAGTTGTGGGGATATTTTTTTGTCCGGTTATTCTAATTCGTCCAAAGAATAATGGTAATAAGCAGTGACGACCAAATAAATACGCCAGAGGATTTAACCAAGGAGAAACCCTTGAGGTAGTACAATCCGTTTGAGGATTTGCTGGTGTGTGCTGACAAGCATCGAATAAAGAGTAAAATTCCATCATGATGGAGACAGCTGATTGACGGATAAAATTTAATGAAAAGCCTCATTAGTTACACCGTAGATTCTCTTGCGTAACTTGTGTCGCATGAGATGGACAGTTTTACCTCTGTCTGTTATTTTCTCTGATGCCGCTTAGTGGCGAACCAAGCCTGTAACTGTTGACGACAAGCTGATTCTAGAATGCCTCCGATTATCTGTAAGCGGTGATTAGAAGCAGCGCTATCGGGTATGTTAATAACTGTCCGAACTGCGCCAGTTTTTGTATCGTCCACTCCATATATAAGTCGTCCGAGACGCGCTTGGACGATTCCACCTGCACACATTGGGCAAGGTTCCAGAGTTACGTACAGAGTACACTCATTAAGATGCCAATTTTGTAAAGTTATGGCAGCTGTTCTGAGAGCGAGAATTTCTGCATGAGCCGTGGGGTCTTTGTCGCGCTCTTTTCTGTTTTCTCCTTGTGCAAGTAAATTGCCAGTTGAATCGATGATAACAGCACCTACAGGAATTTCACCTGCATCAGCTGCTGCTTGTGCTAATTCTAAGGCACGAGTCATCCATTGTACGTGTATAAGATAATCATCGTATTTATTCAGCATCCTCTAAGGAATATAAAAATTTTATAAAATTTTTCCAATTTAAGAAATTTTATCATTAGTCATTGGACAAAAAACAAATGACTAATGAGCAATGACTATTCAGCTAACAGAGGATCGAGTTGATTTTGTGTATCTAGCTGATAAAGATCGTCACAACCACCGATATGTTGGTTATTGATAAAAAGTTGTGGTACGGTGCGGCGTCCGTTAGCGCGTTCTACCATTTTTGCTCTGGCTATTTCGTCCCCGTCGATTTTATATTCGGTAAAGTTTACACCTTTCCACCACAGCAGCATTTTAGCACGAATACAGTAAGGGCAAGTTTGCCATGTATAGATTTCAACATTGGCTTTGACTCGCTCTGGATGCCGATTTAAAAGAGGATTAAGAAAGTCCAGCATATTTAATCTCTAGCAAGGTTTTAACTATATCTCTAGCCTAAATCATTGCTAGCATAGGTTACCGCATCGGTGCTGGAACCCACTTTTGAAAATTTTCTAAGTGATTCCAGTAAGCCAAATATCCAGTAAATGCCCAAATTAAAGCGGCTATTATTAATACACCAACACCAATTAGCCGCCAAGTTCGGTTAGTTTTCCAATAGAGAGTTGGTGCAGCAAATATACCACCTAATCCTGTTAAAATAAAACCAATTCCTGACACAAATGGCTGTTTTGTGATTCTCAAGTTGACGATCCGGATACCGACTACGATCGCTACTAAACCAGCAAAAAAACCGTAAATGGCGATTGTCAATAAATCCCAACCGAGAGAAAGAGCGATCGCTGCTGCCACAAACAAGATACCAAATAAAACACTTGTTTCACCAAAGGCAATGTTAAAACTACCACTTACTGGCCAAGTGAAGCTCATGTGTAAACCAGTTGTTAAGGCGATCGCACCTGTAATTCCAAATCCAGGAATCCACTGTTTTTGATGTAAGCTATCTATCCCCCGATACACATAGTCAGCCAGTAGAAATAAACCAGCTACCATGTTAATTAACATAAGTGTGATGTAGTCAATAAACACGATTAACCTCTCAATGCTTTTCTGGGTTGATATGAACTAACTCAAATACTGTTACATTTATAAATATTTCAAACTATAGATAAATATATAGATTCAGATTACTGTGATAATTATAAGTATTGATTGTCACAAGTAAGAAGAAAAAAAGTTAAGACTCCTAGAGAATTATTGCGAATAATGTCAATAAAAAAGAAGTTGAGACGGAGTTAACATTTGTAATCGAAATTTGGTAACCGCCCTTTGGTAGACTTAAAGACTGAAATAGCCAGATGAAGTAACGCAAATTCAAGCAGTTGAGAGGGCAGACTCTGTGGAAAATACACTTGGGTTAGAGATTATTGAGGTAGTAGAGCAAGCAGCGATCGCATCCGCCAAGTGGATGGGTAAAGGCGAAAAGAACACTGCTGACCAGGTAGCAGTGGAAGCTATGCGGGAGCGGATGAATAAAATTTATATGCGCGGTCGCATCGTCATTGGAGAAGGCGAACGCGATGACGCGCCGATGCTTTACATCGGAGAAGAAGTCGGTATTTGTACTCAACCAAATGCCGAAGCTCTCTGCAACCCTGATGAACTAATTGAAATTGATATCGCTGTTGACCCCTGTGAAGGTACGAACTTGGTAGCATACGGACAACCAGGTTCTATGGCTGTGTTGGCAATTTCTGAAAAGGGTGGATTATTTGCTGCTCCCGACTTTTACATGAAGAAATTAGCAGCCCCCCCCGCAGCTAAGGGCAAAGTGGACATCAACAAGTCAGCAACGGAAAACCTCAAGATTCTTGCTGAGTGTTTAGAGCGCTCGATTGAAGAACTTGTGATTGTGGTGATGAAGCGCGATCGCCATAATGATTTAATTAAAGAAATCCGCGATGCCGGAGCCAGAGTACAACTAATTTCCGATGGTGATGTGGGTGCAGCTATATCCTGTGGTTTTGCTGGAACTAATATTCATGCACTCATGGGTATCGGTGCTGCTCCTGAAGGTGTAATTTCCGCAGCCGCAATGCGTGCTTTGGGTGGACACTTCCAAGGGCAACTGATCTACGATCCAGAAATAGTCAAAACAGGTCTGATTGGAGAAAGTAGAGAAGCCAACCTCGATCGCTTGAAGTCTATGGATATCAATGACCCTGATAAAGTTTATGATGCTCATGAACTGGCATCTGGTCAAACTGTTCTATTCGCTGCTAGCGGAATTACCAGTGGTAATCTTATGCAAGGTGTGCGTTTCTTCAAGGGTGGAGCAAGAACTCAAAGCTTGGTAATTTCTAACCAGTCCAAGACTGCTCGATTTGTTGATACAATCCACATGTTTAGCGAACCGAAGTCTCTCCAACTGTATTAATTTTGGAGAATGGGGAATGGTAATACTAAGGGCGAAGCATTAAAATTGAAATATAAGTTATACAAATGCTTCACCAATAGGGTAGTTAGTAGTTAATAGTTCAGGAATCAATTAAAGTTTGTTGCTTGATAGTTTTTCCAAGCAACAATCTTCAATTCCCCATTTCCAATTTTCAATGCCTTATTGCCAACTACCAATTAGCAATTACGATTTAGCAAATGAATATAGCAGTGGTGGGCTTAAGTCATAAAACAGCCCCAGTAGAAGTTCGGGAAAAGTTAAGCATTCCAGAACCACAAATTGAAAGTGCGATCGCTCATCTAGCTAGCTATCCCCATATTGAGGAAGTTGCAATTCTTAGCACTTGTAATCGCCTAGAAATCTACATTGTTACCAGTGAAACAGACCAAGGTATCCGGGAAGTAACTCAATTTCTTACAGAGCATAGCAAATTACCTGTGTTTTCTCTGCGACAACACCTATTTATGTTGTTGCATGATGATGCAGTTATGCATGTGATGCGGGTAGCAGGTGGTTTAGATAGTTTGGTACTCGGAGAAGGCCAAATTTTAGCTCAGGTGAAGACTACTCACAAATTGGGTCAGCAATATAACGGTATAAAAACCATTTTGAATCGATTATTTAAACAAGCGCTAACAGCTGGTAAGCGGGTTCGCACTGAAACTAGTATTGGTACTGGTGCTGTCTCTATCAGTTCGGCAGCTGTGGAGTTAGCGCAAATAAAAGTAGCAAATTTAGCTGCTTGTCGAGTGGTAATTCTCGGTGCTGGTAAAATGTCGCGGTTACTGGTACAACACCTGCTTTCTAAAGGTGCCGTGCAAATCAGTATTGTTAATCGCTCTCGCGAACGTGCCCAAGAATTAGCTAAGCAGTTCCCCGGACAACCTATTCAAATTTATATGCTATCGGAAATGATGACAGTAATTGCCGATAGCGATTTGGTGTTTACAAGTACTTCTGCAATTGAGCCGATACTTGACCGTGCCAAATTGGAAATGGTTTTAGAAGCTCAACGTTCTCTGACGTTATTTGATATTTCTGTGCCGCGCAATGTTCATGCAGATGTGAATGAACTAGCAAATGTACACGCCTTTAATGTAGATGATTTGAAGGCAGTAGTGGCGCAAAACTATCAAAGCCGCCGAAAAATTGCCCAGGAAGCAGAACGACTTTTAGAAGAAGAGGTGGAAGCTTTCGATGTTTGGTGGCGTAGTTTAGAAACTGTTACTACTATTAGCTGTCTGCGAAATAAAGTCGAAACGATCCGCGAACAAGAATTAGAAAAAGCTTTGTCGAGATTGGGTTCGGAATTCGCAGAAAAACATCAAGAGGTGATTGAAGCTTTAACACGCGGGATTGTTAATAAAATCTTACATGACCCGATGGTGCAATTGCGATCGCAGCAAGATGTTGAAGCCAGACGGCGTTGTATGCAAACTCTGCAAATGCTGTTTAACTTAGATGCAGGCGAGCAGTTTAGTTAAACTCAACAACAAGCTCCCCGACTTCTTAAACAAGTCGGAGAGCGGAATCTTGCAATTTTTAAGCCATAGATTAATGTAATAAATTACACAATAATAAAATTAGAATTTCTTCATCTTTATACAGTGTAGGGGTTTAATCTGGCGAAATGGTAATTATGTACTATTATATATTGAGCGATCGCCAGAGAACTTAATGATATGACAAATTGAGCGATCGCCCTTTGTTCTGAGACTAACACCCACTAACATGAGCGAAGAATTATAAAATTAAGTATAAAATAAAACTTTCTGTTCGCAGTAGAGGATGAAGTTCATTTGAATGAGATACATCTGTGGGCTAACAACACAGCTGTGCTACCCTACTCAATTCCAAAAGACTATAAAAGTGGTCTGGTTCTAGCTTGATAGTCCATTAAGGCTCCTCGGCTAATAACAATTCGCCCGTTTCTTCTGGTAGTGGGAATCTGTCCTCTTTGTAGAGCCATATATAGAGTACTCTGGTCTACACCCAAAAATCTCGCTACTTGTACAACTGAAGTACCCTGTTGAACAATACTCCCTTTTTTCTATTCCTAATTGATGAGGGACGGAACATGGCGAAACGTAAAGAACAACTTAAAAAATCTCAATTTTCTCGGAAAAAAATCTCAGAATTAACATTAATTTACAATTAGCGAAGACGAAGCAATGGTCTGTCAGACGAGGACAGCAGAGCTAATTTGATTTTTTTCTAATTAGATTGAGATCTAATTTAATGATAACAAATTATGGAGAAAGAACAGTTTCAGACCCTGCTGCGATTTTTCAAAGCTTTAGCTGATGAAAGCCGACTGAAGATTGTAGGTATCCTGGCGAATCAGGAGTGCAGTGTCGAAGAATTGGCTGTATTATTGCAACTTAAAGAACCAACAATATCGCATCATCTAGCGAAACTTAAGGAACTAAATTTGGTTACTATGCGCCCTGAGGGTAATAGCCGCCTTTACCAGTTAAATAGCGACACTTTACAAAGCATCAGTAAGCAAATTTTTACACCTGAGCAAATTGCCTCTTTGATTGAGGATGTAGATACCGAAGCTTGGGAGAATAAAATATTGAAAAACTATTTTGATGGCGATGTCTTCGACAATAACTCCGTCCAACGCCTTAAAGAAATCCCCGCTAGTCGCAAAAAGCGCTTAGTAATTCTCAAGTGGTTAGTAAATAAATTTGAAATTGGAATTCAGTATCCAGAACGTACAGTGAATGATATTCTTAAGCGCTACCATCCTGATTATGCCACTCTACGACGGGAATTGATAGGTTACCAATTGATGCAGCGAGAGAATAGCGTTTATTGGCGTTCCAACTAATGAGTGTGTACAGACGCGATTAATCGCGGCGGATGACACAGGTGTAATACTAAGGTCGAGTAGCAAGCTTCTTGGCAAGTGTTTAACTTTCAAAAACCGATCCGAATTTTACACAAAAAGTAAAAAATTTAGCTTTTAGATTCAGTATAAATTTGTATGTTTGTCGTAATGCAATAGTCAGATTCGTAAACTTCAAGCTTTAACCAATTTCAATTTGCAGTTCTTGAAGTAGTTGAATTTACAAGCGAGGATGTGATGAGTGAATATGATTATATTGTGATTGGTGCGGGTTCAGCAGGCTGCGTTGTTGCCAACCGCTTGACACAAAAGTGTGAAACAACCGTGTTATTGCTCGAAGCTGGCAACCCGGATACTAAACCAGAGATTCAAATTCCGCTGGAATCTCCCAACCTACCCCGCTCGGAGTTGAACTGGGGATATTTCTCCCAACCAGAACCCTATCTCAATAACCGCAAAATCTTTTGTCCTCGTGGCAAAGTCTTGGGTGGCAGCAGTTCGATTAATTCCATGATTTATATCCGGGGCAATCATCAGGATTATGACTGCTGGCAGTCATTGGGGAATCCTGGGTGGTCGTACCAAGATGTATTACCCTATTTCAAGAAATCTGAGAACCAGCAACGCGGTGTCGACGCATACCACGGGGTTGATGGGGAGTTGAGCGTGACCGATATTCAAGCCCCTACTGTAGCATCCCAACGATTTGTAGAAGCAGCCGTGGCAATCGGATATAACCACAATCCAGATTTCAATGGGGTACAGCAAGAAGGTGCGGGAATTTATCAGTTGACGGTCAAAGATGGTAAGCGTCACAGTGCTGCTGCTGCATTCTTGATGCCAATTGTCCAACGTCTCAATTTAACAACCCAAACAGGAGCGCTGGTAAGGCGGCTATTGTTTGAAGGAACCCGCACTGTTGGGGTGGAATATATGCATCATGGTCAGCTGCACCAAGCTAGTGTCAACAAAGAAGTGATTTTAAGTGCTGGTGCATTCGATTCGCCCAAGCTGCTGATGCTTTCCGGCATTGGTGAAGCACAACACCTACAAAAATTGCGGATTCCTGTCGTCGTTGATTTGCCAGGTGTTGGTCAAAACCTCCAAGACCACTTTCTCGTTCCTGTAGCACACCAGATAATTGCCGAGTTACATCCAACAATTACTAATCCTGTGGTAGACAGGGTAATTGCTGGGTTAGACCCGGCAGTTACCAGTAATGGTAACGCTGAAGCCGGATTGTTTTTGCATACCGAAGGGAATCTGGATGCCGCGCCAGATTTACAGTTTTTCTTCGGTAACATTCTGTGGATATCTCCTGGCACTACCCTCTCTGGTTTGGGATTCACTGTTACAGTCAGTTTGACTCATCCGCAAAACATTGGGAGTGTCAGTTTGCTCTCGCCTGACCCCAAAGACCCACCGATTATTCAGATGAACTTTCTGCAAAGTCAATCTGATGTGCAAAAGGTGATTGAAGGTGTTAAAATAATGCGCCAATTGTTTGATACAAGTGCCTTTGATGAATTTCGAGGTCAGGAAGTCGGTCCCGGTGCTGAGGTGACTAGCGATGAAGCACTCGAAGCTTATATCCGCTCAGTTTGTGTTACAGGGTATCATCCTGCCGGCACCTGCAAAATGGGAACTGACCCAATGGCGGTTGTCGATCCCCAACTGCGGGTACGCGGTGTCACAGGGTTGCGGGTTGTCGATGCATCAATTATGCCAACTCTGGTTGGGGGCAATACAAACGCACCCACCATTATGATCGGCGAAAAAGGAGCCGATTTAATTAAAGCCGCAGGTGGCGTTTGACACCAAGTAGCTTCAACAATAGCAAACTAACTCGCTGGCGCGATCGCTTGGAGGTAACGATGAAAACCTCTCTTCCACATAGGAAGAGAAAGCCAATCGCACTCTATTTTCCCAAATAAGCTTCGAGAACTTTGGGATTGGTTTGAATTTCTGCTGGCGTACCGTCAGCTAAATTTTGTCCTTCGGCAAGTACCCAAACACGATCGCACAAGGACATAATCACATCCATATTGTGTTCGATAATCAAAAACGTCATCCCATCTTGGCGGTTCCAAGTGAGAATGCGATCGCAAATATCATCAATTAATCTCGGATTTACTCCGGCTGCTGGTTCATCTAACAAAATTAACTTGGGATTAGTCATCAGTGCGCGTCCCATTTCTAACAGCTTGCGTTGTCCGCCAGACAAACTACCAGCGTAATCATGTGCTTTTTTTGCCAAACCCACGGATTCCAACAGAAACATTGCTCTCTGTTGCAGTTGCTTTTCTTCCTTGGCGACGGTGTGCGGTTGTAACTGCACTTGCCAAAAGTTTTCACCAGTTTGTTTTTGCGCTGCTAACAGCATATTTTCTAACACCGACAACCGCGAGAGAGTCCGTGCAACTTGAAAAGTACGTACTACTCCCTGCTGAGCAATTTGATATGGTTGCAAACTGTGAATAGGTTCGCCGTCAAAAATTACTCGTCCTTTATCTGGGCGAATGAAGTTAGAGAGTAAATTAAATAAAGTAGTTTTACCAGCACCATTGGGACCAATTAAACCCGTGATACTGCCTTTGGCAACTTCGATTTTTGCTTCATTAACTGCTTTAATACCGCCAAAGCTTTTAGAAAGTCCAGTGGCTACAAGCAGAGGAAATGGTGATGATTGGTTATTTACCAAGGGTGAGTTCCTCCTTTTTCCCTAAGATACCTTGAGGCCGCCAAATCATCAGTACCATTAAAATTAATCCAATTACCATGATCCGAAATGCACCCAAACGTGCTTCATCGAGGGAGATAATTCTGGGTAAAACTTCTCGCGTAATGGCATCGTAAGCAAAGAAAATTACTGCACCTAAGATTGTGCCAATGTTATTACCAGAACCGCCTAAAATTACCATGATCCAAGTATCAAAAGTCAACTGTGGTTGAAAATTATCAGGATAAATAGCGCCCAGTTGCCAAGCGAAGAAAGCACCCGCAATACCAGCGATCGCACCTCCAAGCATCAGAGATTGTAGTTTATACCAAAAGACATTTTTTCCCAAAGCTTTGGGAATTTCTTCATCTTCGCGGATAGCTTTGAGAATTCTACCCCAAGGCGATCGCACTAAAATTTCTAACCGCCAGAATACAAGTGCTAAAACTAACAGCAACACCAACATTAAACCTGCTTTTGGGTTGTAATTATATAGTCCAATTACCCCAGAAATATAAATTGCTGCTGCCAAAACTGCTAAAACAACTGCTACTCCCAAGCGCGATGCAAATTCTTGTTTACTAGTCATTTTTTGATCAAAATCAGTAGTCCGAGATACTTGAGTAGTACGAATCCATCGCCACAACGTCAAGAAAGTTACAACAGCTACTAATGTTAACAGCCCAATCATCACTAATCTGAGAAATAAACTCGGCTGTGTGGAGAAGGGTATGGCATAACTTTGTACGCCAAACGCCCCAGAAACCCAAGAATCTCCCACAGGTAATTCCTGATTATTGACTACTAAACGAATTAATTCTCCCGTACCAATAGTGACAATTGCTAGGTAATCTTCCCGCAAGCGCAGAGTTGCAAAACCAATTATCAAACCCAATAAAGCGGCTGTAATTGCTCCAGCCAGCGCTGATATTAGTAAGGGAACGCCTTTTAAGCTTAACAACACAGTTGTATATGCTCCCAAGGTCATGAAAGCAATATGACCAAAGTTAATTAATCCTGTAAAACCCCACTGCAAATTTAGTCCGAGAGCAAATAAGGCAAAACTGGCTGTAGAAATTGCTAAAAAAATGAGATATTCAACCATATTAAATAGTTAGGAGTTAGGGATTTTCAATAAATTCTCGAATTTTGTAGAGTGGAAATCTTGCACTTATTCAATCTCCTCCCAAGAAATTTATTTCTTAGCTAATAAGCTAAAGTCCACTAAAGTGGACTGTAGCAATCCAGTCATTAATCGAGTTTAGTTCTCTTGAGAAGATTTCAGCTATTAGCTATAGGTTTCTTACTTATGGTGGTTTTTGCGATTGGTGCAAGATTTGAGTGGGAAGTTGAAAGTCGCTAAGGCTCAACATTGAGCTTCAAAGGTTCAACCTTGAGGTTCAAAGGCTCAAATCTTTATCTTCCCACACGCCCCTGTGCCCCCAGTCCTCCTGACTGGGCGAATAAATTTTAGCTTAACTTGAGGGCAGTACTGCAATTGTCGTTAAGCCTGATTAATTTTTTGGGAATACTATCTACTATTAGTGTTTGCTTATAAGGAATAATTAACGTATGAATTTGCTGCGATTGAGAATGCATCATTTAATCGAGCAGTTAGCCGATGAGGATTTGCAAAGCATTTGGAACGTTCTCGAAGCTTTACATTGTGACTCTTATATGCTTAGAGCCATACAAAAAGTTAAGCGATCGCAGCAGCCGTGGGACATCTTAACCCATGATGAAGCAATACGATTGCTAATGTTTTTCTAACGCAGCAGCCCTTTGGAGTTCGTCCCAGTATGCGTAGCTTGCTTGTTTACAGGAGTACACTATCCAAAATCCAAAATGGTATAAAGCCTAGTGAGTCTAGAAGTGCGCTATGCAAGGTCTTTTTTGCTAGACCTGAAAAATTTAGAACCTGCTGCTTACGAGCGGGTGTATGATTTTGTATTTACCGAATTTGCCCAAAACTGGCAGCTCAGTGGACTGAAAGAACTACGACAGCTTGATAGTGAGGGGATTTTTCACCGCTTCACCCTAGATGAATATCTGATTGGTATAGAAATTAGGGGTGGAATTGTGAAATTTTTGCGTGTCATCCCTATGCCAGATGTTTAAGCCAAATAGTTTAGCGAACACTTAAAACTGTAAACTGTATAACGCTAGGCAGGGATCGCTATGACCTTCCATTAAACTGGTTTTTGAAAAACACATTATTTGAGATTTCCCTATGGATGCTAGGGCACTTTGGCAACGATACCAAAACTGGTTATATTTCCACGAGGGATTAGGACTGTATTTAGATGTGAGTCGAATGCGGTTCGATGATGCCTTTGTGGAGTCATTGCAGCCGAAGTTTGAGAAGGCGTTTGCGGATATGGCTCAACTCGAGAAAGGAGCGATCGCAAATCCCGATGAAAACCGTATGGTTGGACACTACTGGCTGCGAAATCCAGATTTAGCACCAACTCCAGAACTTACGCAAGAAATTGTCCAAACCCTAGAACAAATCGAAGCCTTTGCAGAAAAAGTCCAAACAGGTGCTACTCATCCTCCCAGATCCAGCCGCTTCACAGATATTATCTCTATCGGTATTGGTGGTTCCGCCCTCGGTCCCCAATTTGTCGCTGAAGCCTTGGCGGCTGATTTCCCGCCCCTGAAAATTCACTTTATTGATAACAGTGACCCAGCAGGTATCGATCGCGTTCTAAATCATTTGCGAAACAATCTTGCTAGTACTTTAGTATTGGTGATCTCCAAATCTGGGGGAACACCAGAACCTCGCAACGGCATGATTGAAGTTAAAAAAGCTTACGCTGGACACAATTTAGAGTTTGCTCAATATGCAGTAGCTATTACCAGCCCTGATAGCAACCTCGATAAAGTAGCCAAAGAGGAAGGCTGGCTGGCTAGGTTTCCTATGTATGATTGGGTGGGAGGACGCACCTCAGAAATGTCTGCTGTGGGGCTAGTACCAGCAGCACTGCAAGGCATTGATGTTGGCGCCATGCTCCAAGGTGCAAAAGAAATGGATGATGCTACCCGCGTCCCAGATGTGAAAAATAACCCAGCAGCCTTGCTTGCTTTGTCTTGGTACTTTGCTGGCAATGGACGAGGTGAAAAAGATATGGTTGTTCTACCTTATAAGGACAGCTTATTATTATTCAGTCGCTATTTGCAACAGTTAGTGATGGAATCCTTGGGCAAGGAAAAAGACTTAGACGGCAAAACTGTCTACCAAGGCATCGCCGTTTATGGTAACAAAGGCTCAACAGATCAACATGCTTACGTCCAGCAGTTGCGCGAAGGTGTGCCGAATTTCTTTGCTACTCTGATCGAAGTTCTAGAAGATCGTCAGGGTGCGTCGGCAGAAATAGATCCGGGAGTGACATCAGGCGATTATCTTTCTGGTTTTCTGCAAGGAACTCGACAAGCACTTTATGAAAATCACCGCGATTCAATCACAGTTACTATTCCCCAAGTTAACGCCCGAACTGTAGGGGCATTAATCGCTTTGTACGAGCGTGCTGTTGGTTTATATGCTAGCTTGGTCAACATCAACGCCTACCATCAACCAGGAGTAGAAGCTGGCAAAAAAGCCGCGGCCAGTATTCTTGACTTGCAAACACGAGTAGTAGCAGTGCTACAAAAAGAAAAAACTCCCCTTTCTGTGGAACAACTCGCCCAAAAGGCTGGTGCATCAGAGCAAGTTGAGGCGATTTATAAGATTTTGCGTCATCTCTATGCCAATCAGCGGGGTGTGGTTTTAGAAGGCGATTTCCATAAACCCAGTAGTTTGACGGTTTCTGCTAACTAATAACTGTAGTACAGATATCAGATTTTTTTGATAATTGTTGTATCTGCAACAATTTTTTATTGTCAAGCATCTTAGATAGAAGGTATATCTTTAATCTAGGATGCTTCAATAATTCGTAATTCATTATTCTAGTTATGAACTGCCATTAGGCGCTGGTTAAAATAACTCTTGGGTAAGAAACAGCGATCGGGTAAAAAGGGATTAGTGACATTTTGAGATAAAAAAGTACCTGGCTTATCCCGATGACAAAATGGTGGTACAATCCCCCAGTCTTCTGCCAGCCAAATCCAGTATCCTGTTTCAATTCTGCCGTAGTTTGATACCGTTAGAATTTCACCAACACTATTGTTAATCGATACTAATTCGGACGAAGACTTGATTTCAGTTAACAGCCAAGCTAACTCTTCTACAGAAAAGTAATAACCATTCTCCGCTGCTATATTGACAAAATGCTCTGGACTTTTAGCTGTGAGCAATTGTTCTTTAAGAAGCGGTGTTTTTTGGGCAAAGTCAAAAAGATCCCAAATCTGCTTTCTAGTGATCAAAAACCAGCCAAGTTCTTCTGCGGTTAGATTGTAACCATTTTCTGTTGCTAACTTCAGAAATGGCTCAAGATTATCAGTTTCTCCTAGTTGATATTTCAGCAGATAAGTCTGCTCTACCAATGATAAAAAATCAATAACATTTTGCCATGTAAGTCTATTAAAATTTTTATGAATTTTTATTTGCTCTTTCCAATAATTATATTTATCTTCTTGAAGAAAAAAGTTCCAAATTTGATAATACATAACTCATTTCTCCTAAGTCTTCAACTTGCTAGTGGATTGTAGCTAATGAATACCAGTGTAGTAAGTATAATCAGACTCTTCGACAGTATTTGATTGCTAATATACTGTAAATGAATTTACACAGTGGCTAAGTATGAATTTTATGTAAAGTTTATTACTATAAATTATATATACTGAGAATAAAAGCAACAACGAGCTACGCCTGGGTTGGGCATCGCTCGTTGTTGCTTGCTGTAATATTAAGAATCTTTATTTGCCGAACCAGATGAGTAAATTGGTGTTTCTTGGCAATTATAGACTAGTTTATTTTAGATTAATAGGCAAATCGCGTAGGAAGTAAAAGCGATCGCCCCTCCAATCACTACTTTTAATCCGTCCTAAATAGCCTGTTAATGGCGAAGAAACTTCTATCAAAATTTCGTGCATTTCATCTATTTTTAGTGCCTGTAGTGGATGTGAACCGAAGTAAGCACCGTGTAAAGCTTCGACACCAGCAGATTCCGTACCTGAATTTTGCAAATAATTTTTAACAAGTTCGATAATGTGCGATCGCAACTTAATCACTCTTTCCACTTTCTGAATATATTCATCAATTTTATAGTCAATTTGTCCAGGCTCTAGATACTGCTGTAATTCGACTAAATTAATAGCACCTGGATATTTTGCTTTTAATTCAACGAGCTTTTGTAAAGTCATAGCATTAATAATACTTACTTCCCATTCTTTAGCAGCTTTTAGTGTGTCTGGAGATGGATTACCAGGGCCAATTACTAACTTAGCTGAAGTAAATAGTTGAGTTTTACCTAAGTGCATTCCACCAAGTTTGAGTAATTCCTCAACAGTACGACTTGGAATCAGCTTACCCGCCTTACACTCGCAAATAATAGGGTAAGGTTTTGAACAAAATAAATCTAAGCCTCCAGCACCACCTTTGAAAGCACTTTCAACTTTGAAACCTAAAAACTCTAGACTTTGACGTGCAATGTTTTCAAAATCTGTACCAGCTTGGTAGTTGCTTTTTTTCTCATCTTTTTCGATGCTGCGATCGCCCAATTTTGCAATATCATTTATCCAAGCTAAATTTGGATCGGGTTGCTTAATTGGCTTCTCACTACTCCAACCCAAAAATACTTTGATATCGTCGTCTAATTGTTTCGCGGCTGGTTGGGTAATAGTTAGGGATGCGATCGCACTTTGCAATTCTTCAAGTTCAGGATGCAGTGGTGGCTCTAATTTTTCTAATTGATGCTTGCGTTGGGCGAAAGTGCGATCGGTTAATACTGGTAAATCAAGAGATACCTTCAATGGATGAGGTAAACCCATAAACTGGCTTTTTGGATTCACAGGTATTTCAATTGGCTCAGACAACACATAGATACGTAAATAAGCAAGAAAGATATGCTTCCTTTGCAGTAAAATCTGTTGTAGTCCTTTTATTGTCCAAATATTTAATTGTGATAAAATTTCTAATGATTCTGAGTTATTTAGGATTTGGCACAGTTCACATTTACCCCAAGATTGAATCCAGACTGTTTCAGAACTTATTTGAGTAGTAACTTTCTGGATAATCCTCAAGAAATTTGATTTATAGTATTGTCCATCGGGTAATACATTGATTGAAGTTACGGATGGATAGAGAGCAAAGGAACGCCCTGGATGAATAAATGTCTCCGGTAGAGCTACAATTATTCGACCCTGTACCAAAGCTTCAATGTCAGGATAAGGTAGACATAAGGCAGTATTGAGCAAAATTAAATTACTCATAAACCAAGTTTCACAAGTAAATTATCGAGCATAGTATCTACTTCTTTATCTACATTTTTATCTTGTATGGACTGAGTTTCAGCAAGACATTCTTCATTTATTAAACCATTAGGAATTTGACCAGATGGATCGCTTAAAATTTCACGAATTAAATAGTTATTAACTGCAATTTTTTGCTGAACTATAAACTGAAAAATTTCCTCATCACTAACTTCATAATCTTTCCCAGCTTGCTTAACAAATAAAATAGCTAAAAGAGGTTTAATATCCTCAACAACAAGCTTGACAAATTCTCCTCCTAAATTTTTAGAAAGCAGTTTATCTAAATATTCTTTCCCTTTAGTATTATATTTCACGTCTTTAGCACGAACTAAGCAGCCACGAGTCATATTAAATGTTTTATAATCTATTAATCTTTTTAAAGCAGCACTTACAAATCTATTACTAGATTCCTGCACAACTGCTACTACTATTTTGACAACTCTTCCATTTTCCTTACCAATAATTCTAAAACTAAGGTAGCCTTTATCTACATTTTCGACTATAACTTCCTCAACCTCATCGATTTTTACTCTTTCTATAGTTTCGCCTTTCAGAGTTAATAAACAAAAACGTATAGCATCAGCTATAGTACTACTGTCTTCAAAGTAATTTTCTATTGTGTTATCAAGTGCTACAAGTTCTTTATTAAAAGCTTTTTCAATTTTATGTAGTGGCTCTACTTGTGTAGGTAGGCAACCAGGTAAATTCCAGTTATTTGTACACCACTGTAAAACCTTTCTAACTATTGGCTTTTCTTTACCAAGCTCTCGTAAATTATTTTCATCAAAAGGATAGAGACAATGAGGTGGAGTTAAATTATTTGTATCATAAAACTCTTTTAGCCAGTGGGAGACAAGAGTTACTACATCATCACTATTAAGATGCCTCAAATCAAATTTCTTTTCGCCAATTCTGTCAATAACCGAATAGGCTTGTGGCACAACTTTAACTTGTTGTGTCCAAGTTTCATCGAACATAGCTAGAATTAAGACTCCACGTTTTATTCTGCTATATATATCTTTCGCAAACAGAGCAGTAACTTGTGCTCTTGTAAAACCCTGATCGTTGCAATTGAGGCTTTCTAACTCATCGAAGCAGATAACTATTGTTCTATAGTCACCAATTAAGTCAAGAATTTGGCATACAGTTTGGAATGCTTCAGCTTCTTTATTGTTATAACTAGTATTTGGTAATCCCATAGAATCAGCTTGTGATTGTGCTAAGTCTCTGCCAGCAAGCCAATTAATTGCAAATGAAACTTTATCTAAAGAAAGTGTCCATAGGATAGCCTGAATCAAATAAGGATTTTCAATACTAGGCTTAAGTTTTAGTACTTTAGCAGTCAAGGCATCTACTATTTTAGGATGTTGAGCTAAAACCCCAGGAAATCGCTTCATTAACTGTTGAGGAGTGTAGCTTGACTTATATACTTCGTTGACTAAAGTAGTTGCCATCTCTTGCCATTGCATTACACTTTGACTACCAGTCTGCTTTAGACTAGATGTCAATGTGTTTAGAAAATTAGAATGTATTTTGTTTAAGTCACCATAGTCAACTTCGCTCATATAGACAAAAAAACTATCGCCTTTACCTTGAAGATGGTGACGAATACGACTCATTAAGTGACTTTTTCCTAGTCCTTTTTCAGCTTTAATAGTTATACCAATAACTGAACGCTTTCCTGTGGAAATTTGCTCTATTGCCTGAAAAACAGCATCTGATACATGAGCATTTATGGAAGGAACATCAGGAAAAGTTTTGTTCCAAATATCATGATTTCTAACTACTAATGATCTGTCAAATGGATTATGACTTGTAATAGCTTTATTGATATCTGAATATGAAGATAAATAATTACTCATGATTGTGCATCTCCTGAAGATAACAACTAATAAATAAAAGCGATAAAAACCGAGTAACTTAGTTTAAAAATTGAGGCGTTTAGCATAACAGCGTAATCCACTAACTTTAGTAGTAATAGAATCTTCAATCTTGTCGGGAGCGCTATCTTCTATGCTTCCACCCTGAAGTTGTAAAATGTCTTTCTCCTGAATTTCTAGCAACCATGTGTTAAAATCTTCACGACTAACCCGATCGCCTATTTCTCTCCTAATCCGATAAATTGGCACCAAGTCGTCTAAGTTGTAGTTTTGGTTCAGCTTGTCGTAAACTTCCAACGCCACAGATTTAAACTCGTCGTAAGAAGCGATCGCCCCACTCTTCCCATTTATTGGTACATCTGCACCAGCTACCGCAACACCTTTCTTACAAATCCACTTCACCAACGCATTCGCCGCCCAAGTTCCGACAATCGTCCCTTCAAATTTAAAATCATCACTCCTCAAACCCTCATCCAATACCTCTAAACCTTTGGGAGATATCAGAGAATATCCCTTTTTGGAAATTGCGATCGCTCCTTGATTCTGTAATTCCTCGAGTATTCCTTGATAATCTGCTACCTTTTTATTTTTTGATACAATTCGTTTCGTGAGTATACCTTTATTCACTTGCTGCTGAATTCCTCCCAAATCCCACAAAGCTAAAAGCACGCGAGTTCTGGTTTGGGTTATGTTTTTTGATGTCATATTTAGTGTATTTTTTGACAAATATCATCATAGTACCTGTATCTTTTTAAATTATTGATGTACACAAAAATAACCGAGAAATTGCTGAATATTTTTATCTTTTCAGAAAAGAAATTTATCAAAAATCAACAAGATATTTCGTTGGGATGAAGTGAGTTTCTCTCAAAGGCAGGATGGAATATTTGATAAATTCACCGATTATGTTTATTGAAATGCTGTAGTTGCGCTGTTGTAATCAGCGATAAATGTTTTTGCAATCCCAGGCAAAGTAACAGGAATCCTAACTCTGTAGTTGCAACAGCAAGGCTCTTAGTAAACGTAGGTGATGATGAGATACGATGATTACAATATTTAAAGAACGTAAAGTAGTTTCACGTTTGCTGGCAGTGTTGCTTTCAGCATTGCTAACAGTGCCATTGCTCAGTAGCTGCGGAGGAGGTTCCAAAAAAGCTTCAGTGCCACCACCTGTGGATGATACGGTTGGTAGAACAGTGAGCGATCGCAGCACAAATCAAACCCAAGCTAAGAAGGGATTGGGTACAGGACAAAAAGTGGCAATTTTGGCCGGAGCTGCGGCACTTTATTACCTCTACAACCAACATAAGAATGCTCCACAAGAAGGAGCGCAAGGCAAGTACTATCTTTCCAAGAATGGGCGTGTATATTACCGTGATGCGGAACACCGCGCTCACTGGGTAACTCCACCGTCAGAAGGAATTCGAGTGCCGGAATCTGAAGCACAACAGTATCGGCAATTCCAAGGCTATAACGGGAGTTCTTCAGGTCGCGATCTAACTGGCATAACTTCATCGGCGGCTCCAGCTCTCTAGATTCAGCCAAGCGTGTGTAAATCTAAAGCGGGTTTCCCGGAGGATAACGCCGATCGCGCACGTGGAATACACGGAATGAAATAAGGAGACAAAACATGGTAGATGACTTTTTGCGAAAGGCGAAGGATTTCCTGTTAGGGTCGAACAGCGATCGCAGCGATGAAAATAATGAATTTCGCGATCGCAATGTCCGCCCAGCTAGCGAAGACCCCTACGGTGACCCCGCAGATCCAGCATCATACAGGAACGTTCGCCCAGCTAGTGAAGACCCCTACGGTGACCCCGCAGATGTAGCATCTTACGGAGACGTTCGCCCAGCTAGTGAAGACCCATACGGCGACCCCGCAGACTTAGCATCTTACGGAGACGTTCGTCCAGCTAGCGAAGACCCCTACGGCGACCCCGCAGACACAGCATCTTACGGAGACGTTCGCCCAGCTAGCGAAGACCCCTACGGCGACCCCGCAGATCAAGGTTACCGTCCCTAACATGCAACAAGCTTTGTGATGCTGTTTTCATAGGATGATGACTTGTAGAATAGCAAATCAAACAAGGCAGTAGGTTTAAATACTACTGCCTTTTGTTTTTACTACTAATCTTCAATTTCCGAATTAGAATTAACGTGCGCCTCGTTTGGAGACTTAGGTTAAATTAAAATGCAATTTTATTAACCAGAAGTCAGAAGTCAAAATTCAGTATTCATTCTCACTTCTGAATTCTGAATTCTTTTTATTATTTAAACTGTTCAAGTTGGTCTGTACGTAACCAAACATTTGGTGTTGGCACTTTGCCAAACTTAACAAGTGCATAATCACCTTTAATATCTACAATTTCCCCCTTAGAGTCAAATAAATAGGAAGGAAAACGAGTATCACTAGCTTTTGCTTCGAGACTATTTTCCAGTTTTTCGCGGATAGCGCGAACCATATCTCCTTTTTTAACTGCCATAAATTCCCCTCTCAAATTTGTAACTTGTTTTATCTGCATTCTAAAAGACTTAGAACTCACAAATCACAACTAAGGTCTAAAAACTCTAAACTCCTAACTCTCTACTCCCTATACCCTTTGACACTGAGGACAAAAGTGACTCGATCGCCCAGCTAGCCTAAACCGCATAATTGATGTACCACAAACTCGACAGGGTTCTCCAGCGCGGTTATAAACCCAGGCTACACCCCCATAATTGCCGTTGATACCCTTAACATTGAGAAAATTGCTAAAAGTCGTACCACCGACCTCAATGCTGGTTTCTAACACTTGAATTATCGCTGTTCGCAAATTCTCGATTTGCTTTGGCTGCAAATTCGTACACAACGTTTCAGGTAAAATTCCACTTTTAAATAAGGCTTCATCAGCGTAGATATTACCTAATCCCGCTACCACCGACTGATCCAGTAGCGCAGTTTTAATCGGACGACGGCGCTTTTGGAGTTTACCTGCTAGATACTCAACAGTGAATTCAGGTGAAAACGGGTCTGCTGCGAGTTTTGCCAAACCAGTTATGATACTTTCTACAGCAACACCAGATGGAACCCACCACATTTTACCGAAGGTACGCTGATCCACAAAGCGTAATTCCTGTTCTTCACCAAAGAATAATCTAACTCGGGTGTGCTTGTGTAATGGTTCATCTCGACGCACCCACAGGAGTTGACCAGTCATTCGCAGATGAACCCCTAGCCAACTGGTTGAGGAAGACAGTGAGGGAGAGGAAGATGAGGGTGTGAGTTCAGCTAGCAGATATTTGCCGCGACGATGCCAAATGGCAATGGCATTGTTTTTAATTCCATCCACAAACTCATCGACAGAAAACGGGTAGGCGATGGTGCGATCGAGCAACACATCTCCACCCGTAATTTTTTGGTTGAGGGTCAATTGATTTAGACCCCTTCGGACTGTTTCAACTTCAGGCAGTTCAGGCATTCAAGCTGATTAAACAAGCAATTTTTAAGTATATTTGGGGACTAAGCAATCTCAGACGATCTACTGTGTAGACACCCATAGGCGGCGAAAGCCATACTACTGAACAGAAACCGTAAATACCCGCAGGGCGGCTTCTCGTAGTTAGGGTAGGCTAAAAGCAAGGATGAAAAAACTGAAAGTTTTAGATTTCAGACTTCATACTTGAGACTTCCCTTCATCATCCCATTAAACAATCCCCTTGTAGGTTTAGTGCTTATTTTTTCGCCTTAGCCTTTGGTGCTTCCACTTCCACTAGCTCATCTTCGGCAAAGTTGTTGGTATTGATCCCATAGTAATTTACCTTTTCAAAACGGACAATTACTGGGTATTTGATGCCGCTTTGATCGATAGAAGCTACGGTTCCTAAATCTTGAAACCAGTAGGATTCAGGGCGGAGAATACGTACTTTAGAACCACGTTGAACCATGATAATTTTCCTCTTGAGTTATCAATTGCCAATCTAGAGGGCTAATTGATTTCACTCTACAACCTGAAGGTAGCAGCAAGAGGCTTTGTTAAGTTATTTGTCTGAATTAGGTGTGGGGTATGGGGAAAGAGGCTCTAGGGGCAAAAAGACCAAGTAGAAAGTGTAGGAGGAGTGGTCAAGGTTGTTGCTTTTTCATAATCTCCTTACACTCCTTTATCTTGGCAGTCTCTTAACATATATCAAATTTCAAAATAGTACTCAATTGTTCTTGACAAGGTTTTCATAATAATGTACCCTCGTTCGCAAACAGTACTTTCGCATAAGCTTATGTTTTACTCAATACGAATACACTTCCCTCGTTTCCTCTACCGATTCGCAAATCGTTATCTATATAAGTAATATCTAACCAGCCTTGCTGTTGATTATTTTTTATCGGAACATCAATCCCCGGAAATTTTCTACCTGCTTCAATTTGTTGGATAAAAGTTACCGGAGAATTGTATTCTATTAAACGTTGTAAGCCGATAATAGACCGCTCGAATTTTACTCGGACACGCCGCTCTGAAACTGGCTCAAATTTAGCAGCAACGCTAACTAATCCTTCTAGGTAAGGTAAGCCGTAAATCTCTGCTATGTTGTAAACGCTGGTAGTTTCTACCCGGATACACTGATAAATTTGACCTAGTTTGCACAAAGGTAGACGATCTAAGTTTAAAAGAGCCTTACTAGTGGTGTATAGTAATCGCCAATTGCCATTTAGCAAGTTGTTAGCTTCCACCGGACGTGGTGTAGGGTTAAAGTCTTCTAAATTAGCGATCGCTGCTAAGATAACCTGTTTCTGTTGTTCAGTCGCCAATAAACCGCGATTTGTACCAGCGATCGCATCCATAAGAGCTGCTTTTCCAATCATCATCTGTGACCTCAAAAATCACTCACTTTTCATCAGCATAAACAAGTTATTCATCACCTATGTGTAAAACCAAAAAAATTACTAATAATTACTTTCCGTAAACCATCAGCCTATTAAATAAAAAATTTCTATCTGAATGCGGATTTCTCAACTCAAGGGTTGAAAGGATAACTAAATTAATCCGTCTCAAGTGATAGACTCTAAATGTCAAGTTAGGTAAACCTTTTGTTGTCTTCGTCGATATGTTGAACTCTCCATTACGTGAAGAACCCCGCAATCAACGAGCTGGTGTCATCCCCCTAAAGCAAGAATCTTCACTATTAGATTGGTTACAAAGTAACGGTCGGATCGTAGCGCGTGACGTTCGCGAACCGGATTTTCAAGATGACGAAGAAGAAATAGATTCCCTAATGGGTGTAGAAGATGGAATTGGCGATTACGACCTTGATGATGACGACGATATCCCAATCGCTGAAGATTAATCTTTTGTCTTTAGGAACTTGGTGATATGCCTAGTTTTTGGTATTCAGTTTTATAAGTGTGGAGTGAAGGGAAACTTCTGTGGACGCTAAATTATCTCCTGAGCAAGGATTAAATATTTCTGGAATCGCTCTAGCCTCTTTATTAGCCGTAGGACTAGGGACAACCGCATTTTTCTTAGATTGGATGGCCAATAGATTACCTTGGCAAGCTGCATCACTAACCCTGCCACTATTATTGTGTGCGCTGGCTTCAGGTGTGATGGGTTACTTGGTAATACCTCTACTACAAGCGCTCAAAACTGGACAAATAATCCGTGAAGATGGGCCCCAAGCTCATCTCAAAAAGGCAGGAACGCCAACAATGGGCGGTATATTTTTTATACCTGTAGCTGTAATCCTTGCCTGCATATTGTCTAACTTTGCGACAGAAGTGCTTGCAGTTTCGGCATTGACAATCAGCTACGGATTGATTGGTTGGCTCGATGATTGGCAAATTCTCCGCCGGAAGTCAAATAAAGGTATATCACCCCGGATGAAACTGGCTTTACAGGTAAGTTTTGCCCTGATGTTTTGTCTGTGGCTGATGTTTAATCAACCTTCTAATATTACAAATATAGCTTTGCCTTGGGTTAGCTTTACACTACCCTTAGGGTTCCTATTCTGGCCTCTAGCAGGTTTTGTGCTAGTTGCAGAAAGTAATGCTACTAATTTAACTGATGGTATTGATGGCTTGGCAGGAGGAACAGTAGCGATCGCTCTTTTGGCTTTAGCTGCCCTAATCGCGCCTACTGCACCAGGGTTGATGATTTTTTGTGCTGCTTTAAGTGGCGGCTGCTTGGGTTTCTTAGCTCATAACCGTAACCCAGCCCGTGTTTTTATGGGAGATACTGGTTCCCTAGCATTGGGAGGAGCTTTAGCAGCTGTGGCGCTGTTGACAAATAGCTTAGTAGCACTGTTTATTCTTAGTGGTATCTTCTTCGTAGAAACTCTGTCTGTGATGGCACAAGTTAGTTACTACAAAGCCACTAAAGGCCCTGATGGCAAAGGCAAGCGCCTCTTCAAAATGGCACCTTTACACCATCATCTAGAACTAACTGGCTGGTCAGAATTGCAAGTAGTTGGAGTGTTTTATATTATTGCTGCAATTTTAGCTGTCATTAGTTTAGCGATCGCTCCATTCTAAATCTTTTGAAAAACTTATTTAAAACCAACTAAAACCTCCGTATCTACGGGGGTTATTTTTTAGTTTCAAGTACTTGAATTACCCTTATCACAAACCTATTAAAAACCCTTGAAAAGGGAGATACTATTCGTCTCCTCTTTCAAGGGCAGTAAAAATTGCACATTTCTTTGATACCAAGGTCAAATATCAGTAGTATAACCTCAGTCTAATGTAAATAATGCCTTACGAAGCTAGTGCTACTTCTACCTTTTGCTGCAATTCACCTTGTTGGTAAAGTTCAATCATAATATCAGAACCACCAACGAATTCACCATCTATATAGACTTGGGGAAATGTTTGCCAGTTGGAGTATTCTTTAACTCCCTGGCGAATTTCATCGTCTGCGAGAATATTAACTGCCTCGAAAGGAACTCCCAAACTATTAAGAATTTGCACAACATTATTGGAGAAACCACATTGGGGCATTAACTTGGTTCCCTTAATGAAAACCAAAATCTTGTTCTCTTGTACCAAGTTATCAATTTTTTCTTTGAGTTCTGGTGTCATGGTATTTTTGTTTCCTATCTTGCATGGAACAATCATGAATTACGAGTAAGAGTAAAAAATCGATTGCTCTTACACTTTTGTACAGACGCAATTAAGCGCGTCTCTCCTAACTTTATATTTACGAAGCTGATGTTGCTTGCCAAGCTTCAGGAGTATATGTTTTTAGAGACAAAGCGTGAATTGCTTGAGTTGATATAGCTTGTTGCAACGCACCATAAATTAATTGATGCTGTTGCACTAGTCCTTTACCTGCAAAGTGCGATGAAACTACTGTCACCTGATAGTGGTCATTACCACCAGTCAAGTCTTGCACCTGAACCTGGGCGTCTGGCAGTTCCGCCTTGATCATTGTCTCAACCTGCTGCGGACTAATCATCGCAATTCCTGAAAAAACCTACTTCTCTATTATTAGCAGATATAAAGCAAATGCCTATGTCAACTTTAGGTTTTGGCAAGGTTGAGAGGAGATTGGGGACTAGGAACTTGGGATTGGGGATTGAGGATTGGGAATCCTGAGTTAGGAGTTAAGAATTATTCTCCTTGCCTCCCAAAGTTCTGTTCCTCGTACTCCTACGGAGAAGCAAGCTACACGTAGCGTCTCTTAGAGAAGTCAGACGCTTGCAGGTTAGGTTTAGCTATGCTATCGCTAAAAGCCGGCGCTGGTGACTTCTCTGGTTGTCCTCCTATCTCCCCATTTACCCAGTCCCTTTTACAGAGTATAAGTAAAATCTTCAACCAACATCCCAGGAACTAAACTACCTCCTAGTTGGCGACTTTCATAAGTTCCGACTTCAGGAATAAATTCTTGAAAACTAGTTAAATCCATGAGGTTTTCTCCCCAAAAGCGATAGAGACTTTCGTCAAAACGCAAGTTTTCAATGGGAGCGATAATTTCTCCGTTTTCTACCCAAAAACAAGCATAACGAGTCATACCTGTAACTCTACCAGTTTGGCGATCGCTCCAATTCAAGTAATGCAAATTTGATACATATAGACCTGTATCTAAACTCGGCAAAATCTGCTCAAATTCTAAATTTCCTGGACTTATTTCTGGCGCACGTAATGTTTCTGAACTATTCGCACCATTGGCAGTTTTTCCATATTCTTTAGCAGTACGAGAATTAATTAGACTATTTACTAAATATCCTTTTTCTATAACTGTCAATTCCAATGCTGCCATTTCTCCCAATTCATTAAATCGTGGTACTAATCCTCGTTGAAAGTTTTCTTTTAAACTGAATCTTGGAGACAATTGTTTTTCTTGACGCCATAAAGCCGCTAAAGCACTGTTTCCTTGTTGGATATCAGCTTCGCTCAGAGATCCCCAAGAAAGCATCATTAATAAATCTGCTACAGCAGCGGGTGCAAAATAAGTTTTGTACTGTCCTCGTGGTAATTCTTTAGCTGGACGAGAAAGTAATTCTAGTTGCTTTTTAGCTTCGTTAATTTTAGCTATATATGCAGCTTTATCCCAATCACTACCTGCGAATGTCCCTTTAACTGCTTGTCCAGATGTGATAAATAAAGAATAATCTAAGGTAAAAGTATCAGTAGCAAACCAGTGTTTCTGACCGCTAGAATCCCCGTAAGCTTTAACTACGACTCCCCCGGCGAACATTCCAGTAAAATCTAGTTGAGCAACTAATTCTAGGACAGTTGGTACTACTGCTTCTTGCACCAATAAATTTCCAGAATGTATTTCTCGACTGGTATTATTTCCTGATGGTAAAACTAGATAAGGATCGACTGGGATTAAAATCAATTCATCACGTAGTTCCTGCAAAGCGGCATACCCTAACTGCCAGTCTGTTTCCCAATTTCCAGTAAAGGGAAATAGCCGAAAACTACTACGCTGCTCTTTCATCAAAGTTAGTTCAATCCAACCATCGACAACACAACCAGTTTGTCGCACTTTCGCATGATTGAAGCGAGTAAATTGACTGCTTTCGCTGCTGAGTTTTACAGTAAATTCTTCATTTTCTGCTTTTTTAATCAGCAGAGTTTCAATCAATTGATTAAAACTGAATTCTAAAGGAGATAATTCTTCATTATTCATAGATATTAAATATTAATAGGGAATAGGAAGATAGGGAGACAAGGGACACCTAACTCACCAGTCACCAGGAGCCAGTGCATTGGGCGGCTCTGCCGACTTGAAGCAATTGGCGTTCATCAGTCAACAGTTAACAATCAACCCTCTTTCAAATTCCTCCACCAAAAACTTCAACGTTAGCAAAAATACAAACAGGTGAACCGTGTCCTACCCAAATAGCTTGATTTGGTTCTCCTTTGCCACAGTAAGGAGTACCGTACATTTGCCAGTTATTAGCATTTCCTACTTTAATTAAGCTATGCCAAAACTCTGGTGTTGTGGCGCGATAGTTAGGATTGCGGAGGGTTTTGGTAAATTTCCCGTTTTCAATCAATTTGGCGTATTCGCAACCAAATTGAAATTTATAGCGGCGATCGTCAATTGACCAAGAGCGATTAGATTCCATGTAAACGCCATGTTCTAAGCCAGCAATCATATCTTCAAAAGTAGCGTTTAGAGGTTCTAAATTCAAGTTTGCCATGCGGTCAATTGCTGGGCGATTCCACGAGGAAGCACGGGCACAGGCTACTCCAGGTACACCTGCTCTAGCTTGACTCTCTAAGCTACCCAAACCCCGTTGGAGTACACCTTCTTTGATTAAATACTCTCGCGTTGCTACAGCACCGGTATCATCAAAGCCATAACTGGCAAATTCACCAGGTACGGTAGGGTCAAAGGTAATATTCATCAGTGGCGAACCATATACTAGTTTGCCAAAATCACTTTTGTTGACAAAGCTGCCTCCAGCATAGTTACGCTCATCTCCCAAAATTCGGTCAATTTCTAGGGGATGCCCGACACTTTCATGGATTTGCAGCATCATTTGGTCTGGAGCTAAAGCTAAATTAGTACGGGTGGTTGGGCATTCTTCTGCTGTCAACAGTTCTATTGCTTGTTCGCCAATTTGCCGCACCCGATGCCATAAATTTTCTTGTTTTAAAAGTTCTAGTCCGCCTTGGTAACAGTTTGCTTGGGCGCCGTTGTGGCTACGCTGTTGTACAATTGCCCCATCTTGGGCTGTGGCTCCGTAATGAGTACCTATGGATAGAAATTTTTGATATACCTCTGAGCCATTGCTACTGACAAACCAAGACTCCTTCTCGGTTGTCTTAGCAGTGGCTATGGTTTGCACAATCTTGTCGTCAACTTTTAAGGTTTGGCAAATACGAACCAGTAAATCATTGATTTCTCCAGGACTTAAAGCGTCCAATGGCTCAATAAATGGAGATTTATATTCACCAACGACTTTAGGACGCTCGCTTTCACCGAACGGATGTATGCACCATTCGCTGGCTGCTAACGCCTGTCTATAAGCTGTTTGGGCAGCGGCTTGTAGGGATGGCAGTTCTAAGGAGTTAGTAGCTGTATAACCCAAACAACCATTGACCATGACTTCCAGCATGGCTCCTACAGTGAAAGATTTGCCGTTGACTTGGGGTAAGCCGTCGCGGACTAAACGGTTAGTAGAAGTTTCTTTGACGGCTCGGATACCAATCCAATCAGCAGGAATATCAAAACTAGCGATCGCCTTTTTTAGTTCAGACCACATAATTAAAGAGAACAGAGAATGGGTAATGAGGATTGGGCATTGAGAAAAGTTTTCTCTAATCCCCAATTTGTCTTAATTTCGATGCCAACGTGTGCCATCGCGGCTATCAATTAGCGTAATACCTTGGGAAAGCAGTTCGTTACGAATGCGATCGCTTTCGGCAAAATTCTTGGCTTGACGTGCTGCTTGTCTTTCTTGAATTTTCGCTTCAATTTCCGTATCGCTTAAACCTTCTGTTGGAGAAGTTTCTACTTCTGGCTTGGCTTCTAAACCCAATACTTCAGTTAAGGTGACGAGTGTTTGCCATTGGCGTTGTAACTCCAAAGCTGGTGTTTCAGTTTTTCCTTGATGTACGAGGATATTTCCCTGACGGCGAAGTTCTTTGGCTAATTCAAACAACACTGTTAATCCACCAGGAAAATTAAAGTCATCATTGACAAGTTCTTGGAAGCGTTCAATATAGGGATTAGGTACTGGGGATTGGGTACTGGGTATTAGGATATTCCCAATCTCTAAATCCCAGCCCAGTTTTTTACCGTATTGGTAGCCGAAAAGTAAACCTTCTTTAATGGTGTGCCAGCCATTGGTAGCGGCGGCGAGCGCTTCGTCGGTAAAATCAATTGGTGTACGATATTGGGCTGTGAGTACGAATAATCGCACCGCCATCGGGTCAACTCCTCGATCCAGCAATTCTCGAATGGTGATAAAGTTGCCCAAAGATTTGGACATTTTTTCACCATCTACTTTCACCATGCCGTTATGCAACCAGTAACGCGCTAGGGGTTTTCCTGTCACAGCCTCGGATTGGGCAATTTCATTTTCGTGGTGAGGAAAAATTAAGTCAGCACCACCAGCATGAATATCTATGGTATCACCCAAGCGATCGCGCACCATTGCCGAGCATTCAATGTGCCACCCCGGACGCCCTGCGCCCCACGGTGATTTCCAAGCGGGTTCTCCTAGCTTTGCTGCCTTCCACAGGGCAAAATCAAAGGGGTCTTTCTTTTTGTGATACTCTGGATCTTCGACGTTAACGCGCTCGCTCGCTCCAGCTTGCATATCTTCTAACTTGCGCCCTGAAAGTTTGCCATATTCAGGAAACTGTCGCACGGCGTAATATACATCGCCGTCAGCGGGGTAAGCAAAGCCTTTATTTTCTAAATCGTGAATTAATCGCAAAATTCCATTCATGGTGTGAGTAGCACGGGGATACTCATCGGCTTCTTTGATTCCCAACCGTGCCATGTCCTCAAAATATGCTTTGATAAAGCGATCGGCCACAGCCTCCATTGAGGAATGTTCCACATAGGCTCGATTGAGAATTTTGTCATCAATATCAGTAAAATTTTGAATATAACGTACTTCATAGCCGATAAACTGGAGATATCGGCGTACTACGTCCCAAACGATGCAAGCTCTGGCATGACCCAAATGGCAATAATCATATACTGTCACGCCGCAGTAATACATCTTAACTTTGCCTGCTTCGACTGTTTCAAACGGTTCTTGACGACGGGTGAGAGTATTGTAAAGAATTAGGGTCATAATCAACTAATGCTGAAATAGAGAGATACGCAATAATTAAGATAGGCAACTGGGATGACAGTCCAGCATCCCTATGCTAGTGTTTTCTGGACTATCTGCGCTACATTACTATTTTTGATTTTTTGATTACAGCGCTATGCAATCAGCAGTTACTTCCGAATCTCAAGCAATGGATGCACCTAAACAAGGAATGCCAGTAACAATTATTACGGGTTTCCTTGGTAGTGGCAAAACGACTTTACTCAATCATATCCTCAACAACCAAGAGGGTTTAAAGACCGCTGTTCTCGTGAATGAATTTGGCGAAATTGGTATCGATAACGAGCTAATCGTTTCCACTGGTGAGAACATGGTGGAACTAAATAATGGTTGCATCTGCTGCACTATTAATAATGATTTAGTAGATGCAGTTTACAAAGTTTTAGAACGCCAAGAAAATCTAGATTATTTAGTAGTAGAAACAACTGGATTAGCAGACCCTCTACCAGTAGCCTTAACATTTTTAGGCACAGAATTACGGGATTTAACTCGGTTGGATTCGATTATTACCGTTGTAGATGCGGCGAATTACAGTCTAGATTTGTTTAATTCTCAAGCAGCATACAGCCAAATTGCCTATGGTGATGTAATTGTGCTGAATAAGACAGATTTAGTTGATGAAGCTACTTTGAATGAGTTAGAGAGAAAAATTAACGAAGTCAAAGAAGGAGCAAGAATTCTCCGCACTACGCGATCGCAAGTACCACTTCCTTTAATTCTCAGTGTCGGTTTGTTTGAGTCAGATAAATATTTTGACACAGTGCTGGACGACCACGACCATCACGATCGTCACCATCACGACCATGACCATGACCACTCAACATGCGGTCATGACCATCATGACCATCATGACCATCACGACCATCATGACCATGACCACCATCACCATCACTCTGACCATTTAGAAAATGATGGCTTTACTTCTATATCTTTTCAGAGTGATAAACCTTTTTCTATTAGGAAGTTTCAGTATTTCTTAGATAACCAGCTACCCTCAAATATCTTCCGAGCCAAGGGGATTATGTGGTTTGATGAAAGTCCGAAGCGTCATATTTTCCACCTTTGTGGTAAACGCTTCACTTTGGATGATGATGATTGGCAAGGTAAACCCAAAAACCAAATAGTGCTAATTGGTCAAAATTTGGATCGTGAGACTTTAATTAGTCAGATAGAAAATTGTATTTGCTTGCCTTCTACTAATCGTGGTAAAGGGTTTGGGAAATAAAAGTTAGAGTGAGGAGTTAAGAGTTAAAATTGTGTTCTCGTTCCCAGGTTTGACCTGGGAATGTGTTTTTATTAGTTCTACCATCGATTTTAATTGATGAAAATAAGAAAATAGCGATCGCATTTTCTTACCTAAACTTCTAACTTCTTATGCGTGTTGTCATCCAGCGAGTTAAATCATCTCAAGTTATTGTTAATGGCGAAATCATCGGTAAAATTGGGCGGGGACTCAACTTACTCGTAGGCATTGCCAATACCGATACCGATGCTGAACTCGATTGGATGGTGCGTAAGTGCCTAGAATTACGCCTATTTCCCCATGAAGAAGAAGGCACATACGCGCAGGGGCTTGTCGATAGACATCGCTGGCAAAAATCTGTGCAAGAAATTGGGGGTGAGTTGTTGGTAGTCAGTCAATTCACTCTTTACGGTGATTGTCGCAAAGGTCGCCGTCCTTCTTTTGACCGCTCAGCAGCTCCTCAATTAGCAGAAGATTTATATAATCGTTTTATTACCAAGTTAAGAGCTAGTGGTTTATTGGTGGAAACTGGTCAATTCGGTGCAATGATGCAAGTTACGATTGAAAACGATGGCCCAGTAACTTTAGTCATTGAAAAAGAAGCAGCTTAAGTATATATACTAACGATCCGATTGATCGGAGTTGCTTCTAGACCTTAGAGTTCTAAATGATGAGAGAATATTAAACTAACGATCGTAAAAGTTTAAACTCATTTATCATGGCGAAAATCCAGTTTGCTAGAGGGGTTGACGAAGAAGTAGTTCCAGACGTGCGCTTAACGCGAGGGCGCAGTGGTGAAACTGGCACAGCAACATTTATTTTTGAAAATCCCAAGATTTTAGACCAAGGCAGCACCGACGACATCACTGGGATGTACCTGATTGACGAAGAAGGCGAAATCATCACTCGCGAAGTTAAGGCTAAATTTGTCAACGGAAGACCGGAAGCATTAGAAGCACTTTACCTGATGAAATCCCCTGAAGAATGGGATCGCTTCATGCGTTTCATGCAGCGATATGGGGATGAAAACGGTCTTGGACTGAGTAAAAAAGAAGGATAGAACATACGACATGAGAAATTGGGTGCTGGATATTGGGGATTGGGGATTAGGTTAAGAAAACTCTTCCCCAATCCCCAGTTCCTAGTCACCAGTCCCCACTCCCTACTCTCCACTATTAAAAGTTAATAACCTTTCCATGACGCAACAACCCCATCCAGACTTATCTGGAATAACCGTAACTTGTGGCGTGGTTACTGTCAGCGATACACGCACTCCTGAAACAGATAAAAGTGGTCAGCTAATTCAGCAGCTACTTATCGCTGCAAACCATGCTGTAGGAGCTTATGCAATTATTAAAGATGAACCAGCACAAATTCAGCAACATATAGAAAATCTGGGAAAAAGCGCTTCTTTGGATGCTCTAATTTTCAATGGTGGCACAGGTATCGCGCCAAGAGATACTACCTATGATGCAATTGAGCAGTTACTAGAGAAAACCTTGCCAGGATTTGGTGAGTTATTTCGTTTTCTAAGTTATCAGCAAATTGGTTCGCGCGCGATCGCTTCTCGTGCTATTGCTGGTGTTTATCAAAATAAATTAATCTTCTCGCTTCCTGGTTCCAGTAATGCTGTGCAACTAGCAATGGAAAAACTGATTTTGCCCGAATTAACTCACTTGCTAAGTCAAATACAGAAGTAAGTAAGTTGATGTGAATATTTATCGTTGAAACGAGGCAGGAGGGAAGAAGGTTTAAGTCTATTTAATTTTTCTTAACATAGTTTTGTTTTTCCCCATCATCCTACTTAAAGACCAGGGACTAAATTCAATTTTTATATAATTTAATTTATCTTGGAAATCAAAAATCCCCTCAGTCGCATTAACAAGACCAATACAGGACTGAGGGGATAGATATTATCAATACAACATATCCAAAATCTCACACCACGACAACCCGTTGACCAATACAGATAATATGCTATAATCATCTGCGTTGATTGACGGCTACTATTAATAACCAGATAAATGGTATTAGTAGTAATCGCGTAGTGGCTGTGGTTGCGGCACTGCAAAATTTGACGCATCGTACAAGTAGCGGCTGGCTTCCTCTTCTAAACGATGAATCAGAAAAGGTTCTATGGCGTTACCATGTCGCAGTGCGGCTAAATATCCATCCAAATACATCCGCATATCATCCATACGATAACCGCGATTCCATAACTCGACGAAGGCGTCAGTAAGTCTTTGGTAATAGCGGATGGTTTGTGTGTCTTGGAGCATAACTGCTGTATTAATGTCTTTGGAATGAGAATTGTAAATGATTCACGTTCAAATGTGAAGTGTGATTTCCCTTGGGGATCGATTAAAAGTAAACATATATTTTTTGGGTAGCGGTCTTTTGGTAGCTACAAACTACTTTAATCCTATTCCAGAAAACACCTATTCTACTTGTCTGCTAGAGTATCTTTATAATTTTTCCTACTAATAGCCCAATTTTATTGGTGCTATATTCATGAGTGTAGGCACTAATTTGTAATCGGCGAATTACTTTTCAATCAGGCTGAAAAGCTGTCTAGCTAAGGCTTACCTGGTCGGCTTATGATTTTTGGATATTATAGTCATCAAAAAACACAATATTAAGCTAAAAGAACTTTTAATAAGTCTGACAAGACTTTTTATAAGTTTAACAAAAATTTAAGAATATTTCTAATCCCTTTTGTGAGGGGACAAATTAAAGATATTGCCACTTTTTTTATGAGGAAATGTAAAGCTAATAGCAATTGAAGTAACAAAGGCTACAAAACCTGAGACATGGGCTTGTTACTTTGAAAGTCATCGACGCTAAGGGGTCTTGCCACCGTGGGTTCGGTATGTATAGAAATCATTGAAGGGAATCCCCATCTAAGGTCGTTGCTAGGTTGGCACTTGCAACAACTGGAATACCGGGTGCATCAAGCTGCCAGTATTTATCAAGCAAGGGAAGTATTTTTAAGCCATCAACCAACGCTGGTCGTCTTAGATGCTGATCTGCCTGATGGTGATGGCATTGAGTTTTGTCGTTGGTTGCATCGTCAGCAACAGCCTCTAATCTTAATGCTATCTGCCCGCAATAGTGAAGCTGATATTGTCGCAGGTCTAAAGGCGGGTGCAGATGATTACCTTAGCAAACCTTTTGGGATGCAAGAGTTTTTAGCACGGGTAGAAGCACTGATTCGCCGGAAGCGCACACCTACTGCACCAGCTTATTTAGATTACGGAACTTTGCAAATTGATTTAGTTCAACGCCGCGTTCGCTTCCAAGGAGAGTTCATTGACTTAACACCACAGGAATTTAGTTTATTATACGTTTTAGCACAAGCTGGGGGAGTACCTCTGAGTAGGTCGGAATTGCTGCGTCGTGCTTGGCCTGATGCTATTGATAACCCTCGTACCATTGATACTCATGTTTTGTCGCTGCGGAAAAAGGTTGAGCTAGATCCCCGACAACCTAGCTTGATTCAAACTATCCGCAATGTAGGATACCGTTTTAACATGGAAATTTTGAATAGTAATATTCCCCAGTCACAAACAAAGTTAACTAGAGAGAGATTTAACAATCAACGTTCAACACTTAGTAGTCAATTGTAATTGGGACTGATGAGTGGGGACTGGGGACTGGGAAATAAGATTAAAAATACTATTTTCTAATACCCAGTACTCAATGCCCAATACATAATGCCCAGTACCCATTACCCAGTCCCTAATCCCTAGTCCGTATACAAAATCTAAAATTCAAAATCGTCTTGAGCTTGTGCTTTAATCAAGGTTTCTCGTAATTCATCCCAGTTGATTTCAGAAACTCTTTGATTTGCTGATAAATGACCTTGCTGTAAGTGTAATAATCGAGTGCAAAACGCTTCGACTAGATCTATTTGGTGATTTACCATCAAAATCGTAGTTTGATGAGTTTGACTCAACTGAATTAAAACTTGTATCAGATGCAAAGCTGTACGAGTATCTAGAGTAGAGCTTGGTTCGTCTAATAATAGAATTTTAGGCTGGATGAGTAAGGCACGAGCGATCGCTATTAGTTGTCGTTGTCCTGCAGAAAGTTGCACCTCTGTTCGTCCTAACCATTCATTGGGAATGTGCAGTTGTTCTGTCCAGTAATTGACTCGTTCCTGAATTGCTTGTTTGGATAAACCACGCAAAACCAAAGGATAAGCTAAAGCTTGCCCAACTGTCATCCCTAACAGCTTTGATTCTTGCAATACAAGTGTTACCATCTGCCGTAACTCGATGACTGGAATTTGGCGATACTCTTGATTTTCTAAATAGATTTTGCCACTACTAGGTTCAATAAGATAGTTGAGCAGGCGTAGTAAAGAAGTTTTACCAGCGCCCATCGCGCCTACAATGGCAATACGTTCGCCTTGGAATACCTCAAAGGAAATGTCCTGCAATATAGGGTATCCGTGCTGATTCGCCAAAACTTGGGTTTTCAGCTTTATAAACAGATTAACTTGTTCTAGCCTGAGTGTGGCTTTTGCTGTGACATTATTCAAGGGGAGATGAGGGAGATAGGGAGATGTAGTTCGACTTCGCTCACTAACCGGGAGATGAGGAAGATGTGGTTCGACTTCGCGGTAGTTGAGCGTAGTCGAAACTCATCAACTGGGAGATGGGAAGATTATAAAAAAGCCTTCCACCCCTTCGACTCTGCTTGTATGCCCCATATCCCATAGCCTATTCTATGTTAATTGTTTAATAGTTAAGGCTGTGGCGATCGCCCAACCATCAACCAACAGCAACAGCAGTGTGAATCCCAGTAAAATCGCATACATCCACGGTTGTGCTAAAGGACGAACATCTGTAGTATCAATGTCTGTTTTTGCTTGGACAATTTGCACCAAACGGGCAAATCCAGCTACACGCATTGGTAGTAAATAAGCTTCTCCATCCTGACTGAGAAAATAATAAACTAGTCCTCCTTGACCGGTAGTACGGGGTTTTAACTCTTTGACTTCTGACCAAGGTAAAAACCAGCCTTTACGAAAAAAGCGGGGTACCCAACCAGGGTAAGTAACCTGAATTCCTTGTTCGTCTACTATTACTTGTTCCGTCAACACCCCGTACAAGGCAATTAAGCCGATGCTGATTCCTACCCATAATAATGCTGGGGGTACAGGTGCGGCTGTTACCTGCGATAAGAAGGGTAATGGAATTGTCAGTGCTATGTATAGACTCAGCAGCGTTATCCGAATCAAAGGAGAAAGGTGAAAAACAGAAGCTGAAGTATTGGCTGAATTTGCTGTCACGGCTCAATTACAATGCTTTTCTTTATTCTAGGACAGCTTTTTGCCCTACTTCGTTTAAGGTAAATACTTTTGCACGACAGTCCAACCAGTAAGGGATACCCAGACAAAGCCGACAAACAGAATCATGTTTACACCTATGTGTAAAAGTCTAGCCCAAGGTTTTGTGGAACTAATTTGCCCTGCACTGAAAGCAGACAGTAAAACCAACGCTACTACTATCAATCCAGAAACTAAGTGTGACGAGTGTCCCAGAGAACCAAAATGGCCTAAAGTGCCAACAATGCCGATCGCCAGCAATAGTAGCACTAAACTTACCATGCTGATTCCCATTAAATTATGGAGCGATCGCAGTTCTAAATTTCCACCCATTAATAGGGAAATAAAAGGAAATTGCTGCGAAGTTCTCATCCGAAACATCAAAACGCCTGTAACTGCTAACATCAGGTATGCCAGCAGTGACAATCCCATCGACCAGGCGGCGATTTTCCACAACCAAAGAAATGAAGGCAGATTCATAAGAATGATTGTAGATGAGAGTAACAGACAAGGGACACAAAGGCGCAAAGATAAACCAGAAAAATTAATTACTAATGACCAGTGATTAATAAATAAAAAAGGCTGCTGAATTCAGCAACCCCAAAATTGAGCCAAATTGTTTTTTTTAATCAACTGCTGCTAAACCAGCGACTTGTAAGGGTTTTATACTATCTCCGGTCTTTTTATTAAGTTGCTGCACCATTGCTGCGGTATCTATAGAGTCTTTTCCAAAAGATGAGTCTGTATCAAACTCATAATTACTAGGGTCATTAACCATCAGGCGATCGCACGGAATCTTATCGGATAAAATTGCACTTGCCATCATTCCTGTATGAATCTCCATTTTAGCTTTCCGTGGAGCTTCAAATAGCAGGCGTTGTCCTGGAAAAACAACCCTTTCAAAATACCAATTGGGAATATTAGAGATGCGAGCTACCTGTATTTTGCTCGTGGCATTGATGTAGCAGCAGAGAATTTTCCCGGATTGCTCAGGTGGTAGAGGATCTAAAATTTGAGCCATAACTGCTGAGGAGCTTTACGCCACAATTTAACATTACACTACTCAAGCCTAGCATCGACTGATCCCCTGTTGTTGTAACTGTGAATACCAACTGGAGATTTGTGGGTTATTTCTATCTAAAGAAATATTTTATAGTTATAAAAATTTTATAATTATTTATGCCTTTTTCGGAATTATACACTATAGCTAAAAATTTAGATATTTTTCCTGGTATAAAAGTTTTAATTCTCTGAAAATAAATAAGTAGAATATTGCTCTGATGACGATCCCCTTGCTTTTCCCTCAGTAAACAAGCGATCGCCATTTTATCTATCTGAAGATAAATACCCCTAGATTGTCGCTTAATCAATAAACTCAATGTTATCGTAAAGCTATATGAAAAATTTCTTCATAAACATCTCTCAATTAGATGCATTTAGCGTGCAAAGTAATTTTATTGATTCCTAGAATTTGGAATAAAAAATTGCTCTTTATCAATAGTTGGCTTCAATGTCAAGCAATATTGTGATAGATAAAAGTAGCCCAAACAAAAATACCCCTTAAAACTGAAGTTTTTCTCGCTTTTCCCTCAATATTGGCAAGATGGCAGTCAAAACACCCATAATGGAAAATCGAATTCTTTACGTTCGCCTTCCTTGTAACCCCATCTTTCCCATCGGGGTTGTCTACCTGAGCGATCATATCCACAAGCAATTTCCCAACATTCAACAGCGGATCTTTGATTTAGGAACAGTACCACCTTTAGACTACACTTCGGCTTTAGATAGGTGTATCGATGAATTTAAACCTACACTACTAGTGTTTTCTTGGCGGGATATTCAAATTTATGCCCCAGTCGGCGGACGTGGCGGTAACCCGCTACAAAACGCTTTTGAATTTTACTATGCCAAGAATCCTTTATTAAAATTGCGTGGAGCATTAGGCGGGTTGCGAATCTTCATCGCTTACTATGTAGAGCTGTGGCGTAACCAGGGCTTAATCAAACGTGGTTTAAAGCGTGCCCAAAAATATAATTCTCATGCCCGTACAGTTGTAGGTGGTGGTGCAGTCAGCGTATTTTACGAACAGTTAGGTAAAAGCTTACCCCAAGGAACAATTATTTCTGTGGGTGAAGGGGAAACTCTGCTGGAAAAACTTTTAAGTGGTAAAGAGTTTCGAGATCAACGCTGTTATGTTGTGGGAGAAACTCAACCACGAGAACGGCTAATTCACGAACAACCCACTCCTTTAGAAAAAACAGCTTGTAACTACGACTATATCGAAAGCATCTGGCCAGAATTTAATTATTATCTGCAAGAGCAAGACTTTTATCTAGGCGTACAAACTAAGCGTGGTTGTCCGCACAACTGTTGTTATTGCGTTTATACGGTTGTCGAAGGTAAACAAGTACGCATTAATCCAGCAGATGAAGTAGTTGCCGAGATGCGCCAATTATACGATCGCGGCATTCGCAACTTCTGGTTTACCGACGCCCAATTCATCCCCGCACGCAAATTTATCGACGATGCAATAGAACTCTTGCAAAAAATCGTCGATTCTGGTATGACAGACATCCACTGGGCAGCTTATATTCGAGCTGACAATTTGACACCAGAATTGTGTGAGTTGATGGCAAAAACCGGGATGAACTACTTTGAAATTGGGATTACTAGTGGTTCTCAAGAACTCGTGCGGAAAATGCGGATGGGGTACAACCTCCGAACCGTCTTACAAAACTGTCATGATTTAAAAGCAGCCGGTTTTAACGACTTGGTTTCAGTCAACTACTCCTTTAACGTTATTGACGAACGTCCCGAAACCATTCGCCAAACTATCGCCTACCACAGGGAATTAGAACGAATTTTTGGTGCTGATAAAGTCGAACCTGCCATCTTCTTTATTGGACTGCAACCCCATACCCATTTAGAAGAATATGCCTTCAAACAGGGCATCCTCAAACCAGGGTATAATCCAATGAGTTTAATGCCGTGGACAGCCAAAAAACTCCTTTGGAACCCCGAACCTCTTGGTTCATTCTTTGGGGAAGTCTGTTTACAAGCTTGGCGACAAAACCCCAATGACTTCGGCCGCGAAGTCATGAATATTTTAGAAGAAAAACTGGGTTGTGCCGACTTAGAAGCAGCACTTTCTTCACCAATAGAAAGGAAAGAAAAACAGCTAGCAAGTGTATCCTAGAAAACACAAGAATGCGGGGATATTCAGAATTTGGAATTTCTCCTTTGTTTGTTATTCAAAGTTCTGGGTGCCTACCGTAGCCTTGTGAGGAAGCACAATCTACGTGCGTCATCTCCTTAGGAAAAGTTTTGCTCAGCCCAAGCCCTAGCTCAAACTTCTCTGTGCGGTTCGTTTTCATCAAATCCCAAACTCATGTTAGAAGGTTCAATTCTACAACAGCTGCAAACAGCCCATCGCCATAGCACCAGACCAATTCGATTCGGGGTGTACTACAAAAATACCCTAGTATCTCTCTGCCATGCCCTAGAAGACCATATTCTCGCAGATGACGATCGACCTTTGGCGATCGTAGCCTTCCAACAGGGTAAATGGTATCTGCAAGAAGCCGGGCGATATGCAGATATCGCCCAGCGCAGCCGCAAAATTGCGATCATGGCTGCCCCTGACGCTGGCTTTGCCGAACATCCAACAAGCCTTCTACCTAATGTAGACTTAGTAGCATTAGATCCGGCAGATCCAGTAGCACAAGAGTGGCACTTAATTATTTTGTCGCCAAGTTACACAGCAATGGTAATTTGTCAAGAGCTATCGGCAGCTGATTATGGTAGCAGTGGCATACCGACATCAGACTTAGAGCGCAAATTCTATGGCTTGTGGACATTTGAGCCACAGTTAGTGCAAGAGACAGCAGAAATAGCGATCGCTCACATCAGCAAATATAACCCAGAACTGGCGAATAAACTCATTGCTGATAAACAAGCGATGTCTACGACGGGCTACGCCTACCTACCATCTACTGCCAGATTAGAAAATTTGGGTGCAGTTGTCTCTCGTGTAGTCGATTATCTCCAAACAGGGCAAGACAATCTATCTATCCCCACAGCCCTCGGTCAACAAACCTTAGATCGGAACTTGGTTTCTAACGAAATCCAAGCATTTTTACGGATGGCGCAACTGTTAGATATCGCAGATGTGACTAATCCAATGGCTGCTGCGGAAGTAGTAGTACTTGCCGAGACCATCGCCCAACTTTTGGATCTTCCCGCATGGCAGATAAAAAGATTGCGCCTAGCGGCTTTGTTGCATCGCATAGATCCATTACAAAAAGCAGAAAGCGTTCTTAGTTCTGACAAAGTACCCACACATTCTCAAGAAGATGCCCCCAGTTGTCCTTTAATACCAGGGGCGCAGGTCTTGCGAACCATGCCACGACTGCGAGCAGTTGCCCAAATTATTACTCACCAAACCGAGTGGTGGAATGGTAGAGGGGAACCAGCAGGCTTAGTTGGAGATGAAATTCCCCTAGAGTCGAGAATTTTGGCATTATTGGCAGACTTTCAATGGCGAGTAAATCAGCGAAAATCCTTAAATCAGAGTCGCCAAGAAATATTTACTCAAGCTTTGGATGAATGCAGACAGCAACAATCTACTCGCTTTGACCCTAAACTTGTAGATACCCTAGCTTTATTAGTGATGGGTTTACAACAGGGACTCGACTTACCGATAATGACACCCAAAGTTAGCAGCGGCGTCTGGTTACTCGATTCCCAATGGGATAGCCACAGCAAGACAAGTGAGGAAATTGGTAGTTACCCCAAATGAATATTGAAGCTATCAGATTAGGAAAACTCAAACAACTTCCAGGGACAAATTTAGAAGACGAGGAACTGTCCCAACTAGATTTAAACCGAATTAATCTTGCTGGTGCTACCCTTGTCGGTGCTAATTTCGCTGCTTCCAAACTCGAAGGTGGGCATTTAGAAGGAGCGAATTTAATGGGGGCGAACCTTCAAGGAACTGACTTGCGGGCGAACCTCATGGGAGCAAACTTGATGCAAGCAGATTTAACTGGTGCTGACTTGCGGGGTAGCAATCTCCGAGGTGCTAACTTAATGGGAGCCAGACTCAGCGATGTATCTTTGGCAGGTGCTTTTCTCAGTGGTGCGAATTTGATGAATGTGAATTTGCAAGGTGTGGACTTACGCAGTGCTGACTTGCGTGGTGCAAACCTCACAGGGGCAAATCTCAAAGGTGCAGACTTAAGTCGTGCTGATTTGCAAGGGGCATTATTAAGTGAAGCAAATCTTGAAGAAGCTGACTTGCGCGGGACGAATTTAGCAGGGGCGAATTTTTCTGGGGCGAATTTGCTTTGTGCGGAGTTAGAAGGTGCGAATCTGAGCGGCGTTAATTTGGATAAGGCGTGTGTAGTGGGTACAGTGGTTGAGACGCGGGGGTAAATATTGCGTCCAAAAAGGTAGTCTCCTTAGCTATTGTTAAAATTTTCTCAGGTGAAGCAGGTAAATATTTGTAAGCCTAACTGTACCCAGTAGCAGTCCTTATTAAACAATCAAAGCATGACCGACGAAAGCCAATCAAACAACTCAAATGAAGAAGAGTTTGACCCGGTAACAGATCCAAGAGATTGGTCAGCAGCAGAAACAGAGTTAGCTTGTTTTGCGCTTGCTAGAAGCAAGGGTAAACGGTTGGTTAAAATCATCAATACCAAAAAACCACCTATGCCGATTATTTGTTTTTTTGAGGACTATTCAGAATGACACCTGTCGCCGCAGAAGTCTCAATCACTGCAATCATTCCTATGCTGACTGCTATCGGAAATCGGCAATGGGAACAGTTCAAAGAACTGGAGGCAGATTTTGTATCTCAATATGGCGTAGAGGTCTGGCAAGAGGTTTTTAATTTCCGTCTCAAGCCAGCGCTAGATAAAGATTCTGACAGATGGCTACTTATTCAATGGTGTAGTGAGGGAATTATTTCAGTCAAAAATGTGGCTTAGGTGCGATCGCGCAATGTGAATCATGGCGATCGTTTTTATTCCCATCCGAAAGTTACTACTTCATCGTTTCGCAATATTCTTAGCTATTGTTAAAATTTTCGCAGATGAAGCAGGTGAAAATTTGTGAGCCTAAAAGAAGTTCTCAGACTAGCAAAGCAACTTTCAACCGTGGACAAAGTACGTTTGATCCAGCAAATTGCTCCTGATATAGAACGCGAGTTAACAGATAAACTCTCTACCCTTTCCCGTCAATCCTTGTGGAGACTATGCGCTGATTTAGGAAAAGCACCTTCCACAGAAGAAATTGATGTAATCCGTAGTGAAGAATGGGTTAGTTTTCCACGGGAGGATATTTGATGCTGCGTGCTGTAGTTGATAAATATGTAGGGCTTGCTGAATAGAAGTGCAATATAGGCCAGATAAGGTTTTTAAGCCTTTTTCTAGCAAACGAGTGCAAGGTTATAACATCTAGAGTCTCAAAACCCTTGCACTTTCGTAAGCGATCGCTGGGTAAATTTGGAAACTGAGTGATGAAACAACTATTTCGTATGCTGTGTGACTTCTAGATTTGCTTAAGAGACTTATTCAGCAAGCCCTATGTACTCCTGGAAACTAGGCAACTGATTAATTTTGAAAACATCCTTTCTTTATTTTACTAAAAATAAAAGGATCTCCCAAATATTTACCTAACCTAGTTTTGCAAGCAGGTAGTCCTAATTTCGCGCGAAATTCTTCGTCGTATACTGCTTCTTCCCAATTTTGTGCCAATTTAATCTGCTCGGTTGTCAGATTTTTAGCATAACGAAAGTCTGTTCTATCTACGCTACTTTGAGTAAAGTCAACATCACGAAGGTTAGCATCCCTTAAATTTACTCCTTCCAATTTTGCAGCATTTAATCTAGCACCACTTAGATCTACATTTCTTAAGTCTACATTGACGATTAATTCGCTGTGGCTTAAATCAGCATTTTGTAAGTTTGCCGAGTGAAGGTTAGCATTGCCGAAGCTGGCGTAAGATAAATTAGCATGATTTAGATTTGCTTGTGATAAATCTACCTCTGTAACGTAAGTACCTTTTAAGTTAGCACTACTTAAATTCGCAGCACGGAGATTACTATCAGAAATAAATAAGCCAGAGAGATTAGTACCAGAAAAGTTAGCTGATTGTAAGTTAACTTTCTCTAACGAAACTTTATAATCAACATTACAACTAAAATCAATATCACCGATTTCTGAGAATCCAGATTCTCCACGATCGTCTTCAGATTTATCAGTCCATCGCATCTCTGCTTGGCGTAGATCAGATCCTTGTAAATTTGCACCATCTAATTTAGCATTAGTTAGTTCAGCCTCTCTTAAATCTGCTCCAGCTAAATCAGTATTTGTTAAATCAGCACCATCTAAATCACACTTGGGGCATTTTTTAGTTGCTAGCAACTGCTTCACATGAGCCGGATTTGAAGTTTTTTTAGCCTCACAATCTTTACAACTAGAAACAAAAGTAAGTAATAAAGCTGATACAATTAATATTTTTATTTTCATATATGAAGCGATCGCTTAGTTCGGCCTCGTATCCACAAAGCTAATACACTCATCAATAACACCCCCATGACTCCTTGCAGGGGATTATTATTCACACCAGTTACCCAATCAGGAACTTGACCAGAATATTTTACTAATTTACCCACATTAATAATGTAATAACCCCACACTAAACCACCATGCAGACCAATTGGAAAACCTAAGCGTCCTCTGTGCCAGCGCTTTCCCCATACCTGCGTTAACCCCAGCAATACTAAAGCTGGAAATTGTGGCAGTGTTTGAATAATTACTGTTAACGGCTTAATAAAGTGCAATGTTGCAAATGTAATTGCATCTGTCCACAGCGCCACACGCGGACTGTAATCTCGTTGTAATTCATCTAGCAACCAGCCTCGGAATAACAATTCCTCAGCAAAGCCAACGCCTAAAGCGACAACTAAACCCTCTAAAATCACTTTCAGCAAGAAAACTTTTGGTTGTTGCCATACCAACCAACCTAAAAAACCTTCTACCCCAAAAAGTATCAGAATGTTAATTATCCCTGTAGCCAAGCCACGCACTAAATCCACACCATTTTGCCGCGTGAATTCTAAGCCATAACGCCGAAGAATTTGCGGCTGCTGGTAAACATGTTTACCCCATAGTCTTAGGAGAAAAATAAATATCACATATAACAATACTAATGTCAATATACTTTCTAAATTTGAATTATGCACTAGTAAGTATATTGGTGCAGCTAAGGGTAACCATAACAGCAATAAAGTCATAATAAAACAGCCCAGCCTGATAGGGGCAGGGCTTTCGCCTAAACGAACAAGGTTTTTTTTCATACTAAAAAGGTCAAAATAATTCGTAATTACAATTAGTAGCAGTTTGGACTTTCCACTAAATTGTTGTTCGCTGAATTATTAATTCTATGTTGGTTTTGTACCCTTTTTAATTACGAATTAGTAATTATTTGACTACTCATCAGGTTCAATTGTGCTACTTAAACCGTGACTTTTTAATGTTTCGCTATAGAACTCAGCATGTTCCTGAGCGCAGGTAATGACTAAAGCTAGCCCGTTAGTATGGGCTTCCATCATGATGCTAACAGCCTGGGGTTGGGTAAGGCTGGGCACAGTAGTTATTAGTACCTGTACCACATACTCCATAGGGTTGTAGTCATCGTTATGGAGCAAAACGCGATACCGAGGCGCGAGCTTGCGGGACGTAGAACGCTGTTCAATGGTTTCAACTGACACTGCTCTTTGCTCTTTAATCGTTAATTCACTACAACAAGGCGTCTGTCTAGCGATCGCTTAACAGTTATTTACTTATTCTATAGTATTTCTTTGCAGATACTATACTAAGAAAATCCTTTACTGCTAAGTATTGGTCATATTAGCTTTGTGTAAGCACTTGTGAGGCATATGTCCTAAGACATCACCCCCGTAAGAGTGCTACCCTAATTTTACAGAAGCTTCCTTAAAGGTAGCGCATTCTCACTTTTGAATCAAAGAAGTTAAAAACAATCCTTGTTACTGCCCAAACTGCTTTAATGATGGATATGAATCTAGATTTTCTTCAACCTGGACAAATAGTGTCTTTGAAGCATGGTGAGAGGAATCTATATGCAGAAGTCATTCAATTTGTAGCTTCCCGCCAGTTATGCTGGGTACGTCCTTTATTAATGGTCACCTTAATTGAAGACTCGCCGCTAATTACTGATTTGCGCCATGCATCTGACTTGCTTTGGCCTGCTGATTTATTTCAACCAGCTTTAGACACAGAAGTAATTACCTTATTGAGCCAAGTTTTAGCAAAACAACTAAAAACAGAGGTTGACTTAGCTGGCAAACAGCAACTCAATCAGTTTATTCACCAACTTTGGCAAGCACATCAAGAAAAATTAGGAATTGGGGATTAAAGATTGTACTCTATATAGGGGATGAGGCATTGAATATAGTTGTCTTTCTCAGACATCCTCTTAGGACAAATGCCTCTTGATATGCACTTAAGATACTTTACAGTAATTTTTTTACTGTTTTAAGTTTAATTTCTCTAGCCATAGTCAAAATTAACTCGATATTACCTACCCAGCCTCTATGTCCAAGCAACTAAAATTAACTAATTCTGGAGATTTTAGCTAAAAGTGTTAACTTCTAGAGAAGTTGTATGGTTATTTATTTTATTGTTGTGACAAAACTTAATTATGAATTATTTTAATATCCCAGACTAGAAACTAGCTGAATTCGACCCGCATCCATCTCTGCCATTAATAATTCCAAAGCTTCGTAGTCAACGTCAGAAATGTAACCGAGTTGGGTCAACTCTGAATTTATTTCATTTTCTATCTCAGGAGTTAATTTTTTAATATCAAGAGCTTTTTCTACCAATTTACGAATAGCGTACCTAGTTCTCATAAGTAATAATCCAACTCTATAATATATCAATTATTATTTCAGATAAAGCTAAGTATAAAAAGCGATCAAATACTAGTTAATTAGTGATATAGATCACAATTTAAATTAGTTAGATAAATAATTTGCTGTGAGTTTGCTCGATATAATCAGTAACAGTAAGGTGTGAGATTTAACTTACTGTTAAGACTTGGCTAAATTAGCTTAAGTTATAGACTAGTCAAGTTTCCTCAGGAAAGTTACGGATAATTTTTCTGCTTTAACTCAGTCTATGTTGATTGTTTTTGAACTGAGATAAAAAAAAAGTATATGTAAACACATTTTAAACTTGAATTATGACAATCTTTAAACTGACATCCTAAAGCAATAAAGATTCAGCAAAGAAACCTAAGACATATGGTCGATGCAACAGAAAAAAGTTTATGTTCAAATAATTCTTACTTTGACGCTTCAATAATTCTCATAGGATGGAACTATGCAAGCAGTGCTTCAGTATCCCAAAATTGCAGTTATTCGACCCCAAGGCTGTTTGAATGCTGCAAACGCCTTGGAATTTGAACGAGATCTTACTACTGGGGTCACAAAAAATGATATTTCCATTTTGGTAGTAGATCTAGCGGCAGTAGAATCCTTAGATAGCACAGCCTTGATGGCACTGTTATCAGCACACAAGCTGGCTGTTGGTTTAGAAAGGAGTTTCCAACTTTGCAATGTCGCTCCCTCAATTCAAATTATTTTTGAACTGACGCAACTTGATAGGGTTTTTGAAATTTTAGAAAGTGAAGCTCAATTGTCTGCAACATAAATTTATATATAAGCGATGTAATAATTAGCAAAGTCCGCTCCTTAGCGAACTTTATGTAAATAAGTTATAAGTTGCATCGAAAAACTTTGTTGTCAGACTAAATTTAATGTTAAAGTTAGATTTGAGAAACTGTAATTAAAGTAGCTCGAAGATAGCATAGTGGCTGTTGCAGTTGAAAAATTAATAACACCGGAAATTTTCAAACCAGGGCGTTACTTGGGTAACGAGCGCTTAGCAATACACAAACCTTGGGATACAACAACAATACGCTGGGTTTTAACCTATCCAGAAGTATATGAAGTCGGTGCATCCAATTTAGGGCATATCATTCTATATAACATTTTGAATGCCCAACCCCGTCAATTGTGCGATCGCGCCTATTTACCAGGACAAGATCTCTGTGCCAAATTACGCCAAACGAATACACCGTTGTTTGCGGTAGAGTCAAAGCGCTCGCTTACAGAATTTGATATTTTAGGTTTTAGCCTCAGTTACGAATTGGGTGCAACTAATATCCTAGAAATGTTGGATTTAGCGGGAATTCCCCTGACATGGCGAGAGAGGCAAGGAAGCACAACAGCACAGGGGTATCAAGACAGGGGAGAATTGAGCAATACTCAGCCCTCATTTCCTCTGATTTTCGCAGGGGGACAGACAGCGACATCAAATCCTGAGCCTTACGCTGACTTCTTCGACTTTTTCGCCCTTGGAGATGGAGAAGAATTACTGCCAGAAATTGGTTTGGTATTGGAAGAAGGCAAACAAGCTCTTTTGAGTCGGGAAGATTTGTTACTAGAGTTGGCACAAATACCAGGTGTATATGTCCCCCAGTTTTACGACATGGCAGATGATGGCTCCGTTTATCCTGCGCGGCCAGAGGTGCCAAAACGTATTGTACGAAGAGTTGCAACTCCTATTCCAGCATATTCTATTGGGCTAGTTCCTTATGTAGAAACAGTACACGACCGCTTGACCATTGAAATTCGGCGTGGTTGCACTCGTGGCTGTCGCTTCTGTCAACCAGGAATGTTGACTCGACCAGCACGGGATGTAGAACCGGATAAAGTGGTAGAAGCAATTGAACAAGGTATGAGGACAACTGGTTACAATGAGTTTTCTTTACTGTCTCTAAGTTGTTCTGATTATTTATCCCTACCAGCAGTGGGGATGGAAATTAAAAATCGCTTAAAAAATGAAAACATTTCTTTAAGTTTACCCAGTCAACGGGTAGACAAATTCGATCAAAATATTGCTAATATCCTTGGAGGTACGCGTCAAGGTGGACTAACGTTTGCTCCAGAGGCTGGAACTCAGCGGATGCGAGACATTGTGAATAAGGGTTTGACAAATGAAGAACTGTTACGGGGGGTGAAAACGGCTTGGGAGCAAGGCTGGAATAAAATTAAGCTATATTTTATGATTGGCTTGCCTGGTGAGACAGATGCTGATGTCTTAGGTATTGCCGAAACAGTAAGTTGGCTACAGCGCGAGTGTCGAGACAAAGGCAGAAAACCTCTAAACTTTAATTTGACAATTTCTAACTTTACTCCCAAGCCTCATACGCCATTTCAGTGGCACTCAGTTTCTAGCACTGAATTTGGGCGCAAACAAAACCTGCTGCGGCAAGAATTCCGTCGGCTCAAGGGAGTGAAGGTAAATTTTACTGATGTGCGAATTTCAGCAATGGAGGATTTTGTTGGACGAGGCGATCGCAGTTTGGGCAAAGTAGTACGCCGCGCTTGGGAGTTGGGTGCAGGTATGGATTCATGGTATGAGAATTTAGACCGGGCTTTTGGTGCTTGGGGAGATGCGATCGCCCAAGCTGGTCTAGATTGGAAATACCGCCAAATCGAAAATGGCGAATGGAATTTGTTTCAGGCACAGCCGTCTAAGAACACAGAAGTAGACAAGCATAGTGGAGAATTCCTAACTCCAGACTGGGCAGTGGGCACTTCCCACTCCCTTGATGCCCCTTTACCTTGGGATCATATTGATACCGGGATTGAGAAAAAGTGGCTCAAAGAAGATTTGAAACGCGCCTTAGAAGCGGCAATTGTACCCGATTGCTCTTTTGAAGGTTGTTCTCACTGTGGCGTTTGTGGCACTGATTTTGGGCACAATATCGTCATTGAACCACCTGCTGTACCAAAATTCGCTGGCGATTTTGTGCCCAATACTGCTAAGACACAACGAATACGAGTGTGGTTTGGTAAGCAAGGAAACATGGCTTTGGTGAGCCATTTAGATTTAATCCGTCTGTTTGACCGAGTTGTGCGGCGAGCAGGCTTGCCAATCGCTTTTACTGGTGGTTTTCATCCAATGCCACGAATTTCTGTAGCTACTGCTTTGGCTTTAGGAGCTACTAGCAGTGGTGAAATTGTGGATTTTGAATTAACAATCCCGGTGGCAGTTGATACTTTTAAAGAGCAACTAATTCGGGAAATGCCCATAGACATACCTATATATCATGTGGTACAGACCGATTTAAAAGCTAAAGCAGCTAGCCAGCTATTGGTAGCCGCAGAATATTCAATTGCTGTAGCAGCACTTGACGAAGCATTGCCTAGACAATGGCAAAACTGGATTGATACTATTAAAGCCAAAGACGAACTCTGGTACGAACAAACAACTAAGTCAGGCAAGAGCCAGTTAATAAATCTGCGCGATCGCTTGTTTGAAATGGAATTGCAACAAACCTCCAATGACATAGGAGAATCTATATCTGTTATTCGTTATCTAGGTAGCTATCGTCAAGATGGTTGGCTGTTACGTCCAGAACAAATCATATTTATGTTAGAGGCAGTAGCTAATGTAGAATTTCAACTTCGACACATCCACCGCAATCGCTTAGTTTTAGGAGTATAATCCCTGTATGACAACTTGCTAGTAGTTGTCATAACATCGCAAATCATTGGAATTGATTTTTAGCAAGGTTGCGTTAGAATGAGGTGAAGAGAAATTTTCTGGCGCTGCATTGAATTAGCTGGTTCACTACCCTCGCATTCAGGGGGCGAAAGCAAAGATATTAGAGTGCAACTTCTAGGATTTTATCCCAGACAAACTGAGGCAGATTAAAGAACACACTCTCTCTATAGCTACCTTGTGAATCAGTAACGAACAGCAGGCTCGGTTAGGTTCTCTAACTCCATGCTTTTTAAACAACTGCTGAATGTCTAATCCACAGTAGTGTCCAAGAGCTAGTGTGTTACTCTTGGAGAGTTTTACTCCTTCGGAGAACTCACTATAGAAAGCAACTGCCGTTGGCTATGCCGACCTTTAGATGCCTACAGACGCGCAAAATCAAAGCGCAGCTTGGCGAAGGCTAGGGCAACTTAAGATAGAGTAGCAACATCAGTTGCTAAATATAACCCTAAGGATAAATCTGGGGAATGGAAAATAGAAGTGGTTTTTTTTGTTAACGACTTAAGTAAGTTACTCTAAAATCAAGCATCCTGAGTTAAAAGCTGGCTCAGGATTTAGTATTTTCAACTCAGAACTCTCTTTGTTGAGATATTGCATCACAAATCAATCATTAACGGTTGATTTAATTGCTTAAACAATATGAATATGTAGCCGTTCTGGAATAATTAAACGTGTGAATGCTCTTAAGAGTCCCAATAGCTTTTTAACTTAAAAGCTCGAGTTAACCTGTATTTTCAATTTTGGATTTGAGATTTTGGATTGTTTTTATGGTTCATGCCTCATCCATTGTGGGTCGAACAAATCTCAAATCTTCAATTTAAAGTCTTTAAGCCTCTTACCCTCGTGGTCTGTTTCAATCCCAAATCGCAAATCTAAAATCTAAAATTGGTTGACGATTGTTATTACTAGTAGTGTCTTTTTAAGGTAACAGGAGAAAAAGGTATAATATCAAACTGGCTTAACATTGAGAATGAAAACTGACGCAAACACGAGGCAAGTATTAACGGCGGATTTTCCGACTTGTACTTTTTGAGAGAACCCGAAGGGTACCAACTACCATACAAAGAGAAGTTTGAGCTAGGGCTATAGAGCGGGTTCTGCTTTGGGAGTAACGACGATAGTTGTACCATAGCATCAAAAAATATGGGAATGTAAAGAGTTTTCATTTATTAAGTAATTAACCGGATTTGAGACACAAACCTCCAAACCTGTTAATGCTGCCAATTTTTGAGGAAATTGAATGCCAAAACAAATTATTATCGCGGAGCAGCACCAAATTGCTGCGGTTTTTTCTGAAGATCAGATACAGGAACTCGTTGTTGCTACAGGTCATCATCAAATAGGTGATATCTATTTAGGAGTAGTAGAAAATGTATTACCTGGGATAGATGCAGCTTTTGTCAATATTGGTGACCCAGAGCGCAATGGATTTATTCATGTCACCGATTTGGGTCCGTTAAAGTTAAAGCGTACCGCAGCGGCAATTACAGAATTATTAGCACCACAACAGAAAGTGTTGGTGCAAGTGATGAAAGAACCAACGGGAACAAAAGGACCAAGGCTTACGGGTAATATTACCTTACCCGGACGCTATGTCGTACTAATGCCCTACGGCAGAGGCGTAAATTTATCCCGACGAATTAAAAGTGAAAGCGAGCGCAACCGCTTGCGGGCACTAGCCATTTTGATCAAACCGGCGGGAATGGGTTTGCTTGTGCGTACAGAAGCAGAAGGCAAACCAGAAGAAGCAATAATGGAAGATTTAGAGGTGCTGCAAAAGCAATGGGAAGCAATTCAGCAGGAAGCCCATTCCACTCGCGCCCCAGCACTGCTCAACCGGGATGATGACTTTATTCAGCGCGTATTGCGAGATATGTACGGCGCGGATGTAAATCGGATTGTTGTGGATTCCAGTACTGGTTTGAAGCGAGTTAAACAGTACTTGCAGAATTGGAGTGGAGGTCAAACACCTCAAGGATTGTTAATTGACCATCATCGCGATCGCTCGCCAATTTTAGAGTATTTCCGGATCAATGCCGCTATTCGGGAAGCCCTAAAACCAAGGGTAGACCTACCTTCTGGAGGTTACATCATCATTCAACCAACTGAGGCATTAACAGTAATTGATGTTAACTCAGGTTCGTTCACGCGATCGGCAACAGCTAGAGAAACAGTGTTGTGGACAAACTGCGAAGCGGCAACAGAAATTGCTCGCCAGTTACGTCTGCGAAATATCGCTGGAGTGATTGTGGTTGATTTTATTGATATGGAATCGCGACGCGATCAACTGCAAGTCCTCGAACACTTTAATAAAGCACTCAAAGCAGACAAAGCTCGTCCTCAGATTGCTCAATTAACTGAACTGGGTTTAGTAGAACTGACTCGCAAGCGTCAGGGTCAAAATATTTACGAATTGTTTGGTGAAACTTGTCCCACTTGTGGCGGTCTAGGACATACCGTGCGTCTGCCTGGAGAAATCGAAAACCGATTACCCACACCAACAGAAATACCAGAGCGCGAGCGTTTTGTATCTCCTTTACCTCACAGAGAACCACGTCAGCCATCTGCGCGCATCCCAGAACCACGAGAAACCTATGATGGATTTGGGGAATCATTCGATGCCGACTCGGAATTGAGTAATCTCAATCTGATCAATCATCCTAGTTATCAAGAACTTAATGATAATAAACGCCGTACCCGCACTCGTCGCAGTCGGATTGGTAGTATCAATGGATTAAACGGGAAAGATGAAGCCCGGAGTGGTACTAATCCACTGGCTTTTGTCAACGAGTCTGACTTAGACCTTGATGTTGAACCAGAACTAGGAGTAACACCAGAAATTCCCTCACCTACCCTTGGTAAACCAGGTTGGAGTGAAAGAATAGAGCGCACTAAAATTACCAAGGCAGAGCCAGTCAAACCAGTGGTAGAACCACCGGAAATTAGAACTGTAGAAATGACGCTGCAAGAACAGGATATGTTTGCCTTAATGGGAATCTCTCCCTTAGTGAAATTGGACCAGGAAGTTAAGAATCCTAAGTCTGTGATTATTAACGTAATTCAGCCTGGTCAACTGCCAACAACACCAACTGAATCAGTTCCAGAATCAACTACTGCTCAAAGAGCAACATCTGAACTTACACTCAGCAGAATACCGATACCAAAAGTTATTGAGCCAGAACAAAAATCATTAATCCAAGAGACGGATCGAGAGACAACTGAACTATCAGGGTTTACTGACACTCCTTCAGAAGGCTTGACGAACATAGATGAAAGTGATGCTAATAGCACTGCCACTGCCAACCGTCGCCGTCGCCGTCGTTCCTCGGCACTTGAGGATAATTAATTTACCTTATGGTAGAAACACAGCAAACAGCTCCCATTCGTTGGCCAACACCTTTGGAAAAATCCAGTTGGCTGGAGTTTTCTACGTTATCAGGGATTCCAGGACTATTTGCAGGTGTGGATGAAGTAGGGCGAGGCGCTTTATTTGGGCCTGTGGTAGCGGCTACGGTGATACTCCCAGATTGTGCTTTGCCAAAACTAATGGCAGCTAAAATTCAAGACAGTAAAAAGTTATCTAGTCCAAGAAGAACTCAGCTAGCGCAGCAGATTTGTGGGCTAGCTGTAGATTGGAAAATTGGGTTTGCTACCAGTGCGGAAATTGACAAGATAAATATTTTGCAAGCTACGTTGTTAGCAATGAAGCGGGCTGTACTGAAGTTAAAGGTACAGCCTGCACTCTGTTTAGTTGATGGTAATCAGTCAATCAAAGACTTGCTGCTGCCTCAACAAACAATAGTCAAAGGAGACGAGCGATCGCTTGCTATTGCCTCTGCTAGTATTGTCGCCAAGGTTTGGCGTGACGATCTAATAATGCGTCTAGCATCAAAATATCCGATGTACAACTTGGAGCTTAACAAAGGTTATGGTAGCCAGCAGCACTTGCTAGCTCTGCAACAATACGGTCCTTCGCCCCTACATCGTAAGTCTTTTCGTCCTTGTCAAATCAAAATACTTGATAGTAAGTGATTTAATAATTACTCAGGATTCAATATTGGTAATTCAGCACTCTCACCCTCAAGTCCTTTATCCTTCATTTGTGATATCACCCAGTAGTGATAATCTGCTAAAAGTTGATGTAATAAGCGTTGCTTGATTGTTAAGAGTACGCTTTTGAGCAAACCATTGCCAGCAGCTTCTAGAATTGGCTTTGGAGTTAGGGAAAATGGCGGTGGGAAATCCACGTGTACTTCTAAATCAGCTCTTCCTTGCAAGCGAGTGCCAGTGCTTAGCTGTTTGGGAGATAAATATCCTTTTAAATTGAGAGCAAAACGCTGATTAATAAACTCGAAACCCAGGATTTCACAGTATAGCGATCGCAAACAAATTATGCCATTTGATTCTGCCCAAACTCTCATGTCTACAGTCGGTTGAATACTCACTGACATAAAATTTAGCGGACGCATTTTCAAGCGAAATACGTCTTCAGAAAGTTGCTGAATTCGGCTATTGTCAACCAAAGCCTTGACCAGACGTTGAGGCTGACGTAAATAGTGTTGAATCGGAATAGACTCCTGTGGAACAGTGATTTCAACCGATTGGGAGGCAGTAAACCGGATAGCCATGAGCGGATAAAAGTATCTGTTTCTTAATTTTAAGATTTTTTAATAAATTAAATCTAATTACACAAAAGTAGAAAATTTATTTATAGCTTTAGTCATATACGTTAAGAGAGAATTAATTACTCGAAGCTCTTAAGCAAGTTACTTTATACTCAGCACTTCGTAATTTATACTTTGCTATATCAGCAAAATTATAATTGCATATGAGGCATACATCGTAGGTAAAACGTTGGTACGCTCATTACTAAGAAAGCCTGGATTAAAAATATTGACAAAAGAATACAAATATGAAAATAGAAAGTACAACTTAATATAATTTATCTTCATCTTCAGAGGAATTTAGAAAAGTTGTGCAAAACCTAACTGATGGAGGATGCTATAGAACACTTATTTTCTTCAACTCCTAATTCGATTCATTTGTATATAGATAAAATATTTTTCAACAAATCCTCTCAATCTCCAATCCCAGTGAAACTATCAACTCAAGGCTAAAGACATGACTATATCGATCGCACATTTAGGGCCTCCCGGCACTTATACAGAACAAGCATCTGTTGTTTATATCAACTGGTTGACTAAAAGTACGGGAGTTGAAGCTATGTTAAGTCCTTATCCCAGCATCTCCCAGTCACTACACGCCGTTGCTGATGGTCAAGCTCACCTGGCTGTTGTGCCAGCAGAAAATTCTATTGAAGGGAGTGTTACAACAACACTAGATACACTTTGGCAGTTAGACAATTTGCGAATTCAGTTAGCTTTGGTATTACCCATTGTTCATACGTTAATTTCTTGCGCGTCTAGCTTAGATAAAATTAAAACTGTTTACTCTCACCCGCAAGCTTTGGCACAATGTCAGGGATGGTTAGAGCGGTTTCTCCCGACTGTAGAGATTATTCCTAGTAATTCTACAACCGAAGCACTACAGCGATTAGAGCAAGAGACAACAATGGCAGCGATCGCTTCTAGTAGAGCAGCTCAACTCTACAACCTGCCGATACTTGCTAGTGGTATCAACGACAATCCAGAAAACTTTACTCGTTTTTGGGTGGTAAGTCAGGGTGAAATGGACGCTGCATACCAGGTAACAAAAGCGCCTGCTAGTCACACATCACTGGCTTTCAGTATGCCTGCTAACACACCCGGAGCATTGGTAAAACCTTTGCAAATATTTGCTCAACTAGGAATTAACCTTAGCCGGATTGAATCTCGTCCAACGAAGCGTTCGCTAGGCGAATATTTGTTTTTCATTGATGTAGAAGCAGATGCCAACCAAACACACATGCAATCTGCTTTGACCGAATTAAGTATTCACACAGAGATTCTCAAAATTATGGGCACTTACGATGTTTTACCAGTAAGCGCTTTTTAATCATTTGTCCTTTATCTGTTGTAAATTATTAATCACCAATCACTAGATGATTAAATAACTACTCACGAATTCTGATTAAATGTGTCTTTCAGAACAGCCCGAGCTGCCAAGTGATTACGAGTAGAAGTTAAAATTTCTGCTTCCCGCTCTAGTCGAGTTGCAGTATCTTGCATTTCTAGCAATAACTGTTGTTCTGCGGCGACACCATAGAGGTTACTTGCTACCCAATAAGATAGCTCTATTGGCAGGTCGGGTAAATCTTCTGGCAACTCAATATTTTGTTCGGTTAATTTGGCTGACAGACGTACAACATCCCTTAATAGTTGTTCTACTTCTGAAGACAAAGGTCGTAAATCTTTAATTGGTGGGTGGTCTTCAATCCACTCCACTAAACCAACGCGGTATGGTTTTTCACGAACGTATTCTAATACACGAAATCTTTGTTGTCCCAAAGTCAGCATTTTCATCCGATCGTCTGGCAGCCGTTGATGATGAACGATTTCGGCACAGCACCCAGTATTTGCAATTGTACCTTTAACTGGATCGAACATCAGAACACCAAACCTGCGATCGCTCTCCAAAATCGTGTTCATCATGATTCGGTAGCGAAATTCAAAGATATGCAGGGGCAATGGTCTGGTAGGAAACAGAACTACTTCGGGTAACGGGAACAGCGGTAGTTCGCGAACTGCAATTTTAGAAGATGATGTCATTGTTACCTTGGTATAAACTTAATCTTTAAAATTTATTTTTCTCTGCTTTTCCCGTAATATATCTACATTCTATCATTTGTTTTGCAGCTAAATAAAAAGCCCTGAGACATATTTCTTCAGGGCAAGGTAAATATTCATACTTATGTCATTAGTCCTTTGTCCTGTGTCAGTTGTCCTTTGTTTATCAACAAATGACTAATGACTAATGAATAATGACTAATTAAAGTTTGACTTCGATATCTACACCGGATGGGAGATCCAATTTCATCAAAGCATCAATAGTTTTAGAAGATGGCTGGTAAATATCAATAATTCGGCGATGAGTACGGGTTTCAAAGTGTTCCCGTGAATCTTTATCTACGTGAGGCGATCGCAGCACACAGTAGATTCGGCGTTTTGTTGGTAAAGGAATTGGGCCTATAGCTGTAGCATTAGTGCGGTTAGCTGTGTCTACAATCTTCTCGCAAGATGTATCTAATAAGCGTCGGTCAAAAGCTTGTAAGCGAATTCTAATTTTCTGCTGCTGTAGAGTTGCCATCTTTTATTGTCCAGGTTCTGCGTAATAGTGGGAGTAGTGAGTGGGAAGTGGTGAGTTGGGAGTATCTTTTTTCTCACTCCCTTTAATTCAAGGAACAGAAAGGAGCAGAGAGGAATTATACCATCTCTGCTCCTTTGTTATGAGCAAAAAGGTGCTATTTCAGAATTTTGGAGACAACACCAGCACCGATGGTGCGACCACCTTCGCGAATAGCAAAGCGCATTCCTTGTTCAATAGCGATCGGGTTGATCAACTCTACTGTCATTTTGATGCGATCGCCTGGCATCACCATTTCTGCATCACTACCATCATCGGAAGTGAAGGTTTTAATGGTACCAGTTACATCAGTTGTCCGTACGTAGAACTGGGGACGGTAACCAGCAAAAAACGGAGTTTTACGACCACCTTCTTTTTCTGTTAAAACGTATACTTCACCTTCAAATTGAGTATGAGGTGTAATCGAACCAGGTTTAGCAATTACCATACCCCGTTCAATATCAGCCTTTTGGATACCTCTGAGTAGTACCCCAGCGTTATCCCCTGCCATACCTTGATCGAGACTCTTCTTGAACATCTCAATCCCAGTTACGGTGGTGGCGCGAGTATCTCTGATACCCACTAGTTCAACGTTATCGCCGACTTTTACTACGCCCCGTTCAATCCGACCAGTGGCAACAGTACCACGACCTGTGATAGAGAATACGTCTTCTACAGCCATCAGGAAGGGCTTATCAACATCCCGTTCAGGGGTAGGAATGTAAGAATCAACAGCATCCATCAGTTCGTAGATTTTGTCTACCCACTTATTTTCTCCCCGTTGGGTCTTGGGATTCTTGGTCATTGCTTCTAAAGCTTGCAGACCAGAACCTTTGATGATGGGGATGTCATCGCCAGGGAAATCGTAGCTGGAAAGCAATTCCCGCAGTTCTAGTTCTACTAGTTCTAAAAGTTCTTCGTCATCCATCAAGTCTTCTTTGTTCAAGAAGACAACCAAGCTAGGAACCCCTACCTGTTTTGCTAACAGGATGTGTTCGCGGGTTTGGGGCATAGGACCATCGGTAGCAGCAACTACAAGGATGCCACCATCCATTTGGGCTGCGCCGGTAATCATGTTTTTCACATAGTCAGCGTGTCCCGGACAGTCTACGTGAGCATAGTGCCGCTTTTCGGTTTCATACTCTACGTGAGCGGTATTGATGGTAATACCTCGTGCCTTTTCTTCTGGTGCGTTATCGATTTGGTCGTAGCCCTTAGCTACAGCTTGGCCAAGAGCCGCCAAGGTCATAGTGATGGCTGCTGTCAAGGTAGTTTTACCGTGGTCAACGTGGCCAACTGTACCGATATTAATGTGGGGTTTATTCCTTTCAAACTTTGCGCGTGCCATGAATCCTCGTTTCCTTTTTTAATTAAGCGTTTCCTTTGCTTTTTGCGATGATAGTTTCAGCTACGCTCTTGGGCACCTCTTCGTAGTGGCTGAACTCCATCGTGAAGATACCACGACCTTGGGTCTTCGACCGGATATCAGTGGCGTAGCCGAACATGGTCGCCAGTGGAACTTTGGATGCCACTTTAGATAGTCCCTGTTCAGTGCTTTGGCTTTCAATCTGTCCCCGACGGGAGATGAGGTCACCAATGACGTTCCCCATAAAGTCTTCAGGAACTTCCACTTCAACTTTCATCATAGGCTCTAATAGTACTGGTGAAGCTTTAAGCACAGCTTCTTTCATTGCCATTGAGCCTGCAATTTTGAAAGCCATTTCCGAAGAGTCTACATCGTGGTATGACCCATCAATCAATGTCGCTTTCACATCAATTAACGGATATCCAGCTAGAAAACCACTTTCGCAGCTTTCTTTCATTCCTTGTTCTGCGGGGCTAATGTACTCTTTCGGTACTACACCACCAACAATTTTGGAGACGAACTCAAAACCGCTACCTGGTTCTCCTGGTTCTAAATCGATTACAACGTGACCGTATTGACCTTTACCACCGCTTTGGCGGATGAATTTACCTTCAACTCTGGTTACGTGCTTACGAATTGTTTCGCGGTAAGCTACTTGCGGCGCACCAACATTGGCTTCCACTTTAAATTCGCGTAACATCCGGTCTACCAGAATTTCTAGGTGTAGTTCTCCCATCCCGGCAATTACGGTTTGGTTGGTTTCTGGATCGACACTGACACGGAAGGTTGGGTCTTCTTCTGAGAGAGATTGCAGAGCTTTGGACAGTTTGTCCATATCGTTTTTGGTTTTGGGTTCAACCGCTACCGAGATTACAGGCTCAGGAATGAATAGAGATTCTAGAATTACTGGCGAACCATCATCACAGAGCGTGTCACCTGTCAAGGTGTCTTTCAATCCCAAGGCTGCTCCCAAATCGCCCGCACGCAATTCCTCCACATCTTGCCGTTCATCTGCCTTCATCAGAACTAAGCGGGAAATTCGTTCTTTTTTATTCTTAGTGGCGTTGAGAACGTAGCTACCTTTTTTCAACACACCAGAATAAACCCGAACAAATGTCAGACGACCGTAAGGATCGGCCATAATCTTGAATGCCAGAGCCGATAGGGGTTCGTTGTCATCAGCCCGACGCTCAACAGTATCGCCATTGGGCAGTATGCCTTGAATGGGGGGCACTTCACTTGGTGCTGGCAGGTAATCTACAACAGCATCCAGCATCAACTGCACACCTTTGTTTTTAAACGCTGAGCCACAAAGCACTGGTACAATAGTGCCTGCAATTGTACCTTTACGTAGAGCAGTACGGATTTCATCTTCTGTAAGTTCTTCACCATCGAAGTACTTAGTCATCAGATCGTCATCAGTTTCTGCTACAGCTTCGATGAGCTTGTTACGGTATTCTTCTACAAGTTCTTGCAACTCGGTGGGGATATCCGTTTCTTGGATATCAGTTCCTTGGTCATTGTTATAAATGTAGGCACGCAACCTTACCAGGTCAACAATACCCTTGAAGTCGTTTTCGCTACCAATTGGCAGTTGAATAGCGATCGCATTTGCCCGCAGGCGATCGCGCATTTGCTCGTGAACTTTATAAAAGTTCGCTCCTGTACGATCCATCTTGTTGATGAAGGCAATCCGAGGCACTTTATAACGGTCTGCTTGTCGCCATACTGTCTCTGACTGAGGTTGCACGCCGCCCACAGAACAAAATACCGCGATTACACCATCCAAAACGCGCATGGAACGTTCAACTTCAATTGTGAAGTCTACGTGACCCGGAGTATCGATAATGTTAATTTGATGATCTTTCCAGCTGGTACTAATAGCAGCAGCAGTAATGGTAATTCCTCTCTCCCGCTCCTGCTCCATCCAGTCTGTGACGGCAGTTCCTTCATGAACTTCGCCAATTTTATGAATTATCCCAGAGTAAAATAATATTCTCTCTGTTGTTGTTGTTTTGCCCGCATCTATATGCGCCGCAATACCGATGTTGCGTACTTTCTCTAGCGGGATCGTGCGTGCCACAATTACCTCCTATAGTTTTTGCCTCATGATATCTTGTATATTACTCTTTGTTAAGATTCTATACTTTTACGGAAAACCGTCTTTTTTTTGTCAATTTCACGATATACCGCTGACGTTGAGCGATATATCGCTTTTCTAGTTAGTAACGATAATGAGCAAATGCTTTATTCGCTTCCGCCATCCGGTGCGTTTCTTCGCGTTTGCGGATGGCATTTCCAGTTTCGTTGGCAGCATCCATTAACTCATTTGCCAATTTGCTAGCCATTGTACGCCCTGGTCTAGATCTAGAAAATTGCACCAGCCAACGTAGTGCTAGGGTAGTACCTCGTTCTGAACGCACTTCCATTGGTACTTGATAAGTTGCTCCGCCGACGCGCCGAGCCTTGACTTCTACTAAAGGCGTAGCATTCCGCACTGCTCTTTCAAAAGTTTCTAAAGCATTATTACCAGTGCGTTCCTCAATGGTTTTTAATGCATCATAAACAATCCTTGCGGCAAGCGATTTCTTGCCATGACGCATGATCCGCCTGATAATCATGCTCACAAGGCGACTGTTATATACGGAGTCAGACGGAACTGGGCGCCTTTGAATAACACCACGACGAGACATAACTTCACCTTTAATTCAGATTTGGCAACGAAATTATATGCTATCAGACACCGGAAACTAAAAGCGGTGAAACCCAACCCTCAGACTTCCTCAATTTTTCGAGCGTTGCAGTTGCTAATTTTGAATTTGGGATTTGAGATTTGGGATTAAAAATTTTCGGTACATATTCTGACCACAATGGTAAGAACAAATCAAAAATTAAAAGTATGTAAGTCTCATTTACATCTAGTTCGATAAATCCAAAATCGCAAATCTCAAATTTCAAATTGTTTGACTTGCTACCTGCAACTAAAATACTCAAGGTGACAAGATTATAAACCTAATGTCCAAATGAGAATTCTGTTATCGTTACAGGATTCTCCTCACAAATTCTACACTTGCTCGCTGAGTGTAGGGTGTAGCTTGCTTGATTTCTTCAAACAAATACAACAGCCTTGATGACTGCTGCTATAACCCAGGTGGCGATCGCTTTTGTCCATAAACGTTTTTAGCCTAGACGATTAATCGTCTTTAGTCCGATTAATCGCCTAATCCTATTTTTTCGCTGGTTTTGGACGCTTAGTTCCATATTTGGAACGACCTTGCTTGCGGTCTTTAACTCCGGCTGTATCTAAGGTGCCACGGATAATGTGGTATCTCACGCCTGGTAAGTCTTTAACCCGACCGCCACGAATCATCACAACTGAGTGTTCTTGTAAGTTGTGACCAATCCCTGGAATATAAGCTGTGACTTCAAACCCAGAGGTTAGTCTTACCCTTGCTACTTTGCGTAGAGCTGAGTTAGGCTTTTTTGGTGTGGTCGTGTATACTCTGGTACAAACTCCCCGCCGTTGGGGGCATTGTTTCAGAGCTGGGGACTTGGTTTTCTGACGCGCTTGTTCGCGTTCATTACGTATTAGCTGCTGTATTGTTGGCATGAGTTACAGCGCGTAAAGCTGCTTATGGTCTAAGTTTTAACAAATCCTGATTATATCGTTTTTTATGGCTTCGTGTCAATTATTATTTGTCCTATTTTACAAAGTTGAGGCAGAGCATTGGCGCGGTTCCCCTGCTTAAAGGAACTGCCATTAAGCTACTACTCAAATAATGTATGTTGATGTGTATTGCTAATTTACAAGATACTACGCTTAGCTTTGCTTCATTGTAGGGTTATCCGTAACTTTACAGAAAAGTAAGTGGAGTCTGTACCCTACAGGATGTCAAAGCCAAAGGCTTACAAACTTCGGTTAGTTGCTTTGTTTACACAAAAGTGGCGATGATTTTGCGCTTTGTCCTTCGTTGTTAGCATAATGACTAGTAACTTATGGAGAAGGAATGACCACAAGTACAAGTACCGATCGCTTGGGGGTTATGGAAGCGAAAACCACCACCCATTAAGTCTTCAGAATAATCGACTGTCAAGCCGTTGAGTTGATTTAAACTTTCGGCGTCTACAATTACTTGAATGTCGTCGAAGTCAAAAACGCGATCGCCAACTTTTATTGCTTCATCAAAGGACATATCATAAAAAAAACCGGAACAGCCACCTGGTTTTACTGCCAATCTAAATAAGACATTTGGCTGCTGCTTAGACTTGATTCGCACGATTTCACTCGCGGCTGCTTGACTCAGATGAATCATGAAATTCGTTTTTGCAATTGAATAACGTATCTTAATTGTACCGAGCGATTGACCAATACTTATCGAGCAGATGCTACGCGTAGCTTACTTATGATGTAGGTAGTAAGCTTCAATTCCAATTTAGAAAGGCTCAATTTATACAGCAAAATTTCAACTTCAAAGTACCAATAAATATTTTTGTTAAGTTTTAATTTTTCGTAAGGGATTAAGAAATAAAAAACATCTTATTGTTTCCACTCAACAGTCAACGGTCAAGAGTCATCAACTTCAAAGAAGATAAATTATTTCTTGGAGTTCCCTAAATAGCTTTGTTTTTAGTTAACGAGCAATTTGGTTTTAGATAGTTGCCAGAGTGTAAATATTTCTTTATATAGACAAAAATTACCTATTTTAGTTGCAGACAGAGCGAGCGCTCTTACTCCATATTACTACATTTATAACACTAACACACCACGAGTCCCTAGCGACACTTGAGCTAGGAACTTATGGTGTGTAGTACTTACTAAAGACACTTTGCACAAAAATATATTTAGTTTTTGGATCGGAGCTTTAATGGCATTCTTTTAGTTTTAATCTTTAGTACGAGCATAATCATCTTGGTAGCGAATAATATCATCTTCACCCAAGTATTCACCATTTTGCACCTCAATCAACACCAAAGGAATCACACCAGGATTCTCTAAACGATGGGCTGTACATTGGGGTACATAGGTTGACTCATTATTACTCAATAGTACTTCTTGCTCACCACAAACTACCCTAGCTGTACCAGAGACGACAATCCAGTGTTCGCTACGGTGATGATGCATTTGTAAACTTAGACGGTGTCCGGGCTTAACTTCGATGCGCTTGATTTTGTATCCACGTCCTTCTTCCAATACTGTAAAAGCGCCCCAAGGACGTAACTCAGTTGCAGCAATGCTTTTGGAACTAATAACTGGAGGGATGTGTAGAGTGTCAGTCTGTGTAGTTTCTTGATATCGAGCCATAGTTACCTCATTTGAAGACATAACAAACCGTTGGTACTCTTAAAAATATCGATCAAAAATTCTGACGCTATCTTGCAACTTTATAAATCACGAAATCACGAATTTTGTTGCACTTTGCTAAAGATAGCAAAATCAAACCTTATGGTGTAAACCATCACTATTAAAATTTTTAGGTTTACACTAAGTCTTCATCAAGCAAAATGGCAGCTTGTTCTAAACTTTAAAAAGGGATTGGGTACTGGGAAATTCGGGGTTCCCACGTTAGCGTACTCCGACGAAGAAGCAAGCTAGCAAGAGCGTCTCGTAAAGAAGCGGGGCAAAGCCCAGTAACGATTAGGAGCATAGGGACTCCGAAGCAGACGGGCTTCAGGTACACACAAACATAGGGAGAATAATAACTCCTAATTCTTTACTCGAGACTCCCAACGCCCCATGCGCCTAATCGCTTATTTTTTTAGGAAAATACCAATGCCATTGTGGACACGAGCAGCGGTACTAGGAAAACGGTCAAGTAGTTGTCCTCCCAAGTAAAGGCTGGTAGAGCTACCACCATCCAAATTGAGGGCATCTACACACCCCATTTGTTGCATTAGCTGGGCGTGTTCTGCCAATGTAGGACCATAACCACCAACACGATTTTGCACGGCAGCAATCATCAGTGTGCCTGTTGAGGTTGTACAAATCCCGCTACGAACAGCTTTTTCTGCAATAAAAGCATTACTGAATTTTTCGCCTTTGGCATTGAGGACAATTTGACGATTTTGGATTAATAGCGGCCCCGCTCCGATAATGTAGGGATAACGATTAAAATCAGCAGGAGTAGGAGTACTGGAAATAGTCACTGCTGTGCCAACAGGTAACAGTGAAGCATTAGTAGTAGCGCTGGCGCGTAAGGTTAGTAGGTAGCCATCCTGGGGAATAGGAACGACCTGCTCGCCAACTTTGCCGCCTGGTAATTGATTCGTAATTTGGTCTTTTTGTACTACTAAAATGATTTCGTTGTCCGTTAGAGGCGTGTAAGTTGCTCCCCATGCAGGAGTATAACGGGCAATACCACTTTGAATGTAACCACTATTAAGAAATAATATTGGTAAGTGCTGGTTATTTCCAATAATTAAAGTTTCTTCTAAGGTAAGGCGACCAAAGTAAAATTCACCAGAATCATTCCAGGCGATCGCTCCTCGGTTGAGAATAGGCCCTGATAACCACTGACTATCTCGACGAATCGCACCCAAGGGCAATCTGTTATTGCGATTAAAATAACCACCATTAATTGCAGCTACAGCTGAGTAGCGTTGTGCTGTTTGAATTAACGGAGCAGTACCCATAAGTGTATTCGGACTAGCCGACATCGGTTTAAGTGTTAGTCCAGTGCGGGGATTAATTTCTAACCAAACCACTCCAAAGCGTTCTATACCTAAGTTGATATAACGCTGTCGCCAGCGCAATCCTGGTGCCCAAGTAATATCCCGCTCTTCTAAAGGATCGGGTCGAATATCAATAATCAGGCGATTGGGGTCTGCTACAGTGCTAACTTGAGGCGATAGACCAAAGGGAACGCTTAGGTGAATAATGGTTTGGTTGTTCGCTACTTCCACTTTTTGAATTAGTGGTTCTGGAGCTGGTAGTGGTGGTGTAGCTGGGGATAATTGTTTGAGTAAATCTGGCAGTGATGTTGGTGCTGCTGGTGGTGGCTGGGGAGTATAACGTTCTATCAAAACAGGATCGGCTATGGCATCCAGGGTAACTGTCCACTCGCGATTCGGCGGTATAGTTGATTTTGGTATTAGTGTATCTGGATCGGGGGATGGAATTTGAGTTGTTTTAATAGTTGACCCTTGTGCAACTTGCCAAGGAGTTGGACGATTTAAATCTACAAGAATGCGGGCTTGTTGCAAAGGACTAACACTTGCATCTGAAGGTTGCTGACTCTGACCGATGTTTGTTATTTGTACTTTTGGAGTGGTAATCATTAAAGTATTACCATTGGTTGCTATTTGCCATCCGGCTGTTTGAGCAAAATTAGTGATATCCAGATAGCGATATCCTTCCAGTAGTGTAGTGCTTAAAACTAATGGTTTAATCAGCGAGGAAAACCACTGTATTGGTTGCCTAGTCCAGTTGCTACTATTTAAAAAATTTACACCAATGAATTGCCGGAATGTGCCGTCACTGAGATAAGTTGTGATTTGATTAGCTGTTCCAGACCGCTGCAACCAATTTCCTGGTAAGGTACGCCCATTGAGGGAAATTTGATTACCGAGTGCAGGCGATCGCACTAGTGGTGAAGGAGATATCGGTGACTGGGACGACCTTGGTAACGGCTTGGCATTTGGCGATTCCTGGGCGTTAGCATAGCTAGTACCTAAGCATAGGGCGAGCGAAAGTATTGGTGAGACACTAGCTTGGATAAACCTGCTATTCCCAATCAGCGAAACAGCACTGAGATATTGTTGTTGGCAACAATTCGGCATTTTTACCATAATTTACTAGGTATTTTTCAAAACTATTACCCAAGGTATAAACTAACTAATTATTTGCAAATACAAAAAACATCAGTTTTTTCGCCAAAAAACATGATATTCTATATATTGGCTTTTTATCTCTTTTGAAAAGTAACAACCATATAGTCGCCTAAGCCACTGTAACCAAGTGTTTTAACTGTCACTAATACCAACTACACTATACACGGTAGTCTTAGTTATCTAAACTGGATTAAGATATTCAATCCTCACTGTTAGTTGCAACTGTTGCTACTTGAGTGGGGTGTAATTTTTGGTAAGACAGGTGGCAACAGGAAAACAGAAATTTGTGGTAATTGTCAAATGGGTATATATTGTAATACGCTGATTTTATTGCCAAATCGGAAGATTTTTGATTTTCAAACCTAGTGCAGTGTCCAGTATCAGTTGTGTTTCAGGTGAGCCAAAATTAGGCTCTACGATTAGCTAGTGTGCATCTGGAAAAAGGGAATTGAGAAAATACTTAGCTTCAAAATATAAAAAACAAACTGTCAGGACAATAATCATGTCTTGGCTAAAATAGCTTGTCTGATACCGCATAAATACATAAAAACACGCGATTATTTTAACACAGGTTAACTAACAAGGAAAACCGGAGTTAAAATTTTTTTTCCCTAAATTTAAGTGCTGAAGTATTTCTGCATCGCTGAATAAAAATTTTCTTATTATCTATTGACAAAATTTGCAACTCAACAGTTCAGGTACAGGGTATGAATAATCAATCGATGAATCAAGACCAGAAAATCACAGCGGATATAGACTCAAGAAATACCAGCCAGGGGCAAAGGTGGTTAGTAGAGGAACGAGATGCCTGTGGTGTAGGTTTTATTGCTCATCGTCAAAATCATGCCAGCCACGAAATAGTCAAAAAAGCTTTAGCTGCTTTGACCTGCTTAGAACATCGAGGGGGGTGTAGCGCTGACCAAGACTCTGGTGATGGTGCAGGAGTATTGACGGCAATTCCCTGGGAGTTGTTTCAAGAAGATTTTGCCCAAACAGGCGAGGAATTGCTATCTACTAGCAACAAAGCTGTGGGAATGATATTCTTACCACAAGACCAACAAGCAGCGCAAAAAGCTAGGGCAGTAGTTGAGCAAGTAGCTACCGAAGAAAAACTGATTGTACTGGGTTGGCGAGTAGTACCAGTGCAACCCGATCTACTGGGGATACAAGCAAGAGAAAATCAACCCCAAATCGAACAAGTAATGCTTGCTTCGCAAGATAAAAGCGGCGATGAACTGGAACGTCAGTTGTATATTACCCGCCGCCGAATTGGCAAAGCCGCATACAATGTCTCAGAAGAATTTTATATCTGCTCTTTATCAAGCCGGACAATTGTCTACAAAGGGATGGTGCGTTCGGCTGTATTGGGAGAATTTTATCAAGATTTCCAAAATCCAGTTTACAAAAGTGCCTTTGCTGTTTATCATCGCCGCTTTAGTACCAACACGATGCCTAAGTGGCCGCTAGCCCAGCCGATGCGGCTGTTGGGTCACAATGGCGAAATCAATACCTTGTTGGGTAACATCAACTGGATGATGGCACGAGAAGCTACCCTGAATCATCCAGTATGGGGCGATCGCATTGACGAACTCAAGCCATTGGTTCACATTGACAACAGCGACTCAGCTACTTTAGATAATGTACTGGAATTGCTGGTGCGTTCTGGACGCAGCCCCTTGGAAGCCTTAATGATAATGGTTCCAGAGGCTTATAAAAATCAGCCTTCTTTAAATGAATATCCAGAAATTATCGATTTCTACGAATATTACAGCGGTCTGCAAGAAGCATGGGACGGGCCAGCACTTTTAGTATTCAGTGATGGCGAAAAAGTCGGTGCAACACTAGATCGGAATGGGTTAAGACCAGCTCGCTACCTGATTACCGAAGATGACTACATTGTTGTAGCCTCGGAAGCAGGAGTAGTGGACTTTCCAGAAGCCAAGATTAAGGAGAAAGGTAGACTAGGGCCTGGGCAAATGATTGCTGTGGATTTAGTCAATCAGGAAGTGCTGAAAAATTGGGAGATTAAGCAGCGGATCGCCAAGCAGCAGCGATATGGAGAATGGCTGCAACAGTATCGTCAAGAATTAAAGTCGTTGGTCATTAGTCATACATCATCAGGAAATGGAAACAGTAACGGCAAAGGAGAAATTACAAATCGCCAAGAGCAATTGACAATCGATAAACAAACTCTACTGCAACTGCAAACTGCCTTTGGTTACACCACAGAAGATGTGGAAATGGTAATCCAACAAATGGCACTCGCAGGTTCAGAACCGACTTTTTGCATGGGAGACGATATTCCTTTAGCAGTCTTGTCCCAAAAGCCCCACCTACTTTACGACTATTTCAAACAGCGCTTTGCTCAGGTAACTAACCCAGCAATCGATCCCCTACGAGAAAAGCTGGTGATGTCTTTGAAAGTCGAGTTGGGCGAACGTGGTAACTTATTACAACCACAACCAGAATACGCCAAGAGATTAAAACTTGAATCGCCAGTGTTGAACGAAAGAGAATTAGAGGCGATTAAGCTGTCAGGATTTGCTACAGCCGAATTGTCAACTCTATTTGCGATCGCTAACGGCCCAGAAGGACTAAAAGCCGCCGTCGAGTCTTTACAAGCACAAGCAGCCCAATCTGTGCGGGCAGGTGCAAAGATTTTAATATTAAGCGATGCCTACGGTGGGCTACGCTCACAGATCAATGATTCTATCAGCACAGAATACACTTACATTCCTCCCCTATTAGCAGTGGGTGCAGTGCATCATCACCTAATTCGGGAAGGGTTGCGAATGAAAACATCGCTGATTGTCAATACTGCCCAATGCTGGAGTACTCATCATTTTGCTTGTCTGATCGGCTACGGTGCTGGTGCAGTTTGCCCGTATATGGCTTTGGATACAGTGCGTGATTGGTGGTGCGATCCCAAAACTCAAAAATTAATGTTTGAGGCCAAAAAAATTACCGCCCTTAGCTTAGAGCAAGCTTTAGGAAATTATCGTAAAGCAATAGAGTCTGGTTTGTTGAAAATTCTCTCCAAGATGGGAATTTCTTTACTCTCCAGCTATCAAGCAGCTCAAATTTTTGAAGCGATTGGTATCGGTAGAGATTTAATCGATTTGGGATTTTCTGGTACGACTTCCCGGATCGGTGGTTTGAGTGTAAGCGAACTCGCTGATGAAGTACTTTCTTTCCACAGCAAAGCGTTCCCGGAACTGACAAACAAGAAATTAGAAAACCTGGGTTTTGTACAGTACCGTCCTAACGGCGAGTACCACATGAATAGCCCAGAAATGGTAAAAACGCTGCATAAAGCTTTAGATGGCAAAAATTACGACCACTACGAAGTTTACAAAAAACACCTCCAAGGTAGACCAGTAACGGCCTTGCGTGACTTACTCGACTTCCAAAGCGATCGCTCGCCCATATCTATAGAAGAAGTGGAATCGGTAAGTGAAATTGTCCAACGCTTCTGTACTGGCGGCATGTCTTTAGGCGCATTGTCAAGAGAAGCACACGAAACTTTAGCGATCGCCATGAACCGTATTGGCGGTAAATCTAACTCTGGGGAAGGCGGCGAAGATCCAGTGCGCTATACAGTCCTAGATGATGTAGATGAATCTGGATACTCGCCAACTCTACCTCATTTAAAAGGATTGCAAAATGGCGATCGGGCCCATAGTGCGATTAAACAAGTTGCATCGGGACGCTTCGGTGTAACGCCAGAATATTTAGTCAACGCCAAGCAAATTGAAATTAAAATTGCCCAAGGTGCCAAGCCAGGGGAAGGTGGGCAACTTCCAGGACCGAAGGTGAGCGAATACATTGCGATGTTAAGGCGCTCCAAGCCTGGTGTAACGCTGATTTCACCTCCACCGCACCACGATATTTATTCGATTGAAGACCTAGCACAACTGATTTTTGACCTGCACCAAATTAACCCGAAAGCAAAAGTTTCGGTGAAACTAGTTGCGGAAGTTGGTATTGGGACGATCGCTGCTGGTGTAGCTAAGGCAAATGCTGATATTATCCAAATTTCTGGCCATGATGGGGGTACGGGTGCATCGCCACTCAGTTCGATTAAACATGCAGGTTCGCCTTGGGAACTCGGTTTAAGTGAAGTGCATCGCGTTTTGATGGAAAACAGCTTGCGGGATCGGGTGATTTTACGCGTCGATGGCGGTCTCAAGAGTGGGTGGGATGTGGTAATAAGTGCATTGATGGGGGGTGAAGAATTCGGTTTCGGCTCGATTGCGATGATTGCTGAAGGCTGTATCATGGCACGAGTTTGCCACATGAACACCTGCCCTGTGGGTGTTGCTACTCAGAAAGAAGAACTTCGCAAACGGTTTACGGGAATACCAAAAAAAGTTGTCAACTTCTTCTACTTCATCGCCGAAGAAGTGCGGAGCTTGTTAGCACGACTCGGCTACCGTTCTTTATCAGAAATTATTGGACGTGCAGATTTATTGAAAGTGCGCCCAGAGGTAAAACTTACCAAAACGCGATCGCTAAATCTCAACTGTTTACTTCAGCTACCAGATAGCAAAGAAAATCGTCGCTGGTTAGTACACGAACAAGTCCACAGCAACGGCGTGGTTTTGGATGACAAATTGCTTGCCGATCCCGATATCAAGACTGCCATCAACAACCAATCTACTGTTACCAAGACTTTCCCGATAGTCAATACTGACAGAACAGTAGGTACTAGATTAGCAGGAGCGATCGCTTCCCAGTATGGTGACAGTGGCTTTGAAGGACAAATTCATCTCAACTTTACAGGTAGCGTTGGGCAAAGCTTTGGGGCTTTCAATCTCCCTGGCATCATTCTCACCTTGGAAGGAGAGGCAAACGACTATGTAGGCAAAGGAATGCACGGTGGTGAAATCATCATCAAACCTTCAGCTGACGCCACTTATAATTCGTCACAAAACGTCATAATTGGCAATACTTGTCTTTATGGCGCGACTGGTGGCACATTATTTGCCAATGGTTTAGCAGGAGAGCGCTTTGCTGTGAGAAACTCTAAAGGCGTAGCAGTGATTGAAGGTGCTGGGGATCACTGCTGCGAATATATGACTGGTGGTGTAATTGTCGTTCTTGGCAAAGTAGGACGTAACGTCGCTGCTGGAATGACTGGTGGACTGGCATACTTTTTAGATGAAAACGGTTCATTCCCTGAATTAGTCAATCCAGAAAGTGTCAAAATGCAGCGAGTGATTACCCAAGCAGGTGCAAAGCAATTGTTTGAGTTAATCAGAACTCATGCAGAACGTACTGCTTCACCAAAGGCGAACAAAATTCTCGAAAACTGGCAAGAATTTTTACCAAAATTCTGGCAGCTAGTTCCGGCTTCTGAAGCTGATAGTCCAGAAGCTAATCCAGAAAAAACAACTGAGTTTAGTTTAGTAACTAGTCATTGACAAATAAGATTCCCGACTTCTTGAAGAAGTCGGGAATATAGGACTGATAATTTTAACAAAATTAATTAAAATTGCGATATAGCTTTTATCAGAAATATATAATTTTAGTTGTTAGTCAATTATGATTGACCAATCACTTAATAATTAATAATTACTTTTTATTAGCAAGCAACTTTATGTCTTTATCTTCCATTTCTAAAAGTTCTGGAATAGTCACAAACCGATAGCCTTGCTTTCTAAAGTTACTAATAATTTGTGGTAAAGCTTGCACAGTTCTGGAACGATTACCACCACCATCATGCATTAATACAATACCACCAGATCTTGAATCTTTAATTACATTATTAATCAACTTTGGTACAGCTGGCTGTTTGTAGTCTGTAGAATCAGCTGACCACAATACCACAGTATATTTTTGTCCTTTAGCATAACCAACTAATCCATTGTGCATTATACCGCCAGGAGGTCGGAACAGAGTTGTTTTAACACCTGTAACTTGATAAATTAAATCTTCTGTCCGATCGATTTCAAAGGCAGCTGCCTGTTGATTAAAGAAGTGGTACCAGTGATGCCAAGTATGGTTGGCTATGACGTGACCTTGAGCAACAATTTCCTTTCCTAGCTCTGGATAATTTTTTAGATTTTGTCCAATTACAAAAAATGTTCCTTTAATATTATTTGATTTCAATATATCTAGTACTTGCTTTGTACTTTGAGGCCAGGGACCATCATCAAAAGTAAGGGCAATCGCTTTCTCTTGTTGAGTCAGTTTTGCCGCTCTAATTATTGCGCCTTCAAAGCGTGATGGTACAGCATAGGAGAACCCTTTTACTTGTGCTTGTTGTTGCCAACTCGTCAGCATCGCCCCCTTGAATTTCTCAATGCGCTGCTGAGCTCCTGTATTTGCAGGTATATTTTTTTCATTGATATTTGGTCTACTCTGAGCCTCTGAAGTATTTGGTCTGATAAGCATCATGAAACCAAGACTAAAAACACCACCCAAGGCAAGCAGTCCAACTAATATTCCTTCTGGCCAGAAAAATGACTTATTGTTTTCCACTTTAAAGCTCCTTCAACGATTGAACCATCAATCACGTATATGACAGTATGTTTTAGCACATAATTTGTTAAATATTTAAAAATTAATTGTTTTGTATAATTTGAAAAATTAGAATCGGGGATGAGAGATACTATGGCTTGAACTGAAATCTAAATGCTTTAAATTTAAGCGATCGCTGTTTAATATCAAGCCATTTACCAATTCCAAAGTCTGCACTTATATATTTTGACTACCAACTCTCAGAAGCAGCATAATTATATAATTAACCATAAATCAAAATTCTGTTAATCAAAGTTTTAAATTAATTTTTGTCTATCACCTAAGTGCTAGCTAAAGCACTACTAGGCTTTCAGATTGGATACCTTTGTAAATCAACTTAGTGAAGCTATCAAGTTTACAAGTTGCACTTTTTGTAGCCTATAAATCTGATATAATTCTAGATCAATAGATTAATTATTTAATTAATCTATAGAAATACTCACAAGGGCTAAATTTAAAAAAAGACTCCAATCAACTATTAGTTAGAAAACTAATTAAATATATTTTACTGCCTAATGTCATTACTTCCTTTTGAAGAAAAAGTTAAATTTTTAACTTAGATAATCTTACTTTAAAATTTATATCAAACAAGAAGACTGAAATTAATTCAATATAGTTTCTCATTACTAAGACGCATTTAGTCCTTCATATAGGTGCTTTTTACTCATTTAGTAAAAATAATTGTATTGGCAGATTAACTAAATTTTTGAGGCTAAGACTTTAGTCAAAATTGCTACTAGTTTTTTATCTACTTATACTCTTCTTGATAGTTAAATAAATTCATATATTATTGATATTATAATTTGAGCAGCCTTGTTACCGTAAAACTACGTAAATTATCTGCATTTTTATCAATAATTTGTTAAAATCTTAATAGTCTGTTACAGAAATATTAAAACATTAAACATGGGATTTTAATCAAATGTTTTTTAGCTGATTATACTGGACTATACTAATTTTTATGCTGCTCATAGAAAAACCGACTGGCTATATCACTTTACAGTCGGGAACTAGTTTTTTAGCAGCAGGAAGCAAAACAGAAAATTATCTAGGAACTTGACTTATAATTGCAGCAATTAGAATTAGGATTTTTAGTTATCTCTTTAAGAATCCTAATTATCAACTTATGTTCCTTAAAACAGGTTATAGTTTCTTTGAGAATTTTTGCATAGCTTCGGCAGATGCAATAACTGTATTATTTAATCTATGTATGGATTTGTGCAAAATTCAGCTTGCTTTTCAGTATACCTTTGGAGTCAAAATAATCAAGGTATTTGTTCCACTTCTTAAACTGGCTAAAAACTTCTATGATTCCTCACGAAAGTGACGCAAAGCAAGAGCCTGCGTCGTTAAAAGTATGGCGTAGTTGGCAGGAAAATCTGATTTTAGTGGCGATCGCCTTATGTTTAGCACTCTTTATTCGGACTTTTATTGCTGAACCCCGTTATATACCTTCTGACTCGATGTTACCCACCTTACATACTGGCGATCGCTTGGTGGTGGAAAAAATCTCCTACCATTTTCATCCCCCTGTAACTGGGGATATTATTGTTTTTCAGCCACCTGCAGAACTACAACGTCGAGGATATCCCCAAAACCAAGCCTTCATCAAGCGAGTGATTGGTCAGCCTAGTGAGGTAATTAGTGTTGTTCAAGGTAAAGTCTATCTCAACAGTCAACCTTTAGTAGAAGACTACATCGCTGAACCAGCAAATCAGCCGTATCAACCAGTGAAAGTTCCAGAAGACCAATTTTTTGTCATGGGAGATAACCGCAACGACAGTAACGACTCTCGTTATTGGGGCTTTTTACCTAGAAAAAATATCATTGGTCGGGCAACATTTCGCTTTTGGCCTCTCAATCGCATCGGGTTTATTTAATTAGTAAGTAGTCAGTTGTTTTTTGACAACTGACCATTTCTAACAGTTAGATGTAATAGGCATCAAGGACACCAAGTTCGGATTGCTGAAAAATAGTTGAACTATAAAAACAGTTAAAATTTGCGAGATTGTCTCACTTATTGATAAATACGATAAAAATGAGCAGCCTCGCATTTAAACTCCAAAGGGTGTAACTCACAACAACTTGTTAAAAACGGAGAAAATACATTAGCTGAGCGATCGCATCACCAGGTAGCTCTAGCCGCCGCTGGAAATCAGCTAAGTTATGAAAAGGCCCAGCAGATTGGCGATTTTGCACTACTGCTTGTGCTAAAGACAAATCGACAAAGGGAATTTGTGCTAAATTTTCGACTGTTGCTGTGTTGGGATTAACTAAATGTGTAGGACGATCTAAAGATTCTTGGTCATAATAACTAAAATTTAATAGCGGTTTTAATGGTTCGAGTCGTGGTGCTGGTATACTCAAAGCCGCAGCGATGTCTTCTATACAATAAAATTTCACACCTGAGAGTGAAAGTTCTACCAGCGATCGCGCTTGGTGAATTGACAAACCCGGTAGGCGTAACCAATCATCTACAGTTGCTTGATTAGCATCAATGCAGATACCTAATTTTGCCGCGATTTGAATTTCTTCTCCAGATTGCAAGCGATAGTAGGGATCGTTGAGCAGCTTGGCACGAAGTTTTTGCAGTTTCAAGTTGAAAGGTAGCCAATTGTCGATCATTTTTGCTAATCTCAAGAAATTTGGTCTAGCAGTTGGCGGCGTTTTTGCTCAAATTCATATTCTGAAATTAGTCCATCTTGGCGTAGAGCATCTAATTCACGCAAAGCATCAGCAACTGCTCCTACTTGATTACTCAAGCGCTGTGAATTCCTGGGAGCTGACTTGCCGAGATTAAAATTGCGATCGAAAGCTTCTTCATCTTGGGCTAAATACCAAACTCCCTCAATAGCACTAGCTACCTTGGGAATAGGCGTCCAGGAAAGCAACACATACAAAATACCCCACAGGTGCTGTCCCAGATAAAATTTATGTAATCCAGAAATTGTCAGCGTGCCAGAAAAAGCTAGAACAGCGGCAACACTTCGGCTTTTGCGCTTAGTCAACATATTCCTAACAAATATACGAGTACCACAGTTCCGACAATCAAACAGCTATAAACAATTCAAATTTTCAATCAACAAATACAACAGTGGCAACCATCCTGACTATATTCCTAAATTTTTATTTAAAAGTGGTCATATAATTATTATTTTAGTTAATTACCCTACCTTGCCTTTGCGACTTTTGGTGCAAAGTTTCACGATTTAGTGTTTGAGAATAAACTTGAGTAGGTGTCATCTGACTGTGCATTAAGCTTTGACGCTAATTTTAAGTATTTAAGAGGATGTTTGAAAAGTTTTGAAAGGTCAAATTTTATGCTAATCGCCTCACCAT
>JAQYWR010000029.1:17279-97716 GCA_029379225.1 Nostoc sp. S4 | reverse complement strand
CTTCTTATAAAGCCAGTTTGGGCTACATTTGGGCTTGATTTTTGTTTAAGTCCCGTTAGAAAATTTGCATCAATAGATTTTGCCTGAGAGTTGATTGAGTCTCTATAGCAGTCCTAAATCTTTTGTAAAATCTTACTACTGTTGGCTGTTGAAAGCCAGTTACTACCCTACAGGAACGATAAAAGCAAACAATTTTTAGAAAATACGCAACCTACTAGCTCCTGTTAACAATCAACAGCTACCACTGATATTTTTCACTTTCAGATATTAGGATTGCTATAAGATACTGCCATGCTATTCTTTAATACATGGCAGATTTTTCATAAATCTGCCAAAATGGCAAATATATACTGATAATATTGATAAAATCAAAATAACAACTTCAACTGAAATAGAGGTATTGGCAAGCAAGTTAATTTAAAAAATAAAATCAATAATTATTTATTAACATGAAATATATCAAACTGATTATGAAAGTAGTCAGTATTTTGTGTAGTAGATAATTCTTCAGTCAAGACCAATAATGCAACCGTTGCTATTGGTGGTTCTTTTTCCGAGAAAGTCGAAGCAAAGAAATTTTGGAGAGGTGGCTTCCCCCAAACCAAACTTTATACAACTTTCATCGAACTGCAGGCGGTGGAAATAGTGTTGATAAAGCTTTCTATATTGTGGTTGATGTTGCTTTAGTCAATAAAGCAAACGCTTAGCATCAACACCAAGAATGGAAATAGAAAAGTTACGGTAATATTGTTGTTGTTGTGGCTAGTATAACTAGTAGCTCATACGCTTCTCTTTCGACTATTATAATCCTAGTCCTCCCAACCTGGATTATCTTTAGTTTATAAACTTTCAATTTATATAGTAATTACTGGAAGTTAAAAACTTGAATAACTTCCAGTTTTCTATTGGAAATAAAAATAGGTTGGGCAATCAATTTGCTCAACCTGTTTTTATAGGTATTGTCAATGCAAAAATGAATTAAACCTTGGCTAATTCTGGAATAGGACGTTTGCTGTTACGAATTGCTGTAATAGCCTCTGCATAATCATTAGCATTAAATACAGCTGAACCAGCAACGATCGCATTGGCTCCCGCTTCTAAAACTTGCCAGGTATTATTTGCCTTCAGTCCCCCATCTACTTCAATCCAGGGGTTAAGACCACGTTCATCACACATTTGACGTAACTTACGGATTTTGGGTAACACACCAGGGATAAAGCTTTGACCACCAAAACCAGGGTTAACGCTCATAATTAGTACTAAATCGCACAAATCTAAAACGTATTCAATTAGTTCTAGAGGGCTACCAGGATTAAGTACAACTCCAGCTGTTTTACCAAGCTCTTTAATTTGCCCTAAGGTGCGGTGCAAGTGTGGAGAAGCATTATGTTCGCAATGTACGGTGATATGATCTGCACCCGCCTTAGCAAAATCCTCTACATACTTTTCTGGCTCCACAATCATCAAGTGGACATCCAGGGGCTTGGTTGTAATCGGACGAATCGCCTCCACAATCAGAGGGCCTATCGTAATATTAGGTACAAAACGACCATCCATTACATCAACATGAATCCAATCTGCTCCAGCAGCATCTATGGCGCGAATTTCGTCACCCAGACGACTAAAATCGGCTGATAGGATAGATGGAGCAATTACAATGGGCTTTTGAGATAGGTTTTGGGTCATGGCTAGTGGATTTTCAAGCGTCCTCGTCTGTAAACATTGTAACCAAATATTGAGCCAGATATTATAACTTTGATCCCAGCTTTTTTAGGTATTGGGAAGTGGGGAGGTAAAGACGCACGGGGACAGAGAGAATAATAACTCCTAACGGGCTAAACGCCCCGCTACCGCTAACAGCACTGCGATGTCCAATAACAAATGACAAATGACAAATAACAAATGACTAAAAAACTAACCTGGATAATTTGGGGATTGAGTGCTTCGTGTTTGAGTGCGCCGGTAATTGCTTCTGTTTTAGAATCTCCCTTGGGAACTAACGGTATTGATGCTCTGAAACTACACCAAACTCCTTATAATTTAATCGGTCGCAAGATTGCTATTGGTCAGGTAGAAATTGGCCGCCCAGGAATGTTTGGCTGGGATAAAGCAGTATCTAAAAACCGTGCCATATCTTTAGCAGCAGTCTTCTTACGCAATGGCCCAGCGAAATCAAATAGCGGTGTTGACCCCCATGCTTACAATGTTGCTGGTGTGATGGTGAGTCATGACAAAGGCATACCGGGAGTTGCTCCGGGGGCGCGACTTTACTCGTCTGCTGTTGGTTCGACTAGAAATATGGGTCAGGCAGAAGAGTGCTTATCAGCCCAGCACATAGCCCTGCAAAATGGTGGAGATGTGCGTGCAATTAACTTTAGCTTTGGTGAACCTCTAAGCCGCGATCCTCGACCAGAGGCTGCTTTAGACGGCAATGCTTTATTAACTTTATGTGTTGACTGGTCTAGTCGCGTTCATGATGTTTTGTATGCGATCGCTGGCAACCAGGGAAAAGGTGGTATTCCTATTCCTACAGACAACTTTAACGGGATGAATGTCGCTTTCTCATCCCGCAGGGGGGGGATTTTTAACAAAGTAGATGTTGCTAATCTGGCTGGTGCTAATCAAGGAGTGAGTGGGCGACTAGCTGGCAGGGAATTCGATCTTGATGGGCGTCGCGCTATCAGTATAGTTGCTCCTGGTAATAACATTACTTTACTTAATCCTGATGGCAAATCAAATAAAGTCACGGGAACAAGTTTTGCAGCACCTCAAGTTACCGCGAGTGTTGCTTTGTTGCAGGAACTCGGCGATCGACAAATACGCACAAAACAACCGCATTGGAGTACAGATTCTCGCCATCATCAAGTAATGAAAGCTGTATTGCTCAATTCAGCAGACAAAATCCAAGATAGTGGTGATGGTTTGCGCTTGGGAATGACTCGCACGCTTATTGATAAACAAAATCAAGACTGGCTAGCTTCTGATGCTTATCGAGATCCAAAAATTCCTTTGGATGCCCAAATGGGAGCGGGTCATTTAAATGTATTTCGAGCTTATCAGCAATTTAATGCTGGTCAATGGCAGCCATCAGCTGTTGTGCCGCCTATTGGCTGGGATTATCGTACAATCATTGTTGGAAGCTCTGTTGATTATACGTTAGCAAAACCCTTAAAGCAGGGTAGTTTTGTGGCTATTACCCTGAGTTGGGATCGATTAGTAGAACTCAACGATCGCAATAAAAATCAGCAGTATGATGTAGGTGAAAATTTTCGCGATCGCGGCTTGAATAACCTCGACCTTTACTTAATAAAAGCTGACGCTCAAAACTCAAATCTCAGCGCTGTTTGTTCCTCAATTAGCCAAATCGATAGCGTACAACATATTTTTTGTCCCGTTGCTGCTACTGGAAATTACAAAATCCGCGTCCAGTTTCGTCAAAAGTTAAATCAAGCAACTCAACCCTATGCTTTAGCTTGGTGGAGTGTGCCTATTAATTAAAAGAAATGTTGACTGATGGCTGTTGACTGTTAACAGTTAACATTCATCAGTTAACGCCCACTCACTTGCTGTTACAAAAACTGTAACAGTGCCATTTTTTTATTACACCAGGTGCAATAGTTAATCATTGACGCGGTTTTATGTCAATCCTGAGACACAGATTAACAATTTTTGGCAGGTGAGGTAGCAGAATGAATCGGCAAAAATTTAGTGGTGTAAAAGAAAATTTTCTGCAAAGGCGTTACGGAGTTAGTCTCGGCAGACGTTATGTTCTAGCGGCTGCAAGTGTTGTTATCTTCGGTGTTTTAGGGTGTTCTCAGATCGATAGTAATAAAAGTGCCCTTGCTCAATCTAGTTTACCTCAGTCAGAAACTCCATTGGAAAAAAAAACAGTCAATACTGATACTAAAATCCTTGAGTCTAACAATAAGTTTAGCTTCAAACTTTTTTCAGAAGTTAATAAAAGTGATGGTGAAGAAAAAAATATTTTTCTCTCACCTTTGAGTGTAGCGATCGCCCTAGCAATGACCTACAATGGCGCTAGCGGTTCGACTCAACAAGCAATGGCAAAAACTCTGGAATTACAGGGTATGAATCTGTCAGAAATTAACTCTGCTTACGCAACAATATTAAAGCAGCTTTTAGACAATCGAGATCCGAAAGTCCAGATCAAGATTGCTAACTCACTTTGGGCGAATCAAGATGTAAAATTTCAGTCCGAGTTTCTCAAAAGAACAGAGGATTTCTATCAAGCAAAAGTGAGCAATTTAAACTTTCAAGATGCCACAGCCGTCAACACGATTAATAATTGGGTAAAAGATGATACAGATGGAAAAATTAATAAAATAGTCGGACAAATCGACCCCAATCAAGTTTTGTTTCTGATAAATGCCATATATTTTAAAGGGAATTGGAGCAACGTATTTGACAAAAATCAAACTGCTGAATACCCTTTTAACATCATACCTGGCAGGCAGAAACAACAGCCAATGATGTCACAAGATGGTAACTACAAATACTATGAAAATGAACAATTTCAAGCAGTGAGTTTACCTTATGGCAAAGATGAGAAAGTCAGTTTTTATATTTTCCTACCCAAACAAAACTCTAACCTCAAAGCCTTCTCGCAAAACTTGAATCTTGAGAACTGGGAAAAATGGATGACTCAGTTCAACAAACAAAAAGGATTTATTCGCTTACCCCGCTTCAAAACCGAATATGATGTTACACTTAACAATGCTTTGAAAGCTTTAGGTATGGAGGAGGCTTTCAGCAACAAAGCTAATTTTTCTGGCATGGGTAAAAACTTTGCCATTAGCCAAGTTAAGCATAAAACTTTTGTCGAAGTGAACGAAGAGGGCACCGAAGCGGTTGCGGCTACTTCAGTGGGAATAGTAGCAACAGCTTTGAGACAGGAACCAAAACCATTCCGAATGATTGTTGACCGTCCTTTCTTTTGTGCTATTAGGGATAATCAAACGGGAAGTATTTTATTTATGGGTTCAATTGTTGAGCCACAGTAACCAAGGCAAAACTGAAAATTAAACTTTGCTTTTTACTTTTGCCTTGTTGTACTAAGACAGCGGGCGCGTAAATAAATTACTCATTCCAAATCATGAAACGCTTGCAGTATAGTAATTACGTAGCTTGCTGATCGCGCCCAGGCGAGTATTACGAATTACGCCCAGCACTACTAGTACAGAAGGGCGTAAATAGGGCAGCCATTTAAAATCCCTAAAGAGCTTATTTCATAATACTTTTGACTTTTGCCTTGCAGTACTAGGGTGATGTCGCTTCCGAAATGCTGAGAGTGTTTTTAGCATCGGCTTTCGGGGGGTCGTTTGCAGTAATCGGTGCAGTTATCTCCCCATTAGCACCCTCTTCAGTTTCACCACTCAGCCCTCCAGGACGTAGCGCACCTAAAGCAGTCTTAATCACAACCGCTGTAGGTACTGCCACGATTACACCCAAAAGTCCGCCAATTCTTGCTCCTGTCAAGACTGAAATTAATACCCAAACTGGATTTAAACCAGTAAAGCTACCTAAAATTCGGGGAGCAATTAAATTTTCGAGAATTTGTTGTACGATTACTGCTGCGATCAAAACTTTCACACCCATTGAGAAATCTTGCAGCGCCACCAATAGTGTAGTTAGGATGATGCCTACAGAACCACCAAAAGGCACGAGAGCCATGATGCCAATAGTCAGGCCAAATAGCAAACCAAATGGTACTTTCAGCCACAAAAAACTCGGAATCAAAGCTGAGGCCATGCAGGTAGATAAAATCAACTGGGTGATGAAGAAATTTTGGAAGCTCAAGCGCACGGTTTTAGAGAAAGGGTCTCGAAATTTAGCAGGTAGCCATTCCACTAAACTTTGCCAAAGTTCACCCCCATGCTGTAAAAGATAGAAAGTCAAAACCATCGTCAACAGAAAATCTAGCAGACTAGTAAATGTAACTACAGCTAGATTTAGAACTTGTCCGGCGATCGCTTGCAATTGTCCCTTGACGCGATCGTTGATTTGCACTACCAAAGCATCGAGATTTATGGGTAAGCCAAAAGTATCAGCTTTTTCGTTTAGAATCATTAGCTGAGAGCGTCCAGAGTCAATTAACTCTGGTAAGCGAGCCACTAGTTGCTGAGCTTGGGTGAGGGCTAGAGGAAAAAGTGTCACACCCAATGCCAATAAAATCGATAAAGCCAAGAGAAATACTAAAATAGCAACTTGCTCTCGCTTGGCACCTTGATGCTCCATCCAACTTACGGGGTAGTTGAGTAGAAATGCTAGTACCGAGGCTCCGACTAAAATGACTATCAGAGAATGGAAATAATTAAAAAACACCGAAATTGCCCAACCATTGAGAACTAGCAGCGGAACGAATAACGCGATCGCCCCGATTCGCGCTATTGGTGTAAATGTCTGCCACCAGTCAAGTAGCTTACGTGTCTGCATTTTCAGCTGATTGCGGAATAGAACAAGATTAAATCTTTCTTTACAGTTTATTATCTCTAACTATACGAGTCTTATTCATCCTTCTAGTTTAGGAGTTAAACTAAGCCCAATGGAGAATTATCAACCAAAAGAGACTGGGGAGTGGGGAATGGAAAGTGGGGGAGATGAGGAGATAGGGAAGTGTGGGGAGTGTGGGGAGAGAGGGGGGGAAAGATTTCTTCCCCATCCTCCCACACCTCCCACACTCCCTGTTTGCCCAATGCCTCATGCCTCATGCCCAATGCCCAAAACACAGTTACTCTTATATTTAGTTCCGATTATCGGTTTTTTCCCATCTCTGTGGACTCTCTATCGCCGCCAGGGTAGTCGGGAACAACTTGCTGTTAGTCGTTTGTCTATTACTTTGGCACTTACTTGGCTGTTAGGATATTTATTATTAGTTACCGGAGCAGCAACTTCAGATTTTTTTACACTACGTTTATTTATCCTCAATAGCTTTCTCACATCAGGTTATTTTTTAGTGAGTGTCTGGTTGATTTTCCGCTTGATACAGAACAAATCTGGGCGTTTACCAGGGTTTACTACTTTAGCAGAACGGGTAGTTGGCAAGTACTTATCTTAAATTTTTTGAGTGAATTTTAACAGTATTTTTACTTACTTTGGAAAAAATTAGAATTAATTTCTTCGTACTATCTAGTCAAATCTAGTTTATTATTGCCATACTTCAGAAAAACATTTCCAGATTTACCCAAAAGAAGGAAAAATGCTGCTATAAGTGTTGTGGTTGACACTACATTAAAAATGTTAGCACTAATAATTAAGAGTTAGGTATTATGGGTTGATTTGTCTGCAAATTTTTCGTCTGCAAATTTACCGAATTGATTAGTGAATAAGTGTGAGGAAGTCTGTGACCATTCAAAGAAGTTCGGCGGAAGAAAACCAATCGGGAAAAGCCTCAAAGTCAATTAAAAAAATTTCCCGCAACTCCAAATCTGGACGTTGGCTGTGGTTTTGGGTAGGTATGAGTGGGATTGCAATGGTGTCAGCAACAGCGGGGGCTTTGTTGGCGGTGTCTTTAACTAGTACGCCTTTGCAGCAAGCCCAGCTAAGTCCACAGGATGAAGCGGTGTTTGATGGCGATCGCATCTCTGGAGGTGTGCTGCGATTTTCAGAATTAACTCGCCCAGTTAATCTATTAATTATGGGAATGAGCGTACTACCGCCAGATATCCAAAACCCTCCTGAAGAAACTAAAAATCTCAAATACTTACCCCAAGTCAACTCTTTTGATGGTCTTTCCGATGTAATGCTCTTGGTCAAATTCGATCCAGAGACGAAAAAGATAATTATGCTCTCCATTCCCAGAGATACTCGCACAGAAATAGAGGGGTATGGAGTTAAAAAAATTAATGCTGCCAATGTTGATGGCGGGCCAGCTTTAACTGCTAAAACCGTCAGTAACCTCTTAGGTGGAGTGGGAATCGATCGCTATATCCGAATTAACGTTTTGGGAGTTGCGAAGCTGATCGATGCTTTAGGTGGCGTAACAGTGTACGTTCCCAAAGATATGAAGTACCAAGATGATTCTCAGCATTTATACATTAATTTGAAAGCAGGTAAGCAACATCTGGGCGGCGATCAAGCACTCCAATTGCTACGTTTTCGCCATGACGAACTTGGAGATATTGGTCGAATTCAGCGACAGCAAATGGTTATCCGTGCTTTGATGGATCAGACTCTCAATCCGGCTACTGTAGCTCAAATACCTAAAGTTCTTGATGTAGTCAAAGAACACATTGACACTAACTTGACGGTTGAGGAGTTATTGGCACTATTGGGTTTTGGAGTGCGGACAAATCGCTCTAACATGCAAATGTTAATGCTCCCAGGTCGCTTTAGCGAGAAGAATGAGTTTGATGCTAGCTATTGGTTACCCAACAAAAATGGTATTACCAAACTGATGGCTGCACACTTTGGTCTGGAATCAGAGGAGGAACAACAACCACAGGTAACCGACCCTGGTTCTTTACGTGTAGCAATTCAAGATAGTACAGGTGGCGATCGCTCTAACCTGCAACCATTAATTAGAGCTTTGGAAAAATCCGGTTATCGCAATGTCTATATAGCTAAAGCATGGGGTGAACCTTTAGAGGTAACTCACATCGTCGCTCAACAAGGAGATGGTGACAGTGCTGAATCAATTCGCAACACTTTGGGATTTGGAGAAGTACGTATAGAAAGTACTGGCAACCTTGGCTCAGATATTAGCATCCAAGTCGGTCAAGATTGGTTGCAACAAAAATCTATTTTGGAGGAATCGTTGAGTAAATAATTCGTAATTCGGAATTAATTACGAATTATGTTGACACTTTGAAATAACAAAATTCATACTTATAACTTAACTGTTTGCACTGGCATAAATGTTGCTGAGAGCGAATTTACTAACTGGCTGAGTTCTTGGAGTTTAGCTGCTACTACACCATTTTTTAATAATTCTTCTGCTTTAGCTAAAGCTTCTGACATATTTGAACAAATACCGCTACGCCATAAATAAAATCCGCCATTCCACAAGGCAGTTTGCATTAATTCCCCTGATTTACCTGCCAAAACTTCCTGAATATCCGCTACCAGTTCTTCAGTAGTTCCAAGAGGTACGTTCTTGGTAGTAATACCGTAATCACGCGGTACGAGGTGCAATCGTTCTATCTCTGGGGATGCTGACGATGAAGATAAGCTGATGATTGCAGTGCGATCGCGCGGTAAGTCGCAACTGCCTTCTAATCCTTTCACTAACGTAAATTTTGTTACTCCCCGCAGCCCTAAAGCTATTTGAAACATTCCTTCAGTCGGTGGATGGACAAACCCGGCAATTACGTGAGCATTTCCAGCATAAGGACACCAAATTAACTCCATTGTCGCCAGAGGAGGACGTTTGCCAAGTTGGTCGCGGTACTGCCAAATACTTGTAGTTAAGGGGAAATGCTGAGGTAGATAAATAAAGCCGATTCCTGTTTGTGCAAATACTTGCTGGGTTTTTGCTAGGGGTAGGACAGTCCAATCGACTCCCAAACCCTGCCAAATATCTATTAAAGGTAATCCATACTTAGTTGGTAAGCGATCGCCACCGTGCATTACCACCGATTGTCCAGCTGCGGCGAGTAATAAAGCTGTCACTGGACTAACTGGTGCAGTGCGCGTTCTGCCATCGTAAGGGATGCCTAAAACAATCGCTGGTCGTTCAGAAACAATTGGTTGCAGTTTGGGGCCGAGTTGATCATAGGCATCCAACATTCCGGCTAACTCTTCCCCTGTAGGACGCTTAATTCGATGAGCAATCAAAAACGCTCCTATTTGCGCTGGTGTAGCTTCACCCAGCAGCATCATTTTAGTAGCGGTGGCTGCTTGGGCGCGAGTTAAATTCTCGCCTGTGTGGTTACCGCTACCTACTTTTTGGACGAATTCCCTAAATATATTGCTCATTTGTCCTTTCTGAAAATAACTAATAATTAATGACACTTAATAAAGTAAACCAAAAAGTTTTTCCCAAACAGCGATGCCTTGGGCAGACTACACCTACGGTAATCCAGTTTACGTAGTTAAAGTCCTATATACTACCTCCTGTATAATTAATTCTTCAGAAGATAAGTAATAATCGAGTAACATCTAGATTCAGGGGTTGCTGTATGACGCACAACGCAGACAACACAGCTAACAAACACTTCAAACGTGTTAATAAACTAAACTTCAAAACTTCTCGAAATCAAGTTTTCACGGCTCCGTTACCAGACCCAATTACAAAAAATATTGAAGCGATTAGTTCGCTTCATACCCAGGAAGTTCGAGATATTCCCACCCACCAACGGATACTAGAAGCGATCGCTACATTCTTTGGGCGATCGGCATTTCTCTATAGTTTGCTAGTCATACTGGGTATCTGGATTTTTAGCAGTTTTTTCGATCGCTTTTTGCCATTTAACTTGCCCTCGTTTAGCTGGTCAAATCAAGGTTTAGACGCAGCTGCATTGGTGATTTCAACCGGAGTGCTGGTGCGACAAACTCGCCAAGAAAACTTTGCCGAACAGCGGGCGCAATTAATGCTACAGCTCAACCTGCTCTCCGAGCAAAAAATTGCCAAGATTATTGCTCTATTAGAAGAACTGCGTACCGATTTACCTAATGTCGTAAATCGGCATGATTTTGAAGCCCAATTGATGCAAGAACCAGCTGACCCGATCGCGGTATTGGAAGCACTCCAGAAAAACCTAGCTGAAGAACTGTCATCTACACAAGAAAACAATATAAGTTGATCGCAGTTTATTAATAGATTTTTGTTTCTACTTAGACACAAAAAATAAAACTTAATGTATAGTCTTTGTGTCGAGAATTACAATTTATCGGAAATTTTACTACGGGGATACACATGGCTCAACTCAATGGTGTGATGATGCAGTACTTCCATTGGTATATCCCTCCAGATGGCAATCTTTGGAATGAGTTCAAAGAGAAAGCCCAAGAGTTGGCTGATGCAGGTGTTACATCTGTTTGGTTACCCCCAGCTTACAAAGGAATAGCAGGTGGCTTCGATGTCGGCTACAGTGTCTACGATATCTACGATCTAGGCGAGTTTGACCAGAAAGACTCGGTTCGGACAAAGTACGGCACAAAAGACGAATATATCGCTGCTATCAAAGCGGCAAAAGCTGCTGGCATTAGAGTTTATGCTGATGTTGTCCTCAACCATAAGTTAGGCGCAGACGAACCTGAAGAGGTGGAAGCAACGCCTTATAATCCAGACGATCGCAACCAGCCCATCGGTGAGATGCAAAAGATTAAAGTCTGGACTCACTTTACCTTTCCAGGTCGCCAGGGCAAATACTCTGATATGGAATGGCACTGGTGGCACTTTGACGCAGTTGATTACAACATTTACAACGAAGGCGAAAACGCAGTTTATCTGTTCAAAGATAAACACTTTGATGACAACGTTGACTTAGAAAAAGGTGCTTTCGACTATCTGATGGGATGCGACCTGGATATGGAGAGTCCAGAAGTGCGGGAGGCGTTGAATGATTGGGGTGAGTGGTTTGTAGAAACCACTGGTATAGATGGCTTTCGTTTTGATGCCGTTAAACACGTCAGAGCTGGTTTTTTCCCGGAATGGTTGGTGCACTGTCGCCAAAAGGCAGGTCGCGATCTGTTTGCCGTTGGTGAATATTGGTCTTATGAAGTTGAAGCGCTGCACAATTTTATTAACGTCACAGGTGGTGATGTGATGTTGTTTGATGCGCCATTGCACTATAACTTTAGCGCTGCTAGCAAACAAGGCAATGACTACGACATCCGGCAGATATTTGATAACACCTTAGTGCAACAGCAACCTGCTTTAGCTGTCACCTTAGTAGACAATCACGATTCTCAACCCTTGCAGTCGTTGGAGTCTGTAGTAGAAGGTTGGTTTAAACCGTTGGCTTATGCGTTGATCCTGCTGCGAAGTGAGGGTTATCCCTGTATCTTCTATGCAGATTACTATGGAGCTAATTACAAGGATAAGGGCCCAGATGGCAATGAGTATGAGATTTGGCTCGATAGTCATCAATGGATAATTGATAAATTTTTGCACGCTCGTCAAACCTATGCCTATGGCGACCAATACGATTATTTCGACCACGCTAATACAATCGGCTGGACACGCTTAGGAGATGAAGAACATCCTGGCGGTATGGCGGTTGTTTTGAGTAATGGGGAAGAGGGGACTAAGTGGATGGAAGTAGGGCAACCCAACAGCACTTACATTGACATCACCGAACATATCAACGAACCCATCACAACGAATGATGAAGGTTGGGCTGATTTTAGATGCAGTGCTGGTTCGGTTTCTGTATGGGTTCCACAGTCGTAGTCGGGGTTTTAGTAGCATTCATGCAGAAAGTTACGCGCTAGATAAAAACGGGGCATCAGCTTCTATCTTTAGGCAATGAATAACTCTTTCAAAGAAACAGATCGCTGATAGCGATGGCGTAGTTGCTCGCTTTATAGCGATCGCTCTTTGGGAAAAACTTTTTAATTCACTGAGTTAGCAAGCCGATCGCTGTTGGTCAATTTGGACTGGGATATTTTCCTGCACGAGTTGCCAAAAGTGCTTGATGGGAGGAATTTGCAGACGGTCTTGTGTTGTGACCATAACTACCCGACGAGTCAAACTAGAACCATCTGGCAAACCACCAGTACTATTAGCGGCTAGGGAACGAATGGCTAGGGTAGGGTCTTGGCGTGCTTCTATTAATGCTGATTGAGGTAGTAAAGCTATCAGTTCACCTTGACGCACTACTCCCCGAAAGGCATCTAGGGTATTCACCTCTAAAGCTGCCTGGAGTGTAGCCTCCATTCGTTCAAATCTATCTTGGATTAAACGCTGCATCCCATAACCATCTTTAAAAACCACTTGGGGATAACGAATCAACTCTGACCAAGGGATAAATTCATATTTTGCCAGGGGATGATTGACTGCCGTTAGAACTTCTATCGGTTCATCGTAAAGTACTTCTACTACCATTTCTCTACCAGTGGTTAAAAAGCGATTATTCATCACAATTGCTAAATCTACCAATCCATCTTTGAGGACTTTCAGGGCGCGATCGCTTCCCAATGAAGTCACCCGCAATTGCACATCTGGATAATCATGACAAAATTTTTGTAACACTGGTGGTAAGTAAGAGCCGCACAAGGAATGAATTGCAGCTATGCAAAGTTCTGGCTGTTTTCCGGCTATCAAATCGCCTAATTCTTCCGTGGCTGTCTGCCATTCTTGGCAAATTTTGCGGACACGAGGTAGCAAACGTTCACCTGCTAGTGTCAGCTTGGCATGACTGGTTCTGTGAAACAGTTCTATTCCCAAATCTGCTTCTAATGCCTGGATTTGGCGACTAATCGTCGATTGGGTAACACCACATATTCGCGCTGCTTGTTGAAAGCTGCCGATTTGGGCGATCGCTAGAAAGGCTTGCAACTGCTCTAAGCGCATGTTTATGTAGCCTGCATTACATTATATAGGTTTCATTAAGTTAACGGATTTCTAACCATAATTTAGTAGAGTTTGTTACCAGTCTTTTCCTTTGTTTGATATTTGTTTAAAATGGCTTTTATCCCCATGCTCGTCAATTATCCGCTTTCGGGACTTCCAATTAAAAAATAATCAATCGTTGTGTAAGCAGGGGGACAGGGGGAGAAAGAAAACTATCATCTAAATAAATTGGTTACTTTATTCTCTGGAAGTCCCTTACACCGAATTTTGGAGCAAATATCGCCAAAAAAGACTTGACTGGATTTTCTCTGCAATATGTAAAATTTTAAATAAAATTTTTAATTCATGACATTATGCAGCAGATTCCAAGTTAGCGTAGTACACCCCTCGCCAAGGCATTGGTAAGAATGCCCGATCGGGTGGGTAAGGTAATGTACTTGACTTAGATCGAAAGTACTGTAGATTTCAACCTACTACACTTTTATTAATTGAACTCTGAATTGATGACTTGCAGTAGTTCGCTAGGTTGGTGAATTAAATAATCTGGATTTTGTTTAGCTAGTACTTCCGATGAATTAAAGCCCCAAGTCACTGCAATTACTTGAATATTTGCTTTTTTTGATGCTTCTATATCTCTAGTTTCATCTCCCACATAAATAACTTCTTGAGGTTTGAGTTGTTTTTGTCTTAACACATTATTAATAATTGTTGTTTTCCCAAAAATTGTAATTCCTGAATATATAAAATCAAATAAGTGATTTAAATTATTGATTGTGAGGAACTGAGTCACATTCTCTTTAGAATTAGAAGTAATAATTCCCAGTTTATATCCTTGAGCTTGGAGTTCTGTTAATGCTTCTTTTATTCCTGGAATTGGCTTTAATTCGGGAATTTTATCTTTTAATTCTCCTTTCACTTTTTTGACTAGAAAAGGTATCTTAAAGAGCGAAACTCCGAAGTACTTAATAATTTCCCTAGATGTTAAGTTTTTGAGTAGGGTTAATTGGTCTGGGGTTATTTGTATATAACCAAAATCTACAGCTAGACGATTAGCAATACTTACAAGGGCATCTACGGTATCTGCAATCGTGCCATCAAAATCAAAAATAATTACTTTTTGGGTCATCTGTGGCCTAGATACGTCAAGATTAGCTCGAGCGTTGCGTCGTAACATTTCTGGCTTAATCCGTCGTAAGGCGGATGCTGGAAATCGTTTGTCCCATTCGCAATCTGAGATTTGGGCTAATTCTAACAGTTGTGGAGCAAGATTCCCAGGATAAGGCGTAAACTCAGCGATATCAGTAGTCTTAGCAAAACGTTGATTCCAAGGACAAACATCTTGACAAATGTCGCAACCAGCAACCCAACCATCTAAATGGGGTATAAGTGTCTGTGGTAATTCTTCTGCCCGATTTTCAATTGTATGATAAGCAATGCAGCGATTAGCATCCACAACAAAAGGCTGAGTAATTGCACCCGTAGGACAAGCCTCAAGACAACGATTACAGCTACCACAGTGTTGTGTATGGGGGCGATCGCTCTCTAATTCCAAGTTGGTCAATACTTCTCCCAAAAAGACCCAAGACCCATAATCGCGTGTAATCACGTTACCATTTTTGGCAATCCAACCAATTCCGGCTTGTTGTGCCCAGACTTTATCTTGCACTGGCCCTGTGTCTGTATAATAAATTGCACGAATGCTTTGATCGAGCGATTTTAACCATGTGGTTAGTTGTTTAAGTTTTTTATGCATCACCTTGTGATAATCCCTTCCCCAGCTATAACGCGAAATTTTGGCGTATTCTTTACCTTGGGGACGTTGATGTGAGGTGTAGTAATTTAGTACTACGCAAATTAGCGATCGCACTTCTGGCATTACTAACCGGATATCCTGACGCTTTGGGTTAGTCATCCATTCCATATCAGCGTGATAACCCTGCGCTATCCATGCTTGTAACCTCTGCGCTTGTGTGACATCTACCCTATCTACAGCAGCAATTCCAACTTGATGAAAGCCTAACTCGCTAGCTTTTTCTTTAACTACGCTGCTGGTTACCGAACACTGGTTCATTGTTTTTTATCTGGATTTGCCTAACTATAGGCATATAGATTATACATTATCTAGTGATTTTTTGATAAATATTTGTTACTTATTTTACATTTATCATCTCAAATCCCTGACTTAATTAAGAAATCAGGGATCTATCTGCTGAGGACTTAACCAAAATTTGTCGAACCAAAACTTCCATCGTGAGAAAGATTTGTATATGTGTGGCAATCTATCTCAATAGTGGCTTTCTTTTTAACGATTTTTGTACTGAAATTAATATTTAGTTAGCTTGATACAGGCAATTTTATGACCTCTGCTGAAATATCTCCAGTACAACAGAAAGTAGAATTCCAGATTGAGGGAATTACACAAGCAAGTGTACTGCGTTATTTTGAAACATTAAATGCCGGAGAATTTGACGCAACTGCGGCTTTATTTGCCGAAGACGGTGTGATGCATCCACCGTTAGAATCTGATATTGTTGGATGTGATGCGATCGCTGCTTACTTAAAGCAAGAAGCCCAAAACATTAAAGCTTACCCCAACACAGGAATAAGCGACATTTTGGAAGACGGTAATATCCAAGTCCAAGTAACAGGCAAAGCACAAACGTCTTGGTGCGGCGTAAATGTCTTGTGGCTATTTATCCTCAACCAACAACAGCAAATTATATATACTAGAATCAAACTCTTAGCTTCACCTCAAGAGTTATTATCTTTACGTCGCCAAAAGTAGCTAGTAAGTATTATGGCTTATAACATACTCATTTGACTAATTCGGGTAAAGTAGCTTCTAACTTGAGACAATTAGCGCCATTAATTTGCAACTTGTAATCTACTTTATCCATCAGACGATTCATAATCAGCCAACCATAACCACCTTCTTGTTTTTCGACTGGGTTCGGAGCGTAGTATGTAGACATATCAAAGCCTTCGCCGTAGTCCCAAACTTCTAGGGCAAGGTCTCGGTCTTTGAGTTCCAAACGCAGTAAAATCGGCAAATTTGGTTTGTCCCTATGGGCATGACGTACTGCATTTGAGTAGGCTTCTACCAAAGCTAACCTCAAACGACTCGATTGGCGCGACCAATCCACTGATTCTCCTAGCTGGATTTTCAAGCATCCCAGCAACCAGTTTTCAACAATATTCAGAAAGTTCAAATCACTTGGTACCTGAAGCTCACTTTTCATTACTTACAAAATCTCCAGTGAGAGTATAGTTTGATCGTCTTCTTGGACGTGGTTATCTGCTTGGATGCGAGCTAGTAAATGGTTAAGAGAAAGCGGTTTTTGCTCTTGTTGCAAGAGTTGCCAAAGACCATCCTGATTCAGCATAGAACGCTCAACTGGCTCAACGCCAGACACGGTTTTTACCGCTGCATTATAACTATTTGATACCATTGCCTCTGTAATACCATCACTAGCTAGTAATAATGTGTCTCCAGAAGCGAGAACCAAGCTACCAGACTGTGCTTGCCATTTGGGCAATATCCCCAAAGGAACGCTGCGGACTTTGAGGTAATTGGGACTGTCGGCTAATGCCGCTTTGTGTGACCATAATAGTGGATAGATATGACCGGCATTAGTGTAAACGAGTTCCTTCGTAGTAGGCGTATAACAAGCTAATACAAGAGTGATGAAATAATTATTACTAATCAAGTCTTCACTCAGAGCATGGTTAAGGTTCTGCATAACGATATTTGGTTGGGCTGGTGCTTCTTGAGATAATTCCCGGCGCAAGACAGAAATAACACTAGCCATAAATAAAGCAGCTGGGACACCCTTGCCAGAAACGTCGCCCACAGCCAACCATAAGTCGCCTTTGGGATGGACAAATACTTCAAAAAAATCCCCTCCAACTTCCCGCGCTGGGTAGCAGCAGGCTTGTACCTTTACACCTTTGATATCAGGTAAAGTTTGGCGCAGAAGATTGTATTGAATTTTACGAGCCACCTCCAATTCAGTGTGAATCTGCTGTTGTTTTTCCTGGAGGCGTTGGTAGAGTTTTGCTTGAGACAGAGCTAAAGCTGCTTGTTCGGCAACACCAACAATTAATTGGATATCTTCGTCTTGCCAAGGGCGATCGTGTCCCGATTGATAAAGAGCCAGTACAGCCACTAAGTGCTGTTGATAGCTAAGTGGCACAACCAGATGATGACAAGCGATACCGTCGGATATTTCCTGAGCAAGTTGACAATCACGGGTTTGCAGAACTTTTTCAATTAAAGGATTGGTGTCGAAAGCGCAATCCAATACATCAGATTCAGGATCGTGGTATGAAAATAGGTCTGGTGTCAGGCGATCGCCCTCTATTGGTCTGAGCAAACAGCTGGTGGCTTCAAATGTTTGTCCGATAGTTGCTACAGTCTTTTGCAGCATACTTTCGTAGTCTAAAGACTCCCGAATTGCCGTTGTTACGGCATTAAACAAGGATTCTCGCCGTAAAGCTCGGCCTAACTCTTGGGTGCGCTTCTTCACTAAGCGGTATGTATCCGTAGCTTGCTCAACTAACGCCCTCAGTCGCTCCGGATTCCAGGGTTTAGTGATGTACTTGAACACCTGACCAGAGTTAATTGCGTCTACCAAATCTTCCACATCAGTAAAACCAGTTAATAAAATCCGAATTGTGTCCGGAAACCGTTCCACTATCCGACTAAAAAATTCGCTGCCACTCATTTCTGGCATTCTTTGATCGGAAATAATCACAGCCATCTCGCCAACTTTATCTAAGATTTCCAAAGCAGCAAAAGCATGATTAGCTTTGTATACTTGAAAATCTCGCCTAAAAGTGCGGTAGAGTAAATCTAAGTTATCCGGCTCATCGTCTACGACCATGAGCTTAAGTTTGTCCACCCCTGTCTCAGCCATATTTGACTTTATTTTTCAACTATTTTAATGGCGAGATAGTATAACCTTTATCTCACCTGAGAACCAACAAAAACTCAGAACTAATCATTGTCAACAGTTATCAGTTATCAGTGTTTGAAACCTTGATAACTGTTTACTGTCAGCTAAATTTAACTTTTATCCTACTAACCCAGAACGCAAGGCACGGACTGCTGCTTGGGTACGGTCATCGGCACATAGCTTATTCAAGATATTGCGGACGTGAGTTTTAACAGTTCCAACAGTGATGTAAAGTCTTTCCGCAATTACTGCATTGCTACAACCTTCGACAATCAACTGTAACACTTCTAACTCCCTTTCTGTCAGGGTGTAAGGTTCAATTCCTTCTAGATTCTCCGTCAACTCAGGGTTAGAAGCAACGGTCTTGCTATCAACAGAAGCCGATTCCGACTTTTGGGGGTTTTGTTGTGCTTGTTGTAATACAATTCGAGCGATCGCCGGATCGATCCACGCGTTGCCATTGTATGTTACTCGTACTGCTTCCAGCAAATTATCAAATTTGATATCCTTCATACAGTAGGAGTCTGCCCCAGCAGCAAAAGCTGCCAATACCGCTTCTCTATTATCCCTTAGTGTCAAAATTAACACCCTTGTGCTTAACTCTTCGCTATTAGTAGTAGATTTTACCTCCCGTGTCAACTCAATGCCATCTTTATCTGGTAAACCAATATCTACTATGGCAATATCTGGTTGTAGCACTTTTAACATTTTTAACCCCTCAGCAGCATTGGCAGCTTCTCCTACAACTTCAATTTCATCCTTTTGTAGCAGTGCTGTGCGAATTCCCACACGAGTCAGGTCATGATCTTCAATCAGAGCGATACGAATTTTACTCATAGCCAACTTCAGCCCGTTACACTACCTTAACTGTAAAGTCGAGTTTACTAAAAAGTCTTGAGAAGCGCAGATTTAAAGATATTCTGTGTATAGAGGTGTCACACCTGAATAACTCAAATCCTACGTCAAAAAGCAATACAGTCCTAACAATTAAAGGCACTTGATGTCCCATTAATTGTCATGCAATTCCCCACCACGGCCAACGCTTCGCGTGTGGTCTGAGTATCCTTGTGCAGGTCTACATGGAAATGCAATTTGAGTAAAGCTAACATCAAGGGTATTGCCACAGCCTTTGTTAACATTAGACTTTAACAATAAAATTGCGACTGGTTTAGTCGAAGTACAAGCACCCAAGGCTAATTAGTTAAATTATGCTTTCTATTGTTGCAGTTATTGCTGTCTAGGAGGCGGTCGTACCCTAAAGTAGGAAGTGACTGACGAGTCTAATAACGAAAACTGGAGCGACTCGTCTTTAATTCTTCTTCCCTGATAAAAATATTTGATAAACTTAACCTTCAAGGAAATGTGGTGTGAAATCAACAATAACTTATGTCTAAATCGCCTGAAGCATTTTCAGTATTGGGGATACCAGTTCATGTGATGACTAACTATCCAGGCTGGTTATTAGAATGCTTGCAACAAGGCAGAGGAACTCATGTGGTAACGCTCAATGCAGAAATGACTATGCAGGCAGAGCGGAACAAATTTCTCGCTCAGACAATTAAAAATGCTGAACTAGTGATTCCAGATGGAGCTGGGGTTGTTCTCTATTTACGCTGGCTGTTATGGCAAAAAGTGCAGCGTTTTCCGGGAATTGAATTAGCAGAAAAGCTTTTACAAGAACTTGGACAGTGCAAGACAGGGGCAAAGGTATTTTTCTATGGCGCCGCGCCTGGAGTAGCCTCAATTGCAGCAGAGTTTTGGCAGCAGCAAGTTCCAAATTTAAACATTGTAGGTACTCACTCAGGCTACCACTCCCCAGAAGAAGAAGCACAATTACAACAAACTCTTACCCAATTACAACCACAAGTGATTTTTGTAGGTTTAGGAGTGCCACGTCAAGAATTATGGATTGCCGAAAACCGCCATTTGTGTCCCCAAGCAATTTGGATTGGCGTTGGTGGCAGTTTTGATATTTGGTCGGGTACTAAAACTCGCGCTCCCGCTTGGTTAGGAAATAATAATTTGGAATGGCTATATCGGCTGTATCAAGAACCTTGGCGCTGGCGGCGGATGTTGGCTTTGCCGGAGTTTGCAGTCAAAGCCTTTGTTTATCGCTGGACTGCAAGGAGTGCTATTAAGTGCTGAGTTAGGAGCGCTGGAGACCTTTTTGTGAGCTTTGGTTAGGAGCTTTGAGTGATGAATTCTCAATTCTGAGTGCTATTACTTAGTTACTAGTAAAGTCTTCAAAAATTTTAAATTTCTTTGTTGAATTTGAAATTCCCAGGCAAAACCTGGGAATTCTGATTTTGGGGGGAATGTCAAATCGAAGTTGGCAAAGTGTTTGGTTGTGGGGATGAGGAGAATTTAACAATGCCAGTATTAACAACTGAAGTTAAGACAGAGAAATCCGTTGCTCAACACAGTAGTGAAACTCAACAGCACGCTAGCAATACTGCTACCAAGGTGCAATTGCAATCTGTAACCAAGACCTATACTAATGGCTGTCATGCATTGCTCAATGCCAACCTTGAGGTTAAAAAGGGAGAATTTCTCTTTATCACAGGGCCAAGTGGTTCTGGTAAATCAACGCTCTTGAAACTGCTGTATGGGCAAGAGTTACCAACACAGGGAGAAGTAATCGTTGATGAATGTAATGTTGGGGCTTTAAGGGGCGATCGCTTGTCTTTATTACGGCGACGTATTGGCATTGTGTTTCAAGACTACAAACTAATTACCCAACGGACAGTAGCAGAAAATGTAACTTTTGTACTCCAAGCTCAAGGGTATACCCGTAAAGAAATTCAACGCCGTTTAGAACCAACGTTGAAGCTAGTAGGTTTGCTGAATAAAGCTGATTGCTTTCCAGATCAATTGTCTGGAGGAGAGCAACAGCGGGTGAGTATTGCTAGGGCGATCGTTAGCACACCACCACTGCTGTTGGCCGACGAACCAACGGGAAATCTCGATCCAGATAATTCCTGGCAAGTTATACAAATTCTCCAGAAGTTAAATTCTTTTGGCGCTACGGTAATTGTTACCACTCACGACGAACAATTAGTGCGACGGTGCAATCAACCAGTAGCACAAGTCCGCAATGGACAGCTATTTCGAAAATAATAATTGAGCATGGGGTATTAATTATTCACAAATGACCAATGACCAATGGCAAATGACTAATAAATATGGTGTTTGAGTTTTGCTGATATGGGTACGAAAGTTGTGGCTGTTTTGGGTGGTAGTAGTTGTAGGCGATCGCAGGCTTGCAAGCTCTTAAAAGCTGCCTCTCGAATCACAACTTCCTCCTCTCTACTCAGTAGGAGTTGCAAGCATTGGACTACATCTTCTTGCACTGAAGAATCAACTTGCTTACGGGTAATTAATTTAGTGAGTTGACGCAAGGCAACTAATCTTTTCAATGGATCTTTTTCTGTTAAATTGACTAACAACTGCTCGAGGTGGTCTTCTTGTCGATTTCCATAAAAATTGACAATTTGCCATACCAATAAAATTAAAGTTAATAGTGTTCCCACACCTTGGACGATCGCGCCAGCAGCAATCCACCGACTATGAGAGTCAACCCAAATTGCAGCCGCCATATAAGTGCTGACAGTCGCAAGACCACCACTCAGGACTGCTAAGACTAACCGACGGTTTGAACTATTTAAAAACTCACGTATTTTAGACCAGCGCAATTGCCAGTCCCACTCCTGCATTGAGTAAACTAGTACCATTACTCCAACGCCAATTGACAAAGCTAATAGCAGTTTCCAGTTCCACAACAACATAGCAACGACGATTGTCAGGAACCCAAGAAAGCCGCCAGGCCCAGAGAAGCGCTTGAAAGTTTTCAGTTTTAAGCTTGCTCCTAACTTGAAAATCGGGAGTAGAGGGTGGGGAGTAGAAAGTAGGGTATGTTCCTTTTTCATGCTTAGTTGTGGGTTTTTTCTGTGATTAGCTGTCTTGAACTTTGTCAGCGACCAGTTGGGGAGCTGGTTGAGCAATTGCTGCCAAGAAGACGAAGCCTGTGCCACAGTGTTTACCTACTTGATTACGAAATTACCTATTGTATAAGTTTTATTAAAAAATGCACAAACCAAGAAGCATCACGAATTAGTAAAAATACAGGTGATTATACAGGAGAATTCAAAAGCAAAGCTTGCTTTGCCGAGGCGTCAGAATTGATGAATTAGAATCGGCTCTGTGCCTAGCTACCCAACTTAGATAGTGTACTTAACTTGCTTTGAAATCTGCTAGAAGCACCCTAGTTTCTACCCTTCGGGAGACTGATGAACAATATACTCTAAAAGAATACTCGGATTGGGGCGAGTAAGCTTAATTTTGTTACTGATTTTTTCAGGTTTAAAGTTTAAAGGCAAAAACGAAACTCATCAAGGGTGAATTGACCATCAAAAGCGCAGAAGGTGACGCTGTAGATGTTATTTCCACTTATGGATAATAACGTATTAGGGGAAATTCCCGAATCAGAATTGGCAAGATTAGCGCCTGGTAGTATAGTTTGTCCCAGGAGTTGCCGATCGCGATCGTAAGCCGAAAGTACTAATCGCTGCGAACTAGTGACAAAAGCACTAACTGAGTTCACAGGATGCAAGAAAGTCGCTTCTAAAAATCCGCTTTTGGGCGCTCCTATCAAGACTGTTAGCCCTGAATGACTTGGAAATGCTGGATTTGAGGGCTGTATTGCTAGAGAATTATGAAAAATGACTCCCCAGCGTTCATACTGGCACTCTACTGCTTCAAAACACTTCAAATCTTCCAAGTCTAAACAAATACAAGTAGGTATAATCAGTTTGGTAATGTCAATACCTGACTCAAGGCGATCGCGGCGAGATGAAACTGCAATTTGGTTTTGGATATTAAAGTCGTCAAGCGCAATTTTCGAGTCTTCGCTCTTTGGTACTTTATTTAATTGAAGAGTAGCCTGTACCATGACATTCCGCCTTAGCCTTACTTAGATAAAAATCAGCTTAATAATATATCAAAAGCTCTTGTTTTCAGATGCAGAACTAGAATTAATAGCTTATTAAAATGAGCGTTTTGATTATTCTTGACACTCAAAATTATTTATCAATTTGTTGATAGAGTATCATAAAAAACTCATCTTGATTTGTGTCATAGTAATACTCGCTACCAGTCATAATCCTTGCAACACAGTAATTACAACGTTATTTTCTGGGTTCTTAGGAGAAAAAAACTACTAAATCTTTACAACTAATTCAGTAATTTTATATCTACTTAATCTGACGCTGGTCAGAAGTACTAAAGTAATTGGTTCACCGATAATAAAACTTAAGACGTCTGACGCCAGAAAAAATTCTCTAGTCAGAGTTTCGGAGCATCTTTGTGTCCTCATATGCCCGTGTCTTGGCGTCTCTATTGTTAAGCTAAACCACATCTGGTTTGAACAATCTGAAATTGTACATTTATTGTGGGGTGAGCATCTCGCCTGCCCAATATATGCAATTTTATGTGGAACAGCTTACCAACTTTTCATGGTAAGTACCAAAGCTCTCATTAAGGCTGGGGTAGGGGGTGGCTGAGTGGGTGTAGGGAAAACAAGAAAGTCTTACTACACCCCACACCCTCGCTGATGAATCCACATACCGTGAAAAGTCAGAACAGCTTACCTGTGTTAATTAATCATTAGAGTCAAGAAAAATATTTATGTTTGAGCCAATAGGATTTGAACAACGTTCGGTAATTACCTCATTAGGTAAAATGGTGTACTATATTGCCGCTGGGTCACCTTGGCAAAACGATGTGACAGCCGACGACCGAGAAACTTTGGTGTTTTTGCATGGCTTTGGTGGCGGGTCTTCTGCTTATGAGTGGTCGAAAGTTTATCCCGCTTTTGCTGCTGAATATAGAGTTATTGCGCCAGATTTAATTGGTTGGGGTAGATCTGAACATCCAGCACGCAGTTATAAAATTGACGATTATTTGACCACAATTCGGGAATTTTTTCAGCAGACTTGTCGCGGATCGGTAACAACGATCGCTTCTTCTTTAACCGCAGCATTTGTAATTAGAGTAGCGATCGCTCATCCAGATTTATTCAAGTCTCTAATTCTCACTACTCCCGCCGGACTTTCTGACTTTGGCGAAGACTATTCCCGCAGCTTTTTTGCTCAGTTAGTCAGTGTTCCGATTATTGACCGCGTGCTATACAGTACTGGAGTTGCTACCAGTGGCGGTATTCGTGGCTTCTTAGAACAGCGACAATTTGCTCAAACTAATCGAATCTACGAAGAAATTGTAGATGCTTATCTACAATCAGCCCAACAGCCAAATGCTGAGTATGCAGCACTGTCTTTTGTACGTGGCGATTTGTGCTTTGATTTATCCCTTTATATTCAACAATTGACCACCCCCACTGCCATTATTTGGGGACAAAAATCGGAATTTACAGGGCCTTCAATTGGTCGCCGCTTCGCCGAAATTAATCCCCAAGCAATCCGATTTTTTCAACAATTAGAGGATGTGGGATTAACACCGCAGTTGGAATTGCCAGGAGTAACAATTGGGTTAATTCGCCGATTTTTACCTTTGCTTAATTAATCTAAAAATTCACAAGCAAAGCTGGAGATATTTTCCGTCCTCCGCTTATTAGTCAGAATTCCGAATCTAGCGAGGAATTTAAAAATCAAACATTTTATGAATTATTGATTTTTAAACTATTAAGCTTAGGTATCAAAGCCTTTTGAATTCTGACAAAGAAAGGCAGGAGGAATGACTATCAATTAAAACTAAAGTTGCAGGGTTTAAAGCCCAGTTTAAACTTATAATTATACCGAGACTGCTTGCAGCTCTCTTCGCAGCAGTCTCGGTATAAAGCGCAAAATCGGAGCGCCGGTCTCCGGCGATCTGAACTTTCTAAGAGAACGTCCACCTGCTTAGTCCCACCTTTTTAAGGGTGGGTTCCTCCAGCATAGCTGCCTTCTGCCTCCTGAAAAAACTATTTGTCTTTTAACCTGACATCGATGACAGTGGCATTGAAGTTGTAGTTAAAACCTTCCAATTCAAATGGCATCCCAATTTTGACTTTACTGTTACCAAGAACTGGGCCACTGTTAGTGATTTGGGCTTTGCCATCTAAAGTCAAAAGGAAATCTGTACTAAAATTATTGGTTTTTGGATCTGGCAATTCTTTAACAGAACCATCAGGCTGGGAAACATTGACTGTTCTAGGTAGTTGTTGAATTGATTTAATCTCAATCTCACCATAGGGTTGATTGCGGATAATTACATTTGTTTTACCGCCTTTTTTTAATCCGTTATTGAATAATTGTTCGGGGTCACGTACATTCAAACCACGGACTACTAAATCTACTTCTATGGGTGCTATTTTCTCACCGACTTGGGCAAGGCCTAAGCTAGATAAAAAGCTAGACATGATGACAAATACAACTAACAGACTTACCAGCGCAGCACCTAAATCAAGAAGGTTAATTTTGCCGAACAAACGACCTTTTGAATCTAAAATAGCCATAAAAAGTTTTTCCAGGTAATAGCGAAGTAATTGATTGTAGCAACAAGTTTTGCGATGGGAATGGCAACTTTATCTATTTAGTAATAACTCAAAGCGGCTGAGCCTTGTAGTCATGCGACAGTTTATCACGTGTTCGTCAGTTTCGAGTTGCGACAGCTAACCTTGAAATTTTGCCTCTTAGTTAGAACTGATGTACTCAAAAGGGAAAATTTCATGTTCAAGCCTATCTCTAGAGGGAATCGTTAGCTGTCTCAACTTCAGTATATTTGCGTAAGAATTCACTGTATAACAAGCCCTTTTGTTTTGAGCTAATAATGCAACATAGAATATTTTAAATCCGTCTCATAATTTGTCTTATCATCTTACGTTCTCCCAAAATTATCTTCAGTACAGATTATGTTGAATTGGAAAGGTTTTATTGGAAATTACCGGATGTGGCGTCGTCGCTGGTTTTATCCACTAATTTCAGTGGTAGTTGCCCTGAGCCTGTGCCTAAGTACACCCTTACCTGGAAGAGCTTTAGACTTATTGCCTCTTCTATTCCAAGGAGTCCAGGCATTTCAGCTTTCTAATATATCCCCTCGCCAAGAAGTCGATCTGGGTAAGCAGATTAATCAGGAATTGGTAAATAGTCAAGTGCGACTTTACCGCAATCCGGAAGTTAATCGTTATGTGGAGAAAGTCGGACGGCGTTTGGCAGCTAATAGCGATCGCCCCGATCTCCCTTATACTTTCCAAGTAGTTGAAGATAAGTCTATTAATGCTTTCGCGACCTTGGGAGGCTATGTATATGTCCATACGGGCTTGCTGAAAACTGCAGATAATGAAGCGGAACTAGCAAGCGTACTCGCCCACGAAATTGGTCACATTGGCGGCAAACACGTAGTCAAACAAATGCAGCAAAAAGCCCTTGAAAGTGGTCTATTAACAGCAGCAGGCTTAGACCGGAGTACGGCAGTACAAATTGGTGTACAGTTAGCGCGAGACTTGCCACGCAGTCGTCAAAATGAATTTGAAGCCGATGAAAGAGGATTAAGAACTTTGACACGCACTGGTTACGCCCAGTCGGCGATGGTTTCTTTTATGCAAAAGTTGTTGAAACAGGGTGGTTCTGTGCCAACATTTTTGAGTACTCACCCCGGAACAAGCGATCGCATTGCTGCCCTCAAACGTGAAATTCAAGAGCAACCTAGTAATGGAAGTTATGGATTAGATAAAGCTAGTTATAGAGCCAATATTCGACCATTAGCCTGATGTTTAGGGCATTGGGTACTGGGAAAACTCTTGCCTAATCCCAGTCCCCCGATCGATTCTAATTGCGGCGATTAACTTTGATTTTGGCTGGATCGATGGCGATCGCCATATCTCCTAAAGGCACAGCACGGAGATAATTTCTAAAAACATTAACTTGATAAACCAAGTGATTTGTAACATCTAGCCCAGTCAACCAGCCACTCCGAGGATGATATGCGCCGGTATCTATTCCTAGCCATCCCTGTCCTTGTGCCAGTTGACCAGGAGAAACACCCGGAAAAGTAAAGGTGATGGTGTGACCGATAATAATTTGCTTATCGGGAAAGTAAGGCTTGCGAATGCTATGAAATTCTTCTCGTATCCAGCACAGTTGATCGGCTGTTTGTTCTCTGACTGGCTTAGAAGGGTCAACACCAGCATGAGTTAACCAAATATCCCCTAGGTCAATATATGTAGGCAAAGCCTTGAACCAATCTAAATGGTCATCTGGAATTGTAGCCTCGTGGTAACTGGCTACCGTCGCTTGCCCCCCACCGTATAGCCATGCTTGCATCCTTGGGGAGGAAGTCCTTTCATCGGTCAGAATGCTTAATAACATCTGCTCATGATTTCCCAGCAAACACGGGTAGTTATTTTTCTTGACAAAATTAACTACTTGTGCGCTATGAGGGCCGCGATCGATTAAGTCTCCGAGAAAATAGACTCGATCTTCTGATGTCGGGGCGATCGCCTCCAGCAATGTCATTAGACCTTCATAGTGACCATGTACATCCCCAATTACAATTCGTCTGGGGTTAGTTTCGCTCATTGTCTCTTGGCTGCAATAAATTGGATTTTTGGCTAATACTTCTGCTACAGTTTAAGCTGTCTTGTTTACGCAATTACAAGTAAAAGTACTGAATAAGTTTTATTTTAATTTAAAGTTTTATTTTAATTTAATTATTATCCCAGTCAGGAATCAGGTTGACTGACGATCGCAATATAATATAAGTTTATGGTTTTTGTGACAATTTTAAAACCAATCGGTTTAATTTATGTTGTTAGCCTAAAATTTAAGGTGTTGCTGTATACCTGACTTTTGACCTTACAATGTCTAAGGATTTTTCTGCTGATATTAGTTCGCGCATCTGCAACCACATGAATGAGGATCATACTGATGCTGTGGTTCTTTATGCTCAAGCTTTTGGTGGTGTAACAGATGCGATTGCTGCACAAATGCTGTCAATTGATGAACATGGCATGGATTTAACCGCACAAGTGAATGGGGAAGATGTGCCAGTTCGCATTCAGTTCGATCGTGTTTTAGCAGATGCGGAAGATGCTCATCAAACTTTGATTGCAATGGTGAAGCAGGCACGGCTGAAAGCAAAGTAGTAAATCACAAAATAATTTATAGAGTTTTCAATTGAATTGATTACACGCATAGGGACATAAAATATTATGCCCCAATCATGGTTTGTATTCTACGCACAAGCAGAAGCTTCGATTTATTGATTTATTTTCAGGAATAGGGGGAATTAGATTAGCTTTAAACAGGCGGCTGATTCTTTAAATATAGAAAGTGAATGCCTTTTCAGTAGTGAAATTAATCCAGATGCTCGATTAGTTTATCAAAAAAACTTTGGTCAAACACCTTTAGGTGACATTCGATTAATTGATGAACTACCAAACATGAATTTTTATGAGCTGGATTTCCTTGTCAGTCTTTTTCTCAAGCTCGGAACAGTAATAGTTTTACCTTTTGCCTCCTGCCTCCCGCTACATACAGCAGTTCGCAAGTAAATGAGGTACAAATGCAGGACTTAGAGTTAGATATAAAAAGTTTCTACCTCCTGCCTCCTGCCTCAAAATCAGTAGCTTTGTACTTCATACAAAAAAACTGCTGTAAGCCTTCAAAATTACTACTTCAAAACGGTTACCCCTAATAAGACTTTTTCTGACTAAATAAGACAAAGTACTTGAAATTTGTTTTTAAACACCTAACTATTTAAGTCTTTTTCATGCTGTGTTTCTTCAAAAAACAGCTTACTTTAGATTCATGGTTAAACAAAAGGTTCTGAACAAGGCTTGCACAAAACTAAACAGCTAAGGCTCTATTGAAAATAATAAATCTTCTTTATTTTCATCAAATTATCAGCCGCTATATTTCAATAATTAGCTCTGTGCAAACCACAACTTAATCTAAATTTGACCAGTTCACAATCAACATCTAAAGGACAAAAAAAATGGCACTTTTCAATCTTGGTACACTCGGTAGCACCCCTGTTCTTCAAAATAATTCAACTTTAACTACAACAGACACAACAGATGTCTTTCAGTTCAAAATCACTAATACCAGCAACATCAACCTATCTCTGACAGATATCAGCGCTGGTGATGCCGATATCCAACTGTTTAGAGATGCTAACAATAACGGTGTACTAGACAACTTTGATAGACAAGCTGGAATTGTTTCTAGGCAAGCAAGCAACTCAGATGAGGCAATTAACTTTAAAACCAGCTCAGGTACTTTTTTTGCGGAAGTTTCTCGTTTTGCTCCCGGTAGTTCAGGCAATGTCAGTTACGATTTAGCCTTGTCTGCAACTAAACCGTCTGGAACTTTTCCCCTTTCTGCCAGTTTCAGCAACCTTTTACCTAAGGAATTTGTAGTTGGTGATTTGTCACATGATGTCACTCGTACAGGTTTTATAAATAACCAGAACACTACTGATGTTTACAGCTTCTCTTTAGGATTTTTTGAAGGTGTCAACATTAAATTGGACGGATTAAGTACTGATGCTGACATCCGCTTAATTCGAGACTTTAACAACAATCGCATTGTTGATGCTGGGGAGGAAATAGCAAGCTCTACTAAGGGTGGTATTAGCTCAGAACTGATTTCCAACATTAATAAATCTGGTGACTACTTCTTGCAGGTTACTGAATTCAGTGGTGCAACTAACTACAAGGTGACTTTTGACCACTTCCCCACTCCTGATGCTTAAGTTTAGGCATTGGCAGTGATAAGTACTACTTGAAAGTATCGTACAGCAATACTTTCAAGCTGCCATATTTCAATAATTAACTTCTGTGCAAACCACAACTTAATCTTAAGACAAGTTCACAATCAAAATCTAAAGGACAAAAAATGGCACTTTTCAATCTTGGTACACTCAGTAGCACTCCTGTTGTTGAGAATAACTTCAGTTTAACTACAACAGACCCAACGGATGTTTTTCAGTTCAAAATCACTAGTTACAAAAACATTAACCTGTCTCTGACAGATATCAGTGCTGGCGATGATGCCGACATCGGACTGTTTCTAGATGCTAACAGTAACGGTGTACTAGACAACTTTGACCGAATATTTGGATTTGTTTCTACTAAGGGAAGCAACCTAGACGAAGCAATTAACATTCAAACTGACACAAGTACTTATTTTGCTGAAGTATCTCGTTTTGCTCCACGTAGTTCAGGCAATGTCAGTTACGATTTAGCCTTGTCTGCGACTGAACCATCTGGAACTTTTCCCCTTTCTGCCAGTTTCAGTAACCTTCTACCAAAGGAATTTTTAGTTGGTAATCTCTTAGGTGATATCACTCGTACAGGTAACGTCAGTCATATTAACACTACTGATGTTTACAGCTTCTCTTTAGGAAGCTTTGAGGGTGTCAACATTAAATTGGACGGATTAAGCAGTGATGCTGACATCCGCTTAATTCGAGACTTTAACAACAATCGCATCGTTGATGCTGGCGAGGAAATAGCAAGGTCTACTAAGGGTGGTATTAATTCAGAACTGATTTCCAATATTAATAAATCTGGTGACTACTTTTTGCAAGTAACTGAATTCGAGGCTTCGACTAACTACAACCTGACTTTTAATCAATTCACCACCACCTTTGCTTAAGTTTAGGCATCGGCAACGATCAGCAGTACTTGAAAGCATTGTATGACAACGCTTTCAAGAGTATGCAAATTATGCAAGCGGCAAAAAATTATACCTGAACTTTGTCGTTTTTATTTCTCACTTTAGACAAAAAATACATCTTGCTTTAACTAAATTACTTATCTACCCCGAAAAAGCAAAAAAATGACTAATTTTAATCTTGGTACTCTCTCTAGCACCTCTCATCACTTCGCTTTTGAAACACTAAGCCCTAGTGATGTCTATCAGTTTCAAATCAGCAGTACTAGAAACGTCAATTTATCTCTTAACGATATTAGTCCTGGTGATGATTCCGACCTGAGACTTTTTCGAGACGTTAATGGTAACGGTGTATTAGACGCCAGCGACCGAGCAAATGGATTGATTGCAAGTTCGCTTAATGTCAGCAACTTTGATGACTCAATTAATGTTAGAGCAAACGCAGGTACTTATTTTGCTGAAGTCTCTCGCTTTTCTGGTTCCGGCACTGTGACTTACGATTTAGACTGGTCTGCAACAACACCTAATTCAACATCCGGTTTCAGCAATCTTCTGCCTAAGGAATTTGAACTTGGTAACCTGTCGGTTGATGCTACGCGTACTGGTTCTATCAGTGACAAAAATACCGCTGATGTTTACCATTTCTCTCTGGGCAGCTTTGAGGGTGTTAACATCACATTGAGCGGATTGAGCAATGATGCCGATATCCGAGTAATTCGAGACTTTAATCGCAATGGCAGAGTTGAGGCAGGTGAAGAAATTGCCCGCTCTATTAAGGGTGGTATTACCTCAGATATCATTTCCAATATTAACGATGCTGGTGATTATTTCCTACAGGTCAATCAATTTCAAGGTAGTACTAACTACACTTTGAATTTTGACCACTTCACCACCTCCTTTGCTTAATGCAATGCCAATGCATCGACCTGCAATGCTAATGCATCGACTTGCAATAGACATATCCCAGAAATGGTGTAAGGGTGAACGTAACAGCGCCCCTACTGGGGTTTGAGGCAATACAGAATTGATTTTCACTCGTATATATAACAACATCAAGGGCGAGTTATCAGACTTTTTCTGACTAAATAAGACAAAGCACTTGAAATTTCTTTTCAAACACCTAACTATTCAAGTCTTTTTCATGCTGTGTTTCTTGATAAAACAGCTTACTTTATATTCATGGTTAAACAAAAGGTTCTGAGCAAGCCAAGCACAAAACCAAACAGCTAAGGCTCTATTGAAAAAAATAAATTTTCTTTATTTTCATCAAATTTTAAGCCGCTATACTCCAGTCAATCTCAATTTAATTCAAAGATTTACTTCTGTACAAACCACAACTTACCTAACTTGACTACATTACAATCAACACATAAAAGGTAAAAAATGGCACTTTTCAATCTTGGTACACTCGGTAGCACTCCTGTTATTAAGAATAACTTTGATTTAACTACATCCGAACCCACAGATGTCTTTCAGTTCAAAATCACTAATGCCAGCAATATCAATCTGTCTCTGACAGATATCAGCACTGGTGATGATGCTGATCTGAGACTGTATCGTGATGTTAACAGTAACGGTATATTAGACGCTATCGACCGAGCCAGTGGATTTGTTGCTTTTTCTTTTAAAGAAGGCAATGCTGATGAGGCAATTAATGCTAAAGCCAATGCAGGTACTTATTTTGCTGAAGTATCTCGCTTTGCTTTGAATAGTTCGGGTGATGTTTCTTACAATTTAGATTTGTCAGCAACTAGACCTGCTTACACAGCTGATTTCAGCAACCTTCTGCCGAAGGAGTTTAACATTGGTCAGCTATCAACTGATGTCACCCGTACTGATTGCGTTAATGACTACAACACCGCAGATGTTTACAGCTTCTCTTTGGGACTCTTCCAGGGTGTTGACATTCACTTAACTAGACTAAGCAGCGATGCTGATATTCGGCTGATTTTAGACTTTGATGGCGATCGCATTGTTGATGCCGGAGAAGAAATTGCCCGCTCTGTTAATGCAGGTAGTGCTTCAGAGTTGATTTCTAATATTACACTGTCTGGTAATTACTTGTTGCAGGTAAATCAGTTCAGTGGGAATACTGCTTACGCATTGACTTTCGACCAGTTTACTACCCCAGAAGCTTAATTTTAGGCATGGGCAGTGGTGAATAATACTTGAAAGCATTGTGCAGCAATGCTTTCAATAGTCTAAAAATCACGCAAGCGGCAGACAATTATACATCAATGCCGCTTCATTGCAGAAATAATAGCTGCACTCATCAAATATTTCAACCAATATGAATAAAGTCTTACAAACAGGTGATAGCCCAGTCTTACCACCAGAAATAATCCCTTTCTTGGCGAGTTACAACTTGATTCCGCAATTGTTATCTCAGAGCATTATCGAATTAGCAATCGCACCCATCAGCTGCACAAAAGAAGAAACATCCCATGCTCTAGAACAATTTTATCAGCAGTGGGATTTGACAACTGAGCAAAAAATCCAAGATTGGTGTTTACGTTACGGTCTTACTCACGAACAATTAGAACTTTTCGCTACCCGAAAGCTGAGAGTTGAAAAGTTCAAACAAATAACTTGGGGACATCAATTAGAATCTTATTTTCTCAAATATAAAAGGCATTTTGATAAAGTTATTTATTCTTTAATTTGCACTGAAAGTAGAGGAACTGCTAACGAGTTATTCTTCCGAATTACAGAAGGAGAACAATCATTTTTTGAACTAGCGCGTGAATATTCTCAAGGGCCGGAAGCTGATACCAATGGCATCATTGGACCAGTGGAACTTGGTGCGATCGCTCCTAATTTTGTTCAGTTACTTTGTACAAGTCAAGTAGGTATAGTTCAAGCACCCGTACCCTTCGGAGAATCATGGGTGATTATTCGTGTGGAAAAGTTTATAACTGCACAGTTGGATGATTTTATGTGTCAACGATTGCTGCAAGAAAATTTTGAAACTTGGTTTAAACAACAACTAAATCAACTCTCACCAGAAGAAAAAATCTGGATGGGAATCAACACGAAATCAGTACAGCTTCAACAATTAAACGCTGCATAGAAATTATCGCAAAAGGCAAAAGTTAGGAGGCAGGAGGCAGGAGGGAAACTGGCTCCTAACTCCTGCTGTGACCGTAGCGAACTTGCGGTTTAAAACCCCGACCAAATTTTAAGAAAGGTCGCTCTTATTAAGAAGAGGTCTGAATCCTCTTCTTGATAAACCTCCTGCCTTCTGCCTCCTTCAATAAAATAGGGTGTCTAAGATGATGACAAATACAACCGTAGAACTTCAAGAATTTATTGCTAATCTATTTCCTTTCAATTATCTGCCAGCAAATGTTTTAGAAAATTTGCTTACTAAAGTGCAATTTTTTCGCTATCGCATCGGACAGGTAATAGTAACACGGGAAGCTATGCCTGATAAGATTAGCATTATCTACCAAGGACAAGCGCGTTTATTAGGCTATAATTCGCAAGCGGCAAATCCGGCGACACTGAAGTTACTTTCTCCAGGAGAAGTTTTAGGTTGGGTAAGTCATGTGCGGGGTGTTGCTTGTGAAACCGCGATCGCTTCTACTGAAGTCATCACCCTGAATCTACCTATTGCTGGTTTTCTAACGTTACTCAAGCAGGAAGCAGCTTTTGTTCAAGCCCTGCAAAATGAAATCACTCTTTTAGAAGTATATGAACTGCTTACCGAAGAATTTAGCCGTCGCGCAGATGGGAGCAAAAATTTAGTTAAGCTTGCCCAGACTGCAACTGAAGTTGCGATCGTCCAAACAATCCCGGCACGCAAATTCCATCAGCAGTTAGACTCAGAATTTTTGTGGTTAGTCAGCAGTAATTTTGATCCTGAGTTCCCCGTGGGTAGTCGCTTAGAGTTGGATGAACTCAACCCCAAGCTGAAATTTAATTTAAATATGCGTCTGGTGGGATTACCCAAGTCAATAATTGGAGAAAATCTCGCCCCTGCATCAAAAACATTTTTACCCGCAGAAATTCCCTACGCCTCAGAAATTAGTGTCACAGAAGCACCAGCAACTAAGGGCAAACAAAAGAAGTATCCTTATATCAAAGGTAGAGGCCCGTTAGATGCTTCCCTAGCTTGCTTCCAAATGTTGAGCCAATACTTTAATATTCCTTTGCGTCGAGATACACTGCGCCGGGTGTTGACACAGCAGGAACAAAAAGGCAGTATATCTCTACAATTTTGCGCCGCCGCCGCTGAGTTGATGGGGTTGACAACACAGATGGTGAAAGTTCCTGCCGCCGCAGTCAGCCGCTTGCAACTACCAGTAATGATTTCTTGGCAAGATAGTTTTGCAATTGTTTATAAAAATAGCGATCGAGAGTTACTCATTGCAGTTCCAGAGATGGGACTACTGCACTACAAATTACGAGACTTTGCGGAAAACTGGGGGGCTGAAGGCGAAGTCCTGCTGTTACAAACTAACAAAAACACTCCCAAGTCACGATTTAATTTAAGTTGGTTTGTACCTTCGCTGCGGCGCTATCGCAAAGTATTAATTGAAGTACTCATCGCTTCTATTGTTATCCAACTGTTTGGGTTGGTAAATCCTCTGGCCACACAGGTGATTATTGACAAAGTATTGGTTGGTAACAGTCCTGATACCCTGGAAGTTTTCGGCATCTTTTTACTAGTAGTCGCAGTTATCGAAGCAATACTTACCAGCGTCCGCACTCATTTATTTACAGATACCACTAACCGAATTGACCTCACCCTTGGTTCTGAGGTAATTAATCATCTGTTACGTCTGCCATTATCTTACTTTGAACGCCGTCCTGTAGGGGAATTAGCAACGCGGATTCACGAATTAGAAAACATTCGCTCTTTCCTAACTGGTACAGCCTTGACTGTGGTGATGGATGCGGTATTTTCTGTAGTTTACATTGTAGTGATGGCGGTTTACAGCCCAGTGCTGACCTTAGTTGCTTTAGCAACAGTGCCTTTGTTTGGCTTGCTCAACTTGCTGGTATCACCTTTGATGCGGCGACAATTGCAACATAAAGCCGAATGCAATGCCGAGACGCAATCTTACTTAGTGGAAGTAATGGGAGGAATGCAGACAGTCAAGGCGCAAAATTTAGAAATGCGATCGCGTTGGCAATGGCAAGAACGCTATGCTCGTTACATTAGCGCTGGTTTTAAAACAGTCTCTACCCAAACTACCGCCAGTTCTGTCAGCAGCTTCCTCAACAAGTTTTCTAGTATGTTAGTGCTGTGGGTGGGAGCTTTTCTTGTCCTCAATCAGCAACTTACTTTAGGACAACTCATCGCCTTCCGCATCCTGGCTGGTTATGTCACCAGTCCCCTGTTACGTTTAATGCAACTATGGCAGAACTTCCAAGAAACCGCTTTATCTCTGCAACGCCTTGCTGATATTTTAGATACCCCTCAAGAAGTAGAAATCGGTAACTGTCAAAATATCCTTATGCCCAGTGTTCAAGGTAGTGTGCGCTTTGAAAATCTCAGCTTCGGTTTCCGCGAACACGGGCCATTGCAACTGTCCAATATTAACTTAGATTTTCCTGCTGGCTCCTTTGTGGGAATTGTCGGGCAAAGCGGTTCTGGTAAAAGCACATTGCTAAAATTATTACCACGACTTTACGAACCCAAGTCCGGCAAAATCTTGATTGATGGCTACGATATCAGCAAAGTTGAATTGTATTCCTTACGCCGTCAGATTGGCATGGTGTTACAAGATACTTTACTATTCGATGGCACAGTCCGGGAAAACATTGCCTTGGGATATCCTGATGCTAGCGATGAAGAAATTATTACTGCTGCCAAGGTAGCATTTGCCCACGACTTTATTATGTCTTTACCCAGTGGTTATAACACTCGTGTCGGCGAGCGAGGTTCGGGACTGTCTGGGGGACAACGCCAACGAGTAGCGATCGCTCGTACTGTTCTGCAAAATCCGCAATTGCTTATTCTTGATGAAGCTACCAGCGCCTTAGATTACAATGCCGAAGCTCAAGTTTGCCGTAACTTGGCAACAGCTTTCCAAGATAAAACAGTGTTTTTCATTACTCACCGCCTCAGCACAATTCGCAATGCCGATGTCATTCTAATGATGGATAGAGGTGCTGTGGTAGAACAGGGAACTCATGAAGAATTAATGGCGCTCAAAGGTTATTACTACTGTCTGTATCAACAACAAGAAGCGAAAGTGTAGGTAATAGGCAATAGGCAGGAGTAAATACTATTGCTTCGACCTTTGAACTCGGAAATTGAACCTTTTTGCTTGAACGTTGAGCCTTTGAACTCGGAAGTTGCACCTTTTTACTTGAACATTGAGCCTTTGAACTCAGAAGTTGCACCTTTTTACTTGAACGTTGAGCCTTTGAACTCGGAAGTTGCACCTTTTTACTTGAACGTTGAGCCTTTGAACTCAGAAGTTGCACCTTTTTACTTGAACGTTGAGCCTTTGAACTCGGAAGTTGCACCTTTTTACTTGAACGTTGAGCCTTTGAACTCAGAAGTTGCACCTTTTTACTTGAACGTTGAGCCTTTGAACTCGGAAGTTGCACCTTTTTGCTTGAACATTGAACCTTTGAACCCGAAACTTTAACCTTAACACTCCTAACTCTTGTACAGACGCGATTAATCGCGTCTCCTAATTCAGCACTCAACACTACCCATTCCCCATTTTTTATTATGAATATTCAATATAAATTCGACCAACCAGTACTTTTACAACAAACCCCTACTTGGTCAAGAGCGATCGCTTGGACTATTGTTGGAGTTAGCACCTTCGCAGTAATTTGGGCTTCGGTGTTCAAAATTGATGAATCAATTCATGCGACTGGCAAGTTAGAACCACAGGGTGCAGTAAAAGAAATTCAAGCTCCGGTTCAAGGTGTTGTCAAGGAGATTCTAGTCAAAGATGGTCAGCGAGTCAAAAAAGGTGAAACACTCGTTAGCCTGGAAAAAACTACTTCTGAGGCGGAGTTAATTTCATTAAAGCAAAGTCGCGTAGCTCAGTTACTTGCTAAACAAGCGCTAGAGCAAGAAAATGACTTTTACCGCCGCCAGCTTCAAGGAACAAGCTCACCCCAGCAAGTGGCACAGCAAAGTGCTTTGTTGAAAATTAAACCAGAACTAGCCTTATTGACCAACAACCGAGCTGCGATTATTGCTGAAAATCAGTTATACCGGACACAGTTAAACGGTGCGACTGCTGGAAGTATTCTCACAAGAGAGCAACAATTGCGCTTGCAAAATCGCCAAATAGAATTAGAATCGCGTTTAGCCACAGCTAATTTAGAAACAGGACAGACGCAACAGCAATTTTTCCAGACTCAGGCGGAGTTAGCTAGTGCTAAAGAGTTGCTGATAATTAATCAACAAATTCTCCGCAAGTTTGAACCTCTAGCGCAGCAAGGAGCTATTTCCCAGGTACAATACTTAAAACAGCAGCAGGATGTCAGCGCTAAACAAGCAGAAGTGATTCGATTGGGCAGGGAACAGCAGCGATTAAAATTAGCGATCGCTCAATCAAATCAAAAATTTCGCAACACTGCGGCAGTGTCTCAAGAAGATTTACTAGCCAAAATTACAGATAACGACAAAAGAATTGCCGAAATTGACAGCCAATTAACTAAGGTAATTGTAGATAATCAAAAACGCATCTATGAAATTAATAGTCAAATTAGTGAAATTGATAGTAAATGGGTTCAGGCACAACAAACCCTGAAATATCAGAAAATTACTGCGCCCGTCGATGGAACCGTCTTTGAACTCAAAGCCAAAACAGCAGGATTTGTAGTTAATTCCAGCGAACCGCTCTTAAAACTCGTTCCTAGCGATAACTTGATTGCTAACGTGTACATCACCAACCGCGACATCGGCTTTGTCCAAGAAGGGCAACAAGTCGATGTGAGAATTGATTCCTTTCCCTTCCAGGAATATGGTGATATCAAAGGCGAACTAATTGAGATTGGCTCGGATGCTCTACCTCCAGACCAAGTTTATAATTTCTGGCGTTTTTCCGCAAAAGTCCGCCTCAATGGACAAAAATTACTGATTAATCAGCGTCAAATTCCATTGCAATCAGGGATGTCTATTAATGCGAATGTGAAATTACGTCAGCGCACGATTATGAGTATCTTCACCGATTTCTTAGTGCAAAAAACTGAGAGCTTAAAGTCCCTCCGTTAGACTTCTTGTAAAAGTCCTTCTTTGCGTTATTGAGTCTCCTTTGAACATCAAAACCCTACTGATATAAGCGGTTGTGTTCCAAAAATTAATTAAGTGATTAGCCGGATATGATATTATGCTACGACTCCAAAACATTTTAGATATAAATTCGATCCGTTCTTTGATGGCTCCTTTGTTCACTGTTTCAATATTAAAAAGCATCAAAACCAGACATGCTAGCCCCTGACTTTACCCCTCTTCCATCAGTCTTGGAGAAAGCAATCGCTGCAAGGCTTACGAGACTTAGGTTTTCAAGTTTTAGCTATATTTTTGAATTTCTATTAGAAAATAAAGCCTCAAACCTTGATTGGGTCATAGTTTCGGTTTTCTGCTTCGATTATTGTTTTATGAGAGTGATGGAAGAGCGTTAGGCTGTGGTAATTTTGGCCGTTTGCGGCTCAACCTGTATTGATGGTGCTTCTTCAAATACAGCTAAGTCGAACCAAAAAGTGGTACCAACGCCAACTTCACTTACCAAATGGACTTTACTACGATGCCTGTCGATGATGTTTCTGACAATCGATAAACCTAAACCCGTGCCTTCTAGAGTATGAACTCGGTTTTCTACGCGGAAGAAGCGGTCAAAAATTGAGTGTTGGTCTTCTATAGCAATGCCAATTCCAGTATCAGAAATTTCAATTCGGACTGGTGAAGATTGGGCGCGCTCGGGCTTAGAATTTAGCTGATAAGCTCGGATTGCAACTTTCCCGCCAGCTTTTGTGAATTTGAGGGCATTACCAATTAGATTACCAAATACTTGTACCAACAAATCATAATTACCTACCACCAAGGGTAAATTAGGGGCAACTTCTTGAATCAGTTCAACACATTTATCTTTAGCATTGAGTTGGTAAGTGCGTAGTGTTTGCTCGATCGCTTGGGTTAAATCGACTCCATCAAAGCTATAGTTACGACCAGATTCGAGTTTTGACAAATCTAAAACATCGTTAACTAAGCGAGTCAGGCGATCGGTTTCATGGTTTACTGTTTGGAGAAACTCTTGGCGTTCTTTGATACCTAAATCTTCGCCGTAGTCATGCAGGGTTTCAATATAGGTTTTGATGTTGAATAGAGGCGTTCGCAGTTCGTGAGAAACGTTGCTGATAAATTGGCTTTTGGCTTCGTTTAATTCCACTTCGCGGGTAATATCTTGGACGGTAATCGCAATCCCTTTAATGCTTTCTCGTTGCAAGTTGAGTACTGTAGTCAAGAGAATCCGGATTGTCCGCTGGATGGGTTGGTTAAGAAAAATCCGAAATTCGGCGCTTTCGCATTCGCCTGCGGCCATTTCGTACAAAGGGCGAGTGATTTCCATTTGTATCGCTGGGGGTAAGTGATACAACACATTGCGACCTACCACTTCAGCAGCTTCCCAACCAAAAATTTGCTGCGCTGTAGGGTTGACTAAAATCACCTGCATATTGTTATCAATCAACACAGCACCATCAGCGATGGTGGAAACTAAGGTTTCTAGCTTGGCTTTTTCTGCGGTTAGTTCCTCGATATTTTGTTCTTCATAGCGCTCTAATCGCTCCGCCATTTCATTAAAGCTAAAAATTAATTCTCCCAGTTCACCCCCTAAAGGTAAATTAATTCGTTGCTTAAAATTTCCAGTTGCAATTTGTTTCACCCCTACTAACAGTTCTTTAATCGGCTTGGTGATGGTCAAAGCGTTAATTACTCCTGCCAATATCACCATTACCCAAATCGTAATAAAAACCGCAATCGTGACATCACGGGTAAAATTGGTAGAAATGACAGCAGTCTGATTGGGATTGATACCGAGCGCTAATACACCTAAGTATTTTTTATCGACGATTAAGGGAATAAATACATCGGTAACCGTCCCCGATGGGGTTGTATGTTGTCGCACCATTGGTTTTTCCCCGTCACCAGGGTAATCTTCTGGCAGTTGTATCCGCCGCTCAATGGTAAGGGAGTTTTCTACCTCCGTTTCCCAAAAAGGAATGCCGAAAAAGATTTTCCCAGTTTCATCGGCGTAGAGCATATAGCGCACGCTAGAGGTGCTGCTATAGAAGCGCTGGGAAAATTGGGCAACCTCAGTCAGATTATTATTAGCCACTAGGGGGGCAACGTTGGCAGCAAGTAGCAGTCCCAAATCACGCCCGAAGCGGGTGTCATTCATCCGTGCATCCTGCTGAATGGTGTTTACAGCCCAGAAGGTTAAACCGCTCATCACTAGGGAAACTACCATTGTCGCCACAGCCAACAGTTTGGTCTGGAGGGTGAAATCAGACCACCAACTAGCGATCGCATCTCGAATTGTTTTAAACAGAGCTAGCATCTTAAATAAAGTTGTTAGTAGTCCTTGTTATAAACCCCAACAACTAAAAAATTAACAGTTAATTTGACAAATATGTTAGAGACGAGGGGGGAATGGCGAAATTCACTAAATCGCAAGTTTTCCTCAAGAGCGATCCCTAAGATGCTACTGTAAAATCTGTGTGGGTACTCACTCTTGAGCATAGCTTAAGTATAAGTCAGCCTCGCTGCCTAATGGAAATCGAGGCTAGCCTTATAACTGATGGAATGGGGTTTGCTCCTCCTGCTTCTAACTCAATACTCTATGCCCAATATCTTTGCGATAATATATCCCTGAAAATTGAATATATTCGATCCCAGCGTAGGCTTGGGCGATCGCTTGCTGAAAATTTTCTCCAATTCCAGTGACATTTAATACTCGTCCTCCATCTGTGACTATTTGTTGTTGTTGGTTGAATTTCGTACCTGCATGAAATACAGTTGCTCCGGCTTTTTCTGCTTCTTTGATGCCAGTAATTACCTGGTTTTTCGTGTATTCTCCCGGATAACCGCCGGATGCAGCGACGACTGTGGCAGCGGCTCCTGCTTTCCAAGCAATCGGTGGCAGTTCGCCTAAACGCTGCTCTACGCAAGCTAAAAGCAGCTCTTCTAGAGGTGTATTTAACAGTGGCAAAATCACCTGGGTTTCGGGATCGCCAAAGCGGCAGTTGAATTCCAAAACCTTGAAGTTGCCATCGGGTGCAATCATTAATCCAGCATACAGTACACCACGGTAGTCGATGTTTTTGGATCTTAAGGCTGCGATCGCTTTTTCTAAAACTTCGCTTTGAATGCGTGCCATTAACTCTGGTGTCGCAATAGGTGTAGGCGCATAGGCTCCCATGCCACCAGTATTTTCGCCTGTATCGCCTTCACCAATCTGCTTATGGTCTTGCGCTGGTAGTAAAGGTCTAATTGTTAACCCATCGGTTAAAGCTAAAACCGATACCTCTTGTCCAATTAAATATTCTTCGATGACCACAAATTCACCAGCACTGCCAAACTGTCCTTGAAAAATCGCATCAATCGCACTCTGGGCTTGTTCAAGTGTTTGAGCCACCGTTACACCCTTACCAGCCGCCAAGCCATCAGCTTTGACAACAATTGGCACTCCCTGAGATTTCACATACGATTTTGCTGCTTTTGCCTCCGTAAATACCGCAGCCCGGGCCGTGGGAATTCCTGCTTCTTGCATCAGGGCTTTTGCCCAAGCTTTACTGGCTTCAATCTGCGCCCCGGCTCTAATTGGACCGAATACCATCAGTCCTTTATTTTGGAGATAATCTGTAATTCCCTTGGCCAAAGGGACTTCCGGCCCGACGAGCGCCAGAGTTATGCCATGTTTTAGAGCGTATCGGCTTATACCTTCAAAATCATCTACTGCCAGAGGTAAGTTCTGGCAACGTTCCATACTTGCTGTGCCACCGTTTCCTGGGACACAAACAATCTGCTCAATTTGCTCAGATTGCAGCAGTTTCCATGCTAGAGCGTGTTCGCGCCCCCCATTGCCTACAACTAAAACTTTCACTGATTTCCTCGTGCGTCCCTTGCCAAACCAAAATATCTTAGCGGCTCTCGCGGATCAATTTTTCCATTAATTCTCACACTTATGCAAGTCTCTTCACAAGGTAATAGGCAATAGACAAACAGCTTTAAGCCTCAACTGTAGAGATTTTTTGATGTAATCGACTTAGATTCCTAGATATTTTTTTAAATATTTGTTATGCATGGATAATTGCAATAATTGATGAAAATTTTTTCTTAAGCAATAATTATTGATTACAAGTCTTAACTTGTGAATCTAAATATTAAATATCAAAAAATAGGCAACATGGTTAAAAATATCGTTACTGGCGTCGCTGGTTTTATTGGTTCTCATTTAGCAGAAACATTGCTGCAACAAGGAGAAGAAGTAATTGGGATTGATGAATTTAATGATTACTACGATCCAATGTTAAAGCGTAAAAATGTCACCCGCTTAGATTGCTCACCGGGCTTTAGATTAATTGAAGCAGATATTCAGTTTTTAGATTGGCACGAACTCCTCAAAGATGTTGATGTAGTTTATCATCAAGCGGCGCAAGCAGGTGTGAGAGCAAGTTGGGGTGAAGCTTTTCGAGATTATACAGAACGAAATATTAACGCGACACAAGTCTTGCTAGAAGCAGCCAAAGACGCTAAAAATCTCAAAAGGTTAGTGTATGCTTCTTCGTCGAGTGTGTATGGTGATGCGGAAACATTACCTACCCACGAGGGAATTTCTCCTCAACCAGTTTCTCCTTATGGGATTACAAAGCTAGCAGCTGAGTTGTTGTGTGGGCTGTATCACAAAAACTTTAACGTGCCATCTGTGTCATTGCGCTATTTCACAGTTTATGGGCCGAGACAGCGCCCAGATATGGCATTTCATAAGTTCTTTAAATCGATTTTACAGGATGAGGCGATTCCAATTTACGGCGATGGACAGCAAACGCGAGAATTTACGTTTATTAGTGATATTATTGCCGCTAATTTAGCCGCAGCGATCGTACCCCAAGCAGTAGGAGAAATCTTTAATATAGGCGGCGGTAGTCGGGTGGTTTTAGCAGAAGTTTTAAATCAAATTGAAGAAGTTGTCGGCAAACCAATTAAAAGAAACTATATAGAACAGGCGATGGGAGACGCCCGTCACACTGCTGCTGATATATCTAAAGCCGAGAAAATTCTCAAATATCAACCACAAGTCTGCCTAACAGAGGGTTTAACTAAGGAATGGCACTGGATTAAATCGCTGTATTCGTAATACTAAGCTATTAAGCTTTTAAATTAGACTTTTTGTATAAATCAAAAAAAGAACTCTAAAGAGACTTTGACTTTTGTCAAAGTCTCTCCTAAGGGACTAACAAATAAAAAAATATCCCATCGCTTTGAGGGTAGAGGGAGGGAAAGTCGTAGTGAAGTCCACAAAATTGAATAATTTATTTTTTGGAGTTCCCCAAATTTTCGTTGCGTTATGACTAATGTCAATAACGCACCTAACAAAACTATTGCCACGATCGCAATTCATCAATGGTGCTACGAATGAGGGCACTTATTTGAGCGCGACGAGTTTCAAAGTTGGCGGCAATATAAATCAGTAATATACCAACTAGCAAGCTAACAATCCATTTTAAAAAAGAGTACTGTAAGCTGAAAATTACCAATTGATAGATACTAGTAATCAAAAAAGTAGCTGTACCAATATAGAGAAAAGCCCGCACTCGCAAAGCTAATCCCGCAAAAATGGCGATTAGGCTCAAAATACCTGGTATCCAAGGCGTGTTTTGCTCAAATAAAATTGCCCACCCACAAATTAAACCGCTACCTAGCAAGCGGAGGTTATGACGAACTGTTTTAAATTCTGCTAGTTTCAGTTGGAAATCTACTTGAGCAATATAAAGTAGTGATAACCCAATTGGTGTTACATACCACAATGGAGCGCGCAGATTTAAATTATCAAACCAACTGTAGAGCGCCCAATCTATCAGCACTACACTAATATAGGTAAAACGGATGTTTTCACCCACAATGCTCAAGAAGATATAATATCCAGCGGCAAGTAGCAAAGCGATTGGGTAAATTTGCAGTCTAGTTTGGCATAAAATCAACAGTGGTAGAATGTATGCAGCTTGTTGCCAAGGTCTTTGAGACCAACCCCAACTTTCCCAAGGTAAGATGTAAAGAAAATAGGCAACTACACAGGCGATCGCACCATCCCAAGGAAGTAATTGTGTAGTAAATAAACGTCCTATTGGCGTATCTTGCAAGTAAATACTGATGACAACTGCCTCCAATAAACCCAGGTAAACCCAGATTTCATCTATTGTCATACCCCATGTTGTTGCTAAGGACAGTTGGGGCGATCGCTTTCCTTGGAAAATTGCATAGCGAATCAAAAATACGCCAGTTCCCAATCCCACCAAACGATTAACTCCAATTGGAACGGCAATAGCAGCCATTAAGGTGCAGCTACTCCAAGCCCAATGAATATCGGCTATTCCTTTGAGTTCTTGGGGAGTTAAGCGTAAATAGTCCACAAGCCAAGGTGAGAGGATGCGATAGGCATACATAATACTGGTGCCAAGGGCAGACATGGCAATCAATCCATCACCTAATTTTCCTCCTGAAGCTTGTAACTGATAAAACAAAAGTTCATAGGCAGAAATCGATCCGCCAATAATTCCTAAGTACAATAGGGGTTTGAAGTCTTCCCGGCGTCGCCCGACGCTAATAATTATTAAAGCTACACCTAAGGAACACAAACCCGTCCACTCAGTGAAGGTATCTAAACGCAGCAATACACTGAATACAGCATAAATTAAGGGCAGAATGTGAAAGCTGCTAGGTAGGCTTTGTAATTGATGTCGTCGTCGCCACCACTCTCCTACAAGCCCAGTTAGTAAACCCAAGGCGATGTTTGCGATTGGCAAGCCACGCTGCGCGAACACCATCCTCATAATGGATCGCTCCCCAAACCCCAATACCTGGGCTGTCAACAATTCTAAACACCAACCGATGCCATAAAATGCCCAATTTGTTGGTTGTCGCCAACTGCGATAGACAATGCCTGCCAAAATAATACCAGTGGCAATTAAGTACAAAAATCCGGAACTAGTCACCCCTTGGTAAATCAGCACTGAGTGCAGCGTCAAACTAAACAACTCATAACCACACAAAGCGATCGCCCATTTATCGCTAGCGGTTGCATAAATAAGTGCTAATTGGTTACCGCGTCGCTTGAGTGCTGTGCGAATTAACCATAAACTTAAACTGGCGATCGCTCCGACAATATACCAACCAGCCACCGCCAGACGAGGGAAACCAGGCACACCCGTCCACAGCAGCACTCCAATAAAACTTAAAATAAATCCTTCTGTGATTAGCGCGACTTGGTTTCGCAAATAGTGCGTATTTACCAACATTACTCCTGCACCCACCCCCAAACCGATTAATCTGGTTTCTGGGAGTTGTAAAGTAAGTAACTGGGCAATTCCCACAGCCAAGACACTCAAGTAACGGGCAATAGTTCGATTCTCTATAGTTGTGGCATTAGCAACACCTGCCAAAGCTATAGGCGTAACTAGCCAAATGACTCCCCAATTAGCCCTGCTGTCAGCCATACCATACCAAGATGATTCTGCATTTATCCACAAGAGCAAAAAACTAGCAGCTGCTAATCCTAAACCCATGTCCCATGCACTACGTCGCCATAGTCCATTCCCTAGGCTAAATCTCCATTCTGCAACCATCAAAGCTAATAAAATGCTTGCCCATACTTGTCTACTCAGTGCTGGTGCAAACCAATGCACGATAGAGCAAAACGTCAGCACGCCGATGATATGAGTTAGGTATACCAGGCGAGGGGATGAGGGAGAGCGGCGTTTGCTGACGACAGCAAGGGTAGCGGTGGAAAATAGCAGATTTAGCGATCGCAAAGTCGGATTAACTACAGCTATTGTGGTGAGAAATGCTCCGAATAATAAAGTCAGTAGTTCGCCAAATTTAGCCAATTCTCGCTTCTGGGCGCGATATAAATTATCTGTCAGCGCCACCATCAAAATTACGTAGGGAAATAAAACTACACCCAGCAACGCCCAAGGTTCATTTTCAGCATTTGTCAGCCGAGTGGCAGTAGCAAGCGTCAATTGCTGTAAGCTATGGGGTACTAACCGCCAAAACAGCCAAATTGTCTGTAAACCAATCAGGAAAACTGCCGCTAAGTCAAATTTTAAACTGTAGCGTTGCAGGCGATTTCCTACAAACCACAAACCCAAACTACTCACAGCTATAGCTTGCCAGGGATAATTAACTACTGAAACCAACCAACCCAGCAAGAGTAATAATCCACCAAGCCTTTCCCAGAGTGAGGGGGATGAAGGAGATATTACTGTTACTTCCTCCTCTTCCCTTGCCCCCTGCCCCCTGTTCCCTGCCCTCTGCTCACTGTGCTGCGCTAACCAAGTCACCAACCAGCCGCAAATACCAATAGCTAAGCCTAGTTGTGTTACATCTACCCTAACTATAAAAATCGCCCGCATTAGCAGGACTATTAAAGCGTAAATGATTACTGTAGCCCGTAAACTAATATTTAAACTATGGCGATCGCTGGCATTTTTCAGATGTGGATAAGGATTATCAAAAACAGTAATTATAGTTGTGGCTATCATTGCCAAATAAACGGCAATTAAGGGAAATCCTTTTAATTGCCAACCCCAATGCAGATAACTTAACCCCAGAATATTTAGTACAGGTAACTTTGAAGTATCTAAATTGGAAAAAATAGTCCGATTTTTGCAGATTAAAACAGTAATAGCAGTCAGGGTAGGGCAGGCGATCGCAACTACAATCCAATTTAGAGGATTTTGCCATAACCGAAAGCTATCCATCGCCCAAAAGTTGACTGGCACTAACAAAAGAGTGACAATCAGTAATGTCTGAGCTGTCAATCTCAAGTTATTTTGCCTAGTCGCCCAAAAGCTTAACCCCCAGAAACTCAAAGTATAAGCAAATAAAACTCCATACTGCAAAGAAGCAGGAAATTTCTCCCACTGACTAGCAGCTAACACCCCAGACGACACCACTACCAAGAATACCCCTAGAAAAAGCAGCCATCGGACACTCAATTCAGCCCCTAAGGACTGCAACATTGTACCGATAAAGTTGGGTTGAGCTAATTTTTCTGACGGTTGTTTAAGGCTACTAGCTTGTAAAGCTGCTACAGGTAACTGTTTCACCGGGTCTAAAGTTGCAAATATTACCTTTGGTTCAAGTTCAGGCTGGGGTTGTAACACTACCGTACAAACCAGAAATTCTCGGCATAACTGCCTGACTTGTGAATCGGATATCAAACCTAACCGCAACCATATCTCAAGTCCTTCTAATAATTGAGGATGGGAATCTGGGAGTCTGATTTCGATTTTTAGCGGGCGCTCAAGAGGCAATGACATAAGCCGCAACAATCAAAGTATATACTTAAATCATGGATTAATTAAAGTATATTTTTGTTCTAAATTTGTCACTTATGAAACTAATTAATATTAATTTTTAATCTCAATACTTCCCTATTTTTTGTAGATTGAGTTGAGCGTGCCCCTATGGGATCTTGCTACGAGCCTCAACCTAACCCCCGAATCTAGCCTTATGGAAGGACATTACGGGTGGCTTGCTTGTGTGTGGGAGTACGGTAAGCCATTCTCTGGGCTTTTATGTTCCTCAAATGCTACTAGCTGATGAGCGATTAAGGAAGTTGCAAATGAGAATATATCTCACTGTTGAGAGTCATCAGTTATCAGTCATTAGTCAGCAACTTCAAACGGGATAAAGTATTTCTTGGAATTTACTAAGTGGATTTTGTAATTTTCCAGAGTAACTTGTTTACCTGGTGTAACTTTGAGTTATAAATTTTCTCAATTCCGGTTTTCAAGAACTCAGTAGGCTGGAACAAGAATATATCACTAAACCCATTAGCAACCTTTGGTAATTTATTTGGAGCAACAAGTTGAACTTGTACTTTTGGCAGGATTAAGTGACCAAGCACTTGTATTTCTGGAACCATGCTATCAGTATCACTAATTAAAAGTGGTTTCTCAGCTTCAGAAATTAACTTAGTAATTTATGGATATAGTCCAAACCTTTCTGGATAGTTGTTCCACCACATTTGAGATTGATAACTGAGTAAACAAGATATTAATCCACTGAAAATTACTAATAAAATTACAAACGATCAGACTTTTTTTGTAAAATTTTAGTAGATTGATACCTAATTTTCGTGGCTAATAAATAAGCAACAGCTAACTGTGTACCTAAAATAGAGGGAAGTATATATCTACTAGTACCATATCGCTTTTCAAAGACGAAATCTAGGATTATTAAGGGAAGCCCTACAGACCCAATCAATGTTAAAACAAATAACCAAACTTTTTTACAAGTTCTTTTACAGAGGATATAAATTGAGTAACTTATTAAAGTTAAAATTATTGCAATCAAAGGAATTAAAGTATATTTAAGTTTATCGGAATCGCTAGGACTAACCCCTAAATCAAGAAATCCACGACTAATTAGTCCAGCCCACCTAGTAGCTGAATTAAAGAAAGTTTGTTTAGCATTCGCCCAAGATACTGCATCTGAGTGAGGATATTTAATAATAATCAATATCCACAGAAAGAAAGTCATAAATGCTACAAATGATGAAAGCACATAAGAAATCGATATTTGATTCAATCGGAAGCGTTCAAGTATAAGTACATAAATTCCTTGTCCGAGAGCAATAAAACAAAAAAATATATGAGTATAAAATCCTACTATTAATGTTGCTGCATAAATGCACCAACTAACTTTTGTTTTTAGGCGTATTGCTCGCAGTAGCGCTGCACTCGATATTAAAGTAATTACTATCCATAAAGTGTACGATCGCGCTTCCTGTGCATATATTACGTGAACAGGTGAAACAGCTACCAATGCCATCGCCATCCATCCTGTTAGTGAAGACTCAAATAATTCTTTACATAGCCAATAAATACAGGGAAAGGTCAACAAACTAATAAATGCCGAAAAACTTCTCGTTACAGCTATAGAGTTGCCAAACCACTTCACCCAAAGCCGATTCATTAAGATATGTAGCGGCAAAATCTCTGAGTCTTCTATAACTATGCCGTTAATTACATCAGTTGTAGTTTTTTCATTATTAGGATACTGATATTTATTCAATTCTTCTTGATTTATCAAATGACCATCACCTAGATTTTTAGCCATTTCTGACTCCATATATCCAGATATGCCTAATGATGTTAAAACTTCATCACTCCAATAAATTTTTTTGTCAATATTGACGAAGCGAAAAAAGACACCTGTTACTATTAATATAATGATTAAAAAACGTAACCATTCTTGATAATTCATCCAATTTTGTGACAATATTTTTTTCATGCAGTTTTGAATCCTGTTAAATGTTTATTCAAAAGAGTTATATTCAATTACATATAAATTTTGAGTAGCATCCTTATATTTTCTCACAAAGATTTTGAAGCATTTTGCTGCTTTTGCCAATATAGTTGCACGCTAAATATAATTCTTTTGTATTATCATATGATACTAATAATTTAAATATGAAATACTTTTTTTAAAGATAAAAAGTTTTTATAAAGTTTTTATAAATAAAATATAAATACGTCCCGCACAATCTGAAAACAAAAGATATCTCAAAGTTTGTGGAAAACCTAACTGCATGAATTTCTCAAGGGTTTGGGCTGATGTTGGGATGTTGACATTAAATAGTACTTAACTGTTGCACGTGTGATGCATATGAGTATCTTATTTGATAGTCATCTGATACTATTTATTTATATAGCAACCTATTGCATCCACATCAAAATACCAAGTGTTTGCATTAGTTCTATTGTCTTTGTCCCCTTAGCTAACCATATCTGCCAACAGCCCTCTGTTTCATTAGAGGGCTTTCATTTGGCTTTAACTAACGCTTATTGCCAAACAAATATTTTAGCTGTATAGCTTGGTAAATTAGTGACTAAACTATCATCTTGAGCTTCCACTTCACAGTTACCAAACCAATCTCGCCAATACTCAGCAGTTGGAAAATCAGGAATTTCATATCTAGTTAGATTCAGGGGAGAAAAATTTACCACGACGACGACATGAGAATCCTGTTTATCCCAGCGGCTATAAGCCAAAACTTTATCTTTTGCATTTTCATAGAAAAATTTTATAGTGTCACTTTGCAAAGCTAAATTTTGCTTGCGTAGAGCAATCAGTTTTTGATAATACTCAAATAAATTATGATTTTGGCTATTTGCTAACAAAGACCAAGTAATTTTCCTTGGTTCAGTCACATCTTCACTTTTTTGCTGGTATTCGCCAAACTCTTCTCCCATCCACAGCATTGGTATACCCATCGCTGTCATTAAGAGGACTGCTGCTAACTTTGCTCGTTTAAATGCCTCTGCGTCAAAGATACCAGCATCACCTAATTCTCGCAACACACGTTGGCGATCGTGTGTTGCTAAATAATTTATCACATTAGTAGTAGTTGCATAACCCTGCTTTCTCGGGTCTAAAATCTGCTTTAATTGTTCTAATTCAAATGATTTTTCACAAATAGATGGAATTATAAAGTAGCGAAAACTTTCATGCCAACAAGCATCTAATGGTCCATCTGGTCTGACTACAGTGCTTGTATCGGGAATGTGTTCGGCAATATTATAAAACTGCTTGATTGCGGCGTGTTTTTTTGTTTGCTCAGCCAGCCACTCAAGAAATTCAAAGTTAGCCAATTGGCGCACTGCATCAAAGCGAATTCCATCAATATGATATTCTTGAATCCAAAATTGCACTACATCGCCAATATATTTCCATGCAGGCTTAACATTTAACTTTTCATCGTAATTATCATAGTTAAACTCTGGTCCCCAATAATTATCTGGGTCTTCAGGATAATGCATGTGTTCGTAGTACCAATAATTCCGGTCAATCAGCATTAGCGGACATTCTTCGTCTGTGTGATTATAAATTCCATCTAAAAAAACGCGAATACCTCTACCATGACACTCATCTATTAATCGCTTTAAATCTTCTGTGCAACCATAACTAGATTCTGTAGCAAAGAAGTGGCGTACTTTATACCCCCAGTTATAGTTACCTGGGTACTCATTGACTGGCATCAGTTCGATTGCATTAATTCCTAATTTACACAGATAATCTAACTTGGCAATTACCCCTAAATATTTGCCTTGTTTATCAGGCTCGACTCCATCACCAGTGAAATCAGCAACGTGCATTTCATATAAGACTAATTCACGATTATCAGGCAACGGCATTTCATCATGTTGCCAAACATAAGTATCAACAACACGTTGTCCATCTTTAATCCGCACTAGAGCGTGCTTCTCTGTTTCATTAACATCTGTTGCCTTGGGGTCAATAACATCTACCCATTCATTAGGTGCAAAATTAGGACTTTTAGTTTGAACGCGAAATTTATATTGATAAATGCCGTCTTTTAGTTGTATTTGAGTGCGAAAATAACCATCTTCACCTTTTTGCATTGGTATTTCCTGCCAATCAGAAAACGATCCAATTAAAACTGCTCCTTGGTTACGAGGAGCAAATAAGGTAAATTCAATTAAACTTTCCATTTCGAGATTTATAGAAATTTCTATAAAAATAATCAATAAAATGATTTTGTATTACTTAAGAATTTGTAGCTTCTTTCTTAAGTAATAAATTTTTTCTGTCCTTTTTATTTGAATTTTGACTTCCATCCAATGACATTAGTTACCCTAACGACGAAAGACTTGGCGAAAACCAAAATAAGCGATCGCATCTTTCATATTTGAGACAAAACGTTTTAACATACCCATGCGGGTGTCAGTGACGTACTCTAAAGTCAAAACAATCCGCTGTTCATTGTTACCCAAAGGAGTAACTCTATGGTAGAGTTTGTCACCGTTAAATAATACTAGAGTACCAGGCGTTAAGGAAAGCGATCGCATTTGCGTCTCTCGTTCGGGAATATCTTTGTAGAGTTGATATTCCAGCTTACTTGATGAATTATCAACTAAACCAAGCAATACTGTATAACGTTTCCCATCATAATAAGAGGTATCGTAATGATACTGGATATGGTCTCCAGGCTCGGTATAGTAGTACAGCGCGTAAGTATGGGAATCGGTATCAGGACAAGGAAGGAGTTTTTCAGCCGTAATTTCGTTGAGAAATTGGAAAAAGGTATTTAGTTGATAAAACTCTCCAAAAATTGGCGCCAGATTATCCAAACTATAACGGCTAATACTACCGCCCTTTTTATGATTGGGAATGTAGTTGCGATTGATAGCAGGTTGCAGCAATGGTAACAAACTCAAAAACTCATTCAGGATGGAATTAGGCAGAAAGTTTTCTAGCACTAAAAATTCATTTTGTACTTGAAACTCAGCTTGAAGTTTTTGATAATCAACAGCTGCTATAGCTTGAGAAATTTCAGTTTGAATCTCCATTAATCAGCAAGTCAATTGTTAAAAGAATGAATGCTCCATACTCCTAAGGAGTGCTGATTCACCGTTCGCCCTCTAGGAAGTTTACAGCGGCAAAAGCCACCCTAGTGACTTCTGGGTAAGTGATGAGTAAATATTATCCCTGCTTCCTGTCTTATAAGTAAGTTGGTGTAATAAAACCAAACTGTGTAAATAAAAGTAAATAATGCTCAAACTCTTTCGCTCCCTGCTCCCAGCAAGAACTGCCTTATTCCAACAATAATTATTTACGCCGACCTACTTACCTGATTATTCCATACCTAATGCCTCGCTATACTAATTTGCTTGAGACTCTCGGAGTGCTAAAAATTGCCAAATTACCCATACTGCAAATATTGGCGCACCAATAGTAGCTGCAATTAGTAACGGCTCTAGTCCATCAAGTAAGCTGATTATCGGAAACAAATACAGCACATCTTCAATGTCAAAGCCGGCAAAATTCGGCTGACGAATGGCGTCTTTACCTAGACGCTGTTCCATTTCGTTTCGTAAATGGAAGATGCAAGCAACAGACACGCCAGATACTATCCCCATAACCAACGCCCATGAACCGAGTTCGCCTCCCCTCAAACCATACCCAATACCTATAAATAAGAGAATGTGGATAACAGCATCACTAAAAAGGTCGTACTGATGTCCCCATTTGCTGCTTTTCCCACTCAAACGGGCTAATTCACCATCCGTATGATCCAAAAAGTTAGATAAGGCAAACAGTGCTGCTCCAATATTAGCCCAGATATCATCGCCAACCGCTAATGCGACAGCCGCCGCCAACCCTGTTACAAGTCGGACTGTGGTGAGATGATTGGGATTTACCCAACTGTCTTTTAGAGGTCGAACTAGCCAGTTAGCAAGTTGAGCATCCCAAGGCTTTGTGGTCATAGATAAACTTGAGTTTGATGCGATATTTGAATATGTATAACACTGATAAGTATCACATCTGCCTCAAGATATAGATTTTGTTTAAAAATTATTATAATGAGTAAGTATAGGATAAGTTTCAGTAAGTTTTTTCGTTATGCCTCGTCATGTCTTTAAGCGTTGGACAGGAACTACACCAGGCAAGTACCGACGTAGCCTACATCTGTTGTTCCGAGCCTAACTCCTGACTTTTGAGGAACTGAAAAATAAAACAATCCATCACTGTTGACACTCAACGGTCAACGGTCATCAGTCAACGGGTAATAGGTAATCAGTAACAAACCAATTACCTATTACCCATTACCCATTAATTGTTTAAAACTCCCAACTAATAGAGCCGATTAGTGTTAAAGGTTCACCTCTATTAACATAAAATCCATCGCTCTGAGCAACATAGTCGTTATCAAAGAGATTACGGATGTTGATACTAGCATTAAAACCATCTCTACGATAAAAAATTGCCGCATCGGTACGCAAGTAATCTCCAACTGTAGAAGTGTTATCCAAATTTACTGGCCGCTCTCCCACATAAAAAAGCCCTAGACCAAATCCCAAACCTTTAAGATTGCCATTTTGGATTTCATAATTTGTCCAAAGACTCGCTTGATTATAAGGCACATTACTCAATTTATTGCCTACAGGAAGAACGTTATCTTCAGTTATTTCTGCATCAGTGTAGGCATAGGAGCCAGTTACCTTCCACCCTGGCAAAATCTCACCCCCAATATCCAACTCAATTCCTCGACTCCTTTGCTCCCCTACCTGAATCTGGTAACCTTGGTCGGCGCGCACGGGATCGGGATCGTCAGTTAGAACATCGCTCTTAGTAATCTGATAAGCTGCTAAGGTTGCCGAAAGTCTGTTCTCTAGCAAGTCAGTTTTAATGCCTACTTCATATTGCGTTCCTCTGGTAGGCACAAACGTTTGACCATCAGGATTTGCCGAATTATTAGGCACAAAAGAGCGACTGTAGCTGGTGTAAAGAGAAACTTCTTGAATGGGCTGATATACCAACCCGATTCGAGGACTGAAAGCACTATTCTCCGGGTTTTCTGTGGTATCTCCTGTTACGTTATCTATACCTTTGCTAGAAACCCAATCATAGCGTCCACCTACCAATAGCTTCAGATTATTTTGAAGAGCAATCTGATCTTGAAAGTAGATTCCGTAACTTTGAGTGTATGAATTGTTATTAGAGAATGGAACAGGTTCGGGTTTTGTGACATTGTAGTTTGGGTTTAAGATATCCAGAATCGGGTAACCAGTTACGGAAGAACTTTTATAAGTTAGGACATTGCGATTGGCATCAAAGCCGAGCAAAACTTGATGCGAAATCGAGCCTGTATTAAACTTGCCAAGCAAGTCTAACTGTCCGAAATAGTTATCCGTTGTGAAATCACGATCTTCACCTCCTATCTCTATAAAACGATCGTCCACTAGCTCACTTATAAATACATTACTTTCATCTATGACTCTATTAGCAGCCACAGACAAACTGTTACGAATCTGCCAATTGTCGCTGAACTGATGTTTAAACTCGTAGCCAAATCTTTGTTGGACAATTTCCACAAAGGAAAAGTCAGGATAGCCAAGATAGATATCGCGAGGCAGTTTCCTGCCATCACTGAAATACGTAGTGGGATTTTGAGGCGGATTTCCAAAGTATTTATTGTACTCATAGTATAAATTCAGATCTGTCCGATCGCCTATTTTCCAAGTGATTGAAGGTGCGATCGTCAGCAGGTATGAGTTGGCAAAATCTTGATAACTATCCTGGCTTTGATAGTTGACAATAAAGCGATAAAGCAGGTTTTTCTCTGTATTCAATGGCCCTGATAAATCAATGCTGGGCTGATAGAACCCATAACTTCCTGCCTCAAATCCAATCTGGTAATAAGGTTTACTTAGGGGTTGTTTGGTGACTACGTTAACAATTCCACCTGGTTCTACGGAGCCAAACAGAACTGAGGCAGGCCCTTTGAGAACTTCCACTCGCTCAATAGTCCCAATTCCTGTCAGACCAGTGAAATCAACATCTCGAAAGCCATTTCGGAAATTTCCTTGTTGGTCAAATCCTCTGATGAGAAAGGATGCTGTTGAACTACTGTAGTAGTCAAAGTTCTTAACAACGCCGCTGACCGTTTGCACTGCCTCACGCAGATCCCTGGCACTGCGGTCTTTGATTACCTGTTGGGGTACAACCTGAATTGATTGAGGAATATCGCGTAAGGGTGTGTCGGTTCTTGTTGCAGTTGTAGCGTCTTGTACGCGATAACTATCTTGCTCTCCTGTAACTACCAACTCAATCGGCTCATCCTGCTGCGAGTCAGGTGGTTGCTGTTGCGGTGTACGAGGTGCTGGGGTTTGGGTTTGTGGTGTTTGAGGTGGCTGCTGTGCTGTTGCAGTAGTTGCGATACCAAAAACCAGCCCTGCATCATCATCAAATAATTCAACTGTTGGTAAAGCTTTCTCACCTACTACCATCACTCGCACAGTATTTGCATCAATATTCGTTACTGTTATTTCGGTAATTCCGGCAAGTGGTTTTTCGGAACGAAATGTGAAAGCATCGCCCGACGGTAATCGTAACTGTCCGCCAGATACATCTACAATAAAATTATTACCTGTACTGCGATTTGTGACTTGCAGTTGAGTACCAACAGGTGTCTCTAAAATTACTTCCACACCTTTAGAGGTGGCATTTGCTTTCACGGACGTGATTGGAATTGTCAGCGCAGGTATAGTTTGTGGTGTTGGCGACTGCACTAGTAATTGTTGAGCGCTAGCGATCGGGGTTTCTAAGTCACCCAATTGCCGGATTTTTAGATAACCCCACTTTGTCAGGCGATCGCCCAGGTTAAAAGTGTCTATTTGTTGAGGTAAATTGTCAATACCTTTTTGAGACAGTTTACTTTTATTATCGAGTTTCACCTCTGCCCAAGCTGCTTGAGTTAGCAGGGTGCTGATAATCCCAACCACACTTGCTGCTAGACATAAAGAAAGATTGGACTGCCAACTTTTCATACCGCTTCCCCACCCACGTTTGATTATAAGGCTTATTGCATATAGTTATTAATTGCAATGAAGCTTAGTCTAGAGGGGCGATCGCGATCGTGTCTATATCCAAAACGGCATTACAGTCGCAAAACGGCATTAAGAGTCGCAAATATTCTTTTTACCTAACAAACATTCACTTGGTGTAATGCCAAACTTGCGCTTGAAGGCAATGGCAAAGTGTCCCTGTTGGACATAACCTACTAAATTGGCAACCTGAGTTACAGTTAACTGACCAGAACGTAGTAGTTGTTCTGCTTGTTCCATACGTTTATTGGTGAGATAACCAAATACCGTTGTGCCAAATAATTCTCGAAACCCATAACGTAGAGTCCTATCGCTCACCCCCACCATTTGCGCCAATTCCAGTATTGATAGTGGATTCTCCAAACGGGAAAGCAAAATCTCCTTGGCATGGTAAATCCGGGTAATTGTTTGAGCCTTGAGTCGTGGGAATGGTTGCAGTCCATCTTGCTCTGCCAAAATCGGAGCTAACTGTAACGCCATTAATTCTTGTATCTTCCCCTGCAAATACATCCGCTTGGTGATTCCTTTGTAAGGACAGTTTACGATTTGCTGCGTTACTCCCTGAATAGCGGTTGTGGTTTGGGGATAAAGTAATGTCTGCCAATCATTACCTTTTATCAGAAACTTCAGTTGGGGAAGAATTTGTCCATCCTCGTCAGGGAAAAAGGTTCTGAGTAAATCAGGCGGCATCTCGATGTTAACAAATATGTATCGACCTTTCGGACTCTTCATCAACATAGCTCGTTGCACGCCGCTGCCAGAAATGAGTGTGTGTCCTTCTCCAAGCTGTCCTCCATACTCATCTACACATTTGCCTAAAAGACCAACACTAAATTGGACTGGATGATCCCATTCGTAAGTTTTTTCTAACAAGTTATCATGCTCTTCCATATCCAGAATTGAAAGCCAGAGATTGGGATGCACTTCAATATTTTGCTCGTATCCTTTCCCTCGCCAACTAGGTATTTGATAAATAAATTCATTAGGCTCTGGGTTTTGCAGGTTGTTCATTTGCTGCTTGTGCCCTCTTGTTTTGGCGTTGTCTTAGAAATAGTCATAGTCGATAACCAATATTCTTAATGCTAGTAATTAGCAATAATTTTACAGGAAAAGCAAGAGGGACGACGAGGAGAAATAGAAGCGCATTAGATATCTACTAGAGAAGCTATGCCCAAGTCTGGCAAAGCAACTCAGCTTACCGTAAGTATCCTAATTTTTCCTCAATTAACTCGAAGTGTGGCACAATCACTTGAACATATGCGTTAACGCATTGAAACTCTATCTTTGCGCCTCTGCCCAAGCTGCTTGATTTATTAGGATGCTGATAATATCATGTCCGGTTGAAGACTATCATTTAGAGGGCAGGGGGGCAGTTCTTGCTCTTAGCAGGGGGAAAAAGACTTTTGGGATTTTTGCACAGATACGGTAATCATAAGTGATTAGGCAAACATGATATAATTCCCACCACACTCGCTGCAAGACACAAATAGATATTAGGCTGCCAACTTTTCATTCCGCCCCCGACACATTTGACGAGATACTCAAAACTGTCAAACTCGGCTTTTAGATTGGCGATCGCAGAACTTTTTGGTCTACTGACAGTCATCACTGAGCAACTTCAAACAGGATAATTTATTTGTTGCAGTTCCCTGAAAGTTAGCTACGAACTTTGGTGAGGATTTTTTGGGAATAAAACGAAGCTGATTCTTCGTTTTTGGCGCAATCTTGGGCAAATTTAATCAGATGATGCCCTACAAGTCCAACGTGAATCAAGTTCTCAATGTCACCTGCTTTCAGTGCTGGCTTGGCCATTTTCCAGAAAGTTTGACGATAGTTACTAAATACACCTATCCGTAGCAAAATATTAATTAAATAGGTTAAACCTTTGCGAATATTACCCCCAGAAGTACGAGCTGGGCTATTAGGAACTTTGATGCGGTTTGGATAAGTGTGTTCCATGTTGTAGGCGAACCGCTGATATAAAAATTCCGGCTCATAAGCTGTGGTGATGCAGCGTCGCCACATCTCGACAACTTGCTCATAGGGCATTAAAAACTCAACATTTGATTCGCGGCTTTCATTAAGAACAAGTCGCCCTTCTGTTTCTAACCTCCGCCATAAAGGAGTTCTCGGTAGTGCATGAAGTAGGTTAATTGTCAACATGGGAATTTGGGACGCTCGAATAAATTCCAGAATGCGATCGCCTGTTTCTGGTGTATCTGTATCTAAGCCGATGATGATTCCCGATACGACTTCCATGCCATAGCTATTTAAAATCTGAATCGCTTTTAAAATTGGCATACTCAGATTTTGGTCTTTAGAAATAGCGTGGAGAGCCTGTGGTTCCGGTGTTTCAATGCCGCAAAAAACTGTACAGAAATAAGCTTCGCGCATCATTTGCAGCAGTTTTGGACTTTGAGCGAGGTTGAGGGTTGCTTCGCAAGCAAATTGGATCGGGTAGCCATTGCGTTTTTGCCAGTCAATCAGGTGAGGAAGCAAGTTCATAGCGGCGCGGCGATCGCCAACAAAGTTATCATCGACAAAATACACTGCTCCCAAATTGCCTGATTGCCGCATTGCATCTAACTCAGCGACAACTTGCTCTGGTGTTTTCATCCGGGGATTGCGCCCATAGAGTTCTGGAATATCACAAAACTCACAACGATAAGGGCAACCACTGGAAAACTGCACGTTTGCCAGAAAATAATCATCGATATTCAGCAAATGGTAAGCTGGTGTGGGAAACTCCGTTAGGGGTAAACGTTCCTTGGTTTCAAAGCGAATTTGCGCTTGGGGACGTTGGGAGTTTTGGTCTAAATACTCGATTAAGCGATCGGTTGCATCTCCCAATTCACCCAAATTTAAAATATCAAACTCTGGATAATATTCTGGACAACCAGATACAGAAGGACCGCCGATAACTGTAATTTTGCCAGCTCGATGGGCAAGTTCATTAATTTGATTAATTTGTGGTTTTTGGATATGCATTCCACTGACAATTACCACATCAGCCCATTGATAATCAGCCTTAGTTGCTAATTTGACATTCTCATCAATAAACCGGACTTCCCATTCTTGAGGCAAGTAAGCAGCCACAATTAAAATACCTTGGGGTGGCATAAATGCCCGAACATTACCCATCAGTGGGTAGGCATAATGAAATGTGCCAAATGAGCGGCTATATTTAGGAAAGATACAAAGGATACGTCGATGATGCTGGGGGATGTAGCGGTTTTTTTGAACGTTAGATGCGGTTTTTGACTCAGCCGCAATATCGATTGAATTCTCTAAAGACTTTAGATTTACAGTCATTGCAAATTTCACCCCGAAAACTGAGCAGCTAATTTAACAATTTACTGACATAACTCAGATGTAATTCCAACTAGCTTACCGCGTTCTTTCAGAAGTTTTTAACTGTAATATAGAAAACTTACTTAAAAAGCGCCGATTTAGTTAGTCTATAAATAACTATCATCAAAACAGGACATAGGGTATTGGGTATTATAGCGGCGATCGCTTGCTTGCAATCGAGTCGCAAGCCCAAAAAGCAAACATTCCCCTCCCCGCAAGCAGGGTGGGGTTGAAGCGTGTTTGATCCAAACGAGAACTGCTAGCTGCTACTATCAGCGCTAAAGCCCTGGTTTTAGGGGCTTTGGGGATGATGCCAATATTTGTAAGCAGCGTATGCCATAGTCACGACCCCGGTGATAATGGCAGATTCATCGACTTCAAATAAGGGATGATGTAATGGGTGATTAATGATTCTTTCTTCGTAGCCTACACCCAAGCGAAACATTGAACCAGGGGTGTGTTCTAAATACATAGAAAAATCTTCCGAACCAAGGGAGGGTTCGGGTAAAACTTGGACACGATCGCTACTCCAAGCTTCTTCTGCGGCTGACTGCAATAATTGAGTCAGAGCATAATCATTTTGGACGCTAGGGACGCCCTGACGATAATTAACTTGATAACGTGCCCCGTAAGGACGGCAGACATTAGCTACAATATTTTCAATCCAGTTTGGCAGATGGGCACGGGTTTCGGGATGGAGCGATCGCACGGTTCCCAATAACTGCACTTTATCAGCAATTACATTCGGCGCTCTACCACCATTAATCTTGCCGAGACTCAACACAACAGGACGCAACGGATTTTGTGTCCGGCTAATGGCTTGTTGCAATCCAGTAATAATTTGAGCCGCAATCCAAATCGCATCAACCGCCTCATGGGGACGCGCTCCATGTCCAGATTCGCCAATAATCAGAATCTCTAAATCATCAGCAGCAGCAGTCAATGCCCCATAACGTACTCCAATAGAACCTGCGGGTATAGAAGGGAAAACATGAATCCCTAATATAGCCGAGACGTTTTCCATCGCCCCATCTTCGATCATCCAGCTTGCTCCTTGGGCAATTTCTTCGGCTGGCTGAAATAAAAACCGCACTTTACCACCCAACTCCTCTGATATTTGGGACAGCACCATCGCTGTTCCTAACCCCACTGTGGTGTGGACATCGTGACCGCAAGCGTGCATTACACCAGCAGCACGAGAGGCGTATTCCAAACCAGTGCCCTCTTGAATTGGTAAGGCATCCATATCGGTGCGAATTGCCAACAAACGCTCATTTTGGCTAGTATTTTGCAGTTCTCCAATGACGCCTGTTTTACCAACTCCTTCTTGCACATGCAAACCACTGGAAGACAAAACACCAGCTACAAAGGCAGCTGTTTGGTACTCCTGACCGCTCAATTCTGGGTGAGAGTGAATATGGCGGCGAATTTCAATTAGTCGGGGCGCTAGTTTTACCGCTAAGTCTTTAATATGGGTAAGCATTGATATCAACTAACTCTACAGGCTTGCTTCCATGATAAAGAAATGTTAACAAACAAAAAAGTAATATATTCACCAGGTATGGGGAATTGGGAGTGGTGATTAGTGATTGTTGAGTGCTGACTGTTGAGTGTTGGGTTACGAGTGCTAAAGTTTGGAGTTCAAAAGCTCAACATTCAACCAAAAAGGTGCAACTTCCGAGTCCAGAAGCTCAACATTCAAGCAAAAACGCTCAACTTCCGAGTTCAGAGGTAGAAGCATTAATATTTCCCCCTGCTCCCTGCTCCCTTGCCCCCTGCTCCCCCTCCTTATTTTCCGTAACAGGTTGTGCCTGGAGTATTCTCAGGTCTGAACTGGTTACATTCCCTAACATTTGGACGCTCTAACGACCAGCCGTAAGGTTTGTCGGAGGTAACGACACCATTACTCAAAGTTGTTAGTCGATAGTTTGCCGCCCGAAAATTAGTAAATAGCAATTTGGCATCCTTTAAGTTTGCTGCTTCTAAATTGGTGCTCATGAAACCTGCATAGGACAGATCGGCTTTTTCTAAGGATGCTGATTTCAAGTTTGCACCCGTTAAGGAAGCACCACTGAGATTCGCCGAATTGAGAATTGCACCTTCTAAATTTGCACCTGTGAGATCGGCATTCGTGAGATTAACTTGAGACAATGTCGCACCGCTCAAGTTAGCCCCTCGCAAAACTGCTCCACTTAGATTTAGTTGAGTTAGGTCAGCACCACTTAAATCACACCTGGGACAAGTTTTTGTTGCCTTCAACTGCTCCAAGTCTTGCACGTTTGATGCAAAGGTCTGGCCTGCAAAGCTAAAACAAGCTAACAGGACGACGGTAGTGACAATCTTAAGTTTCATATTTGTTATAGATATTTACAAGGATGACAAGTAATTTACACTGGGTACTGTCATCGTTACATATAAGACATGCCAAGTGAATAACCGGAATGAAGCATTGATTAAGAAGCGATGAATATCCGATAAATTCTTGAGGTAAGACTACTCAAACTGAAACCTAGGTTATACAATCGAGTCGTAAGGAACTATACTGAACCATTTATAGACTACCACATATGCGATCCCCCTAGCTCGAAAAAAAACGACTAGGGGGATCTTGTTTTTGGGTATTTAACAACCAGTGGAAAGTTAAGGGTTAGGAGTTAGGAATTTTCTCCTCTTGTGCGCCTATGCCTTTCCAATTCCCAATTAGCGCCACCCCAAAAGACGCAACCCAGGCACAATTAAATAGAAACTTACTCCTAACCAAAAGCTGAGAAACCAGCCTACAGAACCAAAAAAAATCAAAGGCTTGTATAACTCTAGCCAGCTTGGTTGACTGGAAAATTCCAACAGCGGGGGTGCTAACTTCAAAAGAATCAAAGCTGTATAGCCGATCGCACTGCCAAAGGCAGCAAACACAGCGTACACTATATGATGGCTGCGAAGTCCTAAACTCAAGGTGAGCAAGCAAACTCCTACTAAAATCACTGCTACTAAGCCTTCGCCGCTGTTTTTTGGTGTGATTAATTGCAAAATTAACCAGCCAAAGCCATAGCTAATCATGCCCATTATCGAGGCTACTAAAAACCGCCGCCGTTGACCAAAACACCCCGATACTGTTAGTCCCCATGCAGTTCCCCAACCTGCGACCACAAAGACTAAAATATCTGCGCCGAAAGTGGATTGAGTATTTGGAACTAATTGATTTATCTGAATCGAAAGAAATTCTACAACCCGACGCCCCAAGCTTGTGCGATAGGCCAAAATAAAACCAGCGATCGCACCAAAACAAGCGCCAACAGAAGTTAGTATTATCGCCCAAATTGTTGCCAAACAAGCTTGGAGAATTTTTAGGATTATTTGAGCAATAAAAATAATGGTTTGACTTAGAACTTGGCTTAATTGAGCTAAAACTTGTTCAACAACTTGTGTCAACAGTCTAAATTTCTGGGATGCTTGCTTAAGGTTGTGCCGCAGTTGGGATAACCTTGGCGACGGTAATGGTTGGGAAATCTTTGCTAGGCGTTTTTGAATCGTAGCTGCATTTAGTGGGCGCGATCGCACATCCTCCTGCACCATCTCATCGAGCAAGTCTGCTAACTGCGAGTTGACATTCACCCGATTTCGCCACTGCAACTTCCCAGTTTGTCCGTCTTCCAGCTCTGGCGGATACTTACCTGTTAGTAGTTCAATTATCGTTCGACCCAAAGCAAAAAAATCGGCACTCGGTCCCACAATTCCTCCAGTCACTTGTTCTGGTGGACTGTAGCCAGAAGAAAATAACCGCGTGGAACTAGACCGAGAACGCAGTTTGGAAGCGCTAACTTGTTTTGCTCCTCCAAAATCAATTAATACTAAGCGATCGCTTTTTTCTTTTCCAATCGCGGGTACAGTTGGCGAAGAGGTATCCAGCATCAAATTAGAAGGTTTAATGTCCCGGTGAATAATTTGACGTTTGTGTAATTCCTGTAAAATCTCTACAGCTTGGGCGAACCAGTTTAAAACCAAATCCTGCGGACAGCCTTGGGGATACTTCTTTAATATTTCCTCTAAAGTCTGCCCATTGATTTTTTCCATTACCAGACAAGGTAATTGGTGCGGTTTAGGATTGAACAAATTTACTTGAAAATACCCATCAGCATCGACTTTCGGCACACCCGGATGCTGTAAGCTAGATAAAACCGCCGCCTCTTGGGTAAATAATTCCAGTGCTTTTGGCGAATTTTCTACCAACACTTTCAGCACTTTCTCGGTTTGAGTTTTCTCATCCCAAACCGTGTAAATTTCAGCAAATCCTCCCGACCCCAACCGTTGAACTGGGATATAGCGGTCTAGCAACTGTAGCGGTGCGCCACAGCTGTTACAAAATTTGTTTCCCCAAGGTTGAGGATAAGGACGTTGACAATCAGGATTTATGCAGTGAACCGCACTCTGGTTGATGTGGGACACAACCGCTACAATACAAAGGCTGACTTGATTTTAGCGTTTCTTTAGGTTTCGTGATTTGAAAACTGTGAACAGGTGAAATAGCCCAATTTAGAGTCTAAAAAAGTTTGGAGTCAGTTTTGGGAATCATAAACACAAGATTCTCTTAAACATATTTAAAAGCTTGATGAATCCTCATAAACTGTTACCTACTTCGTCTGCAATTACAACATCTTAACAGTGGTACACCTACTATAAAGCCAACGCTGAGTTTCAATTAGACATTCCTTGGGCGCGTGGTGCAGAAATCACAAAGGAAGAACAAAATAAAATAGCAGATTCGTTGAGAGCTTGGCAATTGGGTGAGACGTCAGATGGGCTGCACTTGCTAGCTGCTAGCAAAAACTATGCACAAGCTATTCAAGATTTTAAATATATTGATGTAATTGAATTGTTTATCAAGGAAGAACAACGTCATGGAGGCGATTTAGGACGGTTTCTCGATTTAGCTGGAATTCCTCGATTGCAGCGTAATTGGGGTGACACCTTGTTTCGTAAAATTCGCTATGCAATCCCAACAATGGAGATTTGGACAACTCCAGTAATTATGGTTGAGACTTTAGCACTGGTTTACTAGAGACCATTTATAAAGTAAATCTTAAGTAGGGTGTGTTATGGCTTGTGCCTAACACACTGTTTTATCTGGCGGTGTGTTAGGCGCTAATATTAAGTTTTTCATGAAAACTAAATCGAAAGATGCGTCTAACACACCCTACAATAATTTTAGTTTTACTTTATAAATAACCTCTAAAAAAGTCTATCTGCTAAAAGTAGATGCTCCCACTCTGACTGGCTTGATGTTTGGACTTAGTATAATTAACTAATTAGGTGATTATGAGCGAAGATCAAAGATTAAATCATCCCTTTCATATGTATAATGCTATTTTTGCACAGCCTGAATCTTTTGCTGAAGCTATTAGGCGAAATAAAAATCAAATCGACCAAGTTGCAATTAAAATTGCTTCCTGTAAGCGACTATTTATAGTAGGTATTGGCACTTCATATCATGCTGCTCAAGTTGGTGAATATTTGATGCGAACATATTGTGAAGATTTATTTACTTGTGCGTGCCACTCTTTTGATCTTTTTCTGTATGGTCCAAAACTAAATTCAACTGATTGCATTATTGCAATCAGCCACCGTGGTAATAAAATTTATACTTTAAAATGTTTAAATCAGGCTAGAGAATTGGGTTGCTCTACTTTATTTATTACTGGTGAAACAGCACAGAGCGGACTATTAGAAAACCTAGATAAAAATTTTACATTTCAGACAGTTCCTCAAGAAAGCTCATCTGCCCATACAGTCAGTTATATCGGTACTATTGCTATTTTAGCGTACTTATCTGGGCAAATTGGCTTTAATCAAACCAATAAAATCCTACTTTCAGAAGAGTTTTTACTTAATGATATTCCTCAAAAGCTAAAGATTATACTTGATAGAGAAATACAAATGAAACAACTCGCTAATGAGCATTTTGAAGCTCGACGTTTTTGGTTAGTTGGAGGTGGAGAAAATGCTATTACTGCACATGAGATAGCTTTGAAAATAAAAGAGACTTCTTATTTACAAGCTGAAGCTATGTCAACTGAAGCTATTCTTCATGGTCCCTTGCAATGTGTTGAAACAGAAGACTTTTTTATATTAATTGCTCCAACAGGCAAAGCCCAAAAGCGAGTTATCGAGTTGTCAAAATTAATCCAAGCAATTGGTGCTTCTTATATTATGATTATTGACCAACCAACACAAATATCATTACAAAATTCTGAAGTTGATTGTGTTGTACCTAAAGTTCCAGAACCTTTTACTGCTTTAACATGTTTATTACCACTGCAACTATTTGCTTATTATCTAGCTTTAGCAGTAGGTACAAATCCCGATGGATTTCGGCTTGAAGACCCACGTTTTGCAAAAGCACGTAGCCTTATAAAATTGTAGTGACTATATGAAGACTTCCAGCTATTGTATTGCGTGGCGATTGGTGCCAGATGCGCTATCTTTAGTCCCATGAACCAGACCACTCGGTAAGTCCAATTTTATCTTATGCATTAAGCTACATAATTCCACAAGTTCATAGCAAAAAAATTACCTTGATTAAACCTTTAGTTTAAATTTCAACCCTCAATTCACCACGAATTTATGCAAACTTGTACTTAGAGAATCATACCTAAAAAATGGGATGTGCCATCTGTCAGCATTGGGGTATTGAAAACAAACGGTTTTACGCAAAGCTGTACTACTTTAAAAATTGCTCTCTAGCTGTCGGGCTACAAGTCGGGCAAATAATCCTTCTTGTGCAATCAACTCTGAAAACTTACCCACTTGCACTACATGACCTGCGTCGATCGCATAAATCCGGTCTGCATGACGAATCGTGCTGAGGCGATGGGCAATCACTACTCTAGTAGCATTTAACTGAGCTAAACTTTCAGTTACGATCGCCTGGGTGCGGTTATCGAGAGCGCTAGTTGCCTCATCCATTAAAATAATTTTGGGCTTAGAAACTAGCGATCGCGCAATCAATAACCTTTGCCGTTGTCCACCTGAAAGATTACTACCACCCTCAGCGATTATAGTGTGCATTCCCATTGGCATTTGCTTGATATCATCAGCCAAGCCTGCCATTTGTGCCGCTGACCAAGCTTCTTCAACAGAAACCAAAGCCCCAGCGGTGATGTTATCAAAAATCGAGCCTGTACCGATTTTACCATTTTGCAGTACCACCCCCAACTGTCGCCGCACAGCTTGGAGTTCCATCTCTGCTAAGTTTTTGCCATCATAGTAGACACTGCCTGTTAATGGAGTTTCAAAACCCAACAACAAGCGTAATATCGTGGATTTCCCACTCCCAGAAGCGCCGACAATGGCGATAAATTCTCCTGGTTCGGCATGGATACTGACATCATTGAGAATTAAGCTGCCATTGTCTGAGTAGCGAAAGCTGACACGATCCAGGGTAATGGAACCACTTAATTGACCGGGATTAACCTTAGTTGAATCATACTCCGGCTGCGATCGCCAGATTGACTTTGCCCGCTCCCAGATTGGTACAATGCTCCAAATCTCAGATGTAGTATTGCTGAGGTCAATTACCCCTTTGATAAAAATTGCCGAAGCATAGTTAAAAGCAACGAATATACCAAGTGAGAGGCGTGTCTGCATCAACAGCGTGGCAAACCCAAAAAGCAATATAGAATTTACCAAAGGAAGTGCTTCATTAAAGATTGAAACACTATCTTTAATTTGTTGCGAACTCGCCTTCAGCCGAATCTGCTGGCTGTACTTTTTTGCCCAAGCTGCAAATGCGCGTTCTTCTGCCATCGCTACCCGCAGCTTGGCGACACCGTTAATTAGTTGTACGCTAAGTCCCTGAATCGCGCCATCAAGTTCTAGCTGTTTTTGTGATTTCTTCACTAATAGGAAGCTAGAAATAACAGTAAATACAGCAGCAAAGATGGCTAAACCAACTCCCACAAAAGCTAACTGCCAGCTGTAAATAAACATTAGCACCAAGTTGAATAAAGCAAAAACTCCACTCAACAAGGTTCTTTGGGTAGCACCGCTGAGTTTTTGATGAATTTCCCTCACCGCCATCACCCGGTTAACCAAATCTCCAGAAGTATACTGGCGAAAAAATCCCGGACTTAATTTTAGTAGTCGATCCCAAATGGCTGGCTGCAATACGCTATCAGTTGCGCTTTCGATGCGTAGGGTAATAATACTTTGGGCAATTTGAAAAGCGAACTGGGCAAAGGCGACTGCAAACAGTACTAATCCAATCTGCCAAAGCATTGCGCGATCGTTTTCGGGAATCGCATTATTGATTAAAATAGCCGTTGCTTGGGGCGCAACCATTCCCAATATCGTGCCTAGTATTCCGACTACAAAAATATTAGCGATGTCTTTTTCATAACCCTTGATTCCGAACCGCAGCAGGTCAATGGCATTGAGTGCCACTTGGGGTAATGGTCGATACAAAATATATGCGACTGGTATCAGTGTTTTTGCGACTGACTCATTTACAGGTGTGCGAGTTCGTGTCACTGGGTCAAAGATGACATAATCTCGATTATCTGTAGGCAACAACGCCACTGGGCGGTTTTCCAACTCGGTATAAGTTAACATTGGGCCTTGGTCTTGACGCCACCAGTCGGCTGCCAAAGTTACGCGCCGAATCCGAATTTGTGATGCACGGGCGATCGCTGCCACAGGGTCTTTAATAGTACCAAAATCATCTGCGGGTGGACGAATCTCTATCCCCAATGCTCGTCCAACTGCTCCCAGTGCGACTAATAGAGGCGGCCCTTGTTCAAAGAACGCAACTTCTGGCTGCGGCAGCAATACTGTTGCTAAGTCTGAGAGTGCGTTTTCTATTACTTGCTGATTAAATTGCTCTCGTTGCTGAAACTGACGAAATTCTGCTTCCTTATTTGCTAACAGACTGAAGTCGTGAAATAAATAAGTATGTAAACATACTAAGCCTGTAAATATTTCTTCGGTATTTTTGATATCTGCGGTTAGTAATATCTCTCCGATGACCGCATTTTCTGCCTCCAACCACATACCACTCGCAAGCGGAAATGCTGGCGAGATAGAATTAAGTGTTAATTCCTCAACTCCCATCCAGCGAGTACTTCCTTGCTGCAACTTCACCCACACAAGTGTTTGCTGCCATAATAGAGCTTCACTTATTGATAATGAAAAATCGCGCTCAAATGCCTCTACAAGGTTTAATGGCATTGCTAAGACTGTTTGCTGGGCGCTGAGAAATTGTCCTAAATGATTTACCCAACCTTCTAAAAGTTCTCTGGCTTGAGAATCAGCCGCGCCAATTGCCTTAACCAAATCAGCCATCGACATCTGAGATAATTGGGTGGGTTCAATTGCTATGGCTATAAAACCCCATTGTGCTACTACTTCAGATGACAACGCTGCACCAAACAATGCTTCACCAGCACTGACATGGAACAGATAGCGGCGACGTTCCTCAACAGTACCGTTTTTAATAGCTGCAAACACTGCCAATGTTCCAGACTGTATTATCCAAACAGTTTCTAGGTTATCTAACAGTAATGGTTCGTTTGCGTGAAGGGAGTATATGGGAAGAGGATTCACTTCAGGTAAAAAGGTAGCTTGGGTTATAAATTTCCAGACAAGTCTGTTGTACCCTCATGGTCTTTTTCATTGTGCATCGGCACAACCAACACTTTATCTATTCGATTTCCATCCATATCAATTACTTCAAAGCGTAGTCCCGCCCATTCAAAATGTTCAGCCAGCAAGGGAATATGTCCAAGCTGGTTGACAATAAATCCCCCTAAAGTTTGATAATTGATCCCTGCCCCTGGTGGCAACTTTCTGATATCTAAAATTTCTTTCAACTCGTCAATTGGCAATAGTCCATCTAACAACCAAGACCCATCCTCACGTCTGACTACATCGGGGTCAGCTAGCTCTTCACTAGATGGGATATCACCCACGATCGCTTCTACAATATCAGTAAGTGTAACCAAACCCTGTGTTACGCCATATTCATCCACAATTAAAGCAAGGTGAGTGCCAGATTTCTTAAATAACTCTAAGAGTTTCAAAGCCTTCATGCTTTCGGGCACATATAAAAGCGGTTTTAATAAGGCTTGTAACTCAATGACTTGAGTTGGATTTTGGGATAAAAATTCTTTAGTTTGCATGATACCTAACAAGTTATCAACGCTCTCCTGACCGACTGGGAAGAAAGAATGAATACTTTCAATGATTTGGCTGCGGATTTTTGAGAGCGGGTCGTCGATATCAAGCCAGACCATCTCTGTGCGTGGTGTCATGAATGCACTAACTTGTCGGTCACCAAGGCTGAATACTCGCTCTACTACATCTTGTTCAGCTTCCCCCAACAGACCCGCTTCATGGCTAGCCGCCACTAAAAGTTTCAATTCTTCAGTGGAATGAAGCAATCCTTCGCCACTTCCTGGTTCCAAGCCTATCAGCTTCAGAACAAAATTTCCTAAATTATTCAAAGCTTGGACGGCTGGGCGAAATACAGCTAAGTATAGTTCTAAGAGGTAGATCACCGCAAAGGCAGTTCTTTCCGTGCGCTGGAGTGCTAGACTCTTCGGAGCCAATTCTCCTAAGACGATGTGGAGAGATGTAATAATTGTGAAGGCAATTAGTACTGATAAAGTATGGGCGCTAGTTTGCGATAAAGATTTCGGCAGCCAGTGGAAAGCTGGTTCGAGGAGTACAGCAAGTGCTGGTTCTCCAAGCCAACCTAAGCCCAAGGATGACATGGTAACCCCAAGTTGGGTAGCTGCTAGATAAGCATCCAAGTTATTCACTGCCCGTTGTAAAGCTTTTGCACGGGGATGGTCTTCTGCAACCAACTGCTCGACACGACTACGGCGGAGCGCAACTAAGGCAAATTCCGCTGCCACAAAGAATCCGTTGGCTAGAACCAAGAAAATTACAGATAATAATTTGCCCGCTGTAAACCAACTCAATGGACTGTTCATGACCATTTATTATAATGAATTTCAAATTACGAATTGGTATTATGCCTCTGCTACGTGAAGTAAGCTAACATAAGTTCCGCCCTGCTGCCATAATTCCTCATGAGTGCCACGCTGCACGATTTTACCTTGCTCCAGCACAATAATTTCATGGCAATCACGAATTGTGCTGAGGCGGTGAGCTACTACAATACACGAACAACCACGTTCTCGCAAATTGCGGTTAATAATCAACTCAGTTTCAGCATCCAAGGCACTAGTTGCCTCATCTAGTACTAAAATTGTAGGCTTTCTCACCAAAGCGCGGGCGATTTCTAAACGCTGGCGTTGCCCACCGCTAATATTCATGCCGCCTTCAATTAACTCAAAATCATATTTGCTAGGTAGTGAGGCGATCGCATCATGAATAGCTGCGTCTTGGCAAGCCTGCACCAAATCAACTTCTGATACAGTAGAATCCCAAAGAGTGATGTTTTCCCGCACAGTCCCAGCAAATAAAAAGATATCCTGTTCAACCATTGCCAACGAGTTAGCCAATACAGAACGCTTAATTTGCGAGCGCCCTACACCATCAAAACAGATTTCCCCCTGCCAAGGCTGATAAAGCCCGCAAATTAATTTTGCAATTGTAGATTTCCCAGAACCACTTCCCCCCACAAGCGCTATCCGTTCCCCTGGCTTGACAACTAAGCTGAAATTCTCAATTAAAGGAGGTTCTACGCGACTGTACCCAAAGGTGACATTCCGTAACTCGACGTGACCGTGTAATTGCCAGGGGGATGAGGGAGATGAGGAACTTAGTACCCCCACAAAGTGGGGATTAGGGGCAATAGGGAGATGGCGAGTGTGGGGAGAAAGAGAATTTATGCTTCCCCCTGCTCCCCCTGCTCCCTGCCCCCTGCCCCCTGCCTCCCCTGCCTCCCCTGCTCCCTGCTCCCTGCCCCCTGCTCCCCCTGCCCCCTGCCCTCTGCCCCCTGCCTCCTGCCTCTCCTCCACTTCCAAGTCAACGGGATTTTGCAACACGTCATCAAGGCGGTTTAAGTCGGCTTCTAAATCTTGGAGTGTACCGCCGAAATTGACGAGGCTATTAACTGGCTCTAAGAAGCTCAGTGTTAAACTTTGGTAGGCAACGAGCATCCCAATACTGAGATTGCCGTTCATAACTTGTAACCCACCAACCAGAAGAATAGAAGCTGTAGTTAAAGCTGTCAAAATTGTCGGTAATGCACTGAGAATTTGAGTCTGTAAGTCTAATTCCTGTTGGGCGTTGAGTGCTTTAGCGTAATAACCAGCAAACCGAGCAAATAAATCTGACTCTAGCCCAGAAGCTTTGATGGTTTCTATTGTTTGGATACCGCTAACTGTTACACCACCGACTTTGCCATATTCCTGAGCCAGTCGCATATTGGCATCAACACGAGTTTGCGATAAAAATAGCAGCGCCAAGATATTGATAGCAGCAAAACCAACTGCGATCGCACTCAACAATAGGTCATACTGAATCATAATCAGCAAATAAAAGACCATCATCACTGCATCAATGATTGTAGTTGCCAAAGGGCCTGAGAGTCTTTGTGCCACCCGGTCATTGAGTTGTATCCGGCTACTGATTTCTCCAGCAAAGCGCTGGTCGTAAAACCCAATAGGCAATCGCAAAATATGCCAGAGAAACTCTCCTGAAGTGCTGACTGACAACTTCACCATCAATCGCCGCAGGTAGGTAAGCCGCAATCTGGCAAGAAACGCCCGCAAGATTGCAGTTATACCCATTCCTAACAACAAAGGTCTTAGCCACTGCTGTCGGTCTTGGACTAAAATCTCATCGATAAACACTTGGGAAAAGGCCGGTACTGCTAACCGAGGTAGCGTTAACAGTAACCCTGCTAGCAGACAAAATACAATAGTTCCGCGTGAGTTTTGTAAGCGGGTACTTAAAGCTGAAATAACGTGATTTTTTTTCCCTTCTTTCTGGAAGTCAGCGCCAGGTTCCATCACTAGAACAACACCAGTGTAAGCGCGATCGAACTCTTCCCAGCCAACTGTTCTCCGACCACTAGCAGGATCGTTGAGGTAGACGCGTTTTTTGCTATATCCTTCTACTACAAGAAAATGGTTAAAATTCCAAAAGGCAATGTATGGGGGACGGGTAGTTGTCACCTTTTCCAGAGACAGTTTTAAACCTTTAGCATTGAGTCCATAGTTTTTGGCAGCTTTAATGATGTTAAAAGCTTTGCTCCCATCCCGTGAAACACCGCATTCTTCACGCAGTTTAGCCAGTGGTACAATCCGACCGTAATAACTAAGAATTATTCCCAAAGCAGCCGCACCACATTCAACCGCTTCCATTTGCAAGAGTGTAGAAGTGCGGACACGATTTGGTTTATTGGGCATGGGAGATTGGGGATTGGGCATTGGGGATTAGGAGTTATGTCAATTCACTTTAACTTTGAAACATATTAGATTCCCTTAACTCCCCATCAAAAGGGGGGCTAATAAAAATTATCTCTATTAAGCTTTTAGAGAAATGCTATTAAAACTTGGAAGTTGAGCTTCTGAAGGTAGAAACTTCAAGTTTTACTCCCTCTCCCTCCTACCCAATCCCCATTACCCCTTATTCCCAGAGGGGACCCCACCTTCCCCAATCCCCAATTTAATAAACCCCAGTCCATGAGCGGAACATCGGAATAATGTAAGAAATAGGTGCTTTTTCTCCAACTTTGACTTGAACAGAAGTGGTTGTGCCAGAGGATATTTTAACGGCTCCTCCATCAGAAGATGACCATTTGTAGCCACTAATTGATGTAGGGTTTTCTTCTAGCTGCACAAGAGCTTGTACCTTTCCTTCACCTTTACCTGCAAGAGAAGCAGCAATTTCTTTGTTACCAATTAGCGCTGTAATATCTTGTGTAGTTACCGGAAAGGAAGAGATATTTGCAACGGTTCCGACAATGCCACCTTCACGTTCGCGTTTGGCAAAGCTGGGAGTCACTTGTACAGCCATTCCTGGCTTGATTTGCTTACCATCTTTATTTGCAAAGTAAACAAGACTCATCAGTTTTGAATTTGGCTGTTCAGCTTCGATTGACCCCAAGCGAGTACCCGGATTCATCATTTGACCAGGGACAACGCTCAGTTCGAGAATGTGACCATTATATTTGCTGATGATTCTACTTTCTTGAGATAATTGCAATTCTAATTGAGCAATTCGACGTTTAACTTCTCGAATTTGATTGGCTTTGTCAATTGTTTGCTTCAGGTCTTGTTCTTGTAATTTAGTATTTTGAGTATTCAGGTCTTTTATTTTTGTTTTAATTTCGTCAATTTTGTTTAGATTTTCAAGATATTCTCGTTGTGTAGTGGTTTCTTGAATTTCCAGATCCTTGAGTTGTACATCAATCTCAGATAGTTCTGCTTGAGTATTGAAATATTCCTGTTCAGCTTGCACTACCATATCTTGGCTAATCACATGATTCTCAAAAAGCCGACGACGATTATCAACCCGTCCTTGTAAGGTTTTGAGTAAGTAGTTAATTTGCTGTTTGCGAGAATTAATACTTTGACGTTTTTGGACGATCGCTCTTAAAGTTTGGTCGCGTAATTTGGGCGCACTTTGCTCTCGACGCAGATTATTTTCCAAATCTATTTTCTGCTGTCCAAGAGTGATGATTTGTTGCTCAATTAGCAATTTTTGAAATCTGTCAGTTTCTTGATTTTGAGTTTGCAGTTGTTGCAACTTTACTTGCTCTTGCTGTAATTGCTGTTTCAACACCGATTGGTCGATAATACCCAGTACATCACCTTGTTTAATAATATCCCCCGGCTTCACCTTGAGAGTTAGTAACGGCCCGGAACTAGGTGCTTGAAATTCCACTACATGGTGCGGTTTAATTAAGATACCTTGACCTGTGACTGTGAGGGGAATTTTACCAAACACACTCCAAACGCCAGCCACAGCAACCACAAAACTCATTGCAGATAAACTCAGCCAAGCTTGAGGCTTGACCACATTGATTGCTCGATCCAGTTGTTCTGGTGAAGATAAGCGGTCTAGTGCTTCTTGGCGGAAGATATGGCTATGTTTTAGTTGCATTGTTCTCCTCATTGCTGACAGCGCTTAGAGCCTCAAGTCTTCTAGACTTTTAAGATTAAAGCGCGATCGGGGAGAACTAGGGGAGAGACTTAGAGTAGTGCAGGAAATAAATTATTCTGTTTGAAGTTGCTGACTGATGACTGATAACTGTTAACTGTGAACTGTAAGATATTTTTTTATTTATCAGTCCCTTAGAGTAGTCCAAGTATAGCAAGCGAATTAAAGATTAGGAGATCTTGAAAGCCTGAATGTTAGGAATAGTAATGTTTTACCTTCTGCCTCCTGCTATAAAAAAGACTTACTCCCACAGAAGTACCGAAGGCAAATCATCTGTGGCTAGGCGTAGCAGTTCGTAGCCGATTCCCGCTGTACCTCGGAAGAAACTGGGGTGGAATACTGAACTAGGTAAATTAACGAACATTTGGTATGCTCCAGTTCGTTTTGCTTTAGCTACGACATTTGTAGCATTCTGGAGGGCAATTTGACGCCAATCAGAGCGAGAATAGCGTTGCGCCCCGACTAACAGGGTTTCAATTCGACCCAAATTGCCACAGCACAGGTGGTCACTGGCTTCTAATCCATAGTTCTGGGTCGTTTGCAGGGCAATTTCAATCTCACGTTCTATTGCCGGAATTTCTCCAAGTCTGACGCAGCCTAAACGCCCCAATCCTATCCCGGCTGCACCGTGACACCACACAACCGGGAAGCTTGGTGGCTGATTGGGTTCCAGACTGCGAAAATCAGGCCAGTTGGCATGGGATTCACTAAAGACGCTGCGCTCATACTCAATGCCTTGGACTGCTGCTTCGTAGTAAGCTTGATTTTGAGTCACACTGTAGAGTTGTAGCAAAGCATAGGCAATTCCTGCTGCTCCGTGGGAGAACCCAGTTAAGGGCTTTTCGCTTAGGGTCTGCCAAGCTTTAGGAGCGCCTTCGTGGCTGATTCGATGCTTGAGTAAATGCTCTCCACAGGCGATCGCTTTTTCTAAAACGATTGCATTTCCTGTTACTCTATGCAGGGACAACAGCCCTAGAATGGCTCCAGCCGAGCCGCTCATGATATCTAGCTTTTGATCGGCAGCAATCAACTCTGGTGTCATCCACTGGGCTAATGCTTGAGCATCTGGCAATAGCGTCTCATCCTTGAGGAATTGGCTGACTTTCACCAAACCATAAATTATCGAACCCAAACCCGTCCCGCCACCAATACCCATGAGGCGAGCCAGAATTTGCTGAGATTCTAAGTTCAGAGTTTGGATTTGCCGACGCAAGGGTTGCAGTGCCTTTAATGCCAAATCGCCAGAACGCGAGTCATTAGTTACCTGAGTGAGTGCGGCGAGAAACAAGGCAACACCAGTGCGTCCGTCATAAAGACTGTTGCCTAAAACTTGCAATCGAAATCGTTCTGCTTCATGCACATAACCTAAGCCGATCCAGTTGACACTGCCATCGGGATCTGGTATCGCTGTCGTTTCTAGCTCAGTGGCGATCGCTTTAGCTTCTGCAATCAAATCTGCTGAACTCAGCAATGGTAACGATTCGGCATTCCATTGCTGAATGTCTTGGGTGGGAGTTTGCGCTACCTTAGCATGGAATGAGCCTTGAATAATCGCCGTTTGTCGAGCTAGGTCAATTTCATCCATTGCCTGCAACTGATTCAAGGCGTGCTGGTAACTCGGTTGCTTAAAGTATTGCGGAATGGATTGATAATCGCTTGTACTCAGTTCATCACTAGCAGCATTCGCCGTGAAAAACGGAATATCTAATTGTTCCATTGCTCGCAGTTCTGCACTCAAAATCGGCAAAGCATTGGGTTTGTCTTGAGCAACCAAAAAGGCACGACTGAGGCGATCCAATTCAATGCTATAATCTACGCCGTGTTTGAGATAATCGGGTGATAAAGTTTTTTGCGAGATGGCACTGTAGATGCGAGTGTTGCGGAAGACAAAGCGGACTTGCTGGTTCTGCATCGCAGTTAAAGGACTTCCAGGAACCAGTAATATGTCCTTGTGCATCATCAAAAAGCGATACATCACCTCGAATCCAGCAGTAATTTGTGCTTGATAATCGCTGGCTGACAAAGCTATCTCACCTAAGCGCGGCACATTTTTCCCTACAGGCCTGGTGACAGACTCATAATGCATCTGCATATCGTCGGTATTGACGTGTAGCCATTTGGGTAGTTTATGAGGAACTTTTTGAGAATCTGTACTACCCAATCCACTAACATCATAGGCAATGCGGCGATCGCTACTAAAGTCCCAACGTGGTAAAAGCCCAGTGCGTAACACAGATTCCCAGAATTGCTGTTCTGCGGTTGTTTCCGACTCTGCGGCATTTGGTGAGTTTTCAATCAAATTCGCTTCATGGTGCAGCAACGTTTCCATATCTACTAACACCAGATGTTCGCCATTAGCAATTAAGTTTTCATGGTGACAATCCGTTCCCCGCAAAGCGTAAAGTACGCACAGCAGCATCCCAGATCGCTGATAAAAACGTTCTATAGCGGCTGCATCGTTACAAGGTTGATGTGTAATATATTCTACCCAACCGTAATTCTCTCGGTTCAATACTTGAATAACTTTAAAATCTAAAAGCTGACTGTGTTGATTGCACCAATCTAAAAATTGGTTATAAGCAACTTCCAATCCTAAATCTTTAGGTTTATATACTAGTTTGAGTCCAGACTCAAAAGTGAGTAAAATAACCGTTCGCCCGCGCTTGTGTGGGTCAGAAAGGGAAGTTTGGATTTCGCTAACTTTGCCTAGACTATCATTTGTAGAGCTAAAGATTCGCTGAATATCTGCTTTATCTTCAGCCAGACGTTGGATAAATTCAGCCGCAGACTCTACCCAAAAATTGACGGCTGTTGCTACTAATCGACCGAGTACTGGATATTTATTAAATAGAGTCAACAATCCATCTTCTAGGAGTTGATTGACAAACTTATTATAGTGAGTTTTATTGTTGCTCTTTTGTGTTCCTACTCCTAGTAAGTTGAGTAAGTTTTTCCCAAATGGACGAACTTGAGAAAATTCAAAATTTAGCGTTTTGGTACAAAATCCTGCCAATTGCTGTAGCAAACTGCGCTCTAATTCGCGGTAAGCAGCTTTTGAAAGGACTGATAAAGGTAAGCTGTTCTCAGTTAGTTTCCCACAACCAAGTCGAGTTAAAAGTTGCTGTCTGGCAACTGCGATCGCAGGTAGCAAGATATCTTCAAAGGGAATCGGATTTTCTGGATTAATTGGTAAATCTATTTCCAGTGCAGGCTCACATTCCCTTGCCATTTGCATAATCTGCTGCAAAGTTTCTGCCCATGGTGGCAATGGTGCTTGCTGATTCCAGTCGATGCTTCCCAAAAGAGGGCGAATGGTAGCAAGGTCTAAGCTTTGCCATTGTAAGCGTTTATGTAAAGTGTTCCAGTCGCCTACGATTTGACACCAGCGATCGAGCCGACGCTGAATTTCTGTTTCGTTAATCAAATCGATGTCAATTACAAATCGTTCTATATCGAGGCGTTCCCAGAGAAAACTGGCGTTGGTAACAATAGTTGTTAGTGCTTTAGAGGATGGGATATCTCGTTTGGCGATGACTGGATTTTTCATAATGCTGGCTTGACAAGAGCAGAAAAGCAGAGGTGTGGAAGCGCAAAGGAGCAAAGGGACAGGAGTTAGTTATTTCTTCCCCTTCCCCTTACATCTAGTCTCAATGAATAATATTGTTGGCTAAGTGCTGAAATATCAACATTGACCATTACCCTTGGGACAATCGGTACAACATGACATGTGGCTGTGACCAGTGTTAGCCATCCCTCCACTGACGCTGAGTAATTCTTCTTCACTCAGTTCGCCAGATTCCATAGAAGTTAATTGTGTCAATACTTGAGAAATGCTTTCGACTGTGAAGTTATAACCTTTTTCTGCACTGGCAACTAACAGTAGTTTGATGGCTTCTGCTTCGTTAGCTGCTGCTGTTAATTTTTGTTGTAGTTGAGCGTTTTCAAGTAATTCTTTGATTTGTTGTAGCATTTCCGTATCCTCTGTTTTGCTTGATTTAGTGCAGATGCGCTTGTTTTGTGCGGTGTTCTCTGCTTTGATGATTTGAATTTAGAGAGTAATAGGGTGAAACTAGGGGAGATAGTTGCAAGTAGAGAAAATTTTTAGACAATTTAATTGAGTATTAGGTACTGGGAAAATGGGAATTGGGTAGTTTTAAGTTCTTACTCTTCCCCTTCCCCTTACATCTAGTCTCAATGAATAATATTGTTGGCTAAGTGCTGAAATATCAACATTGACCATTACC
>JAQYWR010000029.1:0-17269 GCA_029379225.1 Nostoc sp. S4 | reverse complement strand
TCTCAATGAATAATATTGTTGGCTAAGTGCTGAAATATCAACATTGACCATTACCCTTGGGACAATCGGTACAACATGACATGTGGCTGTGACCAGTGTTAGCCATCCCTCCACTGACGCTGAGTAATTCTTCTTCACTCAGTTCGCCAGATTCCATAGAAGTTAATTGTGTCAATACTTGAGAAATGCTTTCGACTGTGAAGTTATAACCTTTTTCTGCACTGGCAACTAACAGTAGTTTGATGGCTTCTGCTTCGTTAGCTGCTGCTGTTAATTTTTGTTGTAGTTGAGCGTTTTCAAGTAATTCTTTGATTTGTTGTAGCATTTCCGTATCCTCTGTTTTGCTTGATTTAGTGCAGATGCGCTTGTTTTGTGCGGTGTTCTCTGCTTTGATGATTTGAATTTAGAGAGTAATAGGGGAGAACTAGGGGAAATACTTACAACTAGAGAAAAATTTTTTAGAACCCCGCTTCCATTCCTCTCCTCACAAAGGGGAGAGGCTTACAGCAATTTTCAGGTAATTAAACCATAGGGTAGGGGCGCACAGCTAGCTGTGCGCCCCTACAAAGGATTGTCGTTCAAACAGATGAAAATGGCTGTAAAAATCGTATTCTTTCGTACAAAGGTGAAAATTTTTTACCCCTTCCTTACCTTGTAAGGAGTTGGGGTTAGGTTCTGAGGAATTCACGTTACCCTGGCTAATACGGTTGTGTTGCAGAGGTTGAAACACTGCATCTTTACTTGAAACTCTTGCTTTCAAGCAGGAGTCCCTACACCCCACACCCTACCCTCTATTCATATTTCCTTATACCTGAAAATGGCAGATAGAAATGAAACTAACTGTTTAAATTTAAGTAAATAATGAAAAAAGTATGAAAAATTCCGCTAAAGTCTTATTTAAAACAAACTTTATGCTTTTTACAAATGAATATAGAAGAAGCGCTAGCAATTTTAGATACATTTCTTGAACATAGCTTAAGTGATGTTCAGGAAATAGTATTTCGTAAAGCTTGGGAAGGACAAACTTATCCAGATATTGCCGAAAGTTGTGGTTATGATGCCAATTATATAAAAGATGTTGGTTCTAAGTTATGGAAGTTACTTTCACAAGCTTTTGGAGAAGAAGTGACAAAAAGTAATTTTCGTTCTGTATTGAGACGGCGATGCCTCCGGCGGGCTTTACCTACGCAAAGTAGCGTTTTGTCAGAAAAACTACAAAGCGTGCCAGCAGTATTGAAACAATCCCAGCGCACAGAGAAAGAGCTGCTTCAGATTCTCTCTGAGAATGGTGGTATATCAGCGTCTTCTTTAGTGACAGAAAAGCAAGATGAGAAAAAAACCCCAGTCTTGAATTGTGACTTCTTAGAAAATCCTGGTGGCTCAGTACCGCTCAATTCCTTTTTTTACATCGAGCGTCCACCAATTGAAGAACGCACCTATGCCGAAATCAATAAACCTGGAAGCCTAATCAGAATCAAAGCCCCCAGCAAAATGGGAAAAACCTCTTTAATGCATAGAATTCTTACTCATGCTAAACAGACTGGGGTACATACGGTACAAATCGGTTTACAAAGGGCAGATACTCAAGTTTTCACTAGCTTGGATAAATTCTTACGCTGGTTTTGTGCTAATGTCAGTCGCCAGTTGCACCTAGAAATCAGACTGGATGATTATTGGGATGAGGATATTGGCAGCAAAGTCAGCTGCACATTATATTTACAGGAGTATTTGCTAGAGAAAATCGACGCTCCGGTAGTCTTAGCTTTGGATGAAGTAAATCGGATTTTCGAGTATCCACAAATCTCTAGCGACTTTCTCCCACTACTGCGCTCTTGGTATGAAGATGCTTCGGAATTAGAAATCTGGCAAAAACTCCGATTAGTAGTAGTTCATGCCACTGAAGCTTATATCCCATTAGATATTAATCAATCTCCTTTCAATGTGGGACTGCCGATTAAGTTACCAGAATTTGATTTAGAGCAGATGCAAGAATTGGCAGTGCGTCATGGACTTGATTGGGCTAAAGGTGAGAAAGGATTGCAAAAGCTGGCTCCTCTACTAGCAATGATTGGTGGTCATCCTTATTTAGCTCGTCTGGCTCTTTATAATCTGGGAAATCAAACAGTAACCCTAGAACAGCTACTAGAAGAGGCTCCCACAATTGCCGGCATCTATAGCAACTATTTACGGCATCATCTAGCAAATCTCCAAGAACATCCGGAACTTGCAACAGCACTCAAACGGGTAGTTACCTCTCCCACAAGCGTGCAATTAGAAGCGATCGCTGCCTATAAATTAGAAAGTATGGGTTTGATAAAACTTGAAGGAAATCAGGCAATATCTAGCTGCAAATTATATCAGTTATATTTCCAAGAGCAATTAGCCTATACGCGATGAATAAGTACGAATATCAAATTGGCGGTAGTCTGAAAGTTGATGCTCCTAGCTATGTAAAAAGGCAGGCTGACTTTGAACTTTATAATGCTCTGATCCAAGGTGAATTTTGTTATGTATTTAGTTCCCGACAGATGGGTAAATCTAGCTTGCGGTTACAAACGAGGCATCGATTAGAACAAGCAGGCTTTAGTTGTGCTTCTATCGATATGACTCGAATTGGCAACGGCAATATTACTCCTGCTCAGTGGTATAAAGGCATAGTAATTGACTTATTAAGGAGCTTTAATCTTTTTGGCAAAGTTAATTTAAAAGCTTGGTGGTCGGAGCGAGAAGATTTACCTGCCTTACAACGATTGAGCCAATTTGTCGAAGACATTTTGTTAGTTGAACTAAAAACTGAAAAAATATTTATTTTTATTGATGAAATTGATAGTGTTTTAGGTTTAAATTTCCCTGTTGTCGATTTTTTTACTTTAATTCGTTCGTGCTACAATCAACGAGCAGAAAATCCAGAATATAATCGTCTAACTTGGGCACTATTCGGGGTAGCAACACCTTCACATTTGATTGCCGATCGCAACTGTACCCCATTTAATATCGGTAAATCTATTGAACTGCACGGTTTTAATTTATCGGAAGTTCAACCATTAGCAGCAGGTTTAGAAAATAAAGTAGCTAATCCGATGGCGGTTCTCAAAGAAATTCTGGTTTGGACAAATGGTCAGCCATTTCTCACTCAAAAGCTCTGCCAAATAGTAGTACAAGAAAGAAATTCTGGAAGCAAAGATATTCAAGAGCAGAGAAGCTTAGAAGTTGACGATCGTTATAAATTGGATGACCATTTACCGATTATTAATCAACATCTAATAAAATTTTATTATCAATTTCCCTTGTTAATTTTAGAAAAACTTGTGCAGACATATATTATTGAAAAATGGGAAGCGAAAGACGAACCAGAGCATTTGAAAACAATCCGCGATCGCCTGCTAAGAAATGAGCAGCGTGCTGGAGGTTTACTAGGACTTTACCAGCAAATTTTACAAAAAATTCAGGTAGCTTGTGATGATGGAGAAGAACAAATAGAATTACTTTTATCGGGGTTAGTGACGAAGCATCAAGGGCAACTAATAGTCAAGAACCGGATTTATGAAGAGGTTTTTAACCAAACTTGGGTAGAAAAACAATTAGCAAAATTGCGACCCTACTCCCAAGCATTCAACGCTTGGGTAGCCTCACAACGCTGTGACAATTCACGACTATTGCGCGGGACAGCCTTACTTGAAGCTTTAGCTTGGTCACAAGGCAAAAGCTTGAGCGATTTGGATTATCAGTTTTTAGCAGCTAGCCAAGAATGCGATCGGCGAGAAGTTGAGACATGGTTAGAAGCAGAACGAACTAAAGAAGTTAAAGCTAGACTAGTTCAAGAGCAAAAAGTAGCTAGATTTCAAAGATTATTTTTTTTAGGTGCATTCGGTTGGGCATTGATAGTTGTTTTAGGCTTGGGGATGGTGACTTTCGAGTATAAAAAGTACTGTTCAACGACCTCAAACCAATTACTACATTACCCGTAATCCCAATTTGCAATTTGCAATAAATGCTGCTTCGCTACCAGTATCTAGAATTTTGTGAGCCACCTTTCTACGATAAAAGTCTAGTTTAGATACGGTTCGGTTAAGGCTCAAATCCATGTAATCAAGGTATAAGAGACAATTTATAAAGTAAATCTTAAGTAGGGTGCGTTAGGCGCTCATTTCATATTTTTCGTAACAAGTAATCTCAAAATACGCGCCGAACCAATGCTAGTTGCTACCCTTCTCTTGACAGAGACGCTACGCAAACGGAAACGCTAACAGCGAACAAGTCGAGGAACCGCAAGGGCGCACTGGCTCCCCTAAAATAATCTTATTTTTACTTTATAAATAGCCTCTTAAGAGTTAGTTTTATTTTGAATTAATTCAAAAAAATCTAAAATCTCTTTAGTTGAGCGAATATGATAAACACTTTTGCTGCTTTGAGCTTGTTTGATATATTCACGATACTTTGGAGTCAAAAATTTGTGGCATAACCAAAGCGCACGGTAGCTTTTAAGCGAACTTTTCAATATAGGACTATTTTGTGGCCAGCCTTCAGGCGGTTGAAAGTAACCTGTGATGAATCGCTTAGTTACCCACCAAACATGGACATATAGTGGTAAATCTACAAAAACCAGAGTATCCGCCTCATCAAGTCTTGGCCAGAGTGTTTCCATGCAACCAAAACCGTCAATAATCCATCTTTGAGTTTGTAAAACTTCCTGATGGATATGCTTGTAGTCTTCGTGAGGAACTTCAGCACCTCCGGCAGAATACTTTATCTTGTCCAAAACGTGAAGTGGTAAACCAGTAATTTCTGATAATTTCTTACTCAGAGTTGATTTACCACCTCCAGCATTGCCAAATACCGTTACTTTTTTCATAGCCATTTTCGTTTTAGGGCAATATACTTCAACAGGCAACAAGGCTTGTCAAGAAAGAATAGGAATTTCTTTTATAATACTTAAATGATACATAGAGTAGTGCAAAAATGTACTATTTTGTTCTTGACACTGTCTACCCTATATCTATTACTGCTAAAGAGAACTCAGACAATTGCATCCAAATTAACTGGCAATCTTAAGAATAGTTATATTTGCGATCGCCTGTTCAATGATTTGTACTGGGATAGCTGTCTCTATTGCTTTGAATATCTCAGTACTTTGTATCTTGGGAGACAGCAGTGAGAATTCTTTGAGATGTGCCACACTTTCTTTCTATTTTTGGGAATTATAGCTCGATTACATCGATTTGAGCCTTAACTGAACTGTATTGGTTTATAGTAAGCCTTCTATCTCAGCAAATTTCCGCAAGCGTGGTAGACACTGACGTTGATAGAAACTGCTTAATGTCGGAATTGACAGCCCAAACTCTTGAGATAATTCTTTCCAGCCGACTTCTGGGGATAGGCGTTTGAGAATTAATACCTGACAATTTACGTCCGGACGCCCTTTAATGTGAGTACTACGTAGTTCTGTATCCGAGTCTGTCTTCACCCATGTCTCTAGGTTGTCCAGAATGGGAGGCGCTGGGGGGGTAGCTGGTATATTATCTATCGGGTCAATAGTTTCACCAATCTCACCCGACTTACACTGACGAACCTTGAGTGAGACTGTTGTGGCTTTTTCCCGGTTTTGGTTGAGATAAAAGTCTTGTAGTCTGCGTTTTAGATAAGCATTCAGCCAAGTGATTACACTGCCTTGAGTAGGGTCATATACTTGACCTGTTAAACCATCACAAACGTTGCGGCAGAAATACAACCAAGTTTGTTGCAGTGCGTCTTGATAGTAGGGAGTATTTTCCTTCCAAAGTTTATCTTGTATCAAATGAATAATTTGCGTGAGTAGTTTCTGACGTTGAGGGCTTCTAGGTGAATATTTACGGGCTTGGGCTATTAAGCATGTTATCTGTTCATTAAGATCCAACATCACTGATGTTAAATCAGTAGTAACATCTTCTACAGCCAAAGAGTTCTTGCCCACCTCATTAGTTTCAACAGCAATGCTATTCATACTTTCCTTGTTTGGATTGGAGTTGACTTTGACCATGCCTTTAATTTAAGTGAATCACTTACTTTTAACAGCATGAAAAAGTCATAAATCGTCAGGAATTTTGCCGTCAAAATTTTATTAACTTATATAAAAAATGTCAGTTTCCACTTTTTACAATGATTATCATTTTGAACTACTAATTATTTTATTTTTTGAAAGTCCCATACATCAACCATGAATTGAATCTAATACTTAGTGAGACGTGAGATAATAAGCACTAGTACATAAATACTCTTGCTCTTTGAACTCTAGATAACTAAAAGTTATTTTCACATGTAGATTACGACCATCTTGAGTTTGGTGAATAGATTCAAAACTGGAAGAGTCTTTTTGTCTAAGTTCCTGCCATTGTGAGTGCCAAGTTTCTACGGGGAAATTTGGATCGATATCGTGAACAGTCATTGTCAGCAATTCTTCGCGAGAATAGCCTAAAATTCTGCAAGCTGCTTCATTTACATAAACTAACTGGGCATTTGAATTAACAAAAAAAATTGCATCTTTAAACTTGTCTAAATAAAATTGGCTTAACCGCAATGCTGATTCTGCTTTTTGGCGATCGCTAATTTCCTGTTGCAAAACTATATTTTGCTCAGTCAGTTGTTTTTGGAGCCTCCGGATAGTCAAGTTATTTTCTACACGTGCAAAAACCTCTTCTTCACTAAAAGGTTTGGTAATGTAATCTACCCCCCCGACTGCAAAAGCTTTAACTTTGTCAAAAACTTCATCCAAGGCGCTAATAAAAATCACTGGAATGTCGCGGGTTTTCTCTGAGGCTTTCAAGTGTTGACAGACTTCATAGCCATTCATTTCTGGCATCATAATATCAAGCAAAATTAAATCGGGCGGTGCAGCTTGTGCTGTTTTCAAAGCTGTTTGTCCGTTAATCACTCTGCGAATTTCATAGCCAACCTGAGTTAGCATGGCAGATAAAAGTCGCAAATTGTCGGGCGTGTCATCAACAACAAGAATATTTGCTTTTGGTAGCTCAACTTGATGGTTATCCATATTTTTTATAACTAACTTTATCAAAGCAAATATTAAAAATAATCAAAAATAATCAGCTATTATCTGAATATTGTTAGCCATCTATTTGAGAAGATTTAGTGTTAATGTTTGCTGGCTCATTAGGTGTAAAAATTTTTATATTTTCTCCTGTTTCTTGTCCTTGTGTTAAAGTTTTTTTGTCTCCTCTATTATTTTTATCTTGTGTATTAATTATTATTAAATTATTTGTTCGCTCAAGAGCTTCTGTAAGTTTACGAATATCTTCTTGAAATTTTTCTGTAGTTTTTTGGAGACCAAAGCTGACTCCAACTCGTTCGACAATATCATTATCCAAGCGTTCACTAAAACCGACTAGGAATGCAATTGAAAAGTAAAAATAATACAAAGCAACATTATCTGGTGATGGTTGATTTGGTGTGTTACTTTCTTTTGGTGTGTTACTTTCTATAGAAGGAAAACTTATAATTTTAGAGCTAAGGAGTGCAAAAACAAAGATGCCAAATGCTGTCCCAATCAAGGGTTTAGCAAAGCCAACTACAATAGGAATAACTGAGCCTACGTATTCGTCTCTGTTTTTGTACTCTTCCAGTCGAACTAAGATACTAACTATACTACCAAAAGCTCCAGATAAGGCAACCATGATAACTAACTGATACTGATCCCTATTGAGGCGATGTTTTGTAGATGGATTTTGAGGTATATTTTTTTTACTTTTAGATGAATTAGCACTAAAATTTGTTGTAGGTGTAGGACTAGGATTTGGTGCTACAGGAGTATTTGGAGAAAGAGTAAGAGCATCTAACCTGTCTGTTAAAGACCTCACAATCCAAAAGGACACTGGAATTCCAATCATATATACTGGTATTGCCATTGCCAGTCCAATAAGAACTTTAGTTGGTGTAGGCAATTCTCGAACACCTCGAACACAACGCTTGAAAAAATTACCTATACAACCCAAGGGCTTTTTACTGTTCAGAAAATACTCAATATCGTATCTGATATTTTTTGCTAAAATGATTTTCTTTGTCTTATTCTTCCTCAGAAAAGACAAAGCTAAATTAACTGCATAAAACTTTGATTGGAGAGCATTACATTCAGTCAAACTCTGACTTATTTCTTGAATTCCTGAAATGTATTCTCCAAAGCGTTGTAGTAAAATAATTTGTTTTGCCAGTTCATCTTGAATCTGTTCACTTTTTAAATCTAATTCTGTTAGTTGATTTTCTACTTCGTTAATGAGTTCATTAATATCTTTTTTTAGCTTGTTAAGACTATTCTGGGATTGCTTTTGGTTATCTTGATTAATCATTAGTCTACTCTCTTTGGTTTAGCAATTATTTAATTAATTTACATTAGTTTGAATAAATAAATATTTAACTACCTGAAGTTGAGTTTGACAATATAGGTTATATAAAAATGATTTTGGTAGGTTATTAGTGTTAAGAGGTTGTTTGAAAAGTGATTCGCTGTGATTTTAATTAGATTATTACCCCCCTTAATCCCCCCGATGTATTGGGGGGAAACAAGAAAAATCCCTAACCCTCTCCAATATATCGGGGAGGGTTAGGGTGGGGTAAAAATATTTGATACATCAATCATGACTTTTCAAACATCCTCTAAAAAACAGAAATATTTATTAACATTATCTAGCAAGCGATCGCTTTTCTTGATCTGAGCGTTTTTTTAGATATAGATTAGTTAAAGAAATAAGTAGAGTTCCCAGCGATGTTTTCAATATTAAAGATTAATACTTCTTTGATAGCGAACTTCAAAATCTAGTTATTTAACAAGCATTTTTTCTTAAAGTTTGATAATTTTAAGTATTAAAAAATACATCATTGGTAAATAAATAGCGGCTTCCTAAGAATACTTATCTATCAATGATTGCTTTGGGATTTATGCAATTTAAAAAAATTGTATCAAAACGTAAATTAAATCAACCAGTGTGCGATCGCTCTGGTAACGAATGCATACTGAGTAAGGTGTCAGCTTTTAATACCTTGTGATTTTTCCTATTAGGAATATGGCTGAGTCTATACAGGGGATGAAGAAGATTCAACTAATTTTTTCAATTTCAGATAAGCTTCTTCTGGGGTCAAAGGGACTGAACTTTTTTGATCGGGGATGTAAAATTCCCAGCTATCAGGGAAATGATGAACAACAAATGAAGGAATTAACCCCAACTTCATTGCTCTTGTTCCAAACTCTTCTGCTTTTTCTGCTAGGCTGATTTCGTCGTGAAATGAATGCTGGTTCATAGAAATAACTATTTAGTCAAGTGTTTTGATTAAAATCAGATACCTTAGAAGTACTAAAGTTTATTTATAGCTATTATTAAAAGCACGTTTATAAAAGAGACTCCTTTGAGTCACTTAAACAAATACAATACTTATCCTAAATTATCAGTGAGTACTTGGATAATACCATGTGGTGTAACATAAGGCCAAAGCGGATATAGCGATTCCCAATCACATCAGTGCAGAAATTTGTAGGGGCGCATAGCTATGCCCTCTACTGTTGTATATTCTTAGGGTTGTGTTAAATCAATAACTTTATCAATACGAAAGTTATTGACCCAATCAGACAAAGTGTTTGCCAAAACAGCAGATTCTTCAGGAATTTGCTCGAGTAAGCTGAAAATCAGCTTTTCATCAGTACACAGTGCCGCTTGGTGTAGCTGTGTTACCCATTCAGCGGGCATCTGAGCCAGCATTTCTTCTAATGATAAAAGTTTAAGTTCGGAATTTTCGGCAAATTCGTCTTTTTGAAGGGGTTTTTCTGCGTATAGATAACGTACTCCTAAATATTTAGACATCATATTTAAAATTACTTCTTCTCGGAAGGGCTTACGTACAAAATCGTTACAGCCTGCGGATAAAACCACAAACCGTTCCTCGTCAAAAGCACTAGCAGTTAGAGCAATGATCGCAGTAGCTTGACCTTTTAAAGTCGCTCTAATTTGTTTAGTGGCTTCATACCCATTCATTACAGGCATCCGCATATCCATCCAAATCAAGTGCGGTTCCCAAGTTTGCCAAAGGTTTACTCCTTCTTGACCATTTTCAGCGTGACGTACCTCGAAGCCAAAAGATACCAGCATCTTGACTAACAGTTGACGATTTTCCCATTTATCTTCAACTACTAAAATCTTGTATTTTGGTTGATTCGGCTCTAAACCAATTACTCGTCGTTTTAGCTGTCGAATTGGAGCTTCACCTTCTTGTGCTGGGCTAATCTGGAGATCGAAAGAAAAAATTGTTCCCTGACCCAAAGTACTGCTAACAGTAATACTTCCCCCCATTAGATGTACAAATTGTTGACTAATGGTTAGACCCAAACCTGTTCCTTGCTGAGATTTTCGACCTGCTTGTGTTTGAACAAAGGGTATAAACAACTTTTCAATTTCGGCAGGTGCAATTCCTGGTCCCGTGTCTTCGACTTCAAAATGCAGCCAGAAGAATGAAGGGTGAGAGTTTTTTCTTGCTTGTATGCCTTGTTGTTGCTGTAGTTTGCTTTCTTCCTTCATCCTAACTCGCAAACTAACACCGCCTTCTTGAGTAAATTTAACAGCATTACCAAGGAGGTTAATTAAGACTTGACGCAATTTACTTTCATCTGTATGCACATATTTAGGAACTTCAGGTCTACGCTCAAACATCAACTGTAAACCTTTGGATTCTGCTTTGAGTTGAAACATCTCTTCAACTGAGTCAAGTAGAGTGTACAAGTCAAAGCTATTGTTGTTTAGTGTTGTTAAACCCGCCTCAATTTTGGACATTGACAACACATCATTGATCAAAGTCAACAAATGCTCTCCACTGCGACTAATAATTTCTAAATGTTCCAACTGAGAAGCATTAATCGAGGAATCGCGGCTCATTAGCTGAGTAAAACCAAGAATACTGTTAAGAGGAGTACGAAGTTCGTGACTCATGTTTGCAAGAAACTCGCTTTTGGCACGGTTGGCAGTTTCGGCTTCTTTGGCTTTTACCTCCAATCTCTGGCTGTAATTCTCTAACTGTTCGCCAGAAATTTTTAACTGTCGCGTTAGCCAAGATACTCCAATCAATAGAAATCCCATTGCTAACAAACCCACTAACATAATCATCACAGCCAATCGACGAGCTGGGGCAAAAGCTTCTTCCTGATTCATCTCCACCATTAAGGCCAAGTCTTGGTCATTGAGCCAGCGATATACCCCGATTACTAGCACTCCGGCATAGTTTGGATAAAGTCCTTGGTCGCTAATTCCACTCATTGCTGCATCAATGCCTTGGCTGCTAACTCCATTAGGAAAGTCCGATGTTTTATCTTTCTCTTTAGAAATAAAAGCGTTTTTAGTTACTAAAGAACCTACTAAATAAGTTTCGCCACTCTTACCTAAACCTGTGCGTTCCCGAACAATCCGATCTATTCGGTCTAAATTCAAATCAGCTAATAAAACGCCTTGGCGTACCTTGGCTGCGTTGCGTAGAGGTGTTGCAAAAGTAACTGATGGCTTGCCAGTAATTGGTGAGACATAGAAAATGGGGGCAAAGGAATCTTCTGGCTGAATCTGTTCAATATAGGTGATGTTAGCTAAGATTTCATATCGACCTTCACGCTGCTTGTTAGTAGATAAAATAATTCGATTGCTACGGTCAAGAATGGAAATTTCTCCCAGACTTGGCTTGATTTTAGCCATATTGGTGAGGTAATCTGAGAGAACTTTGTAAGCATTCTGATAATCTACATCAGAGGCTTGAGAATTTAAAAGTATTTGAAAATTCTTTTGTACATTTGGAAACTGAGTGACTAGGAGAAAGTCTCGTTCTTGGTCTTCAAACCAACGGGTAATTTCTTCTTCTTTAAGAGTGGCAGCAGCACTGAGTCGTTCAAAAGCAGCTTGCTTCAAAGCTTCTCTTGCATTGAGAAAGCTAAATCCTCCTACTACACCTACAGTTACCAAGGATAGGAATAAGAAGGAACTGGCAACTTTAATAGTTAAGTGCTGATTCCACAATTTCATATATTCACTAGTTTTTTCTGATTTTTAAAGATATTTATCTTTTTTCTATCTATGCCAATAGATTACTTCTTTAGTTAATATTAAATAATTATTGATTACCATTGAGCAAAAATTTGTTTTATCTGCTTGATTGCTTCATCAGTTGCTTGCTCAGGAGAAATTTTATCTACAATTATTCGAGTCAGAGCTTTTCCCCAGATATTCTCCTCTAAAACTAGGCTGTATGCTGGGTTTTGTACATAATAAAATAGCCGCGTTGAACCTTCCGTCACCGTCTTGAGGGCAGTTGAAACATGTGGATCGGTTGGGTCTTTCCAAAATGGGTCTTGCCAAAGTGGTTTTATGACTGGTAAATTACAACCTCCAGCAGCTTTGAGATACTTACCTATCACCTGCGATCGCATGAGATATGCAAGAAAATCCAATGCTTTTTTCTGTTGCTGGGAATCGGCGAATAAAATTGCTTGCCTAAGTGTGAGTAGATAACGCATTGGCTTGCCGTTGGGTTTGTTGGGAAATTTTAAAATACCCAGCTTATAACGATATGTATCGGGGTCTTGACGGACAGAGCAAGGAATTGAGAGGGTGTTGTTGGGAGTCATCACCACCACACGGTTAAGTAAGCTGCGATTATTATCTGGATTTAACCAATTGAGTGCATCTGGTGGTACATAACCTTGTTGGAAAAATTTGGCATACCAGTCTAAGGTCTGGACAATTTTTTGTCTAACATTTGGGTCATCAATTAGGAGTTTTCCCTTCGAGTCGAGAATTTGCACATCGTATGCTTCTAAAATCTGCTCAAAAAAGATATAGGTATCTGAAGCTCCAGTAGAGAAGGGAAAACCTAAGCCATAAATATTCTGTTTTTGCTGTTTTGCCCGTAAATCATTCTGGACTTGTTTCCAAAACTCCCAAAAACCATCCCAATCTTTGGGAATATCGCTTTCACTGCGACCTATTTGCTCTAGCAAGTCCCGCCAGTAGAAAATGTGAACCGTTGACTGATTAATTGGAACTGCATAGTAGCTTCGCTTTTTAGCAGCATTATTATAGTAATTAATCGATTGCAGAACATAATCAGGATAAAGATTTTTGACTGGCTCAATTACATCCGTTACATCTGCTAATTTCCCTTCCCAAGCCAGACGCGGATTCAATGCTCTCTCAGCGCCGTAACTCATCATAATATCGGGTAGATTACCCGCCTGAATTGCTCTACGCGCCTTTTGCGGTAGCTCCTCGCCGATATACAACGAAAGCTTGACTTTATTACCAGTTTGTTTTTCCCAGTTGCTTACCAACTGCTGGATTGCTTCATCTTCATCCACAGTAAACCCTTTATCCCACCAAATCTTTAAAACTGTGTTGTCAGTAGAGAAATGGTTGACTGAAGATTGTTTGAATTTCGAGGTGTTAGTACAAGCAATAATTATTAAGCTGAGTGTCAATGCAATGAAGACATATCTTCGACTCAATCTCAGGAAATGATGATATTGTGGCTGATTATCAGAACCTTTAGCAATTTGACTAACTTTTGTTTTAAATGTCATATTGTCAAAGGTTACTGCCATTGGTCAAAAATTTGCTTAATTTGGGCGATCGCCTCATCAGCTGCTTGCTCTGGAGAAGTTTTATTTAGAATAATTCGATTGATAGCCTTACCCCAGACATTATGTTTCAAAACCAAGCTATAAGCTGGGTTCTGGACAAAATAGAATGGGCGAGTTTCTCTGTTGAGAAATATCTTAGCAGCAGTCGAGAGATAGGGATCTTTTGAATCTTTCCAAAAAGGATCTTGCCACTCTGATGTCATGACTGGTAAATGACGACCTCCAGAAACTTTCAGATAATTTCCCATCACCTCTGGTTTTATTAAGTATGCAAGAAATTCCTTAGCTAGTTTCTGTTTCTTAGAGTCGGCAAATAAAAATACTTGCTTAACTGTAATTAAGTAGCGCATTGGCAAGCCATTAGGTTTATTTGGCAACTCTAAAATCCCAAGCTTTTGATGATATATATCAGGGTTGTGCCGCACAGCAGCTGGAATTGAGAGCGAATTGTTAGGAGTCATAACCACGCTGCGATTAAGTAAGCTGCGATTATTGTCTGGATTCAACCAATTTACAGCATCGGGTGGTACGTAGCCTTGTTGATAAAATTTTGTGTACCATTTTAGGCTGTTAATAATACCTTGACGCACTTTCGGATCGTCAAGGAGAAGTTTATCCTGAGAATCTAAAATTTGTACATTGTATGCTTCTAAAATCTGCTCAAAAAAGTAGTATGTATCGGCAGCTCCAATGCTGAAAGTCAAGCCTAAACCATAAATCTTCTGTTTTTTATCTGGTAATTGTTTTGTCCGCAAATCTTCTTGGCTTCGTTTCCAAAACTCCCAAAAAGCATCCCAATTTTTGGGTATATCACTTTCTTGATGACCTATTTGCTTGAGCAAATCTCGCCAGTAGAAAATGTGAAGAGTTGCCTGACTCATTGGCAGAGCATAGTAGCTTCGCTTTTGAGTAACATTGTTATAAAACTGAACAGTTTTTAGGATTTTTTCAGGGTAAAAACTTTTAAGCGGCTCAATTACATCTGATACATCTGCTAGTTTGCCTTCCCAACTTAAACGCGGAATAATTTCTCTATCAGCAGTATAACTGGTAACAATATCCGGCAGATTGCCAGCCACAATTGCCCTTTGAATCCTCCGTGGTAGCTCATCTGTAGAATATAAAGAAAGCTTGATTTTGTTGCCAGTTTGTGTTTTCCACTGGCTAACTAGTTGCTTGAGGGCTTCATCCTCTTCTTGAGTAAAACCTTTATCCCACCAAATCCTTAAATCTGTACTTTCACCGGATAACTTATTTACTGGGGAAGGAGATGATTGATAGCTATTGGTGCAAGCAACAATTATCAAGCAGAGTATCAATGCCATGAGTGCGTAACGTCGGTTGGTTCGTCTCAACACTGAGGAGTGTAACCATTTTAATTGCATATCTTTTATTAATCAGCGTGCAATCATTATGTATGTTTTTTTATTATTTTCTATTAATTCGCGAGCATTTTTCACATCACTTGCGATCTCAGCTTTTTATTCTTTAAATATCTGTTAATCTTGTGATGATTAATTTGTGCTAAGTAGGTTAATATTGAAGAATGTAAAATAGAATCTTTGTTAGAAATATGTGCTTTTACTCAAACAATTTTGTAGTGGTTGGTTAAGCTACGCTTGTTGCATCTAAATTGTCTTTTTCACTTCTGTCTTTCTGCTCTAATCTGTCGATCCGTTTGTTGTCTTAAACTCATGACACCTGCTTGACTTAACGTCATTGCAGAAATTTTACCTGTGTCATCCGTTTCAAAGAAAATACTTGTATTCACGGCTTTAGCAAAGAACTCTAGCTCTGATTTGGGGAAGAACTGTAATGGCGGTTGCTGCCCACATTGTATGAACAAATTTCCATCGTGGTTCATTACTTTGAACTGCAATCCAGATTTTGTGAAGTATAACCCTGAGTAAAGGTCAACTTGGGCTAGGGTGATGATTGGTATTTCTTGCTCAAACACGTCAGGCCAGTCATACTCAAGCGCGATCGCTCGCATTACTTCTGGGAGCAGATCGATTTCATGTGAGTTGAGCATGACAATAGCACCTTTTCCAATATGCGGGTAAATACGCATCAATGATACAAATCCTTCATTTCTACCACTATGAAAAAAGTAGAAGCCATCACCAACTCCACCACCCGCGAAGAATCCCAATCCTACAAATAATCCATTCCCTAACCCCACAAATGATTCGTTCGCTCCTTGTTTTTCCTCTGGCTGTTGGGGACGTAACATTTCTTGTATCGTCTGTTTACTCCAGATGGTGGGAGGCGATCCATGTAATACTCGCAAGAGTTCGACTCCGACTCTGGCTAAATCTGATGGAGTTGTCCACAAACCTGCTGCTGCCATCTCAGGATAAACGTGTGGCCTGCCTACAAGTGGAACACCAGAGAATGAATGAGTCGTTGCTGCCCTTTTTAACCAATCATTCGGGAGCGGCTGTTGGTAAGTACTATTGGTCATACCTAACGGTTCGAGTACCAATTCGCGCATGATTTCGGGAAATGGTTTATCTAATACATCAACCAATAGCTGTTGGGCAATTGTCGTGCCACCACCTGAATAGCGATAATGTAAACCAGGAATGATATTGACCTCAACTTTATCGGTATTAGCTGGAGGCTCACCATTGAGAATTTGAACTGTAGTTGGTAATGGATCTGAATTGAGGTAGCCACGAAAGCCATGTACAGTCAAGCCAGCAGTATGACTCAACAACTGACGTAGTGTTATCCGAGGTTGCCAAGAAGCGATCGCAGGTACACGCCATGAGGTCAGATAATTGTTAACATCCTCATCAAGATTTAGCAGCCCCGACTGCACAAGACGCATCACTGCTAAAGCAAATACAGGTTTACTGATTGAGGCTGCTTGAAACAAGGTGTTTGATGTGACTTCACGAGTTGTTCCAGCTTCGCATACTCCAAATCCACGCGCCCATTCGATTTCAAAGTCATTAATGACAGCAATACTAATACCTGGTGTCTGGTAATGTTTTAATCGGTTATACAAATTTTTTGGGTAACCGAATTTTCCTTGCAGAGATGTTGCTGGCAGAAGATTATTGATGACACCCTTCATCCGTTGCTCAATAGATTGCTGCATCGATTTACCCTGCTTTGCGATTCTGAGTTTGTCAGTTGCTTTTGGTTCTATTCAAAGGACAAAAGTGATTGCTAATGTACCTTTTTCAGCATCCATAGTTACTTTGAATTTTTGTAATTCTACAACAGTCAGACCAAAAGGTTGTTCTCCTATTTGTGCGCTCATAATTTACAGCAGTTTTCTTTTGCGTGAGGTACAAAGTCACTGGTTTTGAGGCAGAAGGCAGCTATGCTGGAGGCAGGAGGGAGAGGAATAATTTGATTTGTAAATTCTTGTCTATGTACCTTATTTAGTTGCAAACTGCTGTAAGTTATCTATCGCTTGTAGCCGCTAACTCATGTTCTTGTTCCTCTAGAAACCCATTTCAAAGCCTTTGAGGGTACAGGCGAACTCTTAAAAACGGTGGACACAGTTCGCAAGAATCCCCGGAGACTACCTGTGTGAAGTCGATGTAATACTCTGCACTTAACGTGAGTTCGACGGAACTAAAAAATGGCAGGAGGTAGTGCAGGTAAATC
>JAQYWR010000028.1 GCA_029379225.1 Nostoc sp. S4 | reverse complement strand
TCATTTAGTTTAATCTTATTATCTCATTTGTAGCCTTATTTTAGAGAATTGGTATTACCCACTGACTACGATTTTACGTCATTACGAGCGAACGCGAGTGCGTCTCGTAGAGAAGTAATCGCCAAAAACTCTGGGATTGCTTCTCTACAATAGACCTCTTGCACAAATACAATAAACTACCCTCAACCCCAACCCCTTCTGGCAATATTGCCATTCGGGGAGTAAACTTCTTTCATCCCTCTCCCAAGTTTGGGAGAGGGATTTAGGGTGAGGGATCTTGATTCATGCAAGAAGTCTAATACGCTTCGGTCGCAATGACATTGGGAGTGGTTGCGTAAGTCCTACTTAAATTGGAACTTCCAAGACAGTGAATTATCAAAAAATCCCAATACTGAGAATAAATATAAATATATCCTACTTTCTACTTTCTTTTTCAAAGTAAAGAACACGAAGAAATAATTCAGATAATTTCTGCGTAACTAACTAACTCAAACCAAGTCCTGTTACAAAATCTTTATCAATAGTATGAGTTTTAATAATGTATCAAATTAAATTAAGTTAACTAAATATTTTACAAAAAGCTTACCTTTTCTTAAACTTACACAATTAAAGTAACGGATAAATAGCTAAATAATTTTCAACTATCTCACTAATAGATAGTTGAATCTAAAAGTTATTGACTACAAGCGGTGCATTATTTTGTGGTTACTAAAATTAACTAATTAGTAACTTTAATTCAGCAGAATATTAACTTGCTTGTGTTAATTAGAGGAGATAAGGTATAATCGGTGCTGTGATTTTGTGTGAAATCACCAGAGGTAAAGTGTTGATAAACATTTTGCCATGATGGATTTAATTAGGTGTGAGTGAAAGTAAAAACATGACAAAGCAATTCTGGAATCTGATTAAGGTTAGTCCAATTGTTGTTGCTGCTACATTTTTCGCTGCAAACAGTGCTTTTGCTGCTGAAGTTAACGAACAAGTGACAACTGTTAATCAGTTATCTCAAGCTGAAGATTCAAACAACATGGGTCAAGTAACATCTGTTTCTCAGTTTTCGGATGTACAGCCCACAGATTGGGCATTCCAAGCTTTACAATCCCTGGTTGAGCGCTACGGTTGTATTGCAGGTTATCCCAATAGTACCTATCGCGGTAACCGTGCTTTGACCCGTTATGAATTTGCCGCAGGTTTGAATGCCTGTTTAGACCGAGTTAACGAATTGATTGCTACAGCCACAGCCGACTTGGTAAGCAAACAAGACTTAGCTACCTTACAGCGTTTACAAGAAGAATTTTCTGCTGAACTAGCAACTCTGCGCGGTCGTGTAGATGGCTTAGAAGCCCGCACTGCTGAGTTGGAAGCTAATCAATTCTCTACTACTACTAAGTTGGTTGGAGAAGCAATTTTCGCTGCGTCTGATGTTTTTGGCAACCAAAGGGCAGATACAGATGCCAACCCCGACAATAACCCAGACTTAAATAGCAATGCGACTTTTTCTGACCGGGTTCGTTTGAACTTATATAGCAGCTTCAGTGGTACAGACCAGTTGCAAATCCGGTTGAATGCTAACAACACTATCTCTAATGCTGGTGTGAGCGGTACTAACATGACCCGTTTGGGTTTTGATGGTAATAATGGCAACTCTGTTGTCATCGATAAAGCTAACTATGCTTTCAACTTCTCTGATGCAGTGCGTGTCAAAGTTGATGCCACTAATTTAGAATTATACGAAAACGTCAATACCTTCAACCCTGACTTTGCTAGCTCCGGTAGAGGTGCGCTCTCTCGTTATGGACGTTTCAGCCCGATTTATCGCCAAGGTCAAGGGGGCGCTGGTTTAACTGTTACTTTCAATCCTAAAGGTCCGATCAGTTTGACTGGTGCTTATGTAGCTAGAACTGCTAACGATCCTACGATCAATAATGGTCTGTTCGATGGTGATAACGCTATCTTTGGTCAGTTATTTTTCCAACCCAACAAAGCCTTTAGTATTGGTCTAACCTACGCCCGTACTTATCAAAGTGATGGTGCTGTTAACAACCTTTTCCAAGGTACAGGTAGTGCTTTTGCTAACAATCCTTTTGGAGCTGGCACTCGTAGTCTAGCTAATAACTACGGTGTAGAAGCTAGCTTCCAATTTAGCCCTAAATTGGTGCTTAGTGGTTGGGGTGGTTATACAACTGCTGATGCTAAAACTGGTGTTAACGCGGGTACAGATGCAGACATTTGGTACTGGGCTGGATCGCTTGCTTTGAAAGACTTTGGTGGAGAAGGTAACGTCTTGGGTGTTATCTTTGGTCAACCACCTAGAGTTAGTGGTGGTAGCATCAAAGATGTTGCCGCCAATGTTAACTTAGACGACGATACCTCTTATCACTTAGAGGGTCTTTACAAGTTCAGGGTCTCCGATAATCTGCAAGTCACCCCTGGCTTGCTGGTAATCTTCAATCCAGAGCATAACAACAATAACGATACTGAATACGTAGGTACTTTGCGTACTACCTTCACCTTCTAAAATTGGCAATTAGATAAACAAAACCCCATTTTTAAGTGGGGTTTTGTTTAGGAAAAAATTGACTATGTTGGATTATAATCTGGCTGGTTAGATAAATCTTTTGGGCGGCGATCGCTACTCCAAGCCCACCATACACAACCACACTGGCAATAATAGAACTCTTGCCATTTACGACGGCGGTCTTCTGTAAGTACAGGCGAGCGGCGATTTAACCAAACTTTTTCAGCTTCGAGGCTACTTGAGTAGCAGCTAGGACAGCAAAACTCATAAGCGTGTACTGCCTTATTTGTCCATTCGGGTGGGAGCAGAGCAAAAGCATCCATGATCGGGACAGGGAGTAGGGAATAGTGTAGTTCAATCAATTGAAAAACACTGTAAAATGAGTGAATCAATATTCTTAAAAGCTTGTCTATTTGATTGATAAAGCTGAATTTGCAGAATCTTTTACCAATAAAAGACTTACTTTTTAAGAGTATTAAAGAGAGATTACAAATCAAAGATTAACACAAAAAGTCAATCTTTTTCAGGTCTTCGACTCAAGGGTAACCCCACAAATCTATAAAATTACTGTATATGAGCAGCTTAAGCATCCTACTATTATCAATCCTAAAGGACTGATAAATAAAAAAATATCTCAATATTTACAGTCATCAGTCATCAGGGGAGCAACTTCAAGTGTTGTTTTTATTTCTTGTAGTTCCCTAACAAACTTAATATTTTAGGAACTACTCAACTATGGACATTATGGCTAATAATTAAAATTATGGAGCCACATGCTGAAATTCGTCGTTTATTAGATGTCATGCCTGCTTCTGGTCGGATGATGACAAAAATTGTTAGCAAGCCTGAGCAGGCAAAAGTTATTGACGCCTCCTTTCCCCAACCCTGGAATCAGGCGCGACCAATATATATTAATTTTGATTTGTGGTGTCGTCTGACAAAGCCGCAAAGAGACTTGCTGCTGTTGCAGATGGTTAGCTGGTTAACAGGGGTGAAGTGGTTTAAACCGGACATTTATCAAGGTGTACTGCTGGCAGGGCTGTTAGGTGGATTATGGGAAGCAGCACAGTCGGATGTGGTGGGTGTAGTGGTAGCTGGGGGATTAAGTGCGATCGCCTTTGTTCGCATCTGGCGCACTAACAAATCTCAAGAGTCAGAGTTAAATGCCGATGCAGCAGCAATTCGGGTAGCACAACGGCGCGGTTATTCAGAAGTTGAAGCAGCACAGCATTTATTATCTGCAATTGAAGCCGTAGCCAAAATTGAAGGGCGTTCCAGTTTAAATTTTAGCGAATTGATTCGTTGTCAAAATTTACGAGCGATCGCTGGTTTGTCACCAGTGAGTATGCCAGAAAATTATCAGTAGAAATGAGTCATAATTTCGGATTTAGCAGGTGAAGTTAAAAGCTGCTTAGTCAGTTAATTTCACCGCTCAACATTTTAGGTTTAATTGTATCTACCTTCTTCAAAAGTAGAAATAAACGTCTTTGCAAACCAGGGATAACCAACTGTATATAGAAATTTTAGTAAAATTAATTTAATTTTAAGCTAACAATGTTAAATAAAAAAAATCTCAAATTTACTTCAATATTACCTTTTCGTTCTCCTTGGTTTATTATCATCATCTTTTCTGCTCTTGGTTTAATCGGTATTCTCAACCATTCGATGTGGCGAGATGAATTAAATCCCTGGCTTATTGTTAGAGATAGTGAATCTTTGGAGGATTTAATTGCAAATATTCATTATGAAGGTCATCCTGTTCTTTGGTATTTTTCTTTGGCATTTCTGAAAAAAATAGTCGCTCATCCGATTATTATGCAAATTTTTCATTGGGCAATTACTGTTGCTTCGGTTACTCTTTTTTGCCTATATAGCCCTTTTAACTATCAACAAAAGTTTCTGTTTTCATTTGGTTACTTTACATTTTATGAATATCTTTTAATTTCTCGAAACTATGCCTTTAGTATGTTGTTTATTTTTGCATTCTGTACAATTTTTTCATCGAGAAAAACAACTTATGTTTATTTAGCAATTTTCTTGAGCTTATTAGCAAATAGCAGTGCTTATGGTTTACTAGTATCATTTTCTTTATCATTGACTTTACTCGCTGAATTTTGTTTTGATAGCGAACATCGCAATCAATATTTTAATCAAAGTCAAAAATATGATTTATTTTTAAGTATTTTAATTATTATATTTTCTTTTATTTTCTCAATTTATATTTTAACACCTCCAGCAGATAGTTATCTTTATGGTGGCTTAAATAATGGTTGGGTAATGCAATTAGATTTTCGCCATTTCTTGAGAAGTATAGGTAGAATATTTGGTGGCTATTTATTAATTATTCCTCAACATAAAAGATGGCTTGATTTAATTATTTGTACAACAATTGTTTTATTTATTATCATCTTAATCTCGCTTAAATTATCTAAAAAACCAGTTAGCTTATTTTTTTATATTATAGGAAATAGTGTAATATTTGCCTTTACATACTTGAGATTTTCAGGTATGCCAAGGCATTTTGGACATTTCTATTTAATTCTGATAGCGGCTTTATGGCTGCAAAGCTATTATCAAGAGTCTTTATATTTAGTCAATAAATTTTCTGCTAATTTCCATTCAATTGCATTTGTTCGTAATTGGTATAATATTACTTTTATGTTAATTCTTTATGTTCATTTTCTAGGAGGTATTTATAGTTTCTCAAGAGATTTAGTCGTACCGTTTTCTGCCAGTAGGGAAACATCTCAATATCTTCAAAAAGCTGGTTTAGATAATAAATTTATTGTTGCCAGTCGCGATGCAAATATGGCTCCTTTATCAGGTTATCTAAATCGCAAGTTCTACTATCCTGAGCTAAAAAAAATGGGAAGCTTCACCCTATTTAACAAAGGTCGTCGAGATGTTGAACAAGTTGAGATTTTAAGCCAAATTAATTCTCTACTAAAACAAGATGGGCAAAAGAAAATTTTACTGATTTTAAATCAAAAACTGAATGTCAGCCACAATGATTTGAATATTGTTCCGATTAAAAATTTTGAAAGAGACTGGGTTGATAGCGAACGATATTATCTTTATTGGATAAATGAAGTATAAGGATAATACGCCAAAGAGTTTTGGAGTTTTCAAGCAGAGATTAGGGTAATCCATAGTAAAAGATATTTCATTAAAACTACAGCAAGGAACTAATCCTGCTATCTTAGGCGTTTTACAGCGCTATTCTGTCTTAGAAAATAAAGGCTTGTTTGTTCTACAAGCAGAATGTATTGCCACACCCAAAAATCAAGCTTTTATATCCTTTGACTAGCTTTACCACTACTGATAACTAGCTGCGATCGCTAAAGCTACTTTACACTGGAATATGAGAATGTGTCGTTAACTGACTTAAATGTCAGAGACTAGGAGTTTATTCATACCTTCTTGGTATTGGTTATAAACTGCTTATCTTGTGTAGTAAAACTTAATTGAAATTCTGTCAGTGACTAACGGAGTTGATGAGAATGAACTTTATTCTTTTTGTCTTAGCAGTGGTTTATGTAGGTGGCGCTTGGAAGTTTTGGAATGGGTTTGCGCGGACTAATTTTAATCCAAGTTTGACCAATCGCATTGGTTTAGCTTTGTTATGGCCAGCTTTATTTATTACTAATCAATCCTATCGTCGAAACTTTAGAAAGGCATTAAAGGGTTAGAGTTTACTATTAAGTAAATCTCAACTTAACAGTGACATCTATCTTAATATAAATCTAACCAGACAACCCCTCTTTCTGACTAAGAAAGAGGGGTTGAATTTGCTCATCCAAAAAGGAGAGAAATTATAGCTAAATTCCTAATCTTATCGGTAGTAGGAATTATTTACCATTGGTGAGGAGATGGATTGCTCCACCCACAGCGGCGCCATCAATAGCGTTACCAAGGGTATCTCTACGATCGCCAGTGATTACGCCGGTCAATGCGCTAGCGCCTGCACCGACTCCGACATCTTGAACCGCACTCCGGTGACGGTTCCTTCTGAGTCCATTTGCACCGTTGACGGCTGCACCAGTGGCACCACCTTTAACAGCATTACCTAGTACACCACCATTCCCTCTAATAGCTCCGGTCACTACATTGGTCGCAGCACCAATACCGATATCACGCAGTACTTGATCGTCAGCAGCAGCCGGTTTAACGGGTGCTAAAGTAACACCGGCTAGACTTGCAGCCATCAGGCTGGGTAAAAGTGTACGTTTTAAAATTGCATTCATTATCTATTACCTTCTCAAAACATCAAACAATTGAATAAAGTTCAAAGTTACTGGAGTCAGAGAAAATCTGATTTTTTCGTTTGGACAACAGCAACTATTTATTGTTTGAGAACATATACATGATGACATTTACAAAATCATAATTACTTCTACTACAAGCATGAGTTTACATTCAGTCTAGAGAAGGCCTTGTAGATTTAGTAGGTAATTCTGGGGATTACATATTGACAAAATAAATAAAATATAGTGTGGAGTTTTTTAGATATGAGGTGTGGAATTTTCATGACTAGTAAGGGATTTGCGATTCTAAACCACATAGGGTTTACCCTATCTATCTAAAGGTAGTTGCCAAAATAGTTAAACTAAATTAATAGGGTTAAAATTTAATTATCAAGCTTAGAGCAGCCAAGCGTTTTGCTTATAGCTTGTGCTTTGGGCGATCGCTGTTTATTGCTTGTTGCTCTGTATCTTCTGCGCCTCAAGCGGTTCGATTTGTACGCTCCGGGAAATGTAATTGTCCGCTCATACCTAGAATCAAGTGAAATATCAGGCGATCGCTAGGCTATCTTGAGTACCAAGCTGAAACTTGAGCCTCGAAGGCGCAAGTCCGCCAATAATTAACCTGACAACCACATCAACAAGTAGAAACCACATAGATGTCTGGATCTTAAAAGATAGCCGTGTATGGTATAGAAATGTATAGAATCTTGAAAAGATATAAAATATAGTTTTTAAATGCACACATTTTCACCATCTTCCTCAATGCAGCTGTCTGTACGACCAAAACACTTTCAGCCTATGAAGATTGTCGCACTGGGGGACAGCTTAATATATGGATTTGGCGACCCGGAAAAAGGGGGTTGGATTGAACAACTACGGCGATGGTGGATGTTGCCGGATAGTGCTGGTCATGTTCTTTATAATTTAGGCGTCAGGGGCGATCGCACCCAACAAGTAGCCCAAAGGCTTGAAGTTGAATTTCGCCATCGCGGTGAACTGCGAAATCGCGTTCCCGACTTGATTATTTTATCAGTAGGCGTGAATGATTCAGCGCGTTTAGCGCGTGCTGATGGACGAAGTTACACAGATTTTAACCTATTTGAAAAAGAAATCGCTTCTCTGTTAGATTTGGCACAGCAACTCTGTCCTGTGTTGTTTGTCGGTATGGTGCCAGTGGATGAAGCTAAGATGCCATTTTTAGATTGTTTTTACTATAATCATGCGGATCAGTATCGTTACAAACAAGCAACTCGCATTGCTTGTCATAAACGGCAAATTCCCTATTTGGATATTTTTGATAAATGGATGGAACGCGGTGAGGCTTGGCGGATCAAACGTTTGAGTGATGACGGACTACATCCCAATACATTAGGTTATCAAGCCTTGTTAGAAGATGTAATAAATTGGGATGCTATTGCAAATTATCACTCTCTGAATTTGATTACTACCTAAGAGAATGTTTGAAAAGTCTGTAGTAGTGTACCAAATATTTTTTTACCCCACCCTGACCCTCCTCTTATAAAGGGGAGGGAACTAAATTGTCTAGTCTCCCCCCTTTCTCAAGAGGGATTAAGGGAGGTAAAAATGTGACTAAAACCACAGTCAACCACTTTTAAAACAACCTCTAAAACCATGCAAATTTGAGATTTTAGGTTGTACCCTTAGTATGCTGACAGTGCAACGCCTGATTTTGAGTTGAAATTAAAATCTCAACTCAAAAATGATTGACCGAATAATTCGTATTATTTAGATTCCTAACTTCCCCACTCTCGACTCATGACACCAACTTTATTTGGTCGCTGGCAAACTCGATTATTATTACTTGCAACTGTAGGCGTACTCGTATCTTTACCCTTTGCAATAGGTTTGATTGGCTCTGGTGCTAACTCAGTTTATTTTTGGATACTTGGTTATATCGCTGTCTTTGGCTTAGGTTGGGATGTGCTTTATAACTATCTCCAAAAATTTCGCTGGGACAGGGATTGGCCGGCAATTTATCAACTTTTAGCTGGTGTTTGGGAATTCATTTTTGTGTTCTGTGGAATCAAAGTGTTTGGCTTCTTACCAATACCATTACCAAAGGAAGAACTGTCACCAATAGATTTTTTATTGCACTATAGCGTTGTGTGGTTAGCAGTTTTTATTACTTCTCAAAGCCTGATGCGAATTATCTTTCTCCGTTGGCGTTTTCGGGGTGGACAGTGGTTATAATTCGTAACTTTTGATAATAAAACTTTATCTGCATTTATAAATACTTGTATTTGTAAATAGGCAGTACTAATGTGCTGCCCTGCCTTTGTATTCAAAGAAAATGAATTCTATCTACACAGATGACAAAACAAGGAGCATAAGCTCATCGTAGTTTTTCTCTTAGCTCATAAAAATGGGCTACGTTTATCTAAAAATCTATTCACAATTGCTGAATTTGACACGAATAGGCATTACTGTATTAATAAAAATATACTTGTATTATCATTGACTTCAATTTCAAGCATAAGACATTAACACCAACAGCAAGTTGCTGTTTTTTTAACTCATGCTAAAGCTGCAATCAAGGATATTTCCAGGTATAACCTGGAAAAGATATTTTTTTGGAGGAAAATCAAGCGAGTATTTTATACTTCTTAAACGTCTCTAAAAGTTTTCAATTTTAATTTCTACTTATATAAAGTACAATGTCGAATTTTGAACTAGTTATTCAGCTATTTCTGCAACTCACGCTAATTTTGGCTACTTGTCGCATCATCACGATTTTAGGACGCCGCTATCTTGGTCAAACTGATGTTGTTTGCGAAATGATTGCAGGTGTGATGCTAGGACCATCATTTTTAGGTTTGATTGCACCAAATTTTCAGCAATGGCTATTCCCTAAGCTGCCAATTATCACTGCTTTAGGAGATAAGATACCCAATCCATCGATGTCGATTTTATATGCTATCAGTCAAATTGGGTTAGTAATTTATATGTTTTTGATTGGTTTAGAGTTCAATACAAAACTCTTAAAACACCATATCAAAAGTGCAGGCTTGTTATCTGCTGCCGGAATTATTACTCCGTTTATTTTAGGAGCGATCGCCTCTTTTTGGTTATATCACAATGGCAATTTCTTTCAACCAAAAGTAGTGCCTTGGTCAGCGGCTTTATATCTAGGTGCATCGATGACTATTACCGCTTTTCCGATGTTAGCTCGCATTCTTTACGAACGCGGACTTGCACAAACTCGCTTCGGGACTTTGGCTTTAGGCGCAGCATCGGTAGATGATGGAGTTGCTTGGTGTTTGCTGGCGATCGTGCTTGCTAGTGTGAAAAACTCCATCAACATTGCCATACTAGCAATTGGTGGTGGCATTTGCTACGTGTTATTTGCAATTTTTATCGGACAACGTGGACTTAAAGTTTTCACGCGCATGACAAAACGTGATGCGGGTGTGAACAGACAAACACTGACTTTATTGTTAATAATTTTGATGTTTTGTGCCTGGTTTACCGATATCACAGGTATCTATGCAATATTCGGTGCATTTGTATTGGGAGCAATAACACCACGTGGAGAGTTTGCCCAACAAATTCGCCAATATACAGAGTTTTTCACTACTTCTTTTTTGTTGCCGATATTTTTTGTCTTTTCTGGATTAAACACTCAAATCGGACTAGTAAACACACCTGCATTATGGGGAATTACCTGCTTAGTTGTAGCGATCGCAATTCTTGGTAAAGGCATTGCTTGTATGTTAGCAGCAAAATTAGCAGGAGAAAATTGGCGCGAATCAGCAACTATCGGCGCTCTGATGAATGCTCGCGGTTTAATGGAGTTAATTATCCTCAATATTGGTCTTGAACAAGGTATAATCACCCCTACTTTATTCACTATCATGGTTATTATGGCTGTAGTTACTACACTCATGGCATCTCCGCTGATTGCCTTTTTGTTGCACGGTACAAGCTATGAAAAATTTCCCGTCTAAGCACATCTATACAGAAAAATAAGAATCAATTCTTGATACTAACTACAGCAAAGTATCCAGTGCTGTTAACGGTAGTGAGGCGTTGAGCCAGTGTTATTAGGGACTTCAAAATAAAAAACATTCTATATTTTTTGTGGGATGGGTGTCCTCACCCATCCCATATTCAGGGCGGGCTTTCCGTCCCACCCCACAACAGAGATAATTTATTTTCTGGAAATCCCTTATACCATTCTCAAAAATATTTGCAATATATCAATCGGCTGTAGATGCGTACAGCTGTACGCCCCTAACCATACATCTGTCACATTCTTATTTTAAATTGGTATTAGCTTTCTTCTCTTGTTAGGCTGTGCCAACAGAGTGTTGAGCAGTGCTGAGTTTGAGTTAAGAGTTAAGACTTAGAAGTTATTCTCCTTTATCTCCCTTTCTTTGCTACTAACAGCAACTCAGATTACAAATAAAGGCAAATTCATCTTGAGTACATTTGATAAACTTACTCTGATAATTCGTAATTCATAATTAATCGTATAAGCCGAGAAATTGATTGATTCAGATGTTAATGGCTGAATTTGCTTTTTTTGAATTCCTAGTTTATACAGTCTGATCTGTAAGAGCAGGGGTTGACATTTTCCAGTCTAATAAACAATTATCTTAGTGAAACCAGATAGTTACTTTTGAGGAAACCATGCACACAGTTATTCTCGTTCTGGTTGAGATACTGATTGTTATTGGACTTTCACGGCTAGTAGGGCTAGGATTTCGTTCTATTAAGCAACCGCTGGTAATTGGTGAAATTGTTGCCGGGATTATGCTTGGCCCATCTTTATTTGGTTTAGTAGCTCCCCATGTAGCAGTTACCTTATTTCCACCAGAAACTATTCCTTTTCTAAATGTTTTGTCTCAGGTGGGACTAATATTTTTCATGTTTCTGATTGGGCTAGAACTAAATCCAAAATACCTCAGCGGTCAGCTAGAAGTGGCAGTTTTAACTTCTCATGTCAGTATTTTGGTGCCGTTTTCCTTAGGAACGTTACTAGCGCTGGTGCTTTATCCCCTGGTTTCTAATGCTAGTGTATCGTTTACCGCCTTCGCCTTATTTTTGGGTGCGGCCATGTCGATTACTGCTTTTCCAGTATTGGCACGAATCATTACTGAGAGTAATTTACAAGGAACCCGCTTAGGAACATTGGCGTTAACTTGTGCGGCAGTAGATGATGTCACAGCTTGGTGTTTATTAGCAGTAGCGATCGCTGTTGCTCGGACTGGCGATTTTGCTGGTGCAGTACCGACAATTATTGCCAGCATCATTTATATCAGCTTCATGCTGACGCTAGGACGTTGGTTGCTCCAAGGTCTTGCCAAACATTACCAGCGTGCCGGACGCCTGAGCCAATTGCTGTTAGCTGGGATTTACATGGCAGTGGTTGCATCAGCACTAATCACTGAACTGATTGGCATTCACTTAATTTTTGGGGCATTTTTACTGGGAGCAGCAATGCCCAAAAATGAAGATTTAGTGCGGGAATTAGCAGTCAAAACCGAAGATTTTGTTCTAATATTCTTGCTGCCAATATTTTTTGCCTACAGTGGTTTGCGGACACAGATTGGCTTGCTCAATCGCCCAGAATTATGGCTATTGTGTGCATTGGTTTTAGCAGTGGCGATCGCAGGTAAATATGTTGGCACTTATGTAGCCGCTCGTGTCAGTGGCATTAATAAACGGGAAGCCTCGGCACTCGGTTGGTTAATGAATACTCGCGGCTTGACCGAATTGATAGTGCTAAATATTGGTCTGGAGTTAGGAGTAATTTCTCCTTTAGTATTTACCATGCTGGTAATTATGGCGCTGGTAACTACATTTATGACCTCACCACTGTTGGAATGGACATATCCGAAAAAGCTCATCAGGTTAGATGTTGTAGAACCACAGTCGGAACCAGAAACCGAAAAAGATTTAGGTACAGAAGATACCATTGTTCAAGATGAAACTTACACTCGTTCCTACCGGATTTTAGTGCCAGTAGCGAATCCGAATACGCAAAAAGGTTTGGTAAAGTTGGCAGCGGCCATCGCTCTCAATTATCGACAACCTGCTGTTGTTCATCCCCTCAGCTTGATTGAATTTGAAGAAGACTATGCCTTCGAGAGTACCCCAGTTGAAGCAGACCGATTAATCGCCCAACGCCGCCAGCAGCTAGAAGAATTAATTAATACTCTCGAACCTCCACAAACCCGCTCTTACGTGCATCCCATCGTTCGCACATCCAGCAATGTCGCACGGGAAACAGCACAGATTGCCGCCCTAGACCAAGTTGATTTAATTCTCGTCGGATGGCATCGCCCAGCTTTTAGTAGCAACCGCTTAGGGGGAAGAGTCGGTCAAATTCTCACTACTGCACCAGTGGATGTAGCAGTGTTTGTAGACCGGGGAGCTGAGCGATTAGAAAACTTGTTAGTGCCTTATTGTGCAAATATTCACGATGATTTAGCATTAATACTTGCTTTGAGACTGCTAATCAATCATGAAACTTGTATGTTGCATATTTTACACGTTTTACCAGAAAATCGTCTCAAAGATGAATTGAGTTACGAATTGGACATGATGATGGAGCAATTACCGAATAGTGTACGCGATCGCATACAAATCAAACTTGTGCAAGCTCCAGATCCCATCCAAGCCGTCGTCGAAGCCTCAAAAAGTGTAGACTTGACAATCGCTGGTACCAGTCGCACTTGGGGTATTGAGCGTCAAACCTTAGGAAGATATACAGACCAGCTAGCCATCCAATGCCGCTCCTCCCTGTTGATTACCCGCCGCTACAGTCAAGTCACCGCTCACCTGGCTTCCGTGCTTCCTGAGGTTATTAGTCAACAGCCAACAACTCAAGAGTTGAGATTATGAATTATTCCAATTTCAAATCTTTGGCTTTTTATGGAGTAACAATAGCTTCAGTTTTACTGTTGTTTAAAACTGTAACCGTTTATGGAGAAAACAATCTCAAAGCTCCTGCTAAGCTTAGCGATCGCTATCGTTTAACACTAGCTGAAAATTTACCCAACTGTGAAAAATCAGATACCCTGATGTTAAATATTGAACAGTCAGGTATTTACTTAAATGCCTCTCTCTCACCGACAAACGCCAATGCTGACACTGGCGAAAAGCATTCTCTCATCGGCATCTTGAGAAATCAACAGTTAAATTTATCTGGTAAAGTTAACAGTTCAAGCCTTTGTAATATTCGTCACTCCCAGAACGAGCCTTTGAACTCAGTCACAATTCAAATGCAATTAGTCAACAGAGGTAGTACATTAGGGCAATTAACTCTTAATAGCATTCCACAAACTATAAAATTTACTGCTGTACCAGAAAAAGTTCAAGAATCTCAAAAGTCTAACAGCCATTAAAAGGAGATTGGGAGTGCTGAGTTAGGAGTTAGAAGTCAGCAATTGGCAGTTGTGAGTTAAATAGAGACGCAATTAATCGCGTCTGTACAAGAATTAAGAGTTATTCTTCTCCATGTCCTTTATCTCCTTCATTTGTGACCAAAGCTTTCTTTCAAAGTCTCCGGCGAGGCTGCTGAATTCTGCTATAAAAGGTTAGAAGTATAATTTAATTCATAGCTTATACTAGAAATTTCTCAAAATTCAATATTAAAGGCATAAATAGAATGACTCAGAGATTAAAGACCTGGTATTACTACTGGAGCAAACAGCTACTTAGCTTTAGTGTATTCGGTTTTTATGCAGCGATCGCTCTTGAAACTTCCATCATTGCTGCTACACCAGTGGCAAAGTTAGATAATTGGCGTTTTTCTCCGAAAACACAGCAGCTCGAAATCACTCTCTCAACAGCCACAACCCCTCGTTATTTCTACCTTGCCCAACCACCTCGTCTAGTTGTAGATCTACCGAATACCAAGTTAGGCTATGTTACCACCCAACAAAATTATTCTGGAGCCATCAAAAGCATTCGTGTTTCTCAACTCAATGAAAAGGCCACACGCATTGTTTTAGATTTAGCACCAGGAACTGTTGTAAATCCCAAACAGGTACAACTGCAACCAGTTTCCCGAAAAAACCCCACTCGCTGGGTATTACGTCCTGTTATTTCTGGTAAAAGTACTGCCGTCAAAACAGCAAACTCACCAGCTTCAGCCAAAAAAACACCTCAAAAACCGCCTACTAAACCAGTTGTAACTACTAACTCCCAACCGCTGACTAAGCCACCCCTAACTACTCCTAACTCCCAACCACCTACTAACCTACCCGTAATTACTCCTAACTCACAACCGCCTTTACTCACAGCTCCCCCTATATCGAGTCAGCTACCTTCAACAACTACTAACTCAAGTCAACCTTTTGTAACTGTACCTCCCCTAACCCCTAATACATCCTCTGAACAACCTAGTTTTATTCTCCCCCCTGCTTCTTTCTCAAATCAATCCGGTACATTGAATAGCATTCCTACTTTCGGTATGTCTGAATTTCCAGTCCCAACAGCCCCTAATGTTCCCAACCCCCAAATTATTGAGTTTGGTCAACCCCTTCCTAAAGCTAAATAGAGAATCAGGAGTGGAGAGTGCAAAGCATAAGCGGGTAGATGAAGCAGGCAAGGGACTGCTTGAGATGAGGAACAAAAAACTTTCAATAAATAAGGCAAAGGGCAGGAGAGAAGAGGATTTGACTTGTTATGTTTCATTCGTAGCGGATAGTAGCGCTGCCTACCGAACGCTTTTAAAAAACTTCCTTTCTAGAAAATATCCCTCTGTTCACAGTCAATCGTCAACCCTCAATACTCTTAATACCCCATTCCCAATCTAAAATCTGTCCGTTTCCTGGGGTGTTCCAACTGCTCCTGGTTGAGCTGTGAAGAAGTTTTGAGCAGCTTCATTCTGATATATGCATCTTATATCAGGTTTGTCACTGTCCAAGTTGCCTGTAAAGCCAAACGTGTTCAAGCGATTCTTACAGTCTCTTACCTGCTCGGATGTCACCAGTTTACGTTGTTCTAAAAGTGCCCAGTTATTTTGTCGAAGCACGCATCCAGGACGCATACTCGGCTGAGAAACATAGACATTGAACGGGTTGAGAGTCACGAACAATCTAGCGTCCATCACCATAGCACTGGCTCCATACTGCACACAAATCTCAGGGTTCGGTGCTTTGGTGTCAATAAATTCACGAGAAGCCACATTTGATGGAGCTAAGGTGGTTGTAGAACTAAAAGCAATGCCAATTCCAATCCCCAAAATCAACACCCCTCCCATAATCGCTATGGTGAAGAGGTTAAACATCGGGGATAGGAAAGTAGAGGGTTTAGAAGTGCTAGCCGGTCTAGCAGTAGATTTACGTCTCATTGTTGCTTAATCACCTTCACGCCAATTGGGTAGGGAGTAGTCTCAACTTTTCTCCCTCTTTCAGTATGCCTAGTCTTGACTATAATTGCCTGGAACTTTTCATCCAGCATTCTTATGAGATGACGAAAATAGCAAATTATTTAGATGTATCAATCTAATTTTAACCTTAGTTGCTTCAGATTTTCATCTGCAACAATTAGCTAATAATGCAATCTATTTTATAAATAAGAAATTTTATTATTTATCTTTATAATTTTTCTCTGATTATTTACAGATTAAGTAAATTTATTAGCTGAACGCTGATATTAGCAAGTTATTCATTTTTAGGATTCACAGATAATGTCGTTTCAATTAACTAGCGAAATGCATAATTTAGATGCATTTTGCATTTTTTTGATTTAAGAAAAAATTTTTACCCCTAGTAATTAATGTATCAAACAATGTAAATTAAGCTTGAATACAATTTAAATACGTAATTACAAACAAGTGAAATTTCAAAGAGCGCTACTATCGGACAAGAGGTTCAAAACTTCACAATTGAAAATGCTCCTAGCTGATAGTCTAACTATTTTTTGGGGAGATTGGCTGGATTTACGTGTAAGAGTTGTACAAGTTGCTGCATCAGGTTTAATATCTCCACTGATATATATTTTAGCTTTTGGCTTAGGTTTGGGTAGTTCTATCAAACCCGGTTCAGCAATTAGTGGTAACTACAATAGCTATTTGGAATTCATATTACCTGGAATGGTGGCGCTGTCGTCGATGACGATAAGCTTTGGTGGGACGACATTTTCTATTTGTGGAGATAGATTATTTAGCAAAACTTTTGAGGAATTGTTGTTAACTCCCATACATCCGTTAGCATTACATATCGGCAAAATGTTGGCGGGAGTAGTTCGGGGCTTGATGACATCCGGTTCCGTAATTTTAGTAGCGGTAGTATTGACTGGAAACTGGAATTTTCTCAACCCGCTATTTCTACTTTTACTTGTACTCAATTGTGCTGTATTTGCTGGTTTGGGGGTGATTGTAGGGTTGAGTGTGCGATCGCTCGAATCAGTCGGACTCTACAACAACTTTATAATCATCCCTATGTCTTTTTTAGGAGCCACCTTCTTTGACCCTGGTACATTACCAGCAGCTCTGAAAGTTCTAGTTTACCTGTTGCCACTAACCTATGCCAGCATTGGACTACGTGCAGCTGCTCATTTACCCTTATCGGAGTTTCCTTGGTATAGCATACCGATTTTGTTAGTAATGGCGATCGCTCTTTCTCTATGGGGTGGTTATAAATTTGCTCGCCAACAAGATTAGATTTAGATACACCAAGGAGATTTTCTATTTAAAATCGAAAATACTAACTATTATGCTGATTCGCCAAGCTACCACAACTGACGTACCCGAAGTTTTACCAATGGTTGCCAAAACTTGTGCTTTGCATGAGTCTTGGGATGACGCCAAATATGGTTTTCTAACGCATCCAGAACAGCGCTATGAAAAATGGTTAAAGCGTTTGGCAAATAACCAGCGCAGTGTATTTTTGGTATGCGAAAATCAAGGGCAACTTGTAGGGTTTTTAGTGGCGACAATTGAGCAAGAAATCCCAATTTATCGTTTACAAGAATTTGCTTTTATCCATGATATTTGGGTTGAGCCAGAATATCGGCAAAAGGGAATTGCGCGACAAATGGTAATGCAAACTGTTGAAAGCTTTTCTCAAATGGGCGTCAAACAAATTCGGCTAGATACAGCAAATGCAAACGAAGCTTCGCGGCGGTTGTTTGCATCCTGTGGTTTTCGGTTCAGCACTATCGAAATGTTAATTGAATTAAGTCATTAGTCATTAGTCATTAGTCATTAGTAAAAGACAAATGACTAGGGACAAATGACCAAGGACAAATGACAAAGGACTAACTAGCTAACAGAGTTTTGTCTAGAGAAGTCCAACGGAAAGCGCGATCGCCACCCCTCTCGATGACTACTCTCACTCGTGGTTCTAGCTTAGGCAAGTTCGCTAAATATTCAATTTCCTGATCGGAAAGAATATTCCCTTCAATAATCCACAACACCAGCCCTTTTGACTTTGATGATAGCTGTTCTAAGTGAGTACTTATAAGTGGTGGCGCATAGTATACATAACCTACCGCTGCACCGTTACCAGTACTTTTTTTGCCCAGATGAGGAGGTCTAACTCCATGAATTCTTGTGAGATACGCAGCTACGTCGCCCAGTCCTCTAGCAGTAATGTGCAGCGTGGTATAGCCAGCTGCACGTAGTCGGCGCTGATAGCGACCTTCATAACCTCCTTCCAGAGGTACATACACTCCAAGAGCGCCAAATTTTTCCAGATCCCGGATTAAAGCGTTGCCAGTGGTAATTAGTGCCATAGATTTTTGTCTTATCCCACCTTAGATATCTCTATTATTTACCGTGAATTGCTAGATAAAGCATTTTTTTGGGCATTCATTAAAGAGTGTTGACTGTTGATGGTTGAGCTTATCTGTTTCATCTTCCCAAAAAAATTACTAGACAATAATATATAAATGATTTATATTATTAGATTGTGACCAAACGCGCAAATTAGCTTGCCGAACTTATGTCATTCTGAAATAGTGTTAGCATCAACGGCTGATTAGTCAATTTAAAGGTGATAACTTAACTTAGATTGTTCATAGGCTGGTAAACTAAGAAAGCTTCAGGTTAACATTGAAGCCTATGAAGGAATAAGCTAAGCTAATCCTCAGCTTCAGACTAAGTTGACTCGTACGCCTCTGAAAAAGGGCAAAATCTTAAACTATTGTTTAAGGTGTTTGGAAAACTAAAAACTGAGCAGCAATGCTGGCTTAGTTAATGGATACTGGGTGGTAAAAGCCGCCTAAGTCCAACTGCAACAAGGCAGTCGTCAACCTCAGGCAAGCCGTCCGGGCAGATACAAATCGAAAACCCAGCGGCAACGCTGCCTGCGAAAAGTGCCACAGCAATTGCTTGGACGAAAGCATTGCTGCACACAGTTCAAAACTGTAGCGCCTTGCATTGATTCCAAAAGTTACTCCTTCCCAAAGGGAAGAGACTTGTGGCTGTTTTGGTAATCTCGTAAGTGAAACTAAACAGATTCACCAAGCAGTACGGACACGGTTTGTTGTGTCCCAAAATATTTGGAGGGGTTAAAGCCATTCCAAATTTCCCAGACCGTAGCCTAAACTGACGCGTACAAAGCGTGTCCTCTAGAGTCGGATTCCAAGGTCAGCAAGTAGAAAGGAGAACCAGTTACTGTGTCTGTAGGTATTCTCGGCACCAAGCTGGGCATGACCCAAGTATTTGACGAGGCAGGAGTAGCCATTCCTGTCACCGTTATTCAAGCAGGGCCATGCACTGTTACACAAGTTAAAACAAAACAAACCGATGGTTACGCCGCCATTCAAGTTGGTTATGGCGAAGTCAAACCAAAGGCACTGAACAAACCACTGTTGGGTCACTTAGCTAAATCATCTGCCCCAGCATTGCGTCATTTAAATGAGTATCACACCGATAGCTCTAGTGATTATGCTTTAGGTCAAGAGATTAAAGCAGATATTTTTAGTGCAGGTCAAATTGTAGATGTAATTGGTACAAGTATCGGTCGCGGCTTCGCGGGTAACCAAAAGCGTAACAACTTTGGTCGGGGGCCGATGTCACACGGTTCTAAAAACCATAGAGCGCCTGGTTCTATTGGTGCTGGTACTACACCCGGTCGTGTCTATCCAGGTAAGCGGATGGCAGGACGTTTAGGCGGTAGCCGCGTCACAATCCGCAAGCTAACAGTGGTGCGAGTAGACGCAGAACGTAACTTACTGCTAATTAAAGGAGCCATTCCTGGCAAACCAGGCGCTCTAGTAAGTGTTGTACCTGCAAAGCAAGTTGGCTAGTCAAAGTCATCACTCAAAAGTCATGAGTCATTAGTCATCGATCATTAGTCATTAGTCATTAGTCAATTGGTTAAAGGACAAAGGACAAATGACACAGGACAAATGGCAAAAGACAAATGGCAAAAGACAAATGACAAAGGACAAATAACAAACATGGTTGAAAGTGTAGTTAAAAATTGGCAAGGAGAAGAAGTCGCCCAGACGAGCTTTGAGTTGCGAGTTGCTAAAGAGCAAACGGCGTCTCATATTGTACACCGTGCTTTAGTACGGCAAATGACCAACGCCCGTCAAGGAACTGCCAGTACAAAAACTCGTTCCGAAGTTAGAGGTGGCGGACGCAAACCTTGGCGACAAAAAGGTACTGGTCGCGCTCGTGCTGGGTCGATTCGTTCACCACTATGGCGTGGTGGTGGTGTAATCTTTGGACCAAAGCCCAGAGACTTCAACCTGAAAATGAACCGCAAAGAGCGGCGTTTAGCACTGCGAACAGCATTTGTCGGTCGCGTTGACGATTTGATTGTGGTCGAAGAATTTGGCGAACAGCTATCACGTCCAAAAACTAAAGATTTAGTAGCAGCATTGGCTCGTTGGGGCGCAGCACCAGAAAATAAGACATTATTAATATTGTCAGAATTTCCAGAAAACGTTTATTTGTCTGCCCGCAACATCGAAAATTTAAAGGTAATTGCAGCTGACCAGTTAAATGTTTACGATTTACTGCACGCTGACAAGATTGTGCTTACAACATCAGCTCTAGAAAAAATTCAGGAGGTCTACAGTGCCTAGCTTTGACCCCCGTGACCTTGCAGATTTAGTGCGTCGCCCAATTGTTACCGAGAAAGCGACAATCTTAATGGAGCAGAATAAATACACCTTTGAAGTAACTCCAAAAGCGTCTAAGCCAGAAATTAAGGCTGCGATCGAAGACTTATTTCAAGTTAAGGTTGTAAAAGTCAATACCGCAGTACCACCACGTAAAAAACGGCGTGTTGGCAAATTTGTTGGTTATAAGCCCCTATATAAGCGAGCCATTGTTACTGTCGCACCTGGGGATGTAGACAAGATTAGACAAGTTCTATTCCCAGATGTCTAAAAAAGTTAGGAGCTAGGAGTTATGAGTTAGGATTACCATACTCAAAACTCAGCACTGGCTCAACGCCCCTAAGAAAGCTAACAGCACTCAGCACTCAAAAAATATGGGTACTCGTTCTTATCGCCCTTATACCCCCAGCACTCGCCAAGTTACGATTTCTGACTTTTCAGAAATCACTAAAACTGAGCCAGAAAAATCTCTCACTAAATTCGTACACCGCCCCAAAGGTCGGAACAATCAAGGGCGGATTACTAGTCGTCGCCGGGGTGGCGGACACAAACGGCTTTATCGAATTATTGATTTTAAAAGAGATAAACGTAATATTCCTGCCCAAGTCGTAGCAATTGAATACGATCCTAACCGTAATGCCCGGATTGCTCTATTGCATTACGAAGATGGAGAAAAACGCTATATCCTTCAACCGAACGGCTTGAAAGTTGGGACAACAATTATTGCTGGGCCTGAAGCTCCTTTTGAAGATGGTAATGCCCTACCGCTATCGAATATTCCCTTAGGTACTAGCGTTCACAATGTAGAACTGACTCCAAACAAAGGCGGTCAAATTGTGCGTGCGGCTGGTGCTAGCGCCCAAGTAGTAGCAAAAGAAGGTAATTATGTAACTCTCAAGTTACCTTCAGGAGAAGTCCGGTTGATTCGGCGAGAGTGCTATGCCACCATCGGTCAAGTAGGCAACACCGACGCGAGAAACCTAAGTGCAGGTAAAGCAGGGCGAAATCGCTGGAAAGGTCGCCGTCCTAAGGTCAGAGGTAGCGTCATGAACCCAGTGGATCACCCACACGGCGGTGGTGAAGGTAGGGCACCTATCGGTAGATCTGGGCCTGTAACACCTTGGGGTAAACCTACTTTGGGTGCTAAGACACGCAATCCTAAGAAACTCAGCAGTAAATATATCGTGCGTCGTCGTCGTAAGTCTTCTAAACGCGGTCGTGGTGGTCGTGAATCTTAAAGAGTTAGGAGTTAAGAGTTATGAGTTGAGAGAAAAATTTAACTCCTCACTCCTAAATTTTAATTCCTAAGTTCTAATTCATAAATCTAAAATCAAAAATTGAACTATGGGTCGTTCTCTAAAAAAAGGTCCTTTTGTTGCGGATCATCTCCTTAATAAAATTGAAAAGCTCAACGACAATAATAGAAAAGAAGTTGTTAAAACTTGGTCACGAGCTTCAACAATTTTACCTGTAATGGTTGGTCATACTATAGCTGTTCATAACGGACGCCAACACGTTCCAGTATTTGTAAATGAACAAATGGTAGGACACAAGTTGGGTGAATTTGCTCCAACACGCACCTACAGGGGTCATGGAAAAAGTGACAAAAAATCAGGTAGGTAGTCATTAGTCATTAGTAGAGACGCGATTAATCGCGTCTGTACAAGAGTCATTAGTCATTAGTTCTTAAGAAAGGACAAAGGACAAATGACAAGTGACAGAAGACAAATGACAAAAATGGAGAAAATTATGGCTACTGATACTACTGAAGTCAAAGCGATCGCCCGTTTTATACGCATTTCTCCTTTGAAAGTGCGTCGCGTACTCGATCAAATCCGGGGGCGATCCTATCGAGAAGCGTTAATCATCTTGGAATTCATGCCCTATCGCGCCACAGAACCGATATTGAAGGTTCTTAGAAGCGCTGCTGCTAACGCCGAACACAACGCTGGTTTAGATCGAACTCAACTAGTAATTACTCAGGCTTATGCCGATCAAGGGCCAGTCCTGAAACGATTCCAACCAAGGGCGCAAGGTCGAGCTTACCAAATTCGCAAGCCAACGTGTCATATAACTGTCGCCGTTGCAGCCGCCCCAGAAAAATAACGATATTAGTCAGAAATTTTAGAGGAAGCATTCGTGGGACAGAAAATTCATCCAGTTGGTTTTCGCCTGGGTATTACACAAGAACATCAATCCCGTTGGTTTGCCGTTCCGGAACGCTATCCAGAACTTTTACAAGAAGACCACAAACTCCGTACATATATAGAACAAAAGCTCGGTAGACTCGCTCAAAACAATGCCGGAATTTCCGAAGTGCGGATTGAGCGCAAAGCCGACCAAATCGACTTAGAAGTACGCACAGCTAGACCAGGTGTAGTAGTGGGTCGTGGTGGACAAGGGATCGAATCCTTGCGTACTGGACTCCAAGCACTATTGGGTAGTAATCGCCAAATTCGGATTAACGTAGTTGAAGTACAACGAGTTGATGCTGATGCCTACCTAATTGCTGAATATATTGCTCAACAATTGGAACGCCGTGTTTCCTTTCGGCGGGTGGTGCGACAAGCAATTCAGCGTGCCCAACGTGCTGGTGTCCAAGGTATTAAAATTCAAGTCAGCGGTCGCCTCAATGGTGCAGAAATTGCCCGCACAGAGTGGACTCGTGAAGGTAGAGTACCTTTACATACCTTACGGGCTGACATTGACTACTCTTATTGCACGGCAAAAACTATTTACGGCATTTTAGGCATCAAAGTATGGGTGTTTAAGGGAGAAATTATCCCCGGACAGGAAGAAACTGCACCACCACCCGCAGCTCGGGAACGCGATCGCGGCGACCGTGGCGAACGCGAACGCGAACCACGTCGCCGTCAACAACAACGCCGTCGTCAACAATTTGAAGACCGCTCAAATGAAGGATAAATCGTCATTAGTCATTAATCATTAGTAAATGGCAAATGACAAATGACCAATGACAAATGACAAATGACAAGTGACAAACCATGCTAAGTCCTAGAAGAACTAAATTCCGCAAACAACAGCGCGGACGGATGGAAGGATTAGCCACCCGTGGCAGTACCCTTAACTTCGGTGATTTTGCACTCCAAGCTCAAGAACCTGCTTGGATTACCTCCCGGCAAATAGAAGCTTCTCGGCGAGCAATGACTCGTTATATTCGCCGGGGCGGACAAATCTGGATTCGGATTTTCCCTGATAAACCTGTAACCATGCGTCCTGCTGAAACCCGGATGGGTTCTGGTAAAGGTTCGCCGGAGTTTTGGGTAGCTGTAGTCAAGCCAGGGCGAATTATGTTTGAAATCGCTGGGGTTTCTGAAGAAATCGCCCGTGAAGCTATGCGTTTGGCTGCATATAAACTGCCAATAAAAACTAAATTTATTGTGCGCTCTCAACCACAGGAGCAGGAGTAGCTTATGCCTCTTCCCAAAATTTCAGAAGCAAGAGAATTAAGTGACGATCGACTTTCTGAGGAAATTCTTGCTGTTAAAAGACAACTATTTCAGTTGCGCTTGCAAAAAGCCACAAGACAGCTAGACAAGCCCCACCAGTTCCGCCACGCTAAACACCGCTTATCCCAATTGCTGACGGTCGAGGGAGAACGCAAACGGGCAGCAAATCAACCGCCACAACCAGAAAAGTAGGAGATTATGGCAGTTAAAGAACGAGTTGGCTTGGTAGTGAGCGACAAAATGCAAAAAACGGTAGTAGTTGCCGTAGAAAACCGCGCTCCTCATCCCAAGTACGGCAAGATTGTAGTCAATACCCAGCGCTATAAAGTTCACGACGAAGAAAATCAGTGCAAAGTGGGCGATCGCGTCCGGATTCAAGAAACTAGACCTTTGAGTAAAACCAAACGCTGGAAAGTCACAGAAATCCTCAACGTTAAACCTACTTAAACTTTTTAGTTGTTATTTTAACAACATTATAAGGGACTAAAATCGTGATTCAACCCCAGACTTACTTAAATGTCGCAGATAATAGCGGTGCCCGCAAACTAATGTGCATCCGTGTATTGGGCGGAGGTAACCGTCGTTATGGTTTTATTGGCGATAAGATTATTGCTGTTGTTAAAGATGCTACACCGAACATGGCTGTTAAAAAGTCTGATGTTGTGGAAGCAGTAATTGTCCGGACTCGCAAAGCTGTAAATCGTGATAGTGGTATGAGTATTCGCTTTGACGATAACGCCGCTGTAATTATTAACAAAGACGGTAATCCTAGAGGAACGCGGGTTTTTGGCCCAGTTGCTCGGGAACTGCGCGATAAAAACTTTACCAAAATTGTTTCTCTGGCTCCGGAGGTGCTGTAATGGCAGCCAAACAGGGTACGCCCAAAATATTCCACAAAATGCACGTCAAAACTGGCGACACCGTACAAGTAATTACTGGTAAAGACAAAGGAAAAGTTGGGGAAATTATCCAAGCACTTCCCCAACTGAGTAAAGTTGTCGTTAAAGGTGTCAATATTAAAACTAAGCACGTCAAACCCCAGCAAGAAGGAGAATCAGGGCGGATTGTCACCCAAGAATTCCCCATTCATAGCTCCAACGTCATGCTTTATTCCACCAAGCAAAACGTTGCCAGTCGTGTTTGTTATACCTTTACGCCAGAAGGTAAAAAAGTCAGAAAGCTGAAGAAAACTGGTGAAATTCTGGATAAATAGTTATTAGTCGTTGGTCATTAGTCATTTGTCATAAGTTATTGGACAAAGGGCAAAGGATAAAGCGCAAAGTCAAAAGCTAAAGCTTCCTTAGATCGGAACTTTGTAAGAGAGGACTAATAACAAACGGCAATAAAGGTTCCCTGACCAAGCCCAGGGATATAGGACAAAAAACTATGGCGACAACAAGACTTAAAACCTTATACCAAGAGACAATCATCCCCAAACTGACTTCTCAGTTTCAATTTACTAACGTTCATCAAGTACCGAAGTTAGTAAAAATTACTCTCAATCGCGGTTTGGGTGAAGCAGCTCAAAATGCGAAGGCGCTGGAAGCATCTATCAACGAAATTGGGGTAATCACTGGTCAAAAACCAGTAGTGACGCGGGCGAAAAAAGCGATCGCTGGCTTTAAAATTCGTCAAGGTATGCCTGTGGGTATTATGGTGACCCTCAGAGGCGAGAGAATGTATGCCTTTCTCGACCGACTTGTTAGCTTGTCACTACCCAGAATTCGAGATTTTCGCGGCGTCAGCCCTAAAAGCTTTGATGGACGCGGTAACTATACTCTGGGTGTTAGAGAACAGTTAATTTTTCCAGAGGTCGAGTACGATAGCATCGATCAAATCCGTGGTTTGGATATTTCCATCATTACCACAGCGAAAAATGACGAAGAGGGTCGCGCCTTACTCAAAGAATTAGGAATGCCCTTTCGCGATCAATAAGTTCATCTATAGAGGGAACGATGGCGGCTAACGACACAATTGCAGATATGCTGACGCGCATCCGCAATGCCAACCTGGCACGGCATCAAACTACACAAGTGCCAGCAACAAAAATGACCCGTAGTATTGCCAAAGTGCTGCGGGAAGAAGGTTTTATTGGTGAATTTGAAGAAGCTGGAGATGAAGTAAAACGCAATCTGGTGATTTCCTTGAAATACAAGGGTAAGAATCGTCAGCCTCTGATCACCGCCCTGAAGCGAGTCAGTAAACCTGGTTTGCGTGTTTACTCCAATAGAAAAGAATTACCAAGGGTATTAGGCGGCATCGGCATCGCCATTATTTCCACATCCAGTGGTATTATGACTGACCGCGAAGCGCGGCGTCAAAACTTGGGTGGCGAAGTGCTTTGCTACGTTTGGTAGTCTATTTGATCATTAGTCATTGGTCATTTGTCATTAACAAAGGACAAAGGCCAAAGTCTGAGCTAAGACTTCCTTAGATCAGAACTTTGTAACAGAGGACAAAGGACAAATAACAAAGGACAAAAAATCATGTCTCGTATTGGTAAACGTCCAATTACTATTCCCGCCAAAGTACAAGTGGCAATTGACGGTACTAACGTTGTGGTGAAAGGGCCTAAAGGAGAACTTTCTCGCAATTTACCTGCTAACGTTATCGTCTCCCAAGAGGGAGAAATATTACAAGTAACTCGCAGAGACGATACCCGTACCTCCAGGCAGCTACACGGTTTGAGCCGGACTTTAGTTGCCAACATGGTTGAGGGAGTTTCCCAAGGTTTTCAGCGGCGCTTGGAAATTCAAGGTGTTGGTTACCGGGCACAAGTTCAAGGACGTAACCTAGTTTTGAATATGGGTTACAGCCATCAGATACAAATTGAACCACCAGAAGGAATTCAGTTTGCAGTCGAAGGTACCACTAACGTAATCGTTAGCGGCTACGACAAAGAAATTGTGGGTAACACAGCAGCAAAAATTCGTGCCGTTCGCGCGCCAGAACCTTATAAAGGCAAAGGTATTCGCTATGCCGGTGAAGCGGTAAGACGTAAAGCTGGTAAAACTGGTAAGAGTGGTAAGAAGTAAAAATGAAACTTACTCGTAGAGAATCAAAACAGCGTCGCCATCGACGCGTTCGTGGCAGAGTTATTGGCTCTCCGGAACGCCCACGTTTAGCAATATTTCGTTCTAACGAGCATATTTATGCACAGGTAATTGATGATACAAAGCATCACACCTTAGTGGCAGCATCAACCGTAGAACCAGAGTTGAAATCGAGTTTAGCTTCAGGCGCGAATCGCGACGCCTCAGTACAAGTTGGGAAGTTGATAGCAGTGCGATCGCTAGAAAAAGGTATCACTAAAGTAGTCTTTGATCGCGGTGGCAACCTATATCATGGTCGTGTTCAAGCACTAGCTGATGCCGCACGCGAAGCTGGTTTAGATTTCTAAAGTCATTAGTCATTAGTCATTGGTGAGTCAGTGCGGTCTTGGGGGTTTGGTTTCCCCATGAGTAACTGGCGTAAGCGCAGCGCTAGCGACGCAGGAGCGTCACCTGAAGGGTCATTAGTTATTGGACAAATGACAAAGGACAAATGACAAAGGACAAATGACAACTGACAAATGACGTTAACAGAGCATTCATTATGGCAACAGAGCGAAAAACTAGAACAAAGCGAGCCAAAAAAGAAGAAACTACTTGGCAAGAGCGGGTGATCCAAATCAGACGGGTGAGTAAGGTCGTCAAAGGAGGTAAAAAACTTAGCTTCCGGGCGATTGTAGTCGTAGGTAACGAACGCGGTCAAGTTGGGGTAGGAGTAGGCAAAGCCTCTGATGTAATTGGCGCAGTGAAAAAAGGTGTAGCCGATGGCAAAAAACACCTCATTGATATCCCAATCACCAAATCCAACTCCATCCCCCATCCCATTGATGGTGTCGGTGGTGGTGCAAAGGTGATTATGCGTCCAGCCGCACCTGGTACTGGTGTAATTGCTGGTGGTGCTGTACGGACGGTGTTGGAATTGGCAGGAGTTCGCAACGTCTTAGCTAAGCAACTTGGCTCTAATAATCCGCTCAACAATGCTAGAGCCGCAGTCAACGCTTTGTCTACACTGCGTACTCTTTCTGAAGTTGCTGAAGATCGCGGTATTACTATTGAAAATCTCTACATCTAATTAGTCATTGGTCATTGGTCATTAGATATTTGCAAACGACAAATGACAAACTAAAAACAACAAATGACAAACTACAAATGACACTTTTAGCTTATGAGACTCAACGATGTTAAGCCGCAAGTCGGCTCAAAAAAACGCCGCCGCCGTGTAGCTAGGGGTATTTCTGCTGGTCAAGGTGCTAGTGCTGGTCTAGGTATGCGGGGTCAAAAATCTCGCTCTGGTAGTAGTACTAGACCAGGTTTTGAAGGTGGTCAACAGCCATTGTACCGCCGCTTACCCAAACTCAAGGGCTTTCCGATTGTGAATCGGAAGAATTACACTACGATTAATGTAGAGAAGCTCGCCTCCCTTCCCGCTAATACAGAAGTAACTTTGACCTCCTTAAAAGCAGCAGGTCTCATCACTGGTGCTAAAGGGCCGTTGAAAATTTTAGGTAACGGGGAATTGAGCGTTCCGCTCAAGGTACAAGCGGCAGCTTTCACAGGTACAGCTCGGAGCAAAATTGAAGCAGCTGGTGGGAGTTGTGAAGTTTTATGAGTGAGCCGGAATAGCGCACTTAAATGCAAGCCAACTCGCTGCCAGCGCCTGGTTCAATACAAAGGTAGCACTCTATGATCAGTCGAGATAAAGCCCCAACGGCTCAAGAAACTTTTATGCAGATGGCACAAGCAGCTGGGCTTAGAGGTAGGCTGCTTGTGACTGTTGGTATTTTAATTTTGGTTCGCTTAGGCATCTTCTTGCCCGTGCCAGGAATTGATAGAGGGCGGTTTCATGAGGCCATATCGGGCAATAATTCCATATTCGGTTTATTGGATATATTCTCCGGGCGAGGACTTTCGACTTTGGGAGTCTTTGCTTTAGGAATTTTGCCGTTCATTAATGCGTCTATTATCATCCAATTGCTCACGGCTGCGATTCCATCTTTAGAAAATTTACAGAAAAATGAAGGTGAAGCTGGTCGGCGAAAAATATCACAAATTACCCGCTATGTATCCTTAGGGTGGGCAATTGTTCAAAGTACGGCTTTTTCGGCATTATTCTTGCAGCAGTTTGCCTTAAACCCAGGGCCACTATTTGTAGCTGAAACTGCAATTGCTCTGACTGCTGGTTCCATGTTCGTCATGTGGGCATCAGAACTGATTACAGAACGCGGAATTGGGAATGGGGCATCATTGTTAATTTTTGTCAACATTGTCGCCTCATTACCAAAATCTTTAGGTCAAACCATTGAGTTAGTGCAAGTTGGCGGTCGGGAAACAGTAGGCCGCGTAATCGTGCTAATCTTAGTTTTCCTGGCGACAATTGTTGGAATTGTGATTGTGCAAGAAGGAATGCGTCGCATCCCAATTATTTCGGCTCGTCGCCAAGTAGGTCGGCGAGTTTTGGCGGAGCAGCGTAGCTTTCTACCCTTGCGCCTGAATCAAGGCGGCGTGATGCCAATTATTTTTGCTGCTGCTATCCTCAGTTTGCCACTATTAATCGCCAATTTCACTAAAAATGCTGAATTGGCAAATATAGTTAACACTTACTTGAGTCCCAGCGGTTCTAGCTCTTGGGTCTATGCCTTGGTTTACATGATCTCCATCGTTTTCTTTAGCTACTTCTATTCTTCGTTAATCCTCAACCCAGTAGATGTGGCGCAAAATTTGAAGAAAATGGGTTCTAGTATTCCAGGTATTCGTCCTGGTAAGGCAACTAGCGAGTATATCGAACGGGTGTCGAATCGACTCACTTTTTTGGGTGCTATCTTTTTGGGCTTAGTTGCTATTATCCCAACAGGTGTAGAAAGTGCTTTAGGAGTACCTACATTTAAGGGATTGGGTGCTACATCTTTGTTAATTTTAGTTGGTGTGGCGATTGATACGGCAAGACAAATACAAACTTACGTTATCTCTCAGCGCTATGAAGGAATGGTGAAACAATAGTGACGCGACTAATCTTCTTGGGACCGCCTGGAGCTGGAAAAGGAACACAAGCTAAGACATTAGCTGACCATAGCCATGTTCCCCATGTTTCTACGGGTGATATATTGCGCCAAGCATTAGAAAAGCAAACCCGTTTGGGCATTAAAGCTCAAAGTTATATGGATAAAGGGGAACTAGTTCCAGATATTCTAGTACAGGAAATGGTACAGGAGAGGCTGAGTCAGTTAGATGCCAAGCATGGTTGGATTCTCGATGGTTTTCCTCGGACTGTTAAACAAGCAGTTTTTCTTGAGGAATTACTCGAACAGCTAGACCAGTCTGGTGAAAGAGTAGTCAGCTTGGAAGTCCCAGATGAGATAGTAATAGGACGTTTACTTGCACGAGGACGAAAAGATGATAACGAACAAGTGATTCGTCGTCGTTTAGAAGTTTATCGTGCTGAAACTGCACCTTTAATTGATTATTATCGCGATCGCCAAAAACTTTTAACAGTCAATGGCAATCAGTCCCAAGAAGAAGTCACTGATGAACTGCAAAAGATAATTGCTTAAGTATGAGTGAGGTCAGAGGGATAAGGGAGTGTGGAAAGAAGAGGGAGTGTAAAGAGATGATATAAAAGCTTCTTGTTCCTACCATCTCTCCCACAGTCCTTGTTTGACCCATATCCACTCAGGAAGTTGAACAAATTTAGCTAAAATATATTAAGAAACTGTTGATATATTTCTCAAAGTGTGTTCTATGGCAGATAAAGTACTGCAAATGAACTGGAGATTGTTGAGTTGAGGAAAAAACAAATTGTCTAAGCAAGATTTGATTGAAATGGAAGGCACGGTTACAGAGTCTTTGCCTAATGCGATGTTTCGCGTTGACTTAGACAATGGTTTTAACGTGCTGGCACACATTTCTGGCAAGATTCGCCGCAATTATATCAAGATTTTGCCTGGCGATCGCGTCAAAGTAGAGCTAACTCCCTACGACTTGACTAAAGGTAGAATCACCTACCGACTCAGAAAGAAGTAAGTATATGTAGAGGATATTACCATAAAACCATCTTTTTGACTGTTTCTTAATCACTTAGCTGAATAATTTCCTAATAAATGCTATGATTTACTATTTGGAGTCAAAGTAGAAAAGGCATGAAAGTCAGAGCCTCAGTCAAGAAAATCTGTGAAAAATGTAATGTGATCAAACGTCGTGGTCGCGTTATGGTGATTTGCGTCAATCCCAAACACAAGCAACGTCAAGGATAGCACCTCAATCAACACAGTAGAGTTGCAATAGGCATAATCATTATTAAACGAAAAGACGCGATTCATCACGTTTTTCTAATTACCAGTAATTGCGAGAACAATAGGGAGAGTTGATTGTGGCACGTATTGCCGGAGTAGACCTTCCACGCGATAAGCGCGTCGAAATAGGTCTGACTTACATTTTTGGAATTGGGTTATCGCGATCGCAAGAGATTCTAGCGAGTACAGGTGTAAACCCAGACACCCGCGTTAAGGACTTGAGTGATGCTGATGTAGCGAACTTGCGAGCAGAAATAGAAACCAACTATGAAGTTGAAGGGGACTTACGGCGTTTGGAGTCGATGAACATCAAGCGCTTAGTTGACATTGGAACCTACAGAGGGCGTCGTCATCGCATGGGCTTGCCAGTCAGAGGACAGAGAACTCGCACCAACGCTAGAACCCGTCGAGGGAGAAGGCAGACAGTGGCCGGTAAGAAGAAAGCACCAGGTAAATAAATAATTTGACAACCCTTGCCAAACAAAGCAAGTTTTACTTTAAATCAACTAAACAAGTATGGCCAGACAACCAACTAAAAAATCTGGGAGCAAAAAGCAGAAACGGAACGTCCCCAATGGGATGGCATACATCCAGTCTACTTTCAACAATAGCATTGTCACCATTACCGATCAAAATGGAGATGTCATCTCTTGGGCTAGTGCTGGTTCGAGCGGTTTTAAGGGAGCAAAAAAGGGAACTCCCTTTGCAGCGCAAACCGCAGCTGAAAGTGCAGCCCGTCGAGCCATCGATCAAGGGATGCGCCAAATTGAGGTAATGGTCAGTGGTCCAGGAGCAGGTAGAGAAACGGCTATCCGCGCACTTCAAGGAGCAGGACTGGAAATTACACTAATTCGGGATATTACTCCGATTCCTCACAATGGTTGCCGTCCACCCAAACGCCGTCGAGTTTAATTATCAAAACTTGGACAGTGAGGACGAAAAGTAGCAGCTATCAATTCACTTGCAATGTTGATCGCTTGGGCGTCTAGTGTTGAAACGGCATTGAGTCAAGGCTGAAACTTTGGACGGTTTGGGCGAACAGAAGGGCGTCAGATTTCCCATAACGAGAGCTGTTAAACTTCGGTCAACCCAAAATACTATCAACCAATTTTGGATTTGAGATTTGCGATTTGAGATTAATCCTGAACAAAGGTGGGGACTTTGTAGATTTTAAGTTAATGATAGCCCAGTCAAGCCCATCGAGGATCGTTTGAGATTTTTTTCCCATATTAAGAGGGGGAAATGAACCGAAAAAGCACAATCAAAAATCAAAAATCCGTCTTGAAAAGCTTTGAGTCCCAGCTTTTGGGAATCAAATTTTTCGCAAAATCGAAAATTGACACTCATTTCGGGAGGCAATTGATTTGTCTGCTAGCAGCACCTTAAAAGAGGGAGGCTAATCCGTGGCGCAGTTTCAAATTGAATGTGTAGAGTCTTATACTGAAGAAAGCCGCAACCATTACAGTAAATTTGTTCTGGAACCTCTAGAGCGCGGCCAAGGAACAACGGTTGGCAACGCGTTGCGGCGAGTTTTACTGTCGAATTTAGAGGGTACGGCAGTTACAGCAGTCAGGATTGCAGGCGTTTCACATGAGTTTGCTACAGTTCCGGGCGTGCGGGAAGACGTGCTGGAAATCCTCATGAAAATGAAGGAAGTTATCCTGAAAAATTATTCCTCGCAACCCCAGATTGGTCGGTTACTCGTTAACGGCCCAGCAACAATTACTGCGGCGCATTTTGATTTACCTAGTGAAGTAGAAGTCATCGATCCGACCCAGTATGTAGCCACCATCGCTGAGGGTGGAAAGCTGGAAATGGAATTTAGGATTGAGAAAGGTAAAGGTTATCGCACTGTAGAGCGAGGGCGTGAAGAAGCAACATCGTTGGACTTTCTTCAAATCGACTCAGTGTTTATGCCAGTGCGAAAAGTAAACTATAGTGTTGAAGAAGCGCGTGGGGATGGCTCAATTACCAAAGACCGACTGTTGTTGGAAGTTTGGACAAATGGCAGCATCTCTCCCCAAGAAGCACTATCCTCCGCTGCTGGAATCTTGGTAGATTTATTCAACCCGTTGAAAGACATTTCCTTAGAACCAACAGATACAGGTTCAGAAATTTCGGAAGACCCAACTGCTCAGATTCCAATCGAAGAGTTGCAACTTTCTGTACGGGCATATAATTGTCTCAAACGGGCACAAGTGAATTCTGTAGCCGACTTGTTGGATTATACCCAAGAAGACCTCCTAGAAATTAAAAACTTTGGTCAAAAGTCAGCAGAAGAGGTCGTAGAAGCTTTGCAGCGTCGCTTGGGCATCACCTTGCCCCAAGAAAGAGGCTCTAAACACCCTTAAGTGATATTGAGTCTGGTTAATTACTCATTATTGAAACAGACACACAGACACAGAGAGTTTTTTAATAAGTGATTAATTGGACATGATATGAAAACCGTTTGTAGTTCATAAGTGCCTAATTATGCGTCACCGTTGTCGCGTCAAAAAACTTAGTAAACCAGCAGACCAGCGCCGCGCTTTACTGCGATCGCTCACCACCGAGCTAATCCGTCATGGTAAGATTACCACCACTTTAGTTCGGGCTAAAGTTGTGCGAAGTGAAGTAGACAAAATGATTACCCTAGCCAAAAACGGCTCCTTGGCTGCACGCCGGGAAGCCCTTGGCTATATCTTCGACAAAGACTTAGTTCACGCTCTGTTTGAACAAGCTCCCACTCGCTATGGTAATCGCCAAGGCGGTTATACTCGTATTCTACATACCGTACCCCGTCGGGGCGATAAGGCCGAAATGGCAATAATTGAATTGGTTTAAGTCATTGGTAATTAGTACAGACGCGATTAATCGCGTCTGTACAATAGTCATTGGTCATTAGTAAAAGATAAAGAACAAAGGACGAATGACAAAGGACAAAGCGCAAAGTCAAAAGCTAAGGAAGCCTTAGCTTTTGACTTTGTAACAGAGGACAAATGTATGTTAGAAAGCCACCAGCCTAGACAAACTCATCGAGTAGCCTTGGTAATCCAATACCTGGGCACTCATTTTCATGGCTGGCAAAGGCAAAAGAACGAGCGTACAGTCCAAGAAGAGATAGAAAAAGCGATCGCTACTATTCTTGGACATCATGTGACATTACACGGCGCTGGACGAACCGATGCTGGCGTCCACGCTGCTGCTCAAGTCGCCCATTTTGAAGCAACAGGTTTAATTCCAGCTCACAAGTGGGCAACAATCCTCAACAGCTATCTGCCACCCGATATATTAATCAGGGCTTCAGCTGGTGTAGACTGCCGTTGGCACGCTCGCTTTAGTGCAGCCTATCGGCGGTATCGCTACACAATATACACTGAAGATCGACTTAACTTGTTCGTCAAACCCTTCAGTTGGCATTATTATTATGCACCCCTAGATGAATCATTAATCCAAGCTGCTCTTAAACCTCTGTTGGGAAAGCATCACCTAGCTGCTTTTCAGCGTGCAGGCTCAAAGCGATCGCATTCCTGGGTAGAAGTGCAAGCAGCAGAATGTCATCGCAGTGGGTCATTTATCCATATTGAAATACAGGCAGATGGATTTTTATATGGCATGGTACGGCTGTTGGTAGGCATGTTAGTACAAGTAGGTTCTGGACAACGGACACTTATTAACTTCACCGAACTCTGGAAAGAGCAACGCCGCCAAGAAGTCAAACACGCCGCACCAGCTCAAGGTTTGTGCTTGTTGCGAGTCGGCTATCCAGATTTTCCCTTTCCAAAAGAAATTTGGTACGATACCCTGCCAAAGTTGGTCATTAGTCATTAGTACAGACGCGATTAACCCTTGTCTGTACAATAGTCATCGATCGTTAGTGAGCAACAAAGGACAAATGACAAATTACAAAGGACAAAGGACAAATAACAAATGACGATAGTTAAAACATACCTTCCTCCTCAAGCATCCCTTGAGCGTGAGTGGTACGTAGTAGATGCTACCGATAAACGCCTTGGACGCCTCGCCAGTGAAATTGCCCAGATTCTCAGAGGCAAAAACAAACCCGAATTTACACCCCACTTAGATACAGGTGACTTCGTGATTGTCGTCAATGCTGAGAAAGTAGCAGTCACAGGCAAAAAGCGCACTCAAAAAGTGTACCGTCGCCATTCTGGTCGTCCCGGAGGGATGAAAACAGAAACCTTCGCTAAGCTGCAACAGCGGCTACCAGAGCGGATTATAGAACACGCTGTCAAAGGTATGCTACCCAAAAATAGCCTGGGTAAGCAGTTATTCACCAAGCTAAAAGTTTATGCAGGGCCAACTCATCCCCACGATGCCCAAAAACCTAAAGAACTAAAAATTAGTACAATTCCTGGAGAAGAAAATTAATGGTAGCAGCAGATACCAATAGCGGACGCGCCGTGTACTGGGGTACTGGTCGTCGGAAGTCAGCAGTAGCAAGAGTACGTCTGGTACCGGGTACTGGTCAACTAACTGTGAACGGTAAAGATGGAAACTTGTATTTCCAATTCAATGCCAACTACCTGGGAGTGATCAAAGCACCCTTAGAAACTTTGGGATTAGAAAACGAATACGATATTTTGGTAAAAGCAGAAGGCGGCGGCTTAACCGGACAGGCTGATTCTGTTCGCTTAGGAGTTGCTCGTGCTTTGTGTCAACTAGACCCTGATAACCGCCCACCTTTGAAAACTGAAGGTTATTTAACTCGCGATCCTCGGGCAAAAGAACGGAAAAAATATGGTCTACACAAAGCCCGGAAAGCACCTCAGTACTCTAAGCGTTAGGCGATTGGATAGTGGAGATTGGTATTAGAAAAAGTAAGTCAGTTTTTGATCTGTTTTCCAGTCCCTAATCCCTAGTCCCAATTCCAACCAAAAAGTTATAATTCTTATAGATTCACCACAAAAGGAACAATGGCTAAATCTGATATTCATCCCAAGTGGTATCCAGATGCTAAAGTCTACTGTAACGGTCAAGTTGTGATGACCGTTGGCTCAACCAAGCCAGAACTGCACGTAGATGTTTGGTCTGGAAATCACCCATTTTATACCGGCACTCAGAAGATTATTGATACAGAGGGTCGAGTGGAGCGCTTCCTCCGCAAATACGGTATGTCAAGCGAACAAACCTCCGGCACCAAAAAGAAAAAGTAGCGGGTTGGCTCTGCTGTTAACGACGACCCTGCATTTTTCGGGGTCGATTGTCATTTATATGCTCGAGCCAATTTGTTATTTTTTTAAGGAGCGAATGCGCTCCGCGCACACTTCGTGAACGCACTCGTCATGGCTGAAACATACTTACTGGAAAAACTAAAATCCGTCGAACAAACTTTTAATGAATTAACACGTCGTCTGGCTGACCCCGATACCGCTAAAAACCCTGATGAGTATCAAAAAATCGCTAAGTCTCGTTCTTCTTTGGAAGAAGTAGTTAATTCCTATGAAACTTGGAAAACTGCCCAAGAAGATTTGATCGGAGCGCGTCAGGTACTCAAAGAATCTGCAAGCGATCCAGAGTTGCAAGAAATGGCAGCACTGGAGGTAGATGAACTTGAAGAAAAAATAGAACATTTAGAGACTCGCTTGAAAGTCTTATTGCTGCCTCGCGACCCCAATGATGAAAAGAATATCATGTTGGAAATTCGCGCTGGCACGGGTGGCGATGAAGCCAGTATTTGGGCTGGGGATTTGATGCGAATGTACACTCGCTACGCCCAAACTCAAGGTTGGAAAGTTTCTCTAATGAGTGAATCTCTGGGAGAAATGGGCGGTTGGAAAGAGGTGATCCTGGAAATTAAAGGTGACGACGTTTACAGTCAGCTAAAGTTTGAAGCTGGAGTGCATCGCGTGCAGCGCGTGCCAGTCACAGAAGCAGGTGGGCGGGTTCATACCTCTACTGCTACGGTGGCAATTATGCCAGAGGTCGATGATGTAGAAATTCATATTGACCCGAAAGATATTGAAATGACCACGGCTCGTTCTGGAGGTGCTGGTGGACAAAACGTCAACAAGGTGGAAACAGCCGTTGACTTGATGCACAAACCAACAGGAATCCGCATTTTTTGTACGGAAGAACGCAGCCAGTTGCAAAACAAAGAACGGGCGATGCAAATTCTGCGGGCGAAGTTGTATGAGATGAAGTTACGCGAACAACAAGAAGCTGTGACTTCCATGCGGCGATCGCAAGTTGGTACAGGATCGCGATCGGAAAAAATTCGCACCTATAATTATAAAGACAACCGCGTTACCGACCACCGTTTAGGTCAAAATTATTCTCTTAACCCTGTATTGGAAGGCGATTTAGAGACTATTGTCCAATCTTGTATCTCCCAAGACCAACAAGAACGTCTAGCTGAATTGGCAACTGCTAGCACTAATTAATTTTTATTAGTAAAAATTCTATTAAACCGCTTGTTTTACTGTTATTTTTAACACAGACAAGTGGTTTTCTTATGCAGCGTGGAGTGCATCTTCGATTTCACTGAGACAGCTATGATAGGGAAGTCCCTACTTCATCACGTCATTTACCTTTGTCTATTCCTTGAGAGTTGGGCAGGTATAAATTAATGTGAGTCGAGAGATTCTGAAGAACTCCTCTCCAAACTCTCTCCTTTTTGAGGTTAGGCTCATCGAACTCACGTTAATGTTAGAGCCTTAGCCAGTTGAATATCTATAACAATTGAATTTAAATCATTAAATTAGCTCGTGGTTTCTTGCTGTCAAGATTCTTTATATGGATATAGACAAACCTTGTTTGTATGACGAAGACTTCTATGGCTGGACACAGCAGCAGGCTAAAGCGTTAGAGCAGAGGCTAGTTATGGAACTAGACTGGCAACATCTGCAAGAGGAAATTCAAGCTTTGGGCAGACAGGAGTATCGGGAACTTGTGAGTCATCTGAGTGTATTACTCGGTCATCTCTTAAAGTGGGAATATCAACCCGAACAACGCTCTCGCAGTTGGTTTTTAACAATTCGAGAACAGCGTCGTGCCATCCACAGGCATTTGCGACAGAACCCTAGTTTAAAGTCTCGAATAGAAGAAGCCTTGTTAGATGGCTTTGAAGCAGGAGTCGATTTGGTGCTACGAGAAACTAACTTACCATTACGAACTTTTCCAGAGTACTGTCCTTATTTATTTGATGATGCGATCGCAGACAGTTTTTTGTGCGATACTCGTCAAGACTGGGAAGGATAATTTCTGCCATTTTTATTACGCTCATTTGTTATTTGGAGACACGTTATTTGTCAATAAATGATAGAAACTAGCTTTTCAAAATCTTGGTAATTTAAGCTTTGCCAATTTTTACCATTTTTAAGATAGTTCACCTGACGATCTTGAGATTCAAAGAAAGCGCCTGATACAGGTAATTGTTCATTTTTAAGTTTAAAAATTATTGTATTTAGCTTATATTTCCCATACTTCTTAACAAGATAAACAAAGCTATCAAAACTTCCATTTATAGCTTTTTCAAATTCTAATATATCCTCCTCTAACTTGTTAGAACTTTGTAAAATTAACGGTGGTATATCTTTAAGACTATTGAGATAATTATTCATCAATATTGTGCCTTTTTTCGTATATGCAATAATTTCATGATAATTATATAAAATACCTATTTCTTAACCAGATTTTTTTAGGTATCTTTCAATCTGTTCCTCATGATTCTGTAAATCTTCTTCTTCTCGTTTCACTTCTACAATTGCTTCTATTTCTGATACTGTCAAAGCATCACCATTTTTTATTCTCGTAAAGTTTTCTTGGATATTATTTATTTCGTCCAATAAAATATTTCGTCTACGTTCTACTACATCGGCTATGGCTTCGAGAAATTCATTTTTATCCGCCTGTACATCTTCTTTGGTGTATATATCATCACCATAGTATCTAAAAGCATCATAAAACAAAATGTTCTCCAAGAAAAAATCTAAATTCAAATTCCTGAATGTAGCTTGAACTTCTTCTTTTCTGATTTGAATTCCTGTATACCAATCTCCATCACATCCATTGACTTGTTCAGGTTGATTTTTGTGAGGCAATACCAAAGTTACAAATCTATGATGAAAATCTTTGAATTTAGATGTAAGATGATAACCTATTAAATTCCTAATATTAGCTTCAGGCGCATCATTAAAGGAAGTGACAAAGAGACGGATAGTATCCTGATTTTCAATATATTTCTGCAAGTCTTTACGAATTTAATTTTCATCAAGTCCTTTAGTATCCACAACTGAATCGAACTGAGACAAGTTTGAACCAGATAAAACATCATAGCTCACATAAAGATATATTTTTCTAGGAATAGCAAACTCCTCAAGCTCAACATTATTTATGGCAGCAAAGGTATTCTTTATCCATTCTTGCTCATTTTTTTTGATGATCAAATTCAATCTTATTCGTAGTCCTATATTGTAGATTTGCATTATTTAAAGCAAGTTTTTTAAATTCACCGAATCCGAATAAATCAAGCTTTTCCTTAGCTGTGTCAATTCTTTTAGGTCTATTTCTAACACCATCAACTTTTTTATTATAAAAATGAATTTTTATAATATTTCTAATAGCCCTTTCCACTTCTGTATAAATAATTATTTTTTGATCGGCTTGAGTATTATTTTTATCTGCAATATATTCGCAGAATTCAAAAATAAGATTTTCCATTTCATTAACGGTATAAGGCTCTATTTCTATGTAAGTTTTTTCCGCAGATTTGATAATTACTTCACATATAGTAGTTCTGCCCGATCCCGTTGATAGTAACTATTTGGGAGTTTTAGAAACAGTAAAGTTGCTTATTAAGTTAAAAAGATGGCAAATAGCTGTCGTCTTTCCTTGACCAATAGTACCTATAAAAGCAACTTTATATTTTCTATACTAAGAATTTTTTCTATTTCATCTAATTGCTCTAACTTGGATTTCAGATTATTAATGCAAATATGATTAGGTATATTAATTTCAGAATTATCTGAGATTTTTTAATTTCCTTTCTCAAGTCTTGTTTTAAGGATGTAATCTCTTCTTGCCACGTTATCGTCAACATACTGTTTATCCTGTTTTGATGCTACTCGTTTAATATTTACAGTATACCCACTATGGTTGAATATCTAACAAAAGCCTCATCACCACCAAACATGCCTATGGGAAGCTTTTAGTGACTTTGTGATAAACAACGCGATCGCTAATTTTACTTTAGCTCAAAATTATAGTATAAATACTTAAAAAATCTCAAGTCTAGCCATACAAATGTAGTTCATCGGCACGGAATTACTTAGATATAGCCCCGTGGATAAGGGTTTGTTTGTCAGGCAGTGGCAAGTAGTGTGGGCGATTAGCAAAACTGAGATGCTTTCAAATAAACTCTGCTTCTGGCGGGAAATTACACTTACTTTAACAATTGATGTTTTTAAATATCTGACCAAAATCTAACCACTGGCAGGTAATAAAAAATGGTTTTAAAATGGTGAAATCTTAAATGATTTAGAGGGGTGTCTATGTCGCTACGCAATCAGCCTTTAGACTGGCAAATTGAAAATAACAATGCTTATATACCAATTTACCATCAAGGCAATTTAGTTGGATTTTTTAAACAAGAATATGCAACTGAAATAATTAAGTTTTTAAATGAAGAAGAAGTTTTAAAAAAAGCACTTAAGCAAGCTTGTACTGATTTAATTAAGAAAATCGGTGGTGACACTAATAAAGTAAATTATTTAATTCAAAAATATGTCAAAAGTAGCGAACGCCCCAAGTATGGAACTAGAGCGATCGCTCTTTTACTTCGGGACCGACAAAAGGAACTTGACTTGAGTAATCAGGAGTTTGCCAAATTCTGCGATACTTTTAAAGTATCACCCACTGAACTGAATAATATTTATGCTGGAGAAGTATTTGATGATAATTTGTTAGCACCAGTTTCACGGATATTAGGAATAACAAAAGAGCGGTTACTAGAAGTACGAGACGGCTCAGAAAAAGAAAGTAACGTCTGAACCAAAAATCAAAATTGCTCAAGGGTAAAAAATCATGAAGACAGACAGTATTTTTTACCGTCTCTTTCAAGAATTTCCTAGTATCTTCTTTGAACTTATTGGTAATCCGTCCGAAGAAGCAAGCCTTTATCAATTTTCATCAATTGAAATCAAACAAACAGTCTTCAGAATCGATGGTGTATTTTTACCCACATAAGGAACTGAAAAGCAAATTTATTTTGTTGAAGTACAGTTTCAGGCTGATACATAAATTTATTCACGGTTATTTGCCGAAATATGTTTATACCTCCGTCCAAACCAACTAAAAAATAACTGGAGTGCTGTAATTTTATACCCAAACAGAAGTTTAGATACAGGAGATATTAAACATTATCATGAATTATTTGCCAGTCAGCGAGTCAAACGAATTTATTTAGATGAATTAGGTGAAACTGCATCGCTTCCAATTGGCATTGGAACTGTTAAATTAGTAATTGCAGTCGAAGATATAGCAATCTTAGAAGCAAGAGAGTTGATAGACACAACCAAGTCAGAGATCAACTCACCACTAAAACAGCAGCAATTATTACAATTTATAGAAACTATTTTGGCTTACAAGTTTCCAACAATGAGTAGGGAGGATATGGAGAAAATGTTTGGCTTAAGCGAGTTAAAACAAACCAGATTTTATCAAGAAGCCTTTCAGGAAGGGATTGAACAAGGGATTGAACAAGGTAAACTAAAAGCAGTAGCACCCATGTTGGCAGCAGGTTTGACTGTAGAGTACATAGCACAAGCCTTAGATTTGAGTGTCCAAGAAGTAAGACAAGCCGCACAGTAGCAAGGTTCATATTTCACTCAAGCTAAATTTATTTGCAGCTTCAGAACTTTCCGGCGACAAATTTACAGTTAATTTTTGTTAAGATTGGAAGCGGTATTAGTACTTCGTCCTCAATCACCCATTTCCTACCTGAGAGAAACTTAATGCTGCGACTTGAACATATTAGTAAAATTTATCCTACAGGCGAAGTTCTCAAAGATATCAACTGGGAAGTTAAACCAGGCGATCGCATTGGCTTAGTCGGTGTCAATGGTGCTGGAAAATCCACCCAACTCAAAATCATCACCGGGGAAATTGAACCTACAGCTGGAGAAATCATTCGTCCCGCGAGTTTACACATAGCTTACCTCAACCAAGAGTTTGAAGTAGACCCCAGCCGTACCGTTAGAGAAGAGTTTTGGACAGTTTTCAAACAAGCCAACCAAGTACAGTTATCTCTGGCGCAGGTGCAACGTGATATGGAAGCGGCTACTCCAGAGGAACTGGATCGGCTAATCAACAAATTAGACCTTTTACAGCGCCAATTTGAAGCCTTGGATGGCTATGGCTTAGACGCCCGCATTGGGAAAATCTTACCAGAAATGGGATTTGGGGTAGAAGATGGCGATCGCCTTGTCAGTGCTTTCAGTGGCGGTTGGCAGATGCGGATGAGTTTGGGTAAAATTCTCCTACAAAAACCCGACTTGTTACTATTGGACGAACCAACTAACCATTTGGATTTAGAAACCATTGAATGGCTAGAAAATTACCTCAAAGGGTTAATTACTCCAATGGTCATAGTCTCCCACGACCGGGAATTTCTTGACCGCCTGTGTACCCAAATTGTGGAAACTGAACGTGGTGTTTCTGCTACTTATCTCGGCAATTATTCTGCATATTTACAACAGAAAGCTGAAAATCAAGCAGCCCAACTAAGTGCTTACGAACGCCAGCAAAAAGAATTAGAAAAACAGCAAGTTTTTGTTGATAGATTTCGCGCCAGCGCTACCCGCAGTACCCAGGCGAAAAGCCGGGAAAAGCAACTGGAAAAAATTGAGCGTATTGAAGCACCTGTAGCTGGAATGAGAACTTTACACTTCCGTTTTCCTGCTGCACCCCGCAGTGGACGCGAAGTGGTGAACATTAAAGATTTAACTCATATTTATGATGATAAAATTTTGTTTTTGGGAGCCAATCTCTTAATTGAAAGAGGCGATCGCATTGCTTTTCTCGGTCCCAACGGTGCTGGAAAATCAACACTTCTGCGCCTAATTATAGCTATGGAACCATCCACAGAGGGTATTGTCCAATTAGGCGATCACAACGTTCTTCCAGGTTATTTTGAACAAAATCAAGCTGAAGCTTTGGACTTGAAGAGAACTGTCATGGAAACAATCCATGATGAGGTTCCCGATTGGAAAAATGAAGAAGTCCGTACACTTTTAGGACGATTTTTATTCAGTGGGGATACAGTATTTAAGGCAGTTGGAGCATTAAGTGGGGGAGAAAAAGCTCGTTTGGCGTTGGCAAAAATGCTTTTACGTCCTGCCAATTTATTAATTTTGGATGAGCCGACAAATCACCTAGATATTCCCGCCAAAGAAATGCTGGAAGAAGCGCTGCAAAACTATGCTGGTACAGCAATTGTTGTATCCCATGACCGCTACTTTATCTCTCAGGTAGCTAATAAAATCGTCGAAATTCGAGATGGCGAATTCCGCGTTTATTTAGGAGATTATCATTACTATCTCCAGAAAATTGCTGAAGAAAAAGAAGAAGCAAGATTAGCTGCGATCGCTGCTGAAAAAGCCGCTAAAAAAGCCGCTAAAGCTGCTAAGGCTGCCACAAAACGAAAATGAGTGACTGGAAAATTGCTTAAGAGTAAAGTTTAACAGTTATTATTTGTTAATTTTCTGCTTTGGTTAACAGCCTCTTTGTCCTACAGTTATCTGTGATACTGATAACTGTTCAATCATTTTAAGTAAAAATTATACAGTTAATAACTGTATAACATGTTTAAATGCTATTAAGCTAACGCGCTTAGATGTTGGATTTTTTCTCAAGACTGTCATTAGTCATTTAGTTATAGGTTATAACCAACAAATGCTCAAAGACAAACGAGAAAAGACAACCTGATGAGTTGATGTGTAAATTAAATAGATGACAGTTTACTAAATAATCACTCCTTATTCAAGAGCAAAAACAACATAGAAAAATTACTAATATTTAAAAAATGTCTCAAAAAGCTGCAAGTCGTTCATGAAATAAGTTAATAAGCAGAAATTCACTTGCGGCGGTGATTAGCAATGGTATCATTCGGATATTACAAAAAGTAAAGGGCAATTTTACTATGACCAAAGCACCTGTTGCTCCTGTGGTGCTAGTCATTTTAGACGGATGGGGCTACTGCGAGCAGACGCGAGGAAACGCTATTGTTGCTGCTAAAACTCCGATTATGGATAGTTTATGGGCAGCTTACCCGCATACCCTCATCCACACATCAGGAAAAGCCGTAGGGTTGCCAGAGGGTCAAATGGGCAACTCAGAAGTTGGTCATTTGAACATTGGTGCTGGGCGAGTGGTACCGCAAGAACTGGTACGCATCTCAGATGCGGTCGAAGACGGTTCCATTACCTTAAATCCAGCACTTGTGAAAATTTGCCGGGAAGTTCGCTCTCGAAATGGCAAGCTACATCTAATAGGGCTTTGTTCTGAGGGAGGGGTACACTCCCATATCACCCATCTATTTGGACTACTTGACTTAGCCAAATATCAGCAAATTCCAGAAGTTTGTATCCACGCGATTACCGATGGTCGTGACACCGCCCCAACTCAGGGCATAAAAGCGATCGCGCTTCTACAAGATTACATAGACCGCATCGGAATCGGGCGTATAGTCACTCTCAGCGGTCGTTACTACGCGATGGATCGCGATCGCCGCTGGGATCGAGTAAAACGCGCCTACGATGTCATGACACAAGATGGTGTAGGTGATGGTCGCAAGGCTGTGGAAGTTTTGCAAGCATCTTACGCCGAAGGGGTAAAAGATGAGTTTGTCAACCCAACTAGAATTGCTCCTGGCGCGGTAGAACCAGGCGATGGAGTCATATTTTTCAACTTCCGTCCCGACCGCTCTAGACAACTGACTCAAGCTTTTGTCAGTCGAGAATTTATCGGTTTTGAAAGACAGCAAATTACACCGCTGTCATTTGTCACGTTTACCCAGTACGACCCAGATTTACCCGTGGCTGTAGCTTTTGAGCCACAGAATTTCAATAATATTCTGGGACAAGTGATAGCCAATCATCAGCTCAAGCAATTACGTACCGCCGAAACAGAAAAATACGCCCACGTTACCTATTTCTTTAATGGGGGTTTGGAAGAACCTTTTCCCGGAGAAGACCGAGAGCTAGTAAGCAGCCCAATGGTGGCGACTTACGACCACGCCCCAGCGATGTCAGCAACAGCAGTTACAAATGTAGCGATCGCTGCCATTCAAAAGGGTTTATATTCTTTAGTTGTGATTAATTATGCCAACCCAGACATGGTAGGGCATACTGGTCAAATTGAAGCTACCATTACAGCCATTGAAACAGTCGATCGCTGTTTGGGACGCTTATTAGAGAGCATTAGCAAAGCTGGCGGCACAACAATTATTACTGCCGATCATGGCAACGCTGAGCATATGCTAGACGAACAGGGAAATCCCTGGACAGCTCACACCACCAACCCAGTCCCCTTTATTCTTGTGGAAGGAGAAAAAGTCAAAATCCCTGGATATGGTACAAATGTCGAACTGCGAACCGATGGCAAGCTAGCCGACATCGCCCCCACCATTCTAGAGATTTTACAGCTGCCTCAGCCACCCGAAATGACAGGGCGATCGCTGTTCAAAACAGCAGAATATGACCTGCAACGCACTCGCACCCCCGTGCAAGTAGGCTGATAAAAGAGTTAGGAGTTAAGAGTGATGAATTAAGTCTTTTCTAACTTTTGACTCCTGACTCTGGTAATTTTAGATTTGGAATTTGGAATTTTTGATCGAACGAAAAATCTAAAATCTAAAATTGAATAACTCCTGTTTTTTAAAAGTTCTTATAAATGAGATTGCTACCATGACAGTTACTAGTATCGTGCAAGGCATTTGGGCATTTTCTGCCGTTGGTCTAATTATTTTGGTTTTGCTGCATAGCCCCAAAGGTGATGGTATTGGAGCCATTGGCGGACAAGCTCAGCTATTTAGCAGCACTAAAAGTGCAGAAAACACCTTGAACCGAGTTACTTGGGCGTTGACAGTCATTTTTCTTGGTTTAACAGTAGTTTTAAGTGCCGGTTGGCTGCCTAAATAAAGATAGGTGAGGGGGAGATGAGGAACACAACACAATACCCAATATCTAAAACCCCGAAAAATTTAATTAGACAGCGATTATTAGCAGCCCTAGCCTTAAGTATAGGCACAGGGCTGCTAGTTATTTTTACTAACCTGGGGTATGGCGCATTGGGCATGGAAAGAGATATGGGGCAGGGAGCAGGAGGTAAGGGAGAAAATTCCTCATTCCCCCTTGGCTCAAAACCTCATGCCCTACCACCCACACTCGCACAGTGGCAAGATAACACCAACAGTGGTGATTATTTTTCACAAGTCAGAACAACTCAAGTTGGTTATTTAGTTTGGTCAAAATTTCCTATTCGAGTTTACGTAGAAACACCAAAAGCCGTTAATGAAAAACAAGCTCAAACATGGGTTAACGGTGTTTTACAAGCTGTGCAGGAATGGAGTGCTTATTTGCCTTTGACAGTAATCCAACAGCCAGAAGTTGCTGATATTAGGATTTTCCGAAAAGCACCACCTCTACAAATTTCCCCAGGTAGTAATATACCTCGTGCGCGATCGGCACAAACGACTTACGAGTTATACACCAACAATAATGTTTTATGCCACCGCTTCACCATCTTGCTAAGTCCCAGCCAAACAGGTGAGTACATCCAAGCAGCAGTTCGCCACGAACTCGGACACGCCTTAGGAATTTGGGGTCATAGTCCGCTACAAACTGATGCTTTATATTTTTCTCAAGTTCGTAACCCATCGCCTATTTCTTTCCGGGATGTGAATACTTTGAAGCGAGTTTATGAACAGCCAACTACTTTGGGATGGCCTATTTAAGTTTAAGGTAACCAATTTTTATCCTAAATTTGCTCTAAGGCATAAGGACATAATTCAGGTAAATTAGTTAACTTTGTTTTAGCCTTAATATAATCTAAGGCATTACTATAAATTATCCTGAAATTTTCCTGTAAATGATTACGTAAACTGGCACTTAAATCTTCATTGATTTGATTACAAAAACTAATAATTTCCGCAGACCAATGATTGGCATTTCTTGACTTTTCTAAATCCCAATATTGATAAAGCAATAAATGTCTAATAATCTGTTCCAACAGACTTCTGACTCGCCTTTTTTCATTTTTTGCCAAATCTTCCAGTTCTTCTATTAAGTTTTCATAGTCAACCTCTTCTAATTGCCTAGTTTTGAGACATTTAATAGTCTCTTCTAACCATTGCAGGTAATTGGATTATATAATTCTGGAGTCAGTCGAACAGTCACAACTTCGTTTTGAGACATCAGCAACTCTCCTTTTATCAGTGATTCTAACTTTGTATATCTGATGTATACAAGCGAATACTGATGAATAAAAGCTGTATCTACATAATAATAGAACGAGCTTAAGAATACGTAGGCGCAGCCTGGCGTAGGCATCCCGCTTTTTTCTCTACGCTCTGCGACTAAGGGGTAAAGGTTGGTGTGTTAAAACTTGTTTATAAAGTTCTTCTAACAAAGTAATATTCTTACTGAGGGTGTAGCGGTCTAATACACGCTGTCTAGCTTTTTGCCCCAGTAGCGTTGTTAACTCTGGATGATCTTGTAACACTGGTAAGAGAGTTCTCAATTGCGATCGCACTGTTTTGGTATTAATAACTATACCCGCTCCCTTTTCCAATACTTCTCCATCTGCGCCGACATCTGTTCCCAAACAAGCCACCCCAGATGACATTGCTTCTAACAAAGACAAAGATAGTCCCTCTACCATTGAAGGCAAAATAAACACATCTGCCCCGCGCAAAATTTCGATACGGCGAGCTTCACCAGCAACAAATCCTAACCAAATAATCCCGTATTCCCACCCATAAAACGGCTCTAAAGAAGACTTTAAAGGCCCATCACCAACAATCAAAAGCTTACTATTAGCCTCCATTGGCGACTGCTTCCAAGCTCTTAAAAGGGCTTCAACATTTTTCTCTGGTGCTATCCGACCTTGATAAACAAACAAGCGTTGGGCTTGAAACTCTGCTTTGACTTGAGAAGCTCCTGGAGAATACTTAATCGTATCGACACCATTGGGAATTACAGCGATATTTTCTTCTCTTACACCCATACGTGCCAATAATTCCCGCTGAATTTGAGAAAATACAATCACGCGATCGTAGTTAACCAAAAAAGGCGCGTAGAGTTGATAAGCCAAAAGTTGTGTTCCGGATATCAGTTTTGCTCCCTTACCAGCAAAAGGTGTATGAAAAGTAGCAATTAAAGGTAACCTTAGTTCCTCACAAATTTCTGGTAGAACAAAGTCAAGTGGAGATAGGGTTAAGGAAGCATGGACGATATCTGGCTTAATTTTCCGCAGCGACTCGGTTAAAACTTTAGTCGCTTTCAAAGTGGGAATTGTGTAAACCTGGGATTTATAAATAAAAGGCAGAGGAACTTCTTGGAGATTTGGCCAATTCTCAGGTTCTGATTCTTCTTGGGCGAAGTGGAGAAAACTGACTTGATGTCCCTTGTCTAGCAAGGCATTTGTAATTTCTCTACTGTAGGTGACATTGCCGCAAAAGGGCGATTTTTTTCCAATCCAGGCTATACGCATTCTTTATTCAGCTGTAAGAAAAGCGGGTTTAGTATATCAGTTTTGCATCCTTTGTTGCTTTTATCGTGTTATACTTGCTGATTTTTATTTTTATAAATAAATGCCAAAAACTAGTTTAAAAAGCTATTTTTTAGCTAATTAAACTGGTGAATTAATGGCTTTATTTATCCTACTAAGAAGTTGTTAATTTCTTATATTTCAACAACTTCTGGCTAATGTTCAGATTAATATCCGGCAAGTATGCGATAAATTTTGGCTGACCTCAGTTTAGCACGAACACAAATTTTTTAAGTAAGTTACTAATTATTTCAAGTTAATGAATAATAGCTCCTGTTGATAACTACTTATGTGAGTTATACCAGGTTAATATTCCTCCGGAAAAAACGATCGCTGCTAATCCCAAAAAAACTGCCTGTAATCCCACAAAAGTTTCTGCAACACCAGCTAATGCCAAAGGTAAAGACAGAGCAATGTTAATTACATTGTTCTGTAGACCAAAAACTTTACCACGCATTTCTGGAGGTGTTTCTGTTTGGATTGCAGTTTGCATAGGAATGCCTACTAATGCCCCAAAGATACCTAGTAACGTTATTAGTAACAAAACTACCCACAAATGAGTTGTAAATACTGAAATACCAATTAGGGATACTGCCATACCGAAACAACCGCACAGACTTAGTTGGGTGTAAGAGAAGCGTTGACCAAATTGACCGAGAATTGTTGCTCCAGCGGCAATCCCAACACCGCCCGCTGCAAGTAAAAAGCCGAATTGGGAGGCTTTCATATTGGGAATTATTTCTGCCATCCGAACAGCTAAAACAGTTAACGCTGCAAACACAGAAAACAAGATAATTAGCTGGAGTAAAGCATTACGGATGCGATGATTGTCTTTGAGGTAGGCCAAACCATCTCGCAAGTCAGAAAATACGTGAGGGAATTCGGTTTCGAGTGCGTGAGGTTTTTCGTTAGTTCTCAGGAGGAATAAAATTATTCCAGCGATCGCATAACTGCCACCAACTAAAAATTCTTTGCCCAAACCATTACTACCACTAAATTGCAACCAAAGTCCATCAGCTATAGCTAACAAAGGTTCCCCAACGGCAAACCCAATAATTACCGATGCCATCATCGTTGTTGTGTAAAGCGAATTAGCCGAGAGTAAATGATGTTCTTCTACTACTAAAGGAATTGCTGCTTGTTCGGCCGGCGCAAAAAACTGCGTCAGTGTGGAAACTAAAAAAGTCACACCCAAGATAATTAAAAAACCCACTGGCAATACTCCTATGGGTTTCCAATCATGAGTTAACCACAACATTAAGGGAATTGACAAAACTAGGATACCGCGCCAAACATTCGTTGCCACCAATACAACTTTTTTTGACCAGCGGTCTACAAATACACCCGCGACGGAACCAAACAATACCGCTGGAATAGTAAAAGCCATCATCAAGGCTGACACCCATCCACTAATGCTCTGATCGCTAGCCTGAAACTGCGTATTAATCAAGGCAATCATCAGCACCAAATAAACTTTATCTGCTAGTTGGCAGAAAACTTGACCGCCCCAAAGAGCCAGAAAATTAAAGTTTTTTAATACTGGCAAAAATCCCCGCTGTTTTACATTCTTTGAACCAGCTGCATCTAATTTCGGTGGTTCTGTTTCTGGAATAGTGTTTACTGGTATCTGCCCATTGCTTATGTCTAGCCCGCCACAGGCATCATTATTGTTATCTACCTCACCAGTGGTTAATTGGTCTTTTGGTGTTTCTGATTGATTTTGAACATCAGTTTTTGGTATTTCTTCTATCCCACTTTGACCGTTTTGAGAAACGTCTTTCGAGGACATTTCTTGCCCATTGATTTGATTAGTTGTAGACTTGGAGACAGCACTCGGATGATTAGTGACTGTATGATCTGATGTCCTATTCTGTTTTTTATCGAGGCTTGGTGATAAAGGTAAAATTTTTGTATCAAAATCAGACGATTGCATCATGGTTGGCAGCAAAATAAGAGTCAATCAAAGTAGCAGAGCGAATAGGGCGGCCTAATTGATATTGAGCATACTGGCGTAAAATCTGCTCAACGGATAACCAGTTAAAATTTTTAGCACCATCAATTTCCACGATCTCTGGTTGCGATAGATGTTGAAGCAAAGCCAGTTCCATTGCACCAGGACGACTAGAAATCACAGGTATTTCTTGCCGATGGACAACAACTGTTCGGGTATTGGGAGTGCTGTTAGCGGTAGTGGGGTCTTTAGCCCGTGCTGTTAGCGGTAGTGGGGCGTTTAGCTCGTGGTGAATATTGTTAGCAGTAGCGGGGCGTTTAACCCTTGCTGAGTTAGGAGTTACCATTATCTCCTCTTCTGCTGTGTTCCTCATCTCCTCTTCTCCCCTTCTCCCTCTGTGTTCTTCTGTTCGCAAACGTTCCCAAGCTTCTAAACAAACCGTTCCACCAGCAGGAATGCTAAATCCTACTTGCCAGTTGGGGTCTGTAAAGTCTGGCGTGAGTAGTCGCCCAGACAAGCAACAAACTTGCACTTGCGGTGTCAGTCCTGCTAAGGCTAAAAGGTGAAAAACTCCATGAGCCAAATGAGCTAAAACACTAGATGTATTTCCACTAGGTAACACCTCCAATCGATGGAGATGTTCATTGAATAACTCATAAAGTTCTTCTTGGGATTGTTCGCTCAAAGCCTGACACAGTACTATTTCTGCTAAATACTGGCTAGCAGCCAGTTTTCCCAAATCTTTGGCTAGACCTGGATAAGTTTTTAACGTCTGTGCTTGAGTTATTTTATCGAGCGATCGCCCTTTGGCAATCAATAGTTCATTAACAACAAACATACCGCTCCTACCGCCCAAGCTTGAGTTGTGCTTGCGTGCCCCTGGAGCCACTGCTCGAATTAAACCGAATTCTGGTGTCAAAATTGTCACTATTTTGTCCGATTCTCCGAGCGCCTGGGTTTTAAGATTAATTCCGGTTGCTTTGTAGGTTCTACTCATTAGTCATTAGTCATTGGTTATTAGTCATTGGTCATCAGTGAATGACAAAGGACAAAAACAGAAGTCCGATTACAGGGTTTCTCCGTAGACGCCCGCAGGGCGGCTTGTCGTACTCCTGCAAATAAGCAAGACTGGGCATAGCGTCTTTTAGAGAACAGAAGGCATCAGAACTTCGAAGACAAATGACTATTCACCTTTTTGCAGGTTATCGCGCTGGCGAATTAAATCAATACCGCGAGATGTGCCTAATCTTGTAGCACCTGCTACGATTAAGTCTAGAGCTTGATTGATAGTACGGATACTACCTGAAGCTTTAATTCCCACCTTTTCTTTGGCCAATTCCTTCAAAAGTCGCACATCTGCCACTGTCGCACCACCATTCCAACCAGTACTAGTTTTTAAGAAACTTGCTCCTGCGTCCATAGAGATTTCAGCAGCTATTTTTTTCTCCGCATCTGTCAACAGGTTGGTTTCCAAAATAACTTTCACAGTTTGTCCAGTCTCCTCGCAAATTTCGGCAATCTCGCGATGAACTTGTTCCGTTTTGCCACCTTTCAACCAGCCCAAGTTGATTACTACATCCAACTCAGTAGCCCCACTTTCCACCGCTTCTTGAGCCTCATATAACTTGACTGCTGAAGTTGTCGCCCCAGCAGGAAAGCCAATCACTGTACAGACTTTCGGGTTCTTACCGTGGAGCAGTTCAACTGCTTGCTTGACATAGGCGGGGTACAGGCAAACCGCCGCAAAATTGAATCTGTATGCTTCTTCACACCATTGCTCAACTTGCTCTGTAGTAGCTGTTGGCGTTAACAGGGCATGATCGATAAATGGCGCAATATCAATGTCTGGATAGTCTGCTGCCATCGTGTCTTCTGCCAGTGATTGATTATTAAAGTTTCTAAAAAATTAAAACATTTCTTATATATATATTAAACCACATTTATTACGAGTTTATTCTGAAAATAAGCTGCTGACTTAATCTTGGATACCAGCTTTGCAGATGTCCCAGAATTAATGTAAGTATTTAAGTTGACATTAAGTGCCAGTAGAGTTAAGAATATCAACAGTGTTTGTGACGCTAGTTACTAAGAAGTTAAGAATAGTTTGAGCTAAGGCCTTCGATGCCAGGTATGGTACACCGTTACCAATAGTTTTAAACATATTCGTGAGCGACATCTGCTCTGGAAGTACAAAATTTGCAGGCAAAGATTGGATAGCTAAAGCTTCTGCAACTGAAATTCGCCGAAGTTTATAAGGATGTAAATGTACTTCATTATTTCCATAGCAAGCTGTTGGAGAATAACGCCATCTATGCAGGCGTTTAAAAGATTTTTTAGAATTATCTCCTTCCTCAATAGCAGCAAATTTTGTCATACCTGCTCTTGGTTGAAAATAGTGTTCAGCATTAGGATGCTTGAGAACATTATTTTTTTGAAACCAATATTCAACTGTTAATTCTTGAGGAATGCCTTGAGGACAAGGCGTTATTGAATTTTCTTGGAATGGTTCGCACTTAGGCCAAAGGTAAGTAAAAACATTTTCTCGGTCGAATAGAATGTAATTATTCCAAGTAAAAAATTCTTTATTTAGTAACTGATTTTTAGTAAATTCTATTCTCATCTCCTTAAAAAAATTACTTTGAAATCCAATCAAAATAATTCTTTCCCTATCTTGAGGAACACCATATTCTAGAGAATTAATTAACCGCTCTGTTAATATATATCCTGCTTGCTGTAATTGTTGCTTCAGTGATTCAAAAAATAAACGGTGCTTCTTCGTCTTCCACAAACCCTTAACATTCTCAAATAAAAAGAAATCTGGAAGATTGTAAGAAATTAATTCAATATAGGAAGCCGAAAGCTTGCCTTTATCTCCCAAATATCCTTTATTTTTTCCCCCAATCGAAAAATCAGGACAGGGAGGACCACCAATAAAGCCAACAATATTATGAGATTTGCGGCAGTCGATGATTAACTCTTGAAATCGTTGTGCTGGGGTTCCCTCAAACAGTTTGCTTACGTCTGCTGCTTCGCCGTCATGATATCCGTATTCTGGCAACCCTAGATTGAGAACTTGCCGTGAATAACGGTATGCTGCCATGAATGGGGAAAAAATTTCATTAACATAAACAATGTTAAAACCACTGGTTTCAAAACCTAAATCGAGGAAACCTGAACCAGCAAAAAAAGAGAAAATACAAGGGCGATCGCTCATTTAATCACTAGTATTGTGAAATATTGGTATGAATTTCATCGAATTTAGGGTTTTTACTTACGTACCAATCAGAAATAAACACTTTAAATCTTCAATGAAATAGTAAAAAATATTCACACACTCCCTAAGGATTTAATATCAAAGTTTACTTAATCTTTAAGGAAAATCCCTGACAGAAAATGACTCTGAAGCCACAATTAAATATAGGAGTTTACAAGCTCCTAGAGATATTTAACACAAATATGTCATTAAATAAAAACCGGGGTACTTGAGACTAATTTTCTATGCGAATTTTAATTTACTCGTACAACTACCACCCAGAACCAATTGGTATTGCCCCACTGATGACTGAACTAGCAGAAGGACTAGTGAAGCGGGGACACCAAGTGCGCGTAGTCACAGCCATGCCTAACTATCCTGAGCGTCAAATTTACCAGGAATATCGGGGTAAGCTGTATCTTACAGAATACAAAAATGGCGTTGAAATTCAACGTAGTTACGTTTGGATTCGTCCCCAACCCAATCTACTAGATCGAGTATTGCTAGATGCTAGTTTTGTTGTCACTAGTTTTATACCCGCCCTCATTGGTTGGCGTCCAGATGTTATTCTCTCAACCTCGCCATCTCTGCCAAGCTGTCTACCAGTTGCTCTTTTAGGATGGTTACGTGCCTGTCCTATAATTTTAAATCTTCAAGATATATTACCAGAAGCAGCTGTTCACGTCGGTTTACTTAAAAATAAGTTACTCATCCAGTTGTTTACATTTTTAGAAAAATTCGCTTATCGCAGTGCCAGTAAAATTAGTGTCATCGCCGATGGGTTTGTAGAGAATTTGCGATCTAAAGGTGTAGAAGCTGACAAAATTGTTCAAATTCCCAACTGGGTTGATGTAAATTTTATCCGTCCCTTGCCTCAAGAAAATAACCCTTTCCGCACAACACATAACCTAAATGATAAATTTGTAGTACTTTATTCTGGCAACATTGCCCTCACCCAAGGCCTAGAAAGTGTTGTCAAAGCTGCTTCTTTGTTGCGCCACATCCCAGATATTGTCTTTGTCATCGTTGGAGAGGCAAAAGGTTTACAGCGATTGCAACAGGAATGTTTAGACTGCGGTGCAGATAATGTTTTGCTACTGCCATTTCAACCACGCAAAAATTTACCAGAAATGTTGGCAGCTGCGGATGTTGGTTTAGTGGTACAAAAGAAAAATGTTATATCTTTCAATATGCCGTCAAAAATTCAAGTGCTACTTGCCAGTGGACGGGCTTTAATTGCCTCTGTCCCCGATAATGGTACGGCAGCAAGAGCTATCAGGCAAAGTGGCGGTGGAGTTATTGTACCTCCAGAAGATCCCCAAGCTTTAGCAATGGCAATTTTAGACTTGTATAAAAACCCTGAAAAAGTTAAAACTCTGGGTTATAAAAGTCGTCAATATGCCGTTGAACAGTATGCTTTTGAGCAAGCTTTAAATCAGTATGAGTCGTTGTGTTACTCATTAATCGCCGATCGTAGAACAATTCACTCAGCAATAGTTACAAAACAAGAAGTTTAATCTCTGACAGTTGTGTGACATTGCGTACTTGCGCTTCCAGTAGGGTTAAATCTCGAAAACAAGTATTTTATAGTAATTTATTTTACAAAAAAATACTAAGCAGCAAATTTTCATATACATTATTCACCTAAAAATCCCACGGCTTCACTTCAAGCCGTGGGAATACCAATTTTTTATCAATAGTGTTAGAGTATCAAAAAACACTAACAATTACCGTTATGCGTGATTCGTAATTACTGTTGTGTAAGGATTTTAGACATTTAAAATCGATGGCGTGATTTAGCCGTTCTGTACTAGTACATTTATGCCAATCAGACTTTTGATATATCAGGCATAAGTGCGCTATCTTCTTTGGTAACTTGTAGTAAACATGCTAAAGTCTAGTGCTGCAAACCAAAATCCGTAATATTTGTCTGAACGCGAGAACGAATCGTACCTTAATTTATAATTCGTATTCTCAAACTAGCCTCCATAGATACCTGTTTTTTTGTTAGTATTCAAAAAAACCTATTGACACATTTTCAGATCAATTGTTTGTTATTTGTAAATAAATATAAACAATTGTTTCAAAATGAAGAAACCACCTGAGGTTTAATGACTGATTATTTCCAAGGAAATTTCCCATTACAATCTGTCCCACTGACAAAGAGTGTGTTGAGAAACCCTAAGCAAATAGAAGACGCAAGCGGAAAATTAGCCGCAAAGATCGCTGAAGCTGCATCGGATCGCAAAGCTGGTGATATTTTATTGCTCAGAGTAGCAGACGTATCTTATCTGGCAGATTACTTTGTGATGATGACTGGTTATTCTAGGGTACAGGTAAGGGCGATCGCTCAAGCAATTGAAGCAAAAGTCGAAACTGAGTTACAACGACGCCCCTTGAGGACAGAAGGAAAAGCTGAGGGGAGTTGGATCCTACAAGACTACGGTGAAGCGATCGTTCACATCATGATGCCCAAGGAACGCGAGTTTTATAATTTAGAAGCGTTCTGGATTCATGCAGAACGTATTTCCCTTCCAGAATCTGATGAGGGTGGGGGTAAGCCAACATGATCGGGTCTTCGCTTTCAAATTGCCCAGTTCCCAAAGACCAACAACCGCTTAACGAGTATGAAGAGCTAAAATCTTCCTGGCTGTTTCGTGATAGCACTTTACATTGGCGCAATTATATCACAAAAATGGTTTGGATTTGGGGTTTATCTTGGTTAGTAGCGGGTCCGGTCGTAGCAGCAAGTTTTCCCCCACAAAAGTATATTGGGCATTTTCTTCTCTGTGGTGCAGCCGCAGCGAGTATCGGCGTAGTGCTGGCAGTAGTAAGGTTATATTTAGGCTGGTTTTACGTATGCGATCGCCTTTGTAGTCCCACAGTATTCTATGAAGAGTCAGGCTGGTATGACGGTCAAACCTGGACAAAGCCACAAGAAGTTCTCAATCGCGATCGCTTGATTGTGGCATACGAAATCAAACCTATCCTACAGCGGTTGCAATTTACCTTTGCTGGCTTGGCGGGAATGTTCGTTATTGGTACTATAGTTTGGCATTTGTTATAAAACAGTCATTGGTCATTGGTCATTGGTCATTGGTAAATAAACAAACGACGAAGCGCAAAGTTAAGATTGCGTACTCCCGATCTACGAGACGCTGCGCGAACGCTAACGCCAAGGGCGAACAGAACTTCGGGGGACGGGGAGAGTTTTAAATTATCAGTAATTAAGCGAACTTGATATGACAGATGACAAATGACAAAGCGCAAAGTCTCTTGCGAGGTTTCCTCCGAACAGACGGCAGTTCCTTTAAGCGGGGGAACCCCGCCAACGGACTGCCTTAACTTTGTAAGAGAGGACAAATGACTAAATAATAAATAAGTGATAAAAATAAACCCATGACAATGGGAAAACGAACTCAAGCTACAGCACTGGAAGTCCGGTTGCTGCGTGAAGGGATTATTGAATCCAAGCATATAGTCCAAGCTGTTGTATGCGACGAACGCGGACGGGTTTTAACCGTCGCTGGAAACTCTGAAACTGCTGCATTTATTCGTTCAGCACTGAAACCATTTCAGGCACTTGCAGTTACCACTACAGGTACACTGGAACGCTATGACCTGAGCGATCGCGATTTAGCAATTATCACGAGTTCCCATAAAGGAACAATAGAGCAAGTCCGACAGGTATTTAACATCCTTTGGCGGGCCGATCTCGACCCGACTTTACTCCAGTGTCCAACTCCTGAAGGCAAACGCAGTCCTCTGGAATACAATTGCTCTGGGAAACATGCGGGGATGCTAGCTGTTTGTCAGCAACGCCATTGGCCTTTAAATAACTACTTGGAACGCAAACACCCAATACAGCAGTTGATTTTAGGCAAAGTAGCAGAACTGCTACGAATGCCAGCAGAGGAATTTATCAATGCCCACGATGACTGTGGCGCACCAACTTATTTCATGCAACTCGGTCAAATGGCCTCTTTATACGCCCTGCTAGCCTCTAGTAGCAATTTGGATATGGAGCGCATTGTCCGTGCCATGACTCATCACCCAGCGATGGTAGCAGGAGATGGAGAATTTGATACGGAACTAATGCGTTTAGCTCCTGGAGAACTGGTCAGCAAAGCCGGTGCTGAAGGAGTGCAGTGCATTGGTAGACTCGGTGAGGGCATGGGATTAGCAATTAAAGTTATGGATGGGGCAAAACGAGCAAAACATGCCGTTGCTATTCACTTACTCCAACAAATGGGTTGGATTAGTCCCAGTGCTGCCGATAGCCTCTGTGAAAAGTTTGTCACCTTAGGAAAATACAAGCGTTTAGAAGTAATTGGAGAATTATCATTTTTGTAGTTGTCAAACTCTTGGCTTTAAGTTAGACTAGAAAAGTCAACGAACGACGCGGGATAGAGCAGCCTGGTAGCTCGTCGGGCTCATAACCCGAAGGTCAGTGGTTCAAATCCACTTCCCGCTACCAAATGAAATAACAAAACCAAAACCCTACAATCCGTAAAGATTGCAGGGTTTTGCTTTATTTTGATCTATTCTGGAAGAAATAGCCATCTAAAAAGCGCGGAGAGTCATGGTTGTGAAGTTGCAGCGACCAATTTTAGTGGGAGGATTGGGACTATCCTTTTCTCTGTGGATGTTACAAAGTTGGCATCATTCAATAATGCAGGTGGGTGAGTTTGGTTTATTGAGTGCCTTAGCTGTTGGCGGTGGTTTGTGGTTATTCCGACAAAATCGCCCGCAACAGACTTTAGAGCAGCTAGATAGTATGCTTGTAAATCGGGCGAGTGTGGAAAGTGCGATCGCTAAAGCTGAAGCTGTAATTAACCAACTGGCACAAGAAGCTGAAAACCATCTGGCACTAGAGACGCTCAGAGAACAAGTTGCCCAATTATGGTTGGAATTAGACAGACAAGAAATTAAAGCGGCTGTGACTGGTGGCAAATCTGTCGGTAAAAGCACTTTAATTCAAGTCTTAGCAAAAAATCTACAGACAGAAAATCTTTCTCTACAAGAGACAGCACCTTTGTTTAGAGAAGCAGGTGATAATTCAGATGCAGCTGTTTTAGCAGAAGTGGCAAAATCTGATTTTGTGCTGTTCTTGACAAACGGCGATTTGACAGATACAGAATTTCAAACTTTACAGCAACTAAAAGCAGCAAATCTGCCCACAACGCTGGTTTTTAATAAACAAGACCAGTATTTAGCTGATGAACGTGCTAGCGTCTTACTGTCATTAAAACAGCGGATGCCAGGAAATGTAGTTGCAACTGCGGCCTCTCCTATCCCCGTCAAAGTCCGAAAGCATGAGGCTGATGGTTCTGTACAAGAGTGGATGGAACAACCAGCACCAGATATCGAGCAGTTAACCCAGCAGTTCGGTGAAATTTTGGCACAGCAAAAGCAACGGCTAGTCTGGCTAACTACCATCAGGAAAGCCGGGTTGTTGAAAGCCGAGGCGAAAAACTGGCTCAATGCCATCAGATGCGATCGCGCCACCCCAATTATTGAACAATATCAGTGGATAGCTGCTGCTGCTGCCTTTGCTAACCCAGTACCAGCCCTTGATATTGTGGCGACTGCGGCGATTAATGCTCAGATGGTAATGGATTTGGGTAACATCTATCAGCAGAAATTTTCCCTAGAACAGGCGCAAACCGTAGCTGGAACAATGGGGAGTATGATGCTGAAACTCGGTTTAGTTGAACTTTCTACAAAGGCTATTAGTACTGTTCTCAAAAGTAATGCTGTTACCTTTGTGGCTGGTGGGTTAGTACAGGGAGTAAGTGCAGCTTATCTCACTAGAGTCGCAGGATTAAGTTTAGTTGAGTATTTCCAACACCAAGAAATAGCAATAGATTCTGGAACTAATTTGAATTTGGAGAAGTTGCGGCAAACTTTGCAAAAGGTGTTTGGGCAAAATCAACAGATTGGCTTTTTGCAAGGGTTTGTGAAGCAAGGTGTGAAGCGTTTATTGCCAGAAGTACAGCAGGTTGAAGTAGTTGGTATTCAAAAAGTGGTTGGGTAATTTGACGCTCTAAGCGCAGAGTTTTTCTTAGCAGCTTCGGTCAAGCCGAAAAGTCGCGTTGCCCAATTGAGATATGAAATTCACTAATCCACTCTTCTCAACTTTTGCTCTGTGCCACCCAAGTGCTTGGAGGGCGATCCAAATTCATAAAATACACCCAAGCCCATTATGAGCTTGGGTTTATCTAACAATTATCCTCTGATTGCAAGTTACCGAAAAATTGTAAATAAGGGTAGTTAGCTAAACAGCACCACTGTTTTTGTGAAACAGAATCGCTATAGTTTTAAAAATTAGCTTTAAATCGTACACCAAACTCCAATTTTTTTGATACTGCAAATCTAAGCGAATTACATCTTCAAAACTACGGACTGTAGACCGTCCATTGACTTGCCATTCGCCAGTCATACCGGGTTTGACATCTAAACGTTGCCATTCAGGTACTTCGTAGCGTTCTACTTCATCGGGTGTGGGTGGTCTGGTACCTACTAAACTCATTTCTCCTTTAAGAACGTTCCAAAATTGGGGTAGTTCATCAAGACTAGTTCGCCGTAAAAAACGTCCTACCTTGGTAATTCTGGGGTCATTTTCATTCTTAAAAAAAGCACCTTGCACTTGGTTTTTGACTTCGGATTTCTTTGCTTCCGCATCCACACACATAGAGCGGAATTTCCAAATTTTAAACCGTTTTCCCATCCAACCACAGCGGGTTTGACGAAAGAAAATTGGCCCAGGATCGTTAATCTGAATAGCAAGCGTAATCGGTATGAACAAAATTCCTGTAATTAATAAACCAATCACTGACCCAATAATATCTAAGAACCGTTTCATCCAAGATGCTATAGAAGGATGAGTCGTGGGTAACGGCTCTACTAGGCGGGAAGCTGTCCTCCGGTTATCTACTAGACGTTGTTGCTCTATTAGCGACTCATTGTCTACAGACTCTAGAGGAAAAACTTGATCTAATCCCGTGAGTTTTAAAACTGCCATAACTTGGGGTGTCACATTCCGTAGTCTAAATGTAATTCCTTTAGCCTGGGCATATTTCAAATTACTCACTAAGGCACCTAAACCACTACTATCTATAAAAGTAGTTTGGTGAAAGTCAACGATGATTTGGTTAGGATTTGAATTGGGTTGGATTAAGCTTTGGCAGGTTTGCTTAAAGCTTAAAGCCTCCAGTACGCTTAAACGTGTGGGCACCTGCACTATAACCGTGTCGTTTAGGGAATGAACTGGAAAATCGACCTCTGTCGGTTGGCTAGTCATGAAGCTCTGCACTTTCGTTGCCATGTATAATATAATCTGCCAAACATGATTTTGTCCTATAAAATTACTTAAATGCAATCAGGACTAATTGGTATCTGCTTTTTCTGTGATTGCAAATCGCCAGCGACGATTCACAATAGAACAAGAAGCTAAAAAATATTCTTGCTGTTGTGCCGAAGCAGCGCGCTTGCACTGCCGCGATCAAATGATTACTAAAACTACGGTTACATCTACCGCACGCCTGGTTGAGGTCTTCTCTGCCATTCAAGGGGAAGGACTGAATGTAGGGACACGTCAGATTTTTATTCGCTTTGCTCTGTGCGATTTGCGCTGTCACTTTTGCGATAGCGCCCACACTTGGAATGCACCTGTTAATTGCCGGATAGAGCGATCGCCCGGATTGCGCGACTTTGAAATTTACTCTAATCCTGTCCCATTACCCATATTAATCGAATGGGTTCAAAGACAAAATCTACCTTCCTTACACGATAGCATTAGCCTAACGGGTGGCGAACCACTTCTTCATGCCCAATTTTTAAGGCAGTTTCTACCCGAAGTGCGAGCCATAACTGGTCTACCTATATATTTAGAAACAGGCGGACACCGCCCAGAACAACTAGCAATGATTCTTCCATACTTAGACTCTGTAGGGATGGATTTTAAGTTGCCCAGTGTCAGCGGCGAAAGTCATTGGCAAGAACATGCTAAATTTCTCCAATTATGTCATGACTCATATTTAAATGTTTTTGTCAAGATAATTGTGTCTCAAAACACAGATCCAGCCGAGTTAAGACGTTCAGCTTTGCTGGTGGCAGATGTGAGTCCAGATATACCAGTATTTTTACAACCTGTTACCCCTCTAACAGAGTTGGAACAATTTTCTCCAATACCTATGTTTGCTCCTGCACCCGAGCGAGTTTTAATCTGGCAAGCTTTGATGAAACAGTTTCTCAAACAAGTGCGGGTAATACCCCAGACACATAAAATGCTCAACCAACTCTAAAAGTTGTTATAAAAATCCGGTTTGATTTCTGAAATTACTTGTGTAGTTAGGGAACTGGGAAGAGAAAAGAAGGCTCTTTGAGGTGTACTAAGTTTTTTCACGCAATCAAATATGATTTCTATACTAAATCCACGTATTACTAAAGATGTAGTGAGAGGAAAAATAAATTTATATTAATTTTTGTTAGCAAAATCAACATATTAATTTTTATTAAGTTTTTATTTCTTGATAAAGTTGCTAGCTATCAAAAAGCACTTTGGTTGAAGTCCAAAGATTTTAGATTAACCTTGCCGATAAATGGATCGAGTTCAAAGATTCTAAATTTCAATTTTTTAATTTGTGTCACCCACTTTATTGTGTTAGCTTGGCGGTAGGTTAATCAGGTATAAACCAAAAGAATCTAAAATCTCAAAATTAGCAAGCTCAACTATTAAAATATTTTTTGGGGTGGGTATCGCCCACCCAACCTACTTTCCGGTTGCTACAGTGCGCCTTCATCTATAGTTTTGGATTTAGCTTTTGCCTTATTAGCACTGCGTTTGAGGGCAGAGAGCCTAGCTTCGTATTTCGACCGTTGACGCTTACTAGAAGTATTATCAATCAGGGTTTTTAAGGCGCTACCAAGACTTTTGTAGGCATTGGGGAGGGTATAACCAAAACGAGTTGCTAAGGCGATCGCTTTTTCGTCAGCATTGAGCAATTCTCTTATTTGCTTTTCCCCATTGTTCTTTTGGTACAATCGCCAACCTGACACGCCACACAGCGCCAAAGCTAACACTAAAAGCAATCCATCTTGTACCCACAATTCACCAACAGCACCGCCTAAACCGATGGCTAGTGCTGCCATTTCCCAACCATCTTTGGGAATTGTGTCATTTTGAACGCGAGCAACTTCATGCCAGAACAGCAGATTACGCTGATCCATTGCGAGGGCATCCCATTTTACCAAGTCAATTTGAATTTCTACCTGGTCTTTACCAATTTCTTCGCAGCGGATCAGGGGTGGATTGACCTCAGTGGTGCCTTCTACCGTGACCCAGCTCTGCAATTCTGGCGGTAGTAAGCCTTTCAACCGCCGGAGTTCACTCATTTCCGCTTTAGCAGAGGAGGTTGCATAGGATGTCATAATATCCAGCCCCAGAAAATTTCAATAATATATAGTGAGGGTATCACTTTGGAGTATAGCTATTTCAGTGACGATCCGTCTGACTCGTTGGGAAAACTTCCTCGTTTTTTTCGCGCTTCCATTGCCTTTTCCAGTAAATCTAGTAATCCTGGAGCTTCTTCTTGGATACTGAGTAATAGTCTTTCTCCAAGTTCTATATTTCCCGGATCGAGACCTGTTGCCATAACTTCTTTCAGGCGAGGAATCGCTATGCCATCTACAATCTGAATTAATCCACTCAGACAACGGTGAAATTGCCTTTCTGTAAGAATTGAGTCTTCCAGAGGAAATTCAATAATGGCACGGATTTCACCATCAGATGGATCGTACTCCCATTGCAGCATTTTGGTTTCCCAGGAAATGGCAAGCATTGTCTGTAGGATAGCCCCCTTATGAGGGTGGTCTTGAATTCCTGCTAAAACTTGAGGGGCAAATACTCGGAAAAATTTTCCCTCTTCATCTAGCTGGACAACTATTAGGAAATCTTCTAAGTTATCAGCTTCCACACCTGTTATAATGCGGTCTTCTTCATCATCAAAACGGTAGTCCCAACCAAGGTTATCTAAATACTTGGCAATCTGTTTGAGGTTAGCTCCCATAAAAGCCTCATAAGGAATAGTGGAGCAGCTGTTACCAGACCTAGTTTAACCTGCTAGTGGTAGTTGTTTGAGTTAGTGTGGCTACTTCTGGTAAATAGGGCATGGGGCATGAGACATTGGAGATAGGAAAAACAGATTTTGATGCTGGGCTATGAATAGTTTTTGACTTGTTACCGACTCTTAGGCAGTGAAGAATATAAAATTGGCATCACTAAAATTTTAATATTATCTTCCAGATTTTATAAGTAGATTTTTAGATCAAGCATCGTGATTGGATTTAAATCCAAGTTGGAAGCCGCAGCAAAATTGAGATAATCTCCATCAACTAGAGGACTATTTTAACTTACTTCTCCTTGGGCAAAAGGAAAAGATTAATTGCAAAAGTGCTTCTTGACTATTGCCTTGAAGTATAAGATATGTTGTGAAAAATCAAATCGGATTGCTATATCTCAAGCTAGGAAAAAATTAGTAAAGAGTTGAAATACTGCTTTAAAAGGTAAATAAATACAGTCTAGAGGCTGGTAGAGTCTTATATGATAAGCAGCAAATTATTTTCACTAAAATGAATAATTGTAGTAAGTAATACATTTTTATTATCTAGTCACTATGAAGTTGATGCATAAATCAGGTTTAATTGTCGCGATCGCCCCCCTCATCTTTAGCATTACTGCTTGTGGTGGAGAGTCAGTACAAACAGCAAATACAGCCAGCCCAGGCGCTAATCCACCAGTATCAGCAACTCAAAATCGTTGGAATACTATTAAAAGCCGAGGTCAAGTAATTTGCGGTGTTAGTGGTGAAATTCCAGGGTTTAGCTTTGTGGGAGCTGACGGGAAATACAGCGGCATTGATGTAGATATTTGTAGGGCGGTCGCAGCTGCTTTATTTGACAAGCCAGATGCAGTAGAATTTCGCAATCTCAATGCAAAAGAGCGGTTTACAGCCTTGCAAACTGGGGAAGTAGACGTTCTCAGCCGTAACACTACCTGGACTCTGAGTCGTGATAGTTCAGTTGGTCTAGAATTTGCACCCGTAGTCTTTTACGACGGACAAAGCATTATGGTTCGCAAAAATAGCAATATTAAATCCTTGGCAGATTTGAAAGATAAAGCTATTTGTGTTCAAACTGGCACTACTACCGAACAAAACTTAGCAGACCAAATGCGAAAAAGAGGCATCACTTACAAACCCGTTGTCTTTGAAGATGTTAATGTGACCTTTGCTACCTATCTTCAAGGGCGTTGCGATGGCATTACAGCCGATCGCTCCGCATTGGTTTCTCGGCGCACAACCCTACCCAAACCAGAAGACAACGTGATTCTTGAAGAAGTGATTTCTTCAGAACCCCTTGCACCAGCAGTTGCCAAAGGGGACACTAGGCTAGGTGATACCCTCAAGTGGGTGGTTTATTCTTTGGTAAAAGCCGAAGAGTTGGGCATTACTTCCCAGAATATAGGTCAATTCGCCACTAGTAATGACCCAGATATTAAGCGCTTTTTAGGTACAGAAGGCAATCTTGGTCAAGGACTCGGCTTAACAAACGACTTTGCAGCACGAGTAATTAAGCACGTCGGTAACTATGCTGAGATTTACGATCGCAACCTCGGCCCCAAAACAAAACTTAATCTAGCTCGCGGTCAAAATAAACTCTGGAATAAAAACGGACTGCTTTATTCTCCGCCGTTTCGGTAGGAGATTGGGAGATGAGGAAATGGGGAGGTGGGGGGATGAAGGAGTGTGGGGAGTGTAGGGAGAGAGGGGGGCAAGATTTCTTCTCCATCCTCCCACACCTCCCACACCTCCCACACTCCCAATGCCCTGTTTGGCCAATTGACAAATCACAAATGACAAATGACAAGTGACTACCGTTTTTGGAGAATTGCTGGACAATTTTTAGCAGTATTTTTAACAGCAATTGTAGTAGTAATACTATGGGGAAATCTAAACCGCAATTTGCAGCAATTGGGCATTCAGTTCGGATTTAATTTTCTCAACCAACAAGCTTCCTTTGATATTGGTGAAACGCCGATTAACTACAAACCCACTGATACCTACAGCCGCGCTTTGTGGGTAGGGTTACTTAACTCCTTGCGGGTAGCAATGTCCGGAATTTTTCTCACCACAATTGTCGGGATTAGCGCTGGAATTACTCGACTTTCTGACAACTGGCTGGTGCGGAATATCACTATAGTCTATGTGGAGATTTTCCGTAATACGCCCTTGCTGCTGCAATTGTTATTTTGGTACTTTGCTGTTTTCCTCAGTTTTCCGAAAGTAGAAAATAAAATATCTCTTTGGGGTTTAATTAAACTGAGTCAAAATGGCTTAGAACTTCCTTGGTTGACTCTATCACCAGAGTTTTCAGCTTTGTTGTTAGGATTAACTTTTTACACAGGTGCGTTTATTGCAGAAATTGTCCGAGGCGGCATTCAATCAGTATCTCAAGGACAATGGGAAGCAGGGCGATCGCTAGGATTAAAACCAGGATTGGTGATGCGACTGGTAATTTTTCCCCAAGCCTTGCGGGTAATTATTCCACCGTTAACGAGTCAATATCTGAACTTGACGAAAAATTCTAGCTTAGCGATCGCGATCGGCTACCCTGATATTTATTTTGTCGCCTCCACCACTTTTAACCAAACCGGGAGAGCCGTAGAAGTAATATTACTAATTATGGTCACTTATCTCATCCTGAGTTTGAGTATCTCTTTAGTTATGAATTTGTTTAATCGCACCGTGCAAATTAAAGAGAGATGAGAAAGATCTAGTTCGACTTAACGGTAGTTGAATCTCGACTTCGCTCGATTTGCGCGTAGTCGAAACTCACCAACCAGAGATGAGGGAGATAGCGAGACTTGTACTGAGCGGAGCCGAAGTATGGGGAGGCAGGGGGAGAAATGACCAATGACCAATGACAAATTAACTTGGCTGCGTAAAAACCTATTCAGTACTTGGTACAACAGCTTGTTAACTGTTGTGTGTTTGGTGTTGTTGTTTTGGGTAGCACGAGGAGTGTTAACTTGGGCAATTACTCAAGCACAATGGGCGGTAATTCAGGTTAATTTACGTTTATTTTTAGTTGGTAGATTTCCTCAGACGCTATATTGGCGTATTTGGATTGTGCTGGCGATCGCTGCGATTTTAGGTGCTATAACTGGGGGTGTATTCTTTAGTAAGCAACAGTTAACAAGACCTGGAATTACTTTTTTTACGTTCCTATTCAGTATTTTATTAATTATTTTACCACTGGATTTAATATCCCGCTTTCAGTTACTATTAATTGCAGTTTTAATATTTGCAGGTTTTGGGATTGGAAGGAATTTTACTGAAGTATTAACTCCTTGGCTTTCCCTATTATGGTTATTATCTTTCCCCATCATTACTTGGTTAATTGGCGGTGGATTTGGATTGCAATCTGTACCTACAAATTTGTGGAATGGCTTGCTACTTACCCTACTAATGGCAGCAGTTAGTATTGTGCTTTCCTTTCCCATCGGAGTTTTACTGGCTTTAGGACGGACAAGTGATTTACCTGTCGTGCGTTGGTTTTCTATTTTGTACATTGAAATCGTTAGAGGAGTCCCATTGATTGGGATTTTGTTCCTTGCTCAGGTAATGCTTCCCTTATTTTTGCCAGCAGATGTGCGTTTAGATCGAGTATTGCGAGGAATTGCTGGATTGGTTTTATTTAGTGCTGCTTACATGGCAGAAAATGTGCGCGGCGGACTTCAATCAATTACTCGTGGACAAATTGAAGCTGCCAAAGCATTAGGATTAAATACAGCTTTGGTAGTTATATTAATTGTTCTACCTCAAGCTTTACGTGCTGTTATTCCTGCGATAGTTGGTCAGTTTATCGGATTATTTAAAGATACTTCACTTTTGTCTATTGTGGGATTAGTAGAACTCACAGGTATTGCTCGTTCTATCCTCGCACAGCCACAATTTATCGGTCGTTATGCAGAAGTTTATTTGTTTATTGGATTGATTTACTGGGTATTTTGTTACTCAATGTCGCTGATTGCTCGGCGGTTAGAAATAAAGTTAGGCAATTAGTTATTAATAATTTGTCCTTTGTAAATATAGAGGGCTGATAAAGGCGATCGCTGCCAGAAATTAATGCAAATAATACACAGGAATTCTGATATAATTTTTAAAAAATTTTCGCATCAAGCTTTCAGATGACGATCGTTCTTTCCTCGGATGATTGGGACGAACTGTGGTATCAACAGAATCAAAATCCTCAAAGCCACAGCATCTTGCTGGACGAATTTGAAACACTCAACGAACTGCCTAAATGTCTAGGACTTAGTGTTTTTATTTGCTGGGTATTTTTTAAAATAATATTTAAAGGTAAAAATCAATGACGACAGAACAAAAACCGATAATTATTGCCGAAAATGTTCACAAGTGGTATGGCAAATTTCATGTTCTTCAAGGTGTGAGTTTGACAGTAAATCGCAAAGAAGTAGTAGTATTAATGGGCCCTTCTGGTTCAGGAAAATCTACTTTTATTCGCACATTTAATGCGTTAGAAGAATACCAACAAGGAAGAATAGAAATCGATGGTATTACCCTGAGCCATGATTTAAAAAATATTGAAACAATTCGGCGAGAAGTGGGAATGGTATTTCAGCAATTCAATTTATTTCCCCATCTAACCGTACTACAAAATATTACCTTGGCACCAATTTGGGTACGTCGATTGTCAAAGGTAAAAGCCGAAGAATTAGGAATGCAATTATTAGAAAGAGTTGGAATTTTAGAACAGGCACAAAAATACCCAGGACAGTTGTCTGGTGGACAACAGCAACGGGTGGCGATCGCTCGTGCTTTAGCCATGCAACCTAAAATTATGCTATTTGACGAACCCACCTCAGCCTTAGATCCAGAAATGGTACGGGAAGTTTTAGATGTAATGCGAAATCTCGCCCGTGATGGGATGACAATGGTAGTTGTTACCCACGAAGTTGGATTTGCCCGCGAAGTCGCTGACCGAGTTATTCTCATGGATAGCGGTACTCTCATCGAGTCAGCCTCGCCTGACACATTTTTCCACAACCCCAAAGAAGAAAGAACGCGCAAATTTTTATCGCAAATTCTCTAAAACCTCTGCGTTCCTCTGCGCTCCTTTGCGTTTCACTTCTAACCCTTTTGTCCCACAACTTCACACCAAGATTGAGCAAAAATCCATCTGGGTGCTGATTCCATTCTCGCAAAGCATGGCTCATTGCTGTTAGCGATCGCCCCAGAACCGCAACTGCAATCTAGTAATTTCATCCCTGGACGTAAATAAGGCTTGAAAAACGCACCATGAGTATCTAAGCTGCGATTTGCGATGAAATTCGTCGCATTACTTGAATAGCCTGGAGTATACTTTTCCTGCATCACTCTGACTTCCTGCAATATTCGTATGAGTATCATACGCAGGCAGTTTTCAAATGTCCAATATATCTTTAAATAAAATTGAGACTTATAAAATATCAAAAAAATGGAATTGCGACATCTGCGCTACTTTATTGCTGTGGCTGAAGAACTGCACTTCAGTAAAGCCGCCGAACGACTGCATATCGCTCAACCGCCTTTAAGCCAGCAAATTCAGCAATTAGAGGTGCAATTAGGAGTAGAACTGTTTCGCCGTAAAACTAAGCGACAGGTGCAATTAACCGAAGCTGGGGAAGTTTTTTTGCAAGAAGCTTATCAACTTTTAGCTCAACTGGAAAAAGCAATTGAGCTAACTCAAAAAATTGGCAGAGGTGAAAAGGGACAACTACGAATTGGATTTACCAGTTTGGTAACCTATAATTTGCTTCCTGTAATTTTGCGACAATTTCAAGAAAAGTTTCCAGAAGTAGAGTTAATTTTACAGGAGTTAACCACAACTGAGCAAGAACGAGCGCTACAGGAACGCCGCATTCATGTAGGCTTTGCTCATCCACCATTGGAAGACAACACACTCAATCAAAAGTGCATTCAGCAAGAAGCTTTAGTTGTGGCTTTAGCAGAAACTCATTTCTTAGCTGAACAAGAAAAGATTTCAGTGCGATCGCTAATCAACGAAAACTTTATCGTGTTTCCTCGGCATTTAGGCTCTGGGCTTTACGACCAAATCGTGAGTCTTTGTCAGCAAGGAAATTTTATGCCCAAAGTGAGTCAAGAAGCGATTCAAATGCAGACAATTATCGGGTTAGTTTCAGCAGGAATGGGGATTGCGATCGTGCCGTCTTCATTGCAAAATCTTCACAGAACTGGTGTAGTCTATCGTAGTTTCGAGGAGAAAACACCATTAGTAGAAACGGCTATAGTCTGGCGGGAAGAGGATATAACGCCTGTTCTACAGGAGTTTTTACAAATTGTTTAAGGTATCTATAAGTTAACTGATTAGCTGTCTTTTCGCCATGTAAAAATAATTTGCTCATCAGCTTGCCTAAACTCAATATCAAATTTATCAAATACAACTTCTCTTCCTAAAAGTAATTGCTCACCACCTGTATTAGTTTGTAACCATGCTACAGGAGCAATAAAACTATATTCATCAATTGTCATTTCAACATTACGTAAAACATACTCAACTCTTCCGCCAATGGTTTCTGCTAATAATGTTGACTCTGCATCAGCCAAAGCATAGCCCAAATCTTGACCAACTTTTAATGATATTAAACTCAGTTCAGCACCAGAGTCTACTAACATAGTTGTAGACATTCCTATATCTCTATGTTTAAGTTTGACATGATAATTTGGTTGCCAATCATGGCGGGCAACTGTGCGAAATCGAACAGGTAGAATTTGAATAGAAGCAGTGCGACGCGGAACTAAGTAAATTGCAAATATTTGGTTTGACGCTTCTGCCGATTTTAAGACTTCACGCAAATTTTCACTGTGAGCGATTAAGCCATTGGCATTGTAAGCAATATATTGATTTTTATATAAATCTAATAACATTTGGCGATTCTGGTTCAGCCACTTCAGCATTTGCTGACTTTCATGGGTAGAGGGTGTTTTATTCATCTGCTTACCGTCCTCTAAGGCTGGGGTAGTTCGTTAAAAAAGCGATCGCCTGAACTCAAAAAATATCACCGCCTCAATAATCTTTATTGTTCATAATGATATTTACAAGTCAAAATAATCAACAAATCTTCTTCGATTTTGTAAACTAATCTATGTTCATCTGTGATTCGCCTTCACCAGTAACCTTGTAATTCATATTTTAATGGCTCTGGCTTACCTATCTCTGCAAACGGATCTCTTTGTATATCTCTAATCAATTCCAAGATTTTTTTGAAGATTTTTTTGTTTTCTGTTGCCCACTGACCTAATTGTTCAAAAGCTTCTGGTTCAAAGGTGACTTTTTTCATATTCATCTAAATCTACATAGATTAGATTTCCTTTTTCTACATTCTCCAAAACTTTTAGCAGATGTTTTTTATTAGTCTCTGATTTCAGAAGATAAGTGGTTTCATCCTCTTCAGTAGATGGCTCAACTAGCACAATAACTTCTACAATTGTTCCTTCTGGTAATTCTGTTGCTGACAGTTCAATTTTACCATCTTTGCCTACAATAGCCTTTTGTTTTATTCCACTAAGCATAATTGATATTTACTCCTATCTTTACCACCTTATTGTAACTGTGTTTAACTGAGATGAGATTTGGGCGATCGCCATACTTTTTTGAGGTTTTTTAAAAGAGCGATCGCTATTAAACAGAATAAAACTCTGATTAGTATTAGCTGAATTGTTAGACAACATATCAATGGGGGAATACTGAGTAAAATTTAGATATTTTAGCAATCAAAAGAAGATTATGACCATACCATTGACAGTAACCTTTACACTTGCTAGTTGGATTGTCAAAGGACTGCAAGATGGGACTTTAGAAAGGGTTGGGGGTGTAATTATAAATGCAGCAAGCAAACATATTGTTACTTGGTTAAGAGAACCCAATAATTCTTCAGTTCCACCACTAAGTTCTTCCCCTAACAATTTACTCAACCTTGTTTTCTCAGGTGCAAATCTCGTTGCTTCAGGGGCTAATGCTGCTGTTACAGGAAAAGGACTAGCTGATGTCAACGGACGTTTAGGTGGAATTGAACAACTAAATTTAGGCAATATAGCTGTTTCAGGGGCTAATTTAGTTGGAACAGTCGCTAATGCAGCAATTTCAGGAAAAGGACTAGCTGATGTCAACGGTCATTTAGGTAGGATTGAAAATCAATTAGGAGAACTTGGGCAAACTTTACAACTTCATCAAGGAATTCTACAAATAACTACTGCTGCTAGCGTACTTAATCTTGGAGTATCTGTGATGGGTTTTGCTGTCATATCCCAGCGTCTAAAAGAACTAGAAGAAAGGTTACAACAAGCCCAAGAATTGTTAAACAAGATTAATCGTAAAATTGATCTAAGTTTCTATGCTAACTTTCGTGCTGCTCTTGATTTAGCTATTAATGCCTTTACGATGGCTAAAGCTGAAAATCGTAGAAGCAGTGCCTTACAAGCCATTAATCGTTTTTTAGAAGCAGAACATATTTACACTCAATATACTGATATTGAAATTGAGCAAAAAAGCCAAATTGCTGATGAGTATTTGCTAACTTTATCTTTAGCTTACCTAGCAGAAGCACGTTGTTATTTAGAATTAGAAGAGTATGAAACAGCAATTCGTCGGTTTCAAGAAGGAGCTAAAGTTATCCGTTCTCGTATACAAAAATATGTTGACCTTTTGCTTACTTCTAATCCAGGAGTATATTTACAACCTGAATTCAAAGACCAAATTGATTTGCGAAGACTAACACGAATTTACCAATGGATTGATCCAACTTTGGATGAAAATGCCGTCTTTGATTTGCAACGAGAGAATTTATTTAAGATGGCGCAAGACTCTAGCAAATGGTTAGATTCATTACCAGCAGCTATTTTGATTCGTGTAGAGGTTCAAGGAGGTTGGTTCGGCCCGAGTCAAAATGATTTGAAGCAAGAAGCTTACAAACGTCTTCCCCAAGTATTTGAAGTCATGGAATCTATGATTGAAACCAATCGCCGTTTTGAATCTTACCAAACAGAAGTACAAGCAATATCTCAACTAGGAATTAGCTTTCATGACTGGCTGAAATTAACGCCATCCACAGAGGTAAAACCTGAAGGCACAGAATTGATATATATAATTCCATCCAAACCTTTGGATTTACAGCATTCTATCTAAGTTAACTTCTCAATTCTTCCTCTGCGTTCTCTGCGCTTCTGCGTGAAATAAAAAAGGCGAAACAAAAAGTTCGCCTCCACTCATATAGTGTTATGTTGTTGCCCAATAAAAACCCAAATCTTAAATCTTCGCTTCTTCCTTCACCAACTTTTCCCAACCTAAATCTTTCAAATTATTATTCCGACGCAACGGACGAGTCACCAACTCTAACATGTCACGCGCATTTGTAAACCCGTGAATTTGAGCAAAAGTGAACTCCACAGACCACTTAGTATTAATTCCGCGTGCTTCCAACGGGTTAGCATGAGCCATACCAGTAATTACCAAATCTGGTTTCAACTCATAAATCCGCTGGAGTTGATTGTAATTATCCGGCTTCTCCACAATCTTTGGTAGCGGCGAACCCATTTCCTGGCAAGTTTTCTCCAGTAGCGCCAATTCAGCAGCTTGATAGCGCTTATCCATGTAAGGAATGCCAATTTCATGAACCGTCATCCCACACCGCACCAAAAACCGTGCTTGGGAGATTTCCAGCAAGTTATCACCCATGAAGAATACAGACTTACCGCGAATCAGTTTGACGTAATCTTCTAGGCTTTCCCAAATTTGGGCTTCCCGTTCATCCAAACCCTTGGGAGTAATACCGAACACCGAGCAGATTTTCTCAATCCAAGCGCGGGTACCATCGGGGCCGATAGGGAAGGGTGCGCCAATGAGTTTACACTTGCGACGGCGCATTAAAGTTGTAGCTGTGCGGCTGAGGAAGGGGTTGACACCTGCGACATAATACCCTTCTTCCAGTACTGGCAGTTCGGTGAAGCGCTTTGCAGGTAGCCAGCCGGAAACTTTGATGCCTTGTTTCTTCAGTTCCAAGGTTAACTGCGTAACCACGGGGTCAGGAAGGGAACCAAAGAGAACTAAGGGTGGGTGGTCTACGTACTCAGATTCTTCTTGGACGACTTCTTCTTTTTTCTTACCGAAGTTGAGCAGCTTTTGAATGGCGTTGCGTTCGTTTTTGTCTGTTTCCGCCACAGGAGCCTTATCAGGACAACGATTAGCCATTGCTGCTAATACGGTGTCTTCTCCTTGGGTGAAGGCGTAATCTAGACCGTTTGCACGCGCAACAACGATGGGAATACCAATTTCGGATTCTAGTTTCGGTGCTAAGCCTTCCAAATCGGTTTTGATAATTTCAGTGGTGCAAGTGCCAATCCAGACAATTACACTAGGATTGCGATCGCGTTTAATCTGCAAGCACAACCGCTTTAACTCTTCATAATCATTCAGCTGTGCAGAAATATCGCCTTCTTCCAACTCTGCCATTGCATAGCGGGGTTCAGCAAAAATCATTACCCCCATCGCATTTTGCAGGAAGTAGCCACAAGTTTTTGTCCCAATTACCAAAAAGAAACTATCTTCAATTTTTTGGTATAACCATGCCACGCAGCTAATTGGGCAAAAGGTATGGTAATTCCCAGTTTCACACTCAAAGTTTAAAGCTTCTGGTTGTTGAGCGACAGTCATTTTGGTTTTTTCTCCCCTTGATTTTTCTAGTTAGGAGTAATTAAGTTATCAGTTATCAGTTGTGAATTATCAGTTTTTATTACTAACTCTTAATTCTTAACTCCTAACTTTTGTAAAGACGTGATTAATGAGCTAGCGCGTTGCGGGGGTTCCCCCCGTTGTAGCGACTGGCGTCGCGTCTCTACTCCTAACTTTTTTAACTCCTAACTTAGTAATTAAGCGTTGGGGAAGAGACGGGCAATTTCGGATTCATCAAAAACGCCAGCTGGCAGTTCTTCCCCTAACAAATCATTATTTTCTTCAGCCTTTTGTAGTGATGTTTCATCACCCCAGACATCTGATAGCACGTCGCTAAACGCATTTTCGTCTAGTGGACTATCTTCAAGTGCCTGGTCATCATCTAGCTTTACTTCTATTGCAGCCGTTGTGTCGAAGGTAATTTCGCCAAACTCATCTGCTTCTACATTAGAGGTTTGGATAGACTCATATTTTGAGTCTTCCTTGTTAGATAAGGAAATATCACCAAAGCCATTTATACTTTCTTGAGACTCGCTTAATTCCAGATTTTGATCGTCAGAATCCACCATTGTGAACTGTTGAGATCCCACCATCGACTCAAAGCCATTTGTATGGGAATGTGTCAATGTTTCATCTTCAGGTTTTTCATCAATGACAACGGCTGAATTATGCAGATAATTCTCTGGTTCCGGTTTGACTTGAAAGCGGTTCCCAAGAGCATAATCTGGGTCAAAATGCAAACCCAGCACTTCAATTAGGGTATCGGCGTCAGGATTAAGTTTGGCAAAGGGCAACATTAATTGCGCTAACTTTGGTTCTAGGGCGTTAACGACTCCCAGGATGAGGTAAGAAGGTGGTCGCTTCCCGCCATCAGGTGTGTACACTGATTCCACTTCCATGTGCAACACAATCCAGTCCCGATTTATCTGGAAAAATTGCAACCACTTCTGCTTTAATGAATCTGTAAAGCTGTCAAAGAATGCCATGTTATTATCCCCCATCCTGAGAACTTGGTGATTTATACAATCATCAAGTCTAGTTCCTCTTCGGAATTAGGAACCTGGGGTTTACCCGGATTTAGATAAAAATCGGACAACAAAGAGAACAATTCCCGATCTGGTGAGTCGTTAGGTACAACACCTTCCGGACACGCCAAAATTTGGTCGGCAATGTTGAGATAGTAATCGCAAACGTAGTCTAGAGAAGGATCGTGTTCTGCCATTTCAAATAAAGTCTTACCTTTAACACGAGAAACGCGGATATCTTCAATCAAAGGTAAAACCTCTAGAACTGGCATTGGCACAGCTTCTACATATTTTTCAATCAAGTCGCGCTTCGAGGTGCGGTTGCCAATTAACCCAGCTAAACGCAATGGGTGAGTTCGTGCTTTCTCGCGGACTGAAGCCGCAATCCGATTAGCAGCAAATAAAGCATCAAAGCCATTGTCTGTAACAATCAGGCAGTAGTCTGCATAGTTGAGTGGTGCTGCAAATCCACCGCAAACTACGTCACCGAGAACGTCAAACAAAATTACATCGTACTCATCAAAAGCGTTGAGTTCCTTAAGTAGTTTCACTGTTTCGCCAACTACGTAACCGCCACATCCTGCACCCGCAGGCGGTCCACCAGCCTCTACGCAATCAACACCACCGTAGCCTTTGTAAATCACATCTTCTGGCCAGACATCTTCGTAGTGATAATCCTTTTCTTGGAGGGTGTCGATAATTGTGGGAATCAAAAACCCCGTCAGGGTGAAGGTGCTGTCATGTTTTGGGTCGCAGCCAATTTGCAGCACTTTCTTGCCACGTTTAGCTAGGGCGACGGATATATTACAGCTAGTTGTGGATTTGCCAATACCACCTTTTCCGTAGACTGCTAGTTTCACTTTTGTTTGCCTCTTATAGCTTCTTGTCAAACTTGTGGCTTAAACATTTGCCTTCACCTAGCCGAAGACGGCGATACGTGAGGTCTTGTGGTTGTCATTATTATGCAAATTACATAGAAAAGAAAGTGGCTCTCAATCTGTAAAACCTTGTTATTTGATGAATTTAAACTTACATATGTCTATTTAGTTTTTTAATCTACTCAAAGTATTATTAAACTCTAAAATGAATCAAAAAAAGTTTTTTATTACTTAAATTGATAAAATTAGTTACAAAATACAAAAAGCTGTAATTAGCTTTTTTAAAAGGTTTTCATCGAATTAGCTGATTCTCATACAAGCTGTTTTCAGAGGATTACGGCATCAAGTCAAGGGTAGATAGAGGTAGATGCAGCCCGATGATACAAATTTCAGTGATATTTGCGATCGCACTTAAATTGCCAGCTTTCGGTCGTAAGCCAATACCACTTGAGAGAAAGTTAATCTGATTTTGTAAAATATTATTAAATTACCAAATATTGGCTAAATTTAAAATCATCACAATAGTGAGGGCTGAAGAACCGCAAAATAAAAATGACGAGACTGCTAATTCAAACTCAAAGCACACCCCTAACAGTCAATTTTCCTTCGCTTGTGCAAATGACAAATGAACAGTTCTACGAATTTTGTCAAGCTAATCGAGAACTGCGAATTGAGCGTACTGCTAGTGGGGAAGTCGTTATTATGCCACCAGCTTTTTCAGATACGGGCAATCGTAACTTTAATATTGCTGCACAGCTAGGGCACTGGACAGAAAAAGATGGCACTGGGATTGGCTTTGACTCCAGTACAGGTTTTACATTATCCAACGGGGCTACTCTTCCCCTGATGCATCTTGGATTAAATTAGAGCGCTGGAATAATTTAACAGAAGCACAAAAAGCTTCTTTTGCACCAATTTATCCTGATTTTCTAATTGAGCTACGTTCCTCTAGTGATCGCCTCAATTCTGCGATCGCACCAAAAATATATGTCTTTAAAAATGCGATTACTTTTATATTGTGCTGGCGATACTCCACAGGAGTCGTTACGCGATCGCGGATTTTTTCGTGGGGAAAAACCCGATTTCTTGGCTGAACTTACTCGAAGCCGGATACAAACTCAAGAACAGATACGACAAACACACGAAGCAATAAGAGAAACAAATGCTACTGTACAGGAGTTAACTAGTGATCTTAACCGTGTTTTAGCTATAAACTTCGATCTAAAAAAAAGGTAAAAATTATGACACAATCTCTACAAAAACTATTTACATTTGATGAATTTTTAGAGTTTTTGTCAACACAACCCGAAAATATCCGTTATGAATTACACGATGGAGATATTATTCAAATGCCACCACCATCTGGAAAGCACGAGCAAATCGTAGCTTTTTTAACAATAATTTTAGGGTATGAATGCCTTCGCCTTAAACTTTATTACGGTATACCTAAAACCGCTACAGTGAAACCAGAAAATAAAATGTGTGGGTACTATCCAGATGTTTTATTAATGAATTTTTCTAACTTGGGTAATGAACCACTATGGGAGAAACAATCAATCCTTAGTAAACCAGATTCAATTCCATTGGTGATTGAAGTGGTCAGTACTAACTGGAGAGATGATTATCATAAAAAGTTTGCTGATTATGAAGAAATGGGTATCCAAGAATATTGGATTGTGGATTATGCAGCTTTGGGTAGCAAAGAGTTAATAGGCGATCCCAAACAACCAACAATCACAATTTACTCTTTAAGTGATGAGGGCGAATATCGTGGTAAACAGTTTAGAGGAGACGACCGTATAGAGTCGCCAACATTTCCAGATATAAATCTGACTGTAGAGCAAATTTTTTCAGCGAGATATTAACTGGCGTTGTAACCGTTTCCAAAGGCGTTAGGCAGAAAACTGCCTACTGGGGTTGTTTTTCGGCGATTTTGACCTTTGGGTGCAGAGGCGTATGTATAATACCCGTTGTAATTTACTAAATCTGGCGTAATCGTTTCACCAAAATAAAACGGTGTAGTCGTCCCCGCACGACAGGCGTATTCCCACTCCGCTTCACTGGGTAGCCTGTAGGTATGTCCTGTTTTCTGACTTAACTTTTGACAAAATTCCACCGCATCATCCCAACTCACTTTATCTACAGGTAGTTTCTCACCTTTAAAGTGAGCAGGATTCGTCCCCATAATTGCTTGATACTGGGCTTGGGTAACTTCATATCTACCCATGAAAAACCCAGGAACTGTCACCTGACGCTGTGGACTTTCATTTTTGTCTCTCCCTACTTCCCCCTCTGGTGAACCCCTCTTAAAGGTTCCCCCTGGTATCTGCACCATTTCCAAAGTGACACCATTCCCCAAGTCTTCCACAAAGGATTTTGCCTCACCATTGCGACGGTTGGTGATGGTTCCCTTTGCATCAACTGTCACTGTTTCAAAATTAAAGGTTTGTAGGGATAATTTTTTTGGAGATGTTGATTGTTTTCTAGAAGTATCCGTAATTAGCTTACCCACAGTCACAGTTACACCCAACCCAACACCCATCCAGCCAACAGTTTGAATAAATTTCCGCCGTGATGGTTTGATAAGTGTTTGTTGATTGTTATTGACTTGGGAATTGTTATTTATTTGTAGATGATTATTGATTGGTGCAACAACAATTACTGGTGGTTCCTTTAATGATTCCAACCATTCCTGCATTGTTTGCGGACGGTTTTCTGGTTCCAACTCCATCCCCTTGACGATTGCTTGATTTACCCTGTCGCTAATACTAGAATTAATCTGCTGTGGTGACTCTAATATTGTACCAGTAGCCCTATTTGGAGCTATAGGAGGCAATCTATTTGTTAACAGAAAATACAGCGTTGCAGCTAAAGCATAAACATCAGTGTAAGCGCCCCTTGGTGCAACTGTTTGATATTGTTCAATTGGCGCAAAGCAATGAGATAAATATGGAGTGTGAATCTGTGTCAAATCAGGGATAAACTCTCGTGCAATGCCAAAGTCAATTAATACTGCTTCTCGTTTGTGAGAACGCACAATAATATTTGTTGGCTTCACATCCCGATGTAACAAACCATTTTGATGCACTACTGTTAACGCTTCACCTATCTGCTGGATGTAACCTAATGCTTCGGCTTCTGATAAAACACCTAAACGCTGCACCCTATCAGCAAGGTGTTCCCCTTCAATATATTCCATTGCCATGCACCAAAGTTGCCCTTCTGGGAATACTTCCCTAACTTTGACAACATGGGAATGATTGCATTTTGCTAATTTTACAGCTTCGTTGAGAAAATCTTGTTGAAGTCTGGTAAAATCTGGGCGGCGTTGCACCCTTTCATTCAAAGTTTTGATGACAACTGATTGATTATTTTCATCTCTGGCTAAATAAGTAATGCCAAAACCACCTTGAGCAATATCATTTTCAATAGTATATTTGCTATTTTATAACTGATATCCGCTTTTCCAAATTGTGACAACTTCATCTGTCAGCAATTTTAGCCATTCTTGCATAGTTTGGGGACGGTTTTCTGGTTCTACTTCCATCCCTTTGAGAATTGCTTGATTTAATTCATGGCTAATACTAGAAATATGCTCCTGTGGGGAAACCAATGGCAGATTATAGGCTTTACGCTGAAAAGATTCAGTTGGTCTTTTGCCCGTGATTGCGTAGTATAGGGAAGCTGCGAGGGAATAAACATCAACATAGGGTTTTCTATCTCCCCGCATTTGTTCGTGGGGTGCAAATCCCGGATTTCCAAAAAATCTGGAACTAACGGTTGTTGGCATTGTCTCACCTGCAATGCCAAAGTCGATTAATACTGCTTTGCCATCCTGTTGAATCATTATATTACCGGGATGGGCATCTCGATGGACTAATCCAGCCTGATGGACAACTTTCAATGCTTCACCAATTTGAATAATATATTGCAAAGCTTCTTGTGTTGGTAATGCTCCTCTTTTTTGAATTAGCTTAAATAAACTATCTCCCTGAACAAAATCCATTACTAAGCAGTAAATACCACCCTCATTAAATAAATCCCTGACACGGACAATATTTGAGTGCTGCTTTTCAGAAAGCTTTTCTAGTCGCTGTCCTTCTTATCGAAACCGCTTGATAAATCTCGGATATTCTGGGTCATTTTTCAAGCTTTCATTTGGGGTTTTGATCACCACAAAACTATTAAGCTCAGTATGATGTGCTTTGTAGGTGATACCAAATCCACCTTGTCCAAGTAGCTGTTTAATTACATACTTACCGCCCTGCAACTGCTGCCCAGATATCCAAACCATAGGGTTTTTGATTCAGCGATATTTGCGAATATTATTGCAATAATTCTATAATTCCGCAATTATACTTAATAATCTGTTAGTACGTTTTCCTCATGATGAGAAACAGGTTTTTTCAGTACGCTAGGAATAGCCTCTATGACTCTGGTTGCAATTTGTTCTGGTGTTTCTCCCTCAACGATCGCAATTCTGATATCAGCTTGGGCGTATAATGATTGGCGTTGTTCAAGGAGCGATCGCAACTTTCCTTGAGGATCGACATCTTGCAGTAGTGGTCTTGTGATATCCTCAGCTAAACGGCTGTAAATCAATTCCACTGGCGCATCTAGCCAGACTATCAAACCGTGGTGTAGGTAACTCCAGTTTTCTCGCCGCAATACAATACCGCCACCAGTTGCGATAGTTAACTTTGTAAAAGCACAAACCTTTGACAGCACATCACTTTCTAAGTGGCGAAATGCTGCTTCTCCTTCCTCGGCAAATATCAGATTGATGGATTTACCTGCTGCTTGGGCAATAACATCATCGGTATCCACAAACCCATAACTTAGCTGCTTCGCTAGTAAGCGCCCTACCGTCGTCTTACCAACGCCCATCATCCCAATTAAGTACAGGTTGACTCCTTGTAATAAACTGCCCACGAGTTGCTTTGCTCCAATTCTAAGTCACCGAAGATTTGATTTAAGGAAGCCTTAGTTCAAACTTCTCACCAAGTCACAATCCACAATTATAAACCTAACGACTCATACCTGCGCGTTCGAGCAATGTCAGGTACTTGATTGAGAATAGAAAAGCGATGTCTACGACGGGCTACGCCTACGCTAGGCTAATATCGACAATAAGCCAGTCATAGTTAGTCAGTTTTGTGACTTTAATTCTTCACCTTCATTGAGTATCAAGATTTTGTTACTTAATATTTATTCTACGTATTTAAACATTACTAGTATCAATACCTTCGGCAAATCTAAAAATATCTCGATTCGGAGGTTGGGTTTGACTTCATCACCCCAATCTCCAAAAAAATGGCAAAGGTATTACCTATAGGACTCCTATTTGATTGTCTAAAAAACTCACTCTCAAATCAAAAAGGTCGATTCTTATTCCCTACTCCTTGTACACAAATAAGTAGGTCGGCATAATAAAACCAAACTATATGAATAAAAATTAATTAGGCTAAAACCCTTCTCTCTCGTGCTTTATGGCATCTGCTACCTGTCTTTTGTCAACAATAAATTTTCCCACTTACCTACTTAAGTTCAAAAATCAAAGCGCATTACTATAGATATTTGAGTTAAAACAATTACCCATTTCACTGTTATTCATGTATTGAAAATTACCTAGCCGCAAGGTTGATAATTATTTAGTATAAGTAAACTATAAATTTATCATCAATTTAATAACTTTTGTTATGTAAGTTAGCAAATGTTGTTTAGCTATCTTTATATTTCACAGAAATTTAACACAACTTCTTTGAAACTTTATTGAAACAAGTTCTGTCTATTTAGACGAACTAGATTGTTCTCTTGTGGCTAATTTTAAGTAAATATAATACTGTGTTTTTAAGGGCACAAAGTAATTTTTCTAATAATTGAGTTATAACAAGCTCTGGACAATTATTGTTTGAAGACAAAGGTGTAAATGATGACTTATTATCCGTAATTAGCCAAAAAATATTTATAAATTAAAAGTTTCGACACAAAAACTACTGCATATTTCACTTGAATAAGCCTGAATTAAAAAATAGTAGGATGAATGAGGCGTCAGCTATGACTCGAATTCGTGACGTTGTACAAAAAGCTTTAGCAACTGGCTATTTGACACTGGAAGCTGAAGATCAACTGCGACAACTGTTGACTACCCGTTATGACTTGGAAGATTTTAATGCTTTTATGAGTTTGCAGGAAGCTGCCATGACTGGTAAAGTCAAGCAAGAGTCCAGAGAGCGGTGTGGTATCAAGTAAAGACGTAGCTTAAGACCTCTCATCGGCGGGGGCGTCGATCGTCATCTTCAAAATCGTCATTAAAAAATTCCCAATCATCATCATCATCTGCTTGATTTGTAGTTGGTGGCTGATAAGGAGGAATAATTACTCGATAATCAGCATCATAAATTGATTCAGTTTTTCCCGCAGCTGTATTTTTTGGCTCACGGTAGCTGTAGGAATAAACTGAACCAGACTCAGAACTGCTTTTAGGTTGTGATTGACGTTCGTAAGTTTTAGAGTCTCTAAACTGTTGAGTTTGAGGATTAGGAATAGGTGCTTGTTGTGACTCTCGATCAAAGTTCCAATCATCTTCACTAGTATTTGTCTCCCAATCATCAAAGACATCGTTAGTAGGTTCTTCTTTTTTATTAGCTGGTGGAGGACTAGAACGACCAGATATAGGTTCTTCTCTACGATTTGCCTGGCCACGAGGTGAAGTTGCTGTCCATCTCTCAGAAGTTTGGCGTTGTCCTGGCGCAAAATAATTAGATAATTTAAACAACGTAGCAATCAATATAGATGTAAAAGCACCAGCGGCAGTACTGAATAAAACCCACATTGCTAGCGGTAATGGTTGAGTCCGCAGACCCAAAAATACTAGCGATAGGGGAGGTGACCAATTTTGAAATAACAACAGTGTTAGTCCCCCCAGTACCGCTACCAATAAAATTAAGCGAATTACAGCCATAACAAAGGCAAAAGGTAAAAGATACAAAGCAAAGTGCGAAAGGCAAAAGGTAAAAGTAAAAAGTGATTCGACGTTTGTTTTACCTTCTTACTTTTACCTTTTTACTTCCTTCCTTGCCACCGCTGAATTGGAATACAGTCAATATCTAGTTGATCTAAAGCACGGGCAACTACAAAATCAACTAAATCCTCAATGGTTTGGGGATTGTGATACCAGGCGGGAATAGCGGGGACAATTCTGACTCCAACTTCTGCTAAAGAAGTTAAGTTACGCAAATGAATCAAGCTCAAAGGGGTTTCACGGGGGACAATCACTAGTTTTCGCCCTTCTTTGAGTTGGACATCGGCAGCGCGTTCTAGTAAATCAGAACTCAAGCCAACTGCTAGCTTTGCCACTGTACTCATGCTGCATGGAATAATTATCATTCCCAGAGTGGCAAAGGAACCACTGGCAATTCCAGCACCAACATCACCCCAAGGATGACAGCGTAGTTTACCAGAAAGTGCGACTGCTGCTTGCTCTCGCCAGAATTGTTCTTGCCCGGTTGGTTCTGCTGGCATCCGAATTTCCTGTTCCGACTGCCAAACCATGTAAGTTGATTTAGAGGCAACCAGTTCAATACTATATTCTGCTTGTAACAGAAATTTGAGAGCGCGAACGGCGTAAATTAAACCAGATGCACCCGATACACCTAAAATCAGAGGTTTAGTGTTATTTGACACGTAAAGATTACAAGTATTTACTCATCTTCAGCATAAGGGTCTAGGTCATCGGATTCAATGTCATTTGCCAAGTATAAATCTGAAATATCGTCATTAGAGCCATTACCAGCTAAACCTTTAGCTACACCATCGCTACCAACAGTCACCAAATCAATTTGTTGACGGTAGTAATCGACACTCTTTACTTGGACGGCGACGCGATCGCCTAATCGATAGGAAGCGCGATTTTTGCGACCAAATAGTGCTTGCTGTCTGGCGCGATATTCATACCAATCATCTTTGAGAGAACTGACGTGTACCAATCCTTCTACCCTCAGGGGTACACCAGGATTACTGCTAGACTCAACCGCCTCTGCTGGTACTTCAATTTCCACAAAGAAACCGTAGGATTGAACGCCAGTAATCACGCCTTGAAATACCTCACCAATCCGCTGCTTCATCAGTTGGGCTTTTTGCAGTCCTGCTAAATCAGCTTCGGCTTCTTGGACTTCTTTTTCTCTATCATTAATTTGAACAATTACCCTAGTCAAATCGCTTTGCAGTTCTTGTTGCAATTCTGGGGGTAAAACGTTCCAGTTAATTTCGGCGTGACTGGAGGAATGGCGCAAGTTAACTCGTTCTCTCACCCGAGTGTTACGGCGATCGCGTCCATGTTCTAGTAGTGTATAAAATACTCTTTGCATCAGCATATCTGGGTAACGCCGCAAGGGGGCGCTAAAATGGACATACTGCCCTAATGCCAGACCAAAGTGAGATCCTTTGGTGGTGCTGTATGCAGACGGCTTTAAGGTATCTTGCAACAAATAGGTCAGAACCTGCTCAGAGGGAGATTCCGCAAAAGCTCTAGTCAAATGTTGATAATCTAATGGTTGGATATCTACTTCTGGATCTAAGGCTAAGTCAACGCCTAAGTTGATTGCCAATTTGAGCATTTCTTGGACATCTTCGATATCCGGCGTACCTTGCACTCGCCAGATAGCCGGAACACCAAGGGCATTTAAATGAGTTGCCATCAGTTGATTAACTAGCAGCACCAACTCAGTCAGTAGCGATCGCACTGGTAAATCATTTACTACCACAGCCCCAAGAATTCCTTCATCATAATACGGGTTTTGGCTGGGCGGCAGATTCAACTGGAGGCTACCACGACTTAACCTTACCTGCTTTAAATCTCTTTGTAAGGCTTGGAGGTTTTGTAGTATCTCCAACACCTCTGGAGATTGATTGTGAAATTCACCTGAGAGAATTTCCTCCGCTTGTTCTGTAGTGAGTGCAGTTTCAACGTTGATGACGCTAGGTTGAATTTCCCACTCTACTATTTGTCCTGATTGCGGATCGATGGTAATTAAAAAAGAGATGGTTAAGCGATCGCTTCCTGGTAATAAAGAACAGCGTTCTGCCACAGTTGGTGGCAACATCGGCAGGATTAATTCTCCGAGATACACTGATTTGCCTCGTTTGAGTGCTTCTCTATCTAAAGCTTCGTCAGGTTGGATATAGTGAGAAACATCAGTGATATGAACTCCCAAAAGCCAATTTCCGCTTGGGTTTCTTTCCAAACTCAAAGCGTTTTCGATTACTTTGGTGTCTCCATTCACTCCTGCAATGGTGATGGTAAACAACTTACGTAAATCTAGGCGATTTTTCAGGTCTGCTTTTAAGAGCTTTTTAGGTAACTTCGTAGCCGCTTCGAGGACGTTATCCGAGAAAGTGCGGGACAGGTCGTGTTTGCATGTTACCAAATCTATATCAGCAGCAGCTTCCGCATCGCTACCAAGGATTTGCACCACTCTACCCAAGGGAGGGTATTGAGCTAACGGGTAACGCAAGACTTCTACATGGGCGAGGTGGTCGATCGCTTGTTCTAATTTCGCACCATTAGGTTGAATCTTGAGTTCAAATAGCAGGCGATCGTCTAAAGGCACAGCCCGGAAACCATTTTCTACTTGCTTAATTCGTGCCAGCAGCGTGTGGTTGGAACGTTCTAAAATTAGCTTCACTTCTCCTTCAGGAGAGCGACGGCGACTGCCTTCTTTGAGAACTCTTACCAAAACGCGATCGCCATTCCAAGCATTACTCAAATGACTTTCACGGATGTAAATATCCTCAGCTCCTTCCACATCTTGGATAGCAAAGCAAAAACCCTTGCTAGAACAACGGAGTTTTGCTTCAATGATTCCCTCTTCCAAAACACGGCGATACTTGCCCCGTTCTTTTACCAGAATACCGATTTTTTCTAAAATATCTAAGGCTATGTGAAGTTTTTGTAAGCTTTTTTCATCTTCACAACCAAGTTTTTTTTCCAAAACTTTACGAGCCACCAATTTGTCATCAGTGAAATTGGCAAGGAGTGTAGCGATTGAAAATTCCATGCAGTGAACCGACCTTTGGTCAAAACATCATTTTTTAATCTGGTTCTTTCCTGTATGCCCTCATCAAAAAAGGCGAAAAGTAACCCCTGTCAGCTGACAAAGGGTTAAGCACAAACGGGAAAAAGACCTGCGTTGAGACCTTTCCCCTTTTCGTTTTAACCTTTCCCTTCTTGTGTTTTCCCTTTCACCTTTACCCTGATTAAGAGCCTAAAGGATTTTGACGGCTTATAGAAACAAGCTCCCAAACGAATTGCCCTGAGGCAAAGCTTCCTAAGTTCCGAGGAAAGGAAGCCTTGCCTACCCTTGCGAGAAACAGCCCTCGAAGTTGTGTTGAGCCGAGTCAGCCGACCCACGGACAACTCTAAAGCGTCTTTTGGACTTCTCACTGCACGATGCTCTCAAAGTTCGTCTGGGTTTAAATCCCTTTATCTAACCAAACTTAGAAAGTACGCCTGATTAAGATTTAGCCTTGCGAGGTAATTACGCGACGGTTTTTGAGAAGCTGGGTTTGGAGAACTCTCCATGCTGCCCAAAGCGGTATGCAGGGTAAACTACAGGTGTTTGATTGTCTAGATTAAAGGTAATTTTACGCCATTAGACTCTGAATTTTAACTAGGAGGAACTGCTGGTAAACCCAATTTTTCCACACGTAGAATCGGTAACAATTAGGCGAGCAGCTTAATAAGCAGTGAGGGCGAACCTATCTTCATTATTGTAGATTTAGAGCGCACTTCCAGAAAATAGTTCTAGACATTAAGTTGGGTAAATAGTATAGCATTACAGACAAGACTACCCAGGTAAGTTAGCACTAGCTAACAATTTCCTTAAAAAAGAGCTACTGCTACAATTGGGACAAAAGACAAAGCAAGAATATTACTTTCAAAGGGACTAGTACCGCTGCGCGCAAGTCAAAAGTCAAAAGTCAAAAGTCAAAAGTTTACACTGAGCAAAGTCGAAGTGTCAAAACAGTTGTCTTTTCGGCATTTGCGCTATTTTATAGACACGAAGTGGCTGACCGCAGGGTATGGTCTGTTTATTTCCACGCCCACTGTACTAGGGATTGAACATTGGGGATTAGGGATTGGGCACAAAAGGCAGAGGTCTAGTGTAGAGGGGCACAAGGGAAAGACTTACTGCAACTTTCCCTCTGCTCCTCTTGTTCCCACTTCTTAGTCTCCAGTCCCTAGTCCCTAGTCCCTAGTCCCCAGTCCCCTTTAGATTGGTAATAGTATTATGTTGGCTCAATTCCAGAGCTTGTATCCCAACGGCAACTTGATTTCTGAATTAGTTCAAATTTTTCAAGGAAAATATATTGTCCGGGCAAGCGTACAAATTGAAGGTGTAACCCGTGCTACGGGTATGGCAGCAGCAGAAACAATAGAAGCAGCAGAAGACCAAGCCAGAACTAGGGCGTTAATAGTTTTGGGAATTACTAATGCACCACAGGAATTAATTTCCCAGGCACAACCCAATCCTTCCTTAAACACCAAAGGTGGATTGAGTGAATCTACTTATTCCTCTATAAAGAATGAGGAATTTGCTGCTCCTCAGTGGTCAGTTGTCAGCGATAAAGAAATATCTCTACCATCCACCAGAGAGCGAAATACCAAACCAGAACCAGTCTCAGCTGACAATTTAGACACCGCAGGTGTTACCAGTAGACTACAACTGACAACTGACACACCAAGTACAAGCGATACTTACAGTCAGGATTTAGGTCAACAGTATGCTCTGACTGCTAACCGACAGCTAGAATTTGAGCCTCTAGGGGAAAACTTGGAAACGTTCTCTGGTAACCAGATGGAAAATCAAACCTTTTCTGGAATTTCTGGCAGTAATGTCACACCGTTTACACCTCGAAATTATAGTCCTCAAGAGGATGCAGTTCCCCAGACAAGTACAACAAAGAGAAAGAAGAAAGCTGAACCTGTAGATTTATCTGATGTAATTGCCAAAACAGATGTCGAACTTCAGCGCTTAGGCTGGACACCAGAACAGGGACGGGAACATCTAATTAATACCTACGGCAAGCGAGGACGTACTTTATTGACTGAAGAAGAATTGCACGGATTTCTGAAATATCTCCAATCTCAGCCAGACCCGCTAGCAGGATTTTAGTTAGTTAATAGTCATTTGTCCTTTGTCATTGGAAGGACAAATCACAAATAACGTAGGCAGTTGAAACAGTAACGAAGCTATGGAACCTGTAAATTTTTCTCAAGTCATTGCCCAAACGGATATCGAAATGCAGCGGTTAGGCTGGACACGAGAACAGGGACAGGAATCTCTGATTAAAACTTATGGGAAGCGATCGCCTACTTTACTGACCGATGAAGAATTACTACACTTCCTCGAATACCTTATATCTCAACCGACGCTACCAAATATTACACCATTTACACCTGGGAGTTACAGCCCTCAAGAGGATGTCACCAGCGCGTCAGAGACAGGAAACACAAAAAAGAAAGCTGAAGTTGCGGATTTATCTGATCTAATTGCTAAAACAGATGTCGAACTTCAGCGTTTAGGTTGTACATTGATTAAAACTTATGGGAAGCGATCGCCTACTTTACTGACCGATGAAGAATTGGAGGAATTCGAGAAATTCCTCCAATCTCAGCCAGATCCATTAGCAGAATTTTAATTAGTGTATTAGTCCTTTGTCCATTATTACAAAGTCACGACTGGCAGGAAACTCCGAGTCGTGACTTTGCGCTTTTTCATTAATTCTCTGTATTTTGCTAATGACTAATGACTAATGACTAAACAAGAGCTACCGGCCGACTACCAGCAGCGTGACGGTCAATCACTTGGTCAATCAAGCCATATTCTCTAGCTTCTTCTGGCGACATAAAAAAGTCGCGTTCTGTATCTTCAGCAATCCGCTCAATAGGTTGATCGGTATGTTCGGCTAAATACTCGTTTAGCCGCCGCTTGTGATAGAGAATTTCCCGCGCCTGAATTTCAATATCGGTTGCTTGTCCTTGAGCGCCGCCTAAAGGTTGATGAATCATTATTCGAGAATGAGGTAAACTCATCCGCTTACCCTTAGCACCAGCACTCAAAAGGAAAGCCCCCATACTCGCCGCTAACCCAGTACAAATAGTACAAACATCAGGGCGAATGTGTTTCATGGTATCAAAAATGCCCATGCCAGCCGTCACCGAACCACCGGGAGAATTAATATACATATAAATGTCTTTCTCCGAGTCTTCAGCATCCAAATACAGCAGTTGGGCGACAATCAAGTTAGCGATGTTGTTGTCTACTTGCTGTCCCAAAAAGATGATGCGCTCACGCAACAGCCGTGAGTAGATGTCAAAGGCGCGTTCACCTCGACCCGATTGTTCAATAACGATGGGAATCATGGAAAGGGGTTTATGGCTATATTAAATACATTTTATCGATGAGAAAAGCAAACTGGGGTTTATCTCTCCTGTTCTCTGGCAAATTTAGACTTTTTCTGTTTTGCTTTGGCTGACAAGAGTGCAAAACATAACTTTGCAATAGTTCTAATTTCTAAATCCGCACTTCAAACTAATTTATCAAAAATCTAATTCCAATTATTTATAAAATTAGTTGTACTCAGTCAGGGCACTTTTTAACTGCAAAAGCTGTCTTTGGAGAATGTCCCTGTCTAGGGAAGAACAAATCAAAAAACCGCGACTCTCACCAACGTCAAATATCGGCGTCTGCTATACGCAATGTGGTGATGAGACTGATAACCGAAATTCGACCTGCTGGCAAAATTCTGTTTAATCAGGGAGACATCTTAAACTTTTTTTCAGGATTTGTCTAAGCAGTTGTGAAATTATTTTTGCTAGATTCGGTAAATCGATAATACGAGGTGTATTTACAATAACCAGTCCTAATTAAAGCTATCCATCTAGAGAGAGACGTGCCATGCTGGAAAAAATTGTACAAGCCGTCATCATCACCTTCTTGCTCCACCTGATAGCAGGACTTAGCCCCAATAGTATAGTTAAAACAAAAACAGCGTTACCTGTGCCGGAAATGCCAACAAATATCGTTAGTTTGCTATTGCGTACTTTTCAGTAAAAATATTTTATAAGTTGTAGAGGTGTAGGCTATATTCAACAACATATAATGCTGCCTCCTACTGAAGATATAATTCTCTTGTAGGGTTTATTTCTATATGTATATAGCAATCTAAACTAACCTTTTAGCAACAGGGTAGACTGAGCAAAGAAGGCAACTATTTGCATTTGATTATGACTAATCGCCTCGCTGAAGCTAAGAGTTTGTACCTCCGCAAACACGCTGAAAATCCGATTGACTGGTGGTCTTGGTGTGACGAAGCCCTGACAACTGCAAAAGCGCAAGATAAACCGATTTTTCTCTCCATTGGTTATTCTAGTTGCCACTGGTGTACTGTTATGGAAGGCGAGGCTTTTTCCGATCTAGCGATCGCTCAGTACATGAATAGCAACTTTCTGCCGATCAAAGTAGATCGAGAAGAAAGACCCGACCTCGATAGCATCTATATGCAAGCTTTGCAGATGATGAGCGGTCAAGGAGGTTGGCCTTTGAATGTCTTTCTATCGCCAGAGGATTTAGTGCCGTTTTACGCTGGTACTTACTTCCCTGTAGACCAACGCTATGGTCGTCCTGGCTTTTTGCAAGTGTTGCAAGCACTCCGCCGTTACTACGACACAGAAAAACAAGACTTACAACAACGCAAAGCTCTAATTATTGAGTCACTGCTTACGTCTGCGGTGTTGCAAGATGCGACAACCAACGAGCTAGAAGACCACGAATTACTCCGACAAGGCTGGGAAACCAGCACAACCATAATTACTCCTAATCAATCTGGCAATAGCTTTCCAATGATTCCTTATGCAGAATTGGCACTGCGGGGAACTCGGTTTAATTTTGAATCTCAGTATGATGGCAAACAAGTTTGTACCCAGCGCGGACTAGACCTAGCACTGGGAGGGATTTATGACCATGTAGGCGGTGGATTTCATCGCTATACTGTTGACCCGACTTGGACAGTACCCCACTTTGAAAAGATGCTCTACGACAATGGACAGATTGTGGAATATCTGGCTTGTTTGTGGAGTGCAGGAATACAAGAGCCAGCTTTTGCAAGAGCGATCGCTGGTACCATACAATGGCTGAAACGGGAAATGACCGCCCCAGAGGGTTACTTCTATGCTGCTCAAGATGCTGATAGCTTCACTCAACCTACAGAAGTCGAGCCAGAGGAAGGAGCCTTTTACGTTTGGAGTTACAGCCAACTACAACAACTGTTAACGCCTGAAGAACTTACTGAATTACAACAACAGTTTACCGTAACTCCTAACGGTAACTTTGAAGGTCAGAATGTTTTGCAAAGACGCCATTTAGGGCAACTGAGTGCAACCCTGGAAACAGCACTAAATAAACTTTTTACAGTCCGCTATGGAGTTAGTTTTGAGTCGATTGAAACTTTTCCTCCTGCTCGCAACAACCAGGAAGCAAAAACTAGTAACTGGCCAGGCCGCATTCCTTCGGTGACAGATACGAAAATGATTGTCGCCTGGAATAGCTTGATGATTTCTGGGTTGGCTAGAGCTGCGGGAGTCTTCCAGGAATCCTCATACCTGGAATTAGCAGCACGAGCAGCGAATTTTATTTTAGAGCGTCAGTTTGTTGATGGGCATTTCCATCGACTCAACTATCAAGGAGAACCAACCGTTTTAGCTCAGTCTGAAGACTACGCCTTTTTTATTAAAGCTCTGTTGGATTTACAAGCCTCTAACCCCGAACACAAGCAATGGTTAGAAAAAGCGATCGCCATCCAAGATGAATTTAACGAGTTTCTCTGGAGTGTAGAGTTAGGTGGTTATTATAATGCATCCAGCGATTCAAGTCAAGATTTAATTGTGCGTGAACGCAGTTACGCGGATAATGCCACAGCATCAGCCAATGGAGTTGCGATCGCTAACCTTGTGCGTCTGGCGTTACTCAGCGATAATCTAGATTATTTAGACTTAGCAGAACTTGGTTTAAAAGCTTTTAGGAGCGTAATGCATCGCGCTCCCCAAGCATGTCCCAGCTTGTTTACAGCCTTGGATTGGTATCGTAATTCGACCTTGATTCGCAGCACAACAGAGCTATTAAATTCTCTGATTCCCAAGTTTGTGCCGAGTGCCGTGTTTGCTGTAGTATCTGATTTACCGAAGGGAAGCGTTGGTTTAGTTTGCCAAGGTTTGAAGTGCCTTGCACCAGCAGAAAGTGTAGAGCGATTATTGCAACAAGTGGAACAAAGTCAGAATCGGGGAGTGGGGAGTAGGTAGTAGGGAGTGATTACAGAAGAAGGCAGCACTGTTAGGTTTAGTTGCTGCAAATTAACGGCAATCGTATTAGCTGGGGGTAAGAGTTCTCGCATGGGTGAGGATAAAGCTCTAATTCCCATTCAAGGAGTGCCGTTGTTGCAGCGGGTTTGTGGAATTGCCAAAGGCTGTGCCGATACTGTTTATGTAGTCACTTCCTGGCCAGAGCGCTATCAACACTTGCTTTTGCCTGGTTGTGAGTTTATCCAAGAAGTACCTTTGCCTTCTGCCTCTGTTGAGACACACGGCCCTTTAGTTGGGTTTGCTCAAGGACTATTCAAAGTCAAAACAGAATGGGTGTTGTTGCTGGCTTGTGATTTGCCAAAGTTACGAGTTGAAGTTTTGCAAGAATGGGCAACTAGACTTGATAGCGTCGCAGATAATGCGATCGCAGCTTTAGCCGCTCATCCCAAAGGTTGGGAACCTCTGTGTGGTTTTTATCGCCGTCGCTGTTTGCCAGAACTCCTGGATTTTATTAATCAAGGGGGGCGAGCGTTTCAACAGTGGTTACAGCAATATCCTGTGGAAGTTTTGCCTTTGCCAGAACCAGATATGCTGTTTAACTGTAATACACCAGCAGATTTGGCTTTAAGTTAATTGCAGAAAACAGAATTGGTAAACTCACCAATTCTGACTCCTCAATTGTGCTATCTAGCACAAGCCTTGATGGTTAGGACATTAATAGATGATAAAACCTAGACACCAAAAGACTTTTCACCCAGTCCCCAATCCCCAGTTATATTTGCTGTTTAGCGAGTGCGGCAGAATTTGCGATCGCTATCATTCTGAGGATACTGCCAAGAATAAGCAAAATGGCTAACTCCCTTGAGTTGGGGAGCATATTGGCGAAGTGCTTGCATTTGCACTTCTAGCGATGGACGATTACTAACAGATTTTCCCCACTGACCAGCTAAAGCAGGAACGATCTGCGTACCCGGTTTTGCCATACTCAAAACCCGTTGCACTTGGGATACGATGCAACTAACATTACCACAAGCTCCGTAAGACATGGGATGCCACTGTAGTGTTGTGGGGAATCTATCCCAAGGTTGCAAACGAGAATCATAGCCTTGTCCAACAGTTTGGTTACCATCAGGAAAAAACACTACTCCTGTGGGAATACCTTGTTGCTTTGCTGGATAACTAGCAATGGTGACAAAATCTAGGATTCCTTGCATAGCGTGGGCAACAGCAAGCTGCCACAGCTCCCATTGTAAAAGTGGTTGTCTATAAGTTGCAGGCTGAATTAATTTTTCGGCTGGTGGAATGCGTCCTTGCCAGAGAGGTTGGCCTTCTTGAGGATAAAGTTTATCGACTTCTGTTATATCTCCAGCAGTAACAAATCCTTTACTCAAAAAGCGGCGAATTAAATCTAGCCCTTTGTAATTCTGTGCCCGTTTAAATAAAGCTTCTTGAGTTGCAGGAGTATATAGCCATAAATCTGAGACTTTAGTGGCGATGGAATCGCTTCCTGCTTGTCGGGGATAACGCACGTAGTCCAATAACAAGCCATCTGGACGGCGACGCAATACTTCTTGTACTAGTTGGTAGTAGTCCCGTTTAGCTTGCAAGTTGTAGGGGTCGATAAAGACTTGAGAGCCATTATCTACAACATATAAACTCGTTTGGCCTTTGCCATTGCGAGCGATCGCTGCTTCTCTATCTCGTCGCTGAGCGTAAGTATAGCCGAAATTTGTGGTAAACATCCAGGCATAGACCTTCAAACCCCGTTGACGACCTTTTTGAATCGCTACAGAAAGTAAATCGCTGTTTTCTGCTCCTGGGGTACGAATTACAGAAGGCCAAACCGTCGGGTTAGAAGTTTTCGGCAATAATACCTGCCCATCATAAAATACTTCTAAATAAACTTGGTTATAGCCACCGTTAACAATCCGATCCATAACGCGATCGATTATTCCTGGTTGAATATCACACGGATACAAGCGCAACCAGATAGCTTGAATTTGCGGCCAAGTCCGAGTCCGGCACTTGCCTAATTCCTGTGCCTGTTGTTGTAATATTTTTTGATATCGACCCTGAGCATTTTGATTGCCTTTGAAAGCTGACAAACGTAAGTTTTCTTTTTCTTGCACACCTGCTGATGATAACTGACAATACTGGTTTACTTGTGCCCTTGCTGGTTGGCTTGCAAAGCTAGAGAGCAAAGAACTACTACTGAAAACAACAGCGAATAGGCGTCGCCAAAATAATGTTGTTCTTGCAACGTTCAAAGGACGATTATACATACCTGCTAGTACATGGACAGAAAAAATCAACTACCCCAACTCAGATATTTTGTGAGCGGAGTGTATCAAATTATATATTTGAGTAATCAGAATTTTAAAACCTATTTTTTCAAGACTACTAGACATCTATTTCTGTTGCCATATTTTTTCTAAGTAGGTCGGTGTAAATATTTATCGCTGGGATGAGGCAGGAAGCAGGAGGTTCAGCAGTCGCAATCTTGGTGCTTTGCGTCGATTGCGTTAGCGCTACTAGCTCTCTTCGACGTAGGAGCGTCACTGCTGAACCCGTTCGCGTAGCGTCTCCCACAAAAGAAGGGTACAAAGCAGGAGAGAAGAGGTTTAAGACTATTTAATTTTTCTTAACATAGTTTTGTTTTTTCACACCGTTCTACTTAAACTCATAAATACATAAATTGGAGTATAAAAAATATAAATATAAAGCAAGTTTAGTTTACTATTAGGTAGACTCTGCTCTTACCTTAATCGATGACAATTTGCCAAAATAAGGGAATTTTTAAACTAAGGAGCCTGTTAAGTTATACCTCAGGGAGTATCAATTAGTTTAGTGTAAAATTTTAAATTTTTACTCAGACTTAGATTTAAGTTTAGAATCTATTCAAGAGTGAAGGCGGAGTGTTTCCGGCTCCACTCAGGATTCAAAAATCAAAACTTTGAACTTGTAGCTCTTAACCATCAAATAATAATGTAGTAGTTAAGATCGGAAGAACTGGCAGCACAACACCCGCTATAAATGAAACCAGTGGATAGGGAAAGGGAATTGGAAGTGCTAAGTTCTGAGTTAGAAGTTATTCTCCCCTTGCCTCAAGAGCCTCCCTTGCTTCCTCATCTCCTTCACTCTCTGTTGTTAAGAGTTAACCGCCACGGTTGAGCGCCATTTCTACCTGCTGTAACTCCTTGTCTAAACGATTTTTGAGTTTTTCGGGTACAGGACGATTAGGGTAAGAACTGTAGTGTCCAGCTAAGGAATTGAGGGCTGTTCGCATAGTTGTAAAGGAACTAAGACCAGAAACAGAGTTAGCCCTTTGGTAGCGAGCTGAGAAGTCATTAATTTTTTGACGCGCTTCTGCTTGAATTGCTGCTTTGTCTGGTGAATCTTGTGATAATTCTATGGCTTGTCTCATGATTTTGACCACAGCCAAAGTGTCTTGGCGATAATCGCCACTCAAAGTATCTGGACTGCCAGAGCAGCCCATCAAGCCGATAGCTACAACTAAAACGAGCGCAAGCAGACGCGACCAATAGCGCTTCATATGCATTAACTAAAAGAATACGTAAATCAACGTCCATCGTATCTTGGATTGGTATCTTGGGGATCAATTTAGTGAGGAATGGAGGATATGGAGATCGGGGAGATAGGAGAGAAATAACTAATGACCAATGACCAATGACTATTGTACAGACAAGGGTTAATAGCGTCTCTACTAATGACTAATAACTTTTTGATAAAGAGTATCCCGTTGTTGGTAAGGTCGTCCTAAAGAAGCGATAGCATCTGACAATGTTTCCACTTCCATACACGTACCGCCCAAAGCACCTGCCATTGTGGTAATGTGTTCTTCCATTAAGGTGCCGCCGATATCGTTGCAACCCCAAACTAAGGCTTCTGTCGCACCTGCAAGTCCTAGTTTTACCCAACTCTGCTGATGGTTGGGAATCCAATTACCTAAGTAAATCCGGGCTACAGCACCTAGTAGGAGTGCATCTTGCAAAACTGGTTGGTCGCGTCCAACACGGCGACGTAAGGGTTTGGGTGCTTCTTGACCAACAAAGGGTAATAAAATAAACTCTGTAATCCGTGCTGGATATCCCCGCTCGATGGCAATTTTTTGCAGCGATCGCAGTTTTTCTAAATGCCCAATTTGCTGTTCGTGGCTTTCAATATGCCCAGATAGCATGGTACTGGTGGTATACATGCCTAATTTGTGAGCAGTGCTAACAATTTCTAGCCAAGTTGCTGTATCAATCTTTTCTGGACATAATATCCGCCTGACCGTATCATCTAACACTTCTGCTGCGGTTCCTGGCATTGAACCAACACCAGCATCTCGTAAAGCAGCAATTACATCAGCATATTTAAGTGCGTCAAGTCTAGCGATAAATTGTACTTCTTGAGGAGAGAAAGCGTGTAAATGTATCTGCGGAAATTCCTGTTTGATGGTTTCTACTAGTTTGAGGTAGTAAGGCAAAGATTTTCCGTTGATTCGTGCTTGTGGATTTAATCCTCCCTGCATACAGATTTCTGTCGCACCCCGTTGCACTGCATCTGTGGTTTTTTCTAAAATTTCTGCCCAATCTAACCAATATGCACCTGCATCACCATCATCTCGACGGAACGCACAAAAACTACAATGCTGCTCGCAAATGTTAGTAAAGTTAATATTACGATTAATTATGTAAGTAACTGTATCGCCTGCTTGGGTATGGCGGAGTGTGTCAGATGTAGTACGTATGGCAGCGATCGCTTCTGGTTCGGTTTGTTGTAACAATAACACTCCCTCTTCGACAGATAAATCATAACCCGTTAAAGCACGCTCAAGAATTTTTTCAACAGCAATTTTTGTCAGCATTATTCTTTTAATCTTCTGAGAAAATTTTCAATTTATGAACTTGCAATTAATCAAATTTTACTTAATAAATACACCAAGTTCTGGAGAATTCCATGCTCGAACATAAGTTTTATCTTGAAAGTTGATTTTTTCTAATTTATTTTGTTTACTTTTTTTAGTTTCCATCGAAATAATTCCACAAGGTTCAAACTCTTGATAAGGAGAATTTTTAGCAATAACTGCCGAAATATTAGTCACATTAATATGTTCAATTTTAACTATTTGTGGATTATTTTGCTGTAACAGTACCCATAAAGGATATTCCCAAGGGTCATTTCCCATTAATAACCCAATATTTGAGCATTTTCGGAAATTTAAAAACTCAACTGCTTCTGTATAATTAGCTTTCAGATATGGTCGATTACTGAAATACTGCTCAATTCTGCTAACTTGGAATATATTGTTACTACCTACAATTGGTCTATAGCGATTAAAAAATACCCACGGGAATGATGATATTAGTAAAAATATTACTAGATAAATTGCTATTTTTTGTTTTTTCAGCTTAGACAAGACAATACCTAAGAACGGTGAAATTAATATAAAAAATGGTAAATGCAGCCGACTATTCCAAGGTTGCCATTTTACCAAGTAGCAAAATATCAAAAATGTCGATACAGTAGCAATCAAATAATCAAAAATATAGCTTTGCTTGTGGATAGATTTTCGAGCTATAAAAATTATGATACATATCACAAAAAGTACTAAATGTATTAAATTACCCGCACCATTTTCATTACCTGGCATACCAATTGTTGACCAACCTCCAGGCACAAAAAATTTCTGAGAAAAAGTTATCCGAGGGTCGTTAACATCCAGACTTATAAATGTATGGATGATTTGAATTATTTTATTTACTATTCCATTCCATAAACCTATGGGTGTTCCTATATGCAAGGCAATATTTCTCAAAACATTAGAAATCAATACATTGATGCCCTGTATTTCATTGCTATACTCACCTGGTTCGCCAAGTGGTGAAGCGAATAAATTATAATTACGTAAGTAGTGACAAATATTCAGCAATAAACATGTAATTGCTACTATTGATATAGGTTTCCATGCTTGCCAACGTAAACGTTTAAGTTGGGATAACCCAAACCAAATTAAGAAGGGTAATACATAAAAGTAAGCAGTTCCCTTAGTGAGAATAGCTAGTCCGGTGCTGGTACCAATATTGAATGAATTTATCCAAAGGTTACTTGTTCTAGCTTCTATAGCTGATAGGACGTAGTAAGCAAGACAAACTACCCAATATGCAATTACATAATCATTTTGAGTGCTTGAGGCTTGCAAGATTCCCATTGGAATTGTTGCAGTTATAACCGCAGAGAAAATCTGACCTCGTAAATCTCCTCTTAGTTGTTTTGCTATTAATGAAACTGCAATAATACAGCCAATCATACTCGACCATTGAACTAAATTAGCGAAGTAGTCACCACCACTTAAAATTTGCAAGTGCAAAATCACAAATTCTGACCAAGGATTTTGATATAGCTGTGGAGTATAACTGGTTGGATAATGAGCAACGCTATGATTCTGTATCCAATGAGCAACACGACTCATATGATAGTCCATAGAATCCCAATTATTGGGTGGTGCGATAATTGCAATTAATCCAACTGTCACTACAACAAAACTTATGCCAGATAACAATAATTTTATTAAGAATGGGATTTGAATATTTTTATTTAATCGAAAAGATTTATTTCGCTCTGAAGTTGGAGTTTTTTGGGAATTTAACCGCAGATATATATAAATGGAGATTATACATATTACTCCCCAAGTTACTAATACCCAGCTATAAGTAACTAATTTAAAAATACTCAAAAATTCTGTAATTATAGTAAGTAAAATTCCCCAGTAAGTAGATGCTAAGATTAGAGATTGACGCCAGTCAGGATGATTTTTTTGAATTATTAAAAAAGTAGTAATTAAGGAAATAAAAGGCAAAACTATAAACATTTGATTAGATATAAATTATTCTTTCACACTATTTTTTTTGTAATTTATATAAAAAATAGTGTGATTTTTGTCCCACAACTATTTTGACGTATTAATGCACGTTTTTATCTAAGGAATGCTTACTCAAGTACTGATATGACTAATTTTGCCTTGGTTGCAGTGTTCGTCGATGCTGTATAGCAATCCAATGCCCATAGTAATCCCGACAAAGGCAGTAAAAAGGTATCGCTCTTTAAGAGATAGTTTAAAACTCAATTCTTGTCCAATAAACTGTATTATAAAATACATTTTTTCAATATTTTGTTGAAAAATTTAGGATAAGTAAAACTAATAAATTAGCCGAAAAGGTTAAGAATAACTCTTAACACCATCCGTGAGTTGTAAGCAACACAACTAGTCACACTTAAGACATAAAATTGCAATGCTTCTGTCATTTAGATAGGTTTTACTAAACCTTACGTCAATGTTAATATAGGTAATCTTGATGAATAAAAACGAAATAGCTGGTTCAGTATGCTATTACGGCTCATATAGAGTCTTATTCATCTGTTTTAGGGATTTAATATTGACTGCTGACTGTAGAAGTCAGAATGCTTACCTAATCAATCATTAATATCGTTTTATCTACGAGGTACAAAATGACAGTTCAATCTTCTAGTTCTATTCAGCAACAAGTCACCCGTCAAGTGCTATCAGTACCTGTACAATCAGCACTCTATGTTGCACTATGTTCTTTGACTTTATGGACAATTTATTTCAGTACATACCCTGCTATTCATGACACAACTCATACTCTGCGTCACCACACACTGATGGTGAGCTGTCATTAGTTGATTGAGTCAATGATTAGCAGGAGTTGAGAAATTAAATGACTTTATTTAAGTGGTCTAAGCTGATCGGTGCGATTTGTGCGATCGCAATTATCCTGTATGGTTCGATCGGGCTTTCTCAATCCCCTCAACCATCGGTGCGGCTAACAACTAATCCACCGATTAATCAGGTTCGACCCCTTGAAGCTGAAGCCACCACAGTATTGGGTTCGGGGCACTACAATCCGCCAGTACAACTGATGCTGCAAGCCTTCGATGCTCAAGGGCAATCTTTAAAGAATGCCAAAATCCACTTGCAATTGTTCACCAATCCTAAAAACCCCTGGTTCACAACAGATTTTCCAATTGTTGAAGGAACAAAGTTGCTAGACATTGAGGGCAATGCACCAACAGGTCAGTTGCAGGTTCAACAAACCCTGCCAATCAGAGGAACATATCAACTCTTGGTAGCAGTAAATCCGCTGGTTGCCAATGCATTTGAGCCGATTCAGCAAAAGCTGACGCTGACGCTGCCTGAAAATCCCTTAAAGTTCCGCTACTTTGGTATCCTGGTTGTAATTTTGCTCTTGGTTGGACTACTAGGAGGTTGGGTGATTGGCGCAAGACAAGCGATTCAACCGGGAGAAATTGCCCCGCAACAGGTGCGATTATTGTTGAGTGGATTGATTGTGGTTGCGATCGCTGCACTTTTGTTCGTCAACATCAGCGCTGAACTTGCTGAATCGCATCATATGTCGATGCCAGAAATGTCAGAAGAAGTGCCGCCCTCTAGTAAGCCCGCTAAATTGCAGTCTCAAGGACTTTATATGCAACTATCGGGTGACCAAAGTGCAACGGTGGGTCAACCTGCTAAGTTGCAGGTCAGCGTCAGCGATCCCAAAACTAGCCAACCTGTGACAGATGTGGTGTTAAAGGTAACAACCACCCAACTTGAAAATAATTGGGTGGCGTTTGCTTATGAAGGTACTCCAGACAGCAATGGAAAATTAGCGTGGGAGCAGGAGTTCTTTGACGGTGCCCCGCATAGCATTGTTGTGGAAGTTGCACCGCAAGCAAATGCCACTCGGCAATTTCAGCCATTTCAAGTTGCAGAAAATATACCAGTTGAAGGTGTCGCTCCGCCAATGTCTGTCCGGTTAATTTCGCTAACTTACTTCACTGCAATTGTGGTAATTGGTTTGCTGCTAGGACTGTGGCTGCGACATCGGCAGAATCCACGTACTGGGTTGACTTGGAAGCGTAGTGTTTCCTAAGTCAGTGTCAACGGGTTTTATTGCTGTGCTATTTGGCTGTAAATCCATTTGCCCTTAGTTTCTTTATTCAATGACCGAACAAATTCATAGCCTAAAGTCCATGTCGGATACGATTGATTATTCGACATGGATTTTTATAGTAGGAGGCAGGAGGCAGGAGGTAGAAGGCAGGAGGCAGGTAAAACTATTACTGTTGCTAGCATTCACGCTTGTCATTATCTCCTAAAGGGTGTGACTACAGCTATATGAATACAGTATGAGAAATTAAACCCTGCAATTTATCTATGAATCATCAACACATTATATTTGTTTGCACAATCTGTGGAAGTAGCGATCGCACAAAACAGGATGTTGCTAAAAGCGGCGGTGAACAGCTTTTAGAGAAACTACAAACCCGATATCATGATTGGATGTTGCAAGACGAGTTCTCGATTCAACCCGTTGAATGCATGGGTGTTTGTGACCAGGCTTGTGCAATTGCTTTCGTCTGTTTTAACAAACACACCTACTTATTCGGCGATTTGCCTAGTGATGCTGAATGTGTAGAGAATACAGCAACAGCCGTACTTGAATGTGCTAGTCAGTATCACGCCAAGCCGGATGGTTTGCTCCCATACGCCAAGCGTCCGGAACTCCTCAAAGCCGGAGCGATCGCCCGCATTCCACCTCTACCGCCATGTCAATAGACATTGTGTACTTGCAAAACGCTGTAAATAGCTTACACCCGATCAATAATTTAACTCATATCTTGCACCTGGAAAAATGAATGTCAAAACCACAACTACGTACAAAAGG